>NZ_JBFAZZ010000017.1:0-206361 GCF_040689425.1 Actinoplanes sp. NPDC051475
CCCACGACGACCAGGGCGACCGCGACATCAGCATCAACAGCACCAAGACCAGCCTCACCGCGTTCCGCAAGCTGGCCGCGAACCCGATCTTCAACGTCAAGCTCGGCTAAGTAGAAGACTTCGGTTCCCGAGGCAGGTAGCTAGTCAATCGTTGACTAAGCGGATGACGCCCCGGGCCGATCGGGAGCGGTAGAAGACGGCTGGGGGTGCACCCATGCACGACGAGGCGCCAAGTGCCGAGGTGTTGTCGGCTGCCCTGTTGGCGATGGAAGAGCAATTCGTCTCGGACGCCGAGGCCGGCCTTGCCGCCGCGGTCGAGCTGGAACGGCACGCTACGGCGTTGGGCGACGAGGGTCTTCTGATGCGCGCCCGTCTCTGCCGGGCCGGCATGGGCGTGCGGACCGGCGAGATCGCGGGCGTCGCCCGCGAGATCTACGACGTGCAGCAATGGGCCGCCCAGCACGGCAACCGCCTGCTGGAGGCCCGCGCCCACGGGCAGTGCGCCTTGATCCAGAGGCTTTCCGGTGATTCGGCCAAGCGACTGGAGCATTCGCTGAGCGCGGTCGAACTGCTCGATGAGACCGCCACTGTGTTCGCGCAGATCTGGCATCGCACCAGACTCGCCGACGCCTTGGCCGACACAGGCGCGATGGACGCGGCCCGGCTGCGTTACCGGCAGGCCGGGGAGCTGGCTGAGAAGGCGCGGCAACGGGAGTTGCTGACGATCCTGCTCAACAACTGGGCCCATTACGAGTACGAATGCGGCGACGTCGTCCGGGCCCGCCAGGTGATCGGCCGGATGATCGATCACGCCGAAGCGCACGGCCTCGAGCTCGATCCCCCCACCCTCCACACGGTCGGCGAGGTCCAAGCCGCCAACGGCGAGTACGCCGAGGCAGAGCAGACGATGCTGACCTGTATCGCCCGGTACGAGGCCGGACACGTCGAGGCTGTCGCCGACCTGGTCTACTACCGGCTCACCCTGGCCCGTGCCCTGCGGGGCCTGGGCGATGCCGTCCGGGCCCAGCAGAACCTCGACGCTTGCCGTGAGCTGTCCGCCGAGCTCGGACTGCACGCCATCCTGGTCCAGGTGCACGAGGAGCAGGCCGACCTGCACGCCGCACGGGGCGACCACGCCGCCGCTTTCGCCGAGCTGAAGGTGTTCATCGAGGCCCGCGAGAGCCTGCGGTCGCAGGAACGGGAGGCCCAGGCGCAGGCCCGGCAGGCGATGTTCGAAACCGCGGAAGCCCGCGAGCAGGCCGAGCTGTACCGCGAGCAGGCTCGCCGCGACCCGCTGACCGGGCTGCGCAACCGCCGCTACGTCGACGAAGAACTGCCCGCCCTGATCGCGAATGATCCCGGCCTGACCCTGGCGGTCGCCGACATCGACCACTTCAAACGGATCAACGACCAGCTCTCCCACGACACCGGCGACCAGGTGCTCGTGCAAGTCGCGAAACTGCTGGAAACCGGCCTGGCCGCCGCCACCCCGCACGGATTCGTCGCCCGTCTGGGCGGGGAGGAATTCCTGCTCGTGCTGCCCGCCACCTCGGTCGCCGTCGCGACCGCCACGGTGGACGGCATCCGTCAGGTCGTCAGCGCACACCACTGGGAAGGCATCACCAGCGACCTGCCCGTCACCGTCAGCATCGGCGTGGCTGGAGTCGCTGAAACCTCGCCCCCCAGCCAGTCCGCCACGCTGGCCATCGCTGACCGCAACCTCTACGCCGCCAAACGCGCAGGACGCAACCGCGTCCTCGCGGGCACACCGCGGGAGGAACTTCCCCGCGCCTACCGCGACCGTGACGTGGCTTGAAACGCCACCGAGAATAGTGTGGGTCGGCTTCGGAGGGGCAAGGCACTGCTGCAGGCATGGTGTAACGACCGGAGGAATATGTGCCGCCCCGCTCAGGTCCGGCCGTGATCTGCCGATAGGGGGCAGGTAAGTCAACCGAACCCGACGGTTGGAGTGGCATGAGCCCGACAGATCGGGAGGCCGGCCAACACCCGGGCCGCGACGCCGCGCTCATCTCCCAAGTGCTGGCTGAACGCGCGATTTTTCCGCTGTACCAGCCGATCGTCGACCTCGCCAGCAGGGCGGTGGTAGGCGTCGAGGCGTTGGCCCGGGGGCCGGCCGGGTCGCCGGTGGAGTACCCCGACGTGCTGTTTGCCGCGGCCGAGCGGGCCGGGTTGATGCCTCAGCTCGATCAGCTCTGTTTCACGCGGGCGGTGCAGTTCGCGCGGGCAGCGGGGGATGTGACGCCGCCGCTTGTGTTCATCAATGCCGAGCCGGGCGTGCTGAACAACGCTGTCACGCCCGAGCTTGCGGCTGAGGTCAGCGCCGAGCGGTCCTTCCGGATCGTGTTGGAGCTGACCGAGCGAGCTCTCGGAACCTTCCCGGCGTCGCTGCTGAACATTGCCGGCACGGTCCACCACAGTGGTGGCGCCCTCGCCCTGGACGATGTCGGCGCTGACCCGCTGTCGATGGCGTTCCTCCCGCTCCTGGAGCCGGAGGTGGTCAAACTCGACATGCACTTGCTTCGCAACCCCTACTCCCCGTACACCATCGAAACCGCGGCGATGGCCGGCGCCTACGCTGATCGAACCGGTGCGATCGTGCTCGCCGAGGGCATCGAAACCGAAGCGGACGTGGCGACCGCGCAGGCCCTCGGCGCCCGATGGGGGCAGGGCTGGCTGTTCGCCCGGCCCGGTCCGCTCAGCGCCATAGCGGGCCTGCAAGTCCACCACTCTGCACGGCTGCGCCCGCCGCGACCGGACCTGCACCTTCCGGCCGGCACCCCGTTCAGCATGGCGGCGGCACGGCATCACAGCCGTACCGGCGACCAGCCGTTGCTCGACGGCTTGATCGAGTACATGTGGCGTCAGGCGGCCGGGACCGGCTCATTCGCGGTTGTACTCGGCGCGTACCCGGATCCGGCCACCGGCCAGGGATGGCTTTCCAGGCTCGCGCCGGTAGCGGAAACCGCGGCCTTCGTCGGCGTTGCCGGGCCCACGCTGCTGGGCAGTCACCCGTCTTCGGTACGGATCGCGACAGCGCCGGTCGACGGACCGGAGTCAGTGGAAACGGTGCTGGCCGTGGTCGGCCCCCATTGCGGGGTCGCGCTGTGCATCCGGCCCGGCGTCGACGGCAGTGGAGACTTTGTACTGACCCACGACCGCGATCTGGTTCACGCGGTGGCCCGGATGCTGTTGCGGCGGCTGGGCACCGCTGCCGAGCGACTGCTGAACCACCCCGCCGGCTACCGGAAAGACCAGCCGGACCGTGCCGGCGCTGCAGCCCACACCAACTGAATCACCCCCGACTGCCGCGGTGACCGCTTGGGCGGCGCTCGTCACTTCACCGTGGTGGCGGCGATCGGCGAGACCGACTCGTCCGGCAGCACGAGCCGGAACTCGTACCGGTGCCCGCTGGTCAGCTTGGACGTCTCGAAGCGGTTGCCGTACACCGGGAACGGGTCGGTATGCCAGTCCTCGGCGGCGTTCGCATCCCGCAGCTGGATCCGGTACATCAGCCCGCCGCGGTTCTCCTGCCAGGTGACGGTGGCCGCGCCGACTGTGTCACTGTGGGCCGCGATCCGAGTCGGCATGAGCGCGGGGAGGCGCACCTTGACCGCCTTGGACCTGGGCCCGACGTCGCCGCCGCTGAACTCGGCCACCTGGAGTTCGTATACGTGGCCGTCGATCAGGTTGTGCACGGTCGCCCGGGTGCCCTGGACCGGGACCTCCTCGCGGACGAACTCCCGCTCGCCGGCGGCCACGTCCCGCCGGAACAGCCAGTACCAGGCCGAGCCGGTGGACTGCCAGGTCAGCTTGACGAAGCCTGGTCCGGCCTCGGCCTTCAGCCGCGCCGGCACCTCGTCCGGGGCGGCAACATTCGCCTGCGCGGTCGCCGTCGGCGACCACGGGCTCTCCCCGCCATCGTTGACCGCGGCGACCGCGAACTCGTACTCGTGGCCATGGGTCAGCGGGCCGGTGTCGAAGGCGGTGCCCATCGCCAGGCCCGGCGGCCCCCACCAGGTCTCGCCCCTGGTCAGATCGCGGCGGTAGATCCGGTAGCCGATCTCCGGCGCGACCTGCTGCCAGGCCAGGTGGATCGACCCGTCGGCCTGCGCCTCGGCGGTGGGCCGGCCGGGTGCGGGGGGCTCGGCTACGGTGGCCATGATGTGTACGGGCTGAGAGGGCGTGCTGTCACCGCCGCCGCCGACGGCCACGACCGTGATGTCGTACCGGTGGCCGTGCCGCAGTGGGCCGATGGTGGCGCTCAGGCCCGGGTACGCGCCGGCCGACGACGCCTGCTTCTGTTCGGCAGTGAGGTCCCGCCCGAAGACTTTGAACAGCTGCACGAACGGGATCGGATCCCAGTGCACGGTGACCCGGCCGTCCGGTTGGGACTCGGCGCGCACCCCGGTCGGGGCGCTCGGGGGTGGCACGGTCGCCCGCATCGTCGCGATGGCCGACAGGGCGCTCTCCTTATAACCGGCCACGGTGGTCACCGCGAACTCGTAGTCGTGCCCGTTGACCAGGAAGTCCGAACGGAAACTCGTCGCCGGGCCAGGTCCTTCACCGGGCAGGCGTACGAAATGGGTCTGCCCGTCCGTGACGTCGCGCCGGTAGACCCGATAGGTGATGCCGTTGCCGTGCACCGGCTGCCAGGCCAGGTCGGCGGTGCCGGCGCGGTCGGCGAAGGCGGTGAGTCCCTGCGGCGCCGCCGGGCGCCGGGCCGAGGAACCGGCCGGCGGCCACTCGACCTCCACGAACCGGGGCCGGTAGATGCTCGCGTCGGCGTAGGTGACCGCCTCGTCCAGGTCGTTGACGTTGTAAGAGATCAGCAGCCGGCCCTTGCGGGCCAGGTCGAGGTGCAGGTCGGCGTCGTAGACGATGTGCCCGGCCCGGACTTCGGGCGCGCTGAACAGGTAGTGCGGCCCGCCGAACGGCCCGGCCGGCGACTTCGCGGTGTACGCCACGAAGTCCGCGCTGAAGGTCAGATTGTTCTCGTGGGTGACCAGGACGTAGTGGCTGCCGACCCGGCGTACGCCGTAGTTCGTCCCGACGCCGCTGAGCAGCCGCGCCGACTCGGCCTCCGCGGTGGACCATCCCGAGCCGGTCCAGAACTCCCAGGAGTGCGTGAGGTCGGTGCCGTACACCCGGGCCAGGTGCGCGAACTTCATGTCACCGGCCGCCTCGGTGCCGTAGACGTACGTCCAATCGCCGTCCGGCATCACCTCGGAGCCCCACGAGATCCGGGTGCCCAGTGGCAGCTCTCGAATCGTGCCGGGGGTCAGGTCGGGCAGCTCGAAGGTGGCCAGCCCGGTGCCGGTCAGCTTGTGGTCCAGCGGCCCGGCCCCGGTACGCCGATACCGGTTCACCAGCACCTGTGCCGTGCCCCCGGTGACCGCGGCGTCGCCCACCCAGTGAAACTCGTCGTCCGTATCGGTGGGCACCAGCGAGGTCGGCCCTTCGGGCGTACCGCCGGCGTGCAGCGGGCCGAGCTCCGTGCCGGTCTGGATGATCGCCGCGTTGTGGATCAGCGCGGAGGTGCGGGGCCGGGAGCCGTCCGCGCTCGGTTTGCCGAGGAACGTGTCCGAGAAGAGCCAGAGGGTCCGGCCGTCCGGCAGCGGCACCGAGGCCGTCCGGTCGGCGCCGAGCCAGGTGCCCGAGGTGTCGCCGTACCGCTGGAACATCGCGGTCAGCTCGCCGGCGCTGATCCCGCCGTCATCGGCCGGTGAGTCCGGTGACGCTGCCGCGGCCATGGTCACCGCCGCCAGCGAGACCGCCAATACACACCCCAGCGTTCGCCGCGCCACCCTGTGCACTTCTCCGACCCCCGTCCGATTCTCAGCCGACCGAGAGAGTTTCATCTTCGGGGCGTGCCTCGGTAACGGGTGTCCGAACTCGTAGCGCTACCAGCCCGCCCATCACGATCAGGGCAGTCGCGGCGGCGCCCAGCGCGCCCAGCGCGATGCCCTCGACGGTGTGCGGCAGCGCGAGCCAGGCGACGAGCACGAACACCGCGGTGATCGCGCACAGCGGCGCCGACGGCCACTTCGCCTCGGCCGCCACCTGCGCGTTGACCAGCATGAAGACCACGCCGTAGCAGGCGCCGGTGGCCGCGAAGATCCAGGCGTGCCGGCCCAGGTCCACGTAGTCCGGGCCGCCGGCGAGCCGGAACGCCAGGCCGCCGACGAGGGCCGCGGCCGACACCAGTACGGCGCCGCACGCGCCGACCAGCAGCAGGCCGAGCCGCAGCGTGCGCCGATTGCCCTGAGCCAGCCGAGGCAGCGCCAGGATGGTCACCACCTGCGGCGCCCAGAGCGCGCCCTTGGTGAGGACCGTCCCGACCGCGTAGGCCCCGGAGGCGTCCGGCGGCAGGAAGCGGCGGGCCAGCAGCAGGTCGGCGTACGAGACGACGAGCATGGCCAGGGTCGCGCCGCCGGCGGTCAGCACGGCACGCAGCGGGAGCGGTTCGCCCTCCTTACGTACGCCCGTTCGGCGGGCAAGCAGGTGCAGTACCGGCAGGGCCAGGATCGCGGTGGCCGCGCCGATGAGCAGCGACGTGGTCAGCCCGGCCCCGGCGGCCAGGCCCAGAACGACGCCGCCGTAACGCCCGCCGGACACCACCGCGATGCCCGCCGCGAGCGGCAGGAACCGCTGGTCGCCCTGCATCTCGCCGAGCCACCGGCCGGCTGCGACCACGCCCACCGTGGAGACCGCGGCCAGCGCCGTCGCGGCGGCCGGCAGGTGCAGCCCGGCGACCGCGATCGGCATGGCCAGCAGTAGCGCGCAGGCCGCGCCGAGCACCGTGTAGAGCGCCGACCGGGCGGTGGGCACCGGACCCGAGCGGGCCCGGTGCACGGCCACCGCGATCTGCAGTCCGGTGCTGGCCACTCCGGCGATCGCGGTCATAGCGAGCAGCGTGGCCAGCGCGCTGAGATCGGCGGCGGTGAGCTTGCGCGCGCCGAGCACGGGTACGACGTACGCCAGCGCGTTGGCCAGCACGCCCGCGGCGGTGACCGCGAGTCCCGCCGTGCCGATCCCGTTACCCTTCGCCATTCCTGCCCGTCCCGGTTCCTGTCGTTGTCGCGTGGATCAGACTAAGTCGGTGACTTTGCGACGGCTTGCGCTTCCGGCGACGGCGCTCGTGGTCACCGTCGTGGTGCTCGCGCCGCTGGCCGCCCCGGGCTACGTCCTCTCCTACGACATGGTCTTCGTGCCACGTCAGCCGCTGCGCTGGGAACTTGTCGCACCGTCAGCCACGCTGCCCCGGGCGGTGCCGCTGGACGCGCTGGTCTCGCTCGTCACCCAGGTGGTGCCCGGCTGGCTGGTGCAGCGGGTGGTGCTGGCCGCGGTGCTGCTCCTCGCGGCGCTCGGCGCGGGCCGTCTGGTCCCGGCCGGGCGGCTCGGCACCCGACTGATCGCCTCGGTGGCGTACGCGTGGACCCCGTACCTCGCCGAGCGGCTGCTGCTCGGGCAGTGGGGATTGCTGCTGGCCTACGCCGCCCTGCCCTGGATCGTGTCCGCCGCCCTGCGCATACGCGAGGGTGACCGCCGCGCCCTGCCCGCGTTGCTCGGATTCGGCGCCCTGGCCGCGGTGACCCCGACCGGCGGTGTGCTCGCCTTGGCCGCCGTTGCGGTGCTGGCCGCCCGCCGCACCGTCCTGAGCGCCTTGGCGGTGGCCGGGACGGCGCTGCTCAACGCGCCCTGGCTGATCGCCGCTGTCGTGACCGACGCCGACGCCCGCAGCGACCCGGCCGGCGTCGCCGCCTTCGCGGTCCGTGGCGAAGGCTGGAGCGGTCCGCTGGGCGCGCTGGCCGGCACCGGCGGGATCTGGAACGCGCAGACCACGCTTCCCAGCCGGGCCTCGGTGCTGGCCCCGCTCGGCACTCTGCTGCTGCTCGGGCTCGCGGTGGCCGGCTGGCGTCCGCTGCGCGACCGCTGGCCGGCCGGCGTCGCGGCACGCCTGCTCGCACTGGCCGGCGGCGGCTTCCTGATCGCCGCGTTCGGGCTGCTGCCGGGCGGCCGGGCGGCATTGGAGTGGCTGGTCGCCACGGTGCCAGGGGGCGGCCTCTTCCGCGACGGTCAGAAGTTCGTCCTCCCGTACGCTCTGCTGCTCTGCCTGTTGGCGGCCCTCGGCGCCGAACGCGCCGCGACCGCCGCCCGGGATCGCGCCGGTCAGGGGAGCGCGGCGCGCGTGGTGCTGGCCGGCATCCTGCTGCTGCCGGTGGCCTTGCAACCGGATCTCGCCTACGGCGCCGCCGGCCGGCTGCGGCCGGCGCCCTACCCGGCGGACTTCGCGGCGGTGGCCCGGATCGTCGCGGACCGCCCGGGTGTGGTGCTCTCTCTGCCGTTCGCCGCCTATCACACCTACTCCTGGAATCTCCGGCGGACCGTGCTGGATCCGCTGCCGCGTTATCTCGACGCCGAGGTGCTGACCGACGACCGGTTGGTCGTGGGGGATGTGGTCGTGGCCGGGGAGGACCACCGGGCCACCGCGGTCCGGCAAGCCCTGGCCTCCGGTGCTCCGCTGTCCGGCCTGGGGGTGCGCTGGGTGGTGGTGCAGCAGGTCACGGGAGGGGTCTTGGTGCCGGATGCGGCCCTGGCCGGCCTCCGGCTGGTTCACGACGGACCGTCCTTGGACCTGTACGAGAACCCTCTTCGCACGGAAGTTACTTGGTGGTAGCGTCCCCGCCCACGCACAGCCCACAAGCTTCAAGGAGGAGTTACATGGTGAGCAGAGCCCTTCCGCTGCTCCTGGCCGGGGTCGTCGCCCTTGGTCTGGGCGCGCTCGGTACGGCGGCGCTGGTCAACAGCCTCGCCGGCTCGTCCAAAGCGACGGCGGGCAGCGTGAACGAGGAACAGGTGACCAAGGACGTCCTGCAGACGGGCGTCTACGGCACCAGGTGAGTGCGTGGTCCCGGCGTGCGAAGCGCCGGGACCACCCTCGGCTGCTCCACCAGAGCGGCGAACTTCTCTCCCGCCGACGGCCAGGTGAACCGGTCCGCATGTGCCCGCGCCGCGCTGCCCATCTCGGTGCGTAGCGCGTCGTCGGCGAGCAACAGCTGCACCTTCGCGATGAAGTCCGCGTGATCCTCGGCCAGCAGGCCGGTCCGGCCATCGACCAGCGACTCCTCCACCCCGCCGGCGCCCCGGAATGCGATGTTCGGCGTGCCCACCGCGCCCGCCTCCACGATGGTGAGGCCCCAGCCCTCCTTGAGCGAGGGGGTCAGCGCGAGCCACGCCTCGCTCATCACGACGCGCTTCTCCTCGTCGCTGACGAAGCCTGCGAACCGCACCCGGTCCGCGATGCCGAGGTTCTCCGCGTACGCCCGCAGCTCGTCCTCCCACCAGCCCTGGCCGGCCACCACCAGGCTCAGGCCGGAGAACTGCGGGGACAGGGCGGCCACCGCGTCCAGCGCCATCTCGACCCGCTTGTGCGGCACGAGGCGGCCCACCACGACCAGCGACGGCTCCGGCGTACGGGCCACCGGCGCGGCCGGGGCCATCTCCGGCGTGCCGTTGTGAACGATCGTGACGCGCTCCGGGTCGATGCCGAGCACGGCCAGCTCGTCGCGGGTCGCGGCGGAGACGGTGACGTAGCGGCACCCGCGGTAGACCCGCGGCGCCAGCCACGACTCGATCCACCAGCCGATCCGGGCGAGCCGTGGAGTCAGCACGACCGGCCACTGCTCGCGGTGCACGTGGTGCACGAGGGCGATGACCGGACGACGGCACCACAACGGGGACAGGAAGGGCAGACCGTTACCGACGTCGACCAGCACGTCCGGCCGGCCACCGCGGCGCCGGCTCAGCGGGCCGAAGCCGATGATGCCGAGCAGGTAGGCGAGCGCGGCATGCAGGTAGACCGTGTGCCGGCCGCCGCGGCGCAGCACACGCAGCCCGGCGGCCGTTGCCTCCTCCGCCGCACCCTCGCTGTGAGCTGCGCAGAAGAGCGTGGCCCGGTATCCCCTGCGGATCAGCTCTTCGGCGATCTTCTCCACATACACCTCGGATCCGCCACCATGGGGATTACGAGTGTCCCGCCAGTTGAGGAACATGACGTGCCGGGCTGCGGCGGCTGGAATGTCCACATTCACCTCTACTGGTGAGTAACATCTGTTGGCCGCGTCACACTATGGGTCGCCCGGTGACCCCACATCGGCGGAAAGGAGGAGAATGCATCGCCCACTGAACCGTGTCGACCAGGCCGAAGTGGGTGATGCCGTGCCCCGTTCGGTCTGGCGGATGCGCCTTTTCACGGTCTGTCTCGGCCTGGCCGCGCTGGCGTTCCTGCAAGATCCAGGTCTCATCGCGATCGACACCAAGGTCGACCTGGCGGTCGACCCGGCTGGATGGCTGGCCCGGGCGCTGCACGTCTGGGATCCGGCCGGCACCTTCGGGCAGCTGCAGAACCAGGCGTACGGCTACCTCTGGCCGATGGGCTCCTTCTACCTGGTCGGCAAGCTGCTCGCGATCCCGGCCTGGGTGATCCAGCGGCTCTGGTGGACCCTGGTCATGACGGTCGCGTGCACCGGCCTGGTGAAGCTGGCCGAGCGGCTCAACATCGGCTCACCGTGGGTACGGCTGATCGCCGGCGCCGCCTTCGCGCTCTCACCCAGGATGATCACCGAGCTCGGCCCGATCTCGGTCGAGGCATGGCCCAGCGCGCTTGCGCCGTGGGTGCTGGTCCCGCTCGTCGCGCTACCCCTGGGCGCACCGTTGCTGCGCTCGGTGACCCGGTCCGCCCTGATCGTGGCGTGCGCCGGCGGCGTGAACGCGACCGCCGTCATGGCCGTGATCCCGCTCGCCGGCATCTGGCTGCTCGGGCTGCGCCCGTACTCGCTGCGGATGAAGGCGCTGGTCGCCTGGGGCATGGCGGTCGGGTGCGCCACCGCGTGGTGGGTGGTGCCCCTCCTGCTGCTGGGCCGGTACAGCCCGCCGTTCCTGGACTACATCGAGACCGGGGCGGTGACCACGGCGCCCACCGACATGGTCTCGGTGCTGCGCGGAGCGTCGCACTGGCACGCGTACCTGAGCAGCTCGTTCGGCCCGCCGTGGACGGCCGGCTGGCGGCTGGCCACCGAGCGGCCGCTGGTCCTGGCCTCCCTGGTGGTGGCCGGTCTCGGCATCGCCGGCCTGGCCCGCCGCGGCATGCCGCACCGGTGGTTCCTGATCACCGGCCTACTGGTCGGCCTGGCCCTGGTCGGCCTCGGGCACGTCGGGGCGGTCTCCGGACTGTTCGCCGAGTCCCAGCAGGCGTTCCTCGACGGGGCCGGCGCACCGCTGCGCAACGTGCACAAATTCGACGTGATCGTCCGGCTGCCGTTGATCCTCGGCATGGCCCACCTCATCACGGTGTTCGCCCGGGCCGCGAGCACGGCCACCGGCCCGCGAGCCGGCCCGGCCCGGTGGCGCGCGGCCACGCTCACCGGCGTGGCCCTGATCGGCGTGGCCGGGGTGGCGGCGCCCGCCCTCGGCGCCGGGCTGGCCGCTCCGGGCAGCTTCCAGACCGTGCCGGACTACTGGCGGCAGGCGTCAGGCTGGCTGAATCGGCACCTCGACCAGGAGCACGTGCTGGTGATCCCGGGCAGCCGCTTCCCGCGCTACCTGTGGGGCAGCCCGAGTGACGAGATCACCCAGCCGCTGCTGGACAAGCGGTGGGGCGTGCGCAGCTCGATCCCGCTCACTCCGCCACAGACCATCCGGGTCCTGGATGCCATCGAACGCACCCTGAACAGTGGCGCCGGCTCGGCCGGGCTGGCGCAGTTCCTGTCCCGCTCCGGGGTGCGATATCTGCTCCTGCGCTCGGACCTGGACTACGGCCGCTCCGGCGCCACCCAGCCGGCGATCGTGCGGCAGTCGCTGGCCCGCTCGGTGGGACTGCGCCAGGTCGCCGGGTTCGGACCGTCCGTCGGCGGCGGCCGCCTGCCCGGCATCTTCGTCGACAACGGGTTCAACCCGCGCGTGCGGGCGCTGGAGGTCTGGGAGGTCACGCAGACCGTCGCGCCGGTGGTGGCTTACGACTCGAGCGACCTCACCACGGTGGTGGGCGGGCCGGAGTCGGTGCTCGACGCGGCGGCCGCCGGTGTCCTGCCGGCGGGGCCCACGGTGCTGGCCGGGGACCGTACCAAGGAGACCGCCGACGGGCCGGTGCTGGTCACCGACGGGCTGCGCCGCAAGGAGGTGTCCTTCGGCCTGTCCCACGACAGCGCCTCGGCCACCATGCAGGCCGGCGAGCGGGCCCGACTCGGCGCGCCGGCCCGCGACTACCTGCCCGCATGGAGCGAGGGCAACGAGACGGTGGTCGACTACCGGGGCATCGACACGGTCACCGCCTCCAGCTCGTTCGCCGAGGCGCAACCGCTGTCCGGGGCGCGGCCCGCGTACCAGCCGTTCGCGGCGCTCGACGGCGACGTCGGCACCTCGTGGCGCTCGGCCCCCGGCACGGTCGCCACCGAGCAGTGGTTCGAGGTACGCCTGCCGGGCGCCCAGCTGATCCGTGAGGTGCAGCTGACCTTCGACCTGGGCACCGACTCGATACCCACCCGGATCACCGTGACTTCGGGGCCGAATCCGCCGGTCAGCCGGGACGTCACCGGCACCACGGTGACAGTGCCGCTCAGCGCCGCCACGCGCTCCGACCGGATCCGGGTCGAGTTCGACCAGGTGAAAGACGTACGCCTGGGCTTCGGCGGCGTCGGCATCACCGAGCTGACCATCCCCGGGCTGCGAGCCGAGCGGACCCTCGTGGTGCCGCCCGACCCGGTCGCCGACGTGGCGCCCAGCATGGTTTTCACCGCCGCGCCGGCCGTGCCCGCCTGCTATTTCGTGAACGGCCGTCCGGTCTGCAACGGCGACCTGGCCCGCGCCTCGGAGGACGGTACCCGGATCGACCGCACCGCTACCGTGCCGGTCGCCGCGGGCTACCACCTCACCGTGAAGGCCCGCCCACGGCCTGGCTCGGCGCTCAACGCGCTGCTCGACGCCGGCGGCCGGGCCGCGGTGGCCGAAGGCATCACCCCGGCCGTCACCGCGTCCAGCATCGGCGTGCTGGAGCCGCCCGCCCGCCCAGGCGCGGTCGCCGACGGCGATCCGGACACCGCCTGGTACGCCGCCGACGAGGACCACCACCCGTGGCTGCGAATGGTCTGGCCGTCGACCCGGCAGATCTCCGGACTGCGGCTGACGGTCGGCGCCGAGACGGCGGCGGCCCGGCCGTGGCAGATCACCGCGATCGGTGACCGGGACATCCGTAACGGCTTCCTGGACGACGGCGGGACGCTGATCTTCGATCCGCCGATGACCACCGACGAAGTGACCGTGCTGATCGCCGACACGGTGCCCGCGGTGTCCTACGACCCGTACCGCAACGTGCAGCGGGAGCTGCCGGTGGCGGTCGGCGAGATCACGGCGCTGCCGGACACCGCGCCCGCCCGGGCGCCGGAGGCCACGAAGGTCAACCTGGGCTGCGGCAGCGGGCCGCAGGTCGTGGTGGATGGTGTCGCCCGCGCCACGGCGCTCGTCGCCAGCCGCCGTGACCTCCTCGAACTGCGCGAGGTCGATGCTCAGGTGTGCGGCGCCGGCGCGGCGGACCCGGTGCCGGTGGCCTCCGGCGAGACCCGGATCGTGGCCGCCGCCTCGGGGTTGGCCACGCCCAGCAGCCTGGTCATGACGCCGGTGAGCAGCCGGCGCGGCGTGCCATGGCGCGATTTCGGCGAAGCGGCGGCCGGGACGGGCCTCCAGACCCCGGTACGGGTGGACGAGTGGGCCGCCACGACACGCCGGCTGCACCTGAACGAGTATCCGAACCAGCGGGTCATCGCCCTGCGGGAGAACGCGAACGTCGGCTGGACCGCCAGCATCGACGGCAAGGCCCTGCCGTCCGTGGTGGTCGACGGCTGGCAGCAGGCCTGGCTCGTGCCGCCTGGAGCGAGCGGCGAGGTGGTGCTGCGCTTCGGGCCGGACCGGCTCTACGGCGCCGCCATCATCGCCGGCGCCGTGCTCCTCGCCGGCGTCGCAGTGACCGGCGCCCTGGCCGGGCGGGGCAGCGGCGGCCCGCCCGTGGTGCCCGCGTCCGGCCGGCGGCGCCGCCGAGCGCTGCTGCCGGTGCTGGTCGGCGGCGTCGCGCTGGTGGCCGTGGGCGGTGTGGCGGCGGCGGGCCTGGCCCTGCTCGGCGCGGCCGCCGTGCTGGTGCTGCGAACCCTTCAGCCGTACTTCGGCCGGCACGACCGGCGGCTGCGCCGGCTCGGCCGGTTGGCCGGCTGGCTGCTGCCGGTCGGGTTCTTCGCGCTGGCGGGCCTGCTCGCGCTGCGCCTCGGCGGGCACACCGCGGCGCTGCCTCAGCTGACCGCGCTCGGCTCCGCCGTGCTGCTCTGGCTCTCCGTGATCCTGGCCCGCGGCGGCCTCGGCCAGCGGTGGCTCAAACGCTGAGCCGGCTTCTCGATCAGGTAGTAGCTGAGGGTGGCGAGGGTCAGCCCGCCGCCCACGGTGATCAGGTACGTCGACAGCAGCGGCCCGGTGAACTCCGGCCGTCCGGTCACCGCATACAACTCCTCCAGCACGAACGGGTGCCACAGGAACAGGCCGTACGACACGGTGCCCAGCCAGCGGGCCGCCCGGCTGCCGAAGATCTCCTTGACCTTCGTGTGCGGCCCGAACGCCAGCGGCACCATGATCAGGATGGCCAGAACGGAATAGAGCAGCAGCTTGAGCCCGAACTCGGTGGCGGTCGGCTCGGCCAGGTCCCGGGGACCGGCGATCGGCGTGGTGGCAATCGCGTAGACCGCCAGCGCGCCCACCCAGCAGGTCAGCGGTGCCGCCCCGATCTCGTCCAGGAAGCGCCAGCGCGGCCGGTGCCCGTGGCGCAGGGCCACGTGCACCGCGGACAGCGCCATGCCGCTGCCGAACCACAGACCGTACGCCGGCAGCCACATGGTGTGCAGGCTCCCCGACAGCACCCCGGCGCCGATCAGCACCACCCACGTACCGGTGATCAAGGACCCGCCGGCGATGATCGCCCACGGCCGCCCGGCCCGCTTGCCTCCGCTCACCAGCAGCGCGGCGAGCAGCGGCAGCAGCGCGTAGAACGCCACCTCGGTCGCCAGGCTCCAGGTCTGGCTCAGGCCGTGCCGCAGGTGGTCGGGTCCGTAGATCTGGGTCAGCGTGACGTGCCGGATCCAGTCGGCCGGGGCGGCGTCGTCGTTGCGCGGCAGCACCAGCAGGCAGACCGCCACCGTCACCCAGTACGCCGGAAGTACCCGCATGGCCCGCCGCCAGAGGTAGCGGCCGGTGCCCGGACGAGGTTCGCCGGACGCCTGAGCGTGCGCCCAGGGCCGGTACAGCAGGAACCCGGAGAGCACGAAGAACACCGCCACTCCGGCATCCATCCGGGCGAACCACCCGCTCCACGGTCCGCCACCGGTGTTCAACCCGGTCGCGAAGCCGGCGTGGTGCCCCACCACCGCGAGCGCGCCGATGACCCGTACCGCGTCAAGTGCGGGGACGCGATGCAGCGTGGCAGGCGAAATCGGTGCAGACATTGGCCGTCCAAGGGTTCCGTAACTATGTGACTGGCGAGTAACCTCCGGCCATTATCGGCGGCGGCACCCCCTCATACGGGATAGCGGTCGGCCGGCTGAAGGGGAGGTTTAATGAAAACTCGCACGGGTGTCGTCCTGTTCGGCATCGGCGTTTTCGCCGTGGTGATCGCTGCGGGGCTCGCGTTCTTCGTCGCGCCGTCGGTTGCCCGGCTCCCATACGACCTTAAGTCGTGCACTGCGACGGTGAAGGAGGACTGCCTGCGGCCGAGCATTGCCGAGGCGAAGAATGCCCAATTCCTCTACACCAAGGGCGGAGACGCACCGGAAGTCGGTATCAAGACCGGCACGCTGCGGTCGACCACCGAGATCTCTCCGCTGCCGGACACCACCGACAAGGAGCTGACCGGAGACCTCGCGGGCGAGGCGGTCGTCTGGAGGGGCCTCGGCACGGTCGTCTGGACCGAAAGAAACGAGATGGTCAGCCAGTACGAGGCGCTGATCGCCCTCGACCGGGACACCGCGTCCGCCGCCCAGTGGGACGGACAGCGGCTCAACGACGTGGCCCCGCCGGACGTTCCGGACCCGGTCTCCTACACCGGCCAGCTTTACAAATTCCCGTTCGGCACGGAGCAGAAGAACTACGAGTACTTCGACCGGGACCTGCGTAAGGCGCTGCCGATCGAGTTCAAGGACTCCGAGAAGATCGACGGCCTTGAGGTGTACCGCTTCGAGCAGGTCATCCCGGAGACCACGCTGAACTTCTCGAAGAAGCGGATCGCGTCGCTGATCGGCGCGTTCGCCAAGAAGGCCACGAGCGGCGAGGTTAAATACAGCAACACCCGTACCATTTGGGTCGAGCCGGTGACCGGCAACTTCATCAAGGTGTCGGAGCAGCAGCGCAAGACCTTCGTGCCGAACGCAGGCGCGCCGACCCAGCTGCTCAACGGCGACTTCGTCTACACCTCCGACACGGTGTCGAACAATGTCGCGTCGGCCGGTGACAGCAAGAGTCAGATCCAGCTGATCAGCCTCTGGCTGCCGATCGGCATGGCCGTGCTCGGCGCGATCCTGCTGGTCCTCGGATCCTGGATGGCGTCGACGGGCCGTAAGGCTGCCCGCGGCCGCCACGAGGAGATCACCGACGAGAGCGACGTCTCCGAGGACGAGGACGGCAAGGTCACGGCCTGACCGATTCCGCAGACCGGGTCCCGCATCCCCGCCAGGGTGCGGGACCCGTTCGTCTTACCAGACGCGACGGCGCTCGTACCCGGAGAGCCTGGCATTGTCCGAGCCACCGCGAAGACCCTCGACGAATTGAGCGAGGCAAGCCCGCTGTTGGACCACTCTGAGCGATACGTACCACGCATCAGCGAACGGGAGGAGCAGTCCCTCGAACAGCTCGAAGGCGACGCCTGGGGGGATGCGCCCGCGGGCGCTACTGCGCTCATGGCCACCGTTCATCGGGCTGCCGGAGGCCTCGTTGCCGGTCCAGCGGATCATCCAGCGCCGGTTACCCTTTGGCGTCCGGGTGCCGCTCGTCTATGTACCTCTTGGGATAGGGGACGAGCGAGTCCTTGCCGGTCTTGATCGCTTCGAAGTCCTCCACCACTTGCCGTAGGGCGGTGTCCTCAGCGACGTTTGCAGAACTCCAGACCTGAGCATCCACCAACCGGCCCTTGATGGTGCCGTACTGCGTCGCCAGCTGCCTCGCCTTGCCGGCCGCCTCCGCGTGGTTCTTCACTCTCGGGAGGATCGCAGCCGCGGCGGCCGCAAAAGCCGCAACTGAGGCCAGCATTTTCGCCCACCACGAATTGGATTCGGTCAGAATCCCCCAAATGGCGAGGCTCGCGATGCTGAGAAATGCGGCAGCGATGGCGTAACCGTCAGCCCGACGCTGCATTTCGTTTGCGTACCGGGGCAGGCGAATTGCCCAATACTTGGCGCTGTCGAGGCATTCGTCGATCCGATCCCGGCTGATCGGTGCGGCAGTGACGGTAGGCCGGGACGGATAGGCAGGCGGAGGTGGAGGTGGGGGAGTGCCTCCTGTGGGGTTCGGTGACGGCGGGATTGGCGCTTCTCTGGCCGGGAATGACGGCGGTGGAGGTGGTGGTGGCGGTGTGGACGTCCCGCCGACCGGGGTTGTCGGCGCTTCCCGGAGGTCCCCGAGGAGCTCATGCACGTCGTCGACCAGGCGGACTCCTGACGGAGGGGCCGATGTGTCCGTTGCCAGCATCGGCGACGGCGGAGAGGTGGATTTCCCTCCCCGCAACAATGATGCAGGCGGCGGGACCGGCTTTTCCTCCGTTGTTTGAGGACCCTTGGTCATTGAAACTCCCTTCGCTAGACAAACGCATGCCGCGCACAGTGAGCAGAAATGCTCCATCCAGGGGGAGTGGACAAAGGTACTGTAACCATCAGATCGGGGCCAGGTAGGGGCTTCTGTCTCCTTGGTCGGCTCTGGCACCGCCACCGCCACGGACGGCGGCGCCGTCCGGGTCGCCGGCGTGGTGCCGGCGACGAGGTGATGCGCGGCGTCCAGCAGGAGGACGCGGTGTCGCGCGGATACTTCCCCATCGACAAGGCGGATGACCGGCTGTCGTCAGATCAGCGGCAGGCCGACCAGCGCACCGAGCGCGCGCAGCGAGGTGACCAGCGCGGTCCCTGCGGTGGCGAGGGCACCGGCGTCGCGCAGCCCGTTGGCGAACCGCTGCAGATGCGAGCCCGCCGCGGCCCGGTCCGGCAACGCCCGCTCGGCCTCGTCCAGCTGGGCTTCAGCCGCCTTGCGCTCGGCGCCGGTCAGGCGAAGCTCGTCCAGCGCCTCGCGGAGACGGTTCAGTTCCACCGCTGCGCCGCCGCCGATGGTCTGGTCCCGGCCGGCCACGTACTGGTCGCGGCCGGCGACGAACTGGTTGCCCGAGCCGGTGTTGACCGGTCCGTCGACGTTGCCGAACGTGCTCATGCGCCGCGCCTCCGTTCTTCGCGTTTGCGGACCGCCTTGGACATGCCGCTGCCGATGCCTGCCAGGATGCCGCCGAGCAGGAACGCGCCGGCGCCGATCGGCAGGATGGGCACTCCCGGCGCCAGCTCGGCGGCCATGGGATTCTGCCCCACGGGGTCGTCGATCGAGGAGCCGAACGCGATCATGAAGAAGTAGCCGATCAGCGCGAATCCGCCCAGGGCGAGCAGCATGCCGAAGATCATCAGGAAGCGGCCGAAGCCCTTGCCCTGGAACATCTCGTCCGAGGCGTCGTAGTCGTTGGTGTGCGTGATCCGGTCGCCGATGTGGAGGTCGCGCCCGGCAACGTGCTGGTCGCGTCCGGCCACGTACTGGCTCCCCGGGCCGGTGTTCACCGGGCCGTGTACGTCACCGAATCGCGTGGGCTGTGGCTGCTGCGGCCTCGCCGGTGTGTCGTACCGGAGCCGGACGTGACCCATTCGCAGCGTGTCACCGGGAAGAAGCGGTCGCGTCTCGCCCCGCAGCCGGTCGTCGTTGACCCAGGTGCCGTTGGCTGAACCGAGGTCGCGGAGCGCCACCTGATCGCCGTGCCGGGACACCAGGACGTGCTTGCGGCTGACCGTGCCGTCGGTGACGAGGCCGGCCGGACTGTCCCGGCCGATCGTGGTGTCGCCGAACGGGATGTCCCACACCGCGTGCGTCGTCGGCCCGTCGATCACGACCAGCCGATGCGGTGCGCCCCACCCCGGGTCCATGCCTTAGAGTGCGCGCCGAGCAGGCAGGACGAACGCATTTGTCGACAACCTGACGGGTCGGCTCGCAGTCGCCGCGAAGGCAGGCCGGCAGGCGGTAGCCGTACGGCGGCCGGCCGCCGAAGCGCCCGCGCGAGCGGATCGAGACCGGGGCCCGCTCATCCGGCACGAATGAGGCCGTCCGGGAATCCCCGCGCAATAGTGATGCAGCAGAACTCGCAGGGAAAGAGGTACGCGATGAGCAGCCTGATGGCCTCCAAGCTCCTCGTCACCGGCATCGCCGTCACCGTGGTAGGCGGATCTATCGGCTTCGCCGGTGCGACGATCACCGCAGTCGCCGCGGCCGGCGCCGCTCGCCGCCGAATCGGACAGATGGAGGTCCCGCCCTCCGAGCTGGCGCGTCGGCACTGGCGCCGGGCGAGGAACGCTGCGACGGCAGGCGCCGGGGCCTGGCGCAACGGAACGGTGCCCTCGCCGGCAAGCTGACTCGCGGACGCCCCTTTGCCGGCCAAGGTGGGCCAGGAAGGCGTCGACGGTCTCGTCATGGAGCCGCGATGCGGTCAACCGCCTTGAGTACGCGCGAAATAGTGCTGAGCAACTGAGGGGCACTGACGGGTTTGTCCAACAGGACCGCTCCCGGGGGAAGGGCGCTTCGCGCGGCGAGGACGGACGCGGCGTAGCCGGACATGAAGACCACCGGTAGGGACGGCCGGTCAAGGCGCAGGGCCCGGGCAAGGTCCGGGCCGTGCGTGTCAGGCATCATCACGTCGCTCAGCAGCAGGTCGATACCATCCGCGGCACCGGCCAGTTCCCGTGCTTCAGCGGCCGTCGCCGCTGATAGGACGGTGTATCCGTTGCGGTGCAGGATCCGTTCGGTGAGGGCGCGCAGGCCGTCGTCGTCCTCGGCGAGCAGAATTGTCTGCCCATTGCCGGGCTCTGGTGCTGTCGCCGTCTTCTCGTGGCTCTCGGAAGGGTCCTCGGTGATCGGCAGGAGGGCACCGACGGTCGTGCCGTGGCCCAGTTCGGAGTAGATCTGGGCATGGCCGCCGAACTGGGTGATGATCCCGTAGATGGTGGCCAAGCCGAGTCCGGTGCCCTGGCCGGTCGGCTTGGTCGTGAAGAACGGTTCGAAGGCTCGATCCAGCGTGGCTTTGCTCATTCCGGTGCCCGTGTCGCTCACCCGCAGTCGCATGTAGCGGCCGGGGGACACGCCGGGGTGCTGAGCTGTGTAGTGCTCATCCACCGTCACCTCGTCGGTGTCGATGGTCAGCGTGCCGCCGTCGGGCATGGCGTCGCGGGCGTTGACGGCCAGGTTGACCAGGACCTGCTCGAGCCGGCCGACGTTGGCTTTGACGGGCCGTGACTCCGGGGTCAGACGGGTGACGAGGGTGATGTCCTCGCCGAGAGTTCGGCGCAGCAGCTTCTCCACGTTGGCGACGACGCTGTTGAGATCCAACACCTGCAGCTCGGTAAGCGAATCCGCGCGGGCGAATGCCAACAGCTGCTGGGTCAGACCGGCTGCCCGATCCCCGGCTGCGACGATCTCCAGGAGGTCCGCGTGCAGACGGCTCCAGGAAGGGTCACCGGCTGTCCTTTCCTTTACGTCCTCGGCGGACATGCTGGCATACCCGTTGATGATGCCGAGCAGATTGTTGAAGTCATGGGCGATGCCGCCCGCGAGCTGCCCGAGGCTCTCCAGCCGCTCGGATTGCCGCAGCCGTCGCTGCAGTTGTTCCCGCTCGGTGACGTCGTCAAGAACCGCGCAGCGCACCGTGCGCCCGGCGAAGGCGGTCAGGTGTGAGGTCACGTCGACTTCCGTGACCGTGCCGTCGTGCTTGAGGTGACGCAGCCGGCGGCCGCGTTCCATTGGTGCTGCTGCGGATACGGCTTGTGCCACCAGCGCCGCGTCATCGACTGGGCACAGGTCGGTGACCGCCATGCCGAGGAGCTGCTCCCGGGTGTGCCCGAAATAGCCGACGGCGGCGTCGTTGGCGGCCACGATGTGCAGTGTCTCGACGTCATACAGATAGATCGGGTACGGACTGGCATCGAACATCTGCCGGTAGTTGCGCTCGTGTTCGCGAGCGACTTCCTCGGCCCTGCGACGCTCGGCGAGCTCGCTGTCGACCGTGGCGAGCAAGGCGGCGAACTCCGCTCCGAGGCCGCTGACTTCCCGCGGTCCGGAAACCGTGACGGCGCTCTCCAGGTCGCCGGTCGTTGCAGCGACGTGCACCGCCGCGCGCAGCCTCCGGATGGGTTGCGTGATACGCCGATATACGAGCAGGGTCGCCAACAGACCGGCGAGCAGCCCGATCGCGGCGATCACAGCCTGCCGCTCTGCCAGCCGGCGCCCGCCGGCCAATGCCGCTGACCGATCCGCGCCGGCGTACACCCGCCACCCCACGCCGTCGACGCCGGCCCGCCCGTATACCCGGGGCAGGCCCGAGACATCCGACCCTTCTCCCGCGGCGTCCGGCGCAGTGAAGCGGCTTTCCCGTACGGCAGTGCCGGCCCATCGTCGGCCATCGGGCCACCGGGTCAGAACGGTCCCGCCGTCGCCCGTCGTGACCAGAAACTCGAGTCCGCGGGGGCCACCGAACAGGTCGGCGACCGTCGCACCCAGCCCGACCAGATCCACGAACGCCACCACCATCCCCAGCCCGGGCATGGGCGCTGTGACAAGGACGGCCGGGCGACCGGTCCGGCCATCCGTCACCGGGCCGGTCACCTGCGGCGCCCGGATCACGGCCGGTAACCAAGACGCTTTCCGGTACGCGGCAGCTTCGTCACCTGTCAGACCCCGCGACGAGCATGCGACCGTGCCGTCCAGGCCCAGCACATCCAGGTGGCCGTCATCGGGGCCGCCCAGGTTGAACGACAGCTGACAGGAGGCCGGATCCGAGAACACTTTCCCGGCGCCCGGGTTCGACGCCACCGCATCGACACTCGACCGGATTACCGCGAGATTGTTGCCGATTGCGTCAGCGGCCTTTCCGGCGCCGAACCTCGCGTCCTTGCCGGCGACCGACAACCCGTCGCGCTCCGCAAGAACCCAGCCGGAGCCGAGCGATATGACGCCCGCCACCACGAACAGCGCCACCAAGCCGGCCAGGTACGTGCGCAGTGGCCTCTGCCCGCGACGTTCAGACGTGCCGAATAGTCGGCTCTCCCGCTGCACCGATGCCTCGATTCGCTGACCATGACGGCGTACCGCCATCGATCAGTACAGAACCATCCCGTCACAGCCAGCCGCGGATGAGCAGGCCCACCGTTCACGCGGCATGACCTCAGCGACGGTACCGCCCGAATCCCCCTCGCCGGTCCCGCTCGACGAAAACCGCTGCGACTGTGAGATCGAGCGCGGCTCGGTGAACCGCACCAGCCGGCCCACACGATGGCACGGCACAAGCCCGTCCGACGCTCACTTCCGCAGAGCGCGTTCAGGCGGCTCACGGGCGTAGCTACGCCGGTCCGCCGGGATACGCCGGACCTATTGCACAAATACGGGCGCATCGGTCACTATGAGCGAGGACGCAGAGTCGTAGAGGGGTGACGGTGAGCATTCAGTGGCGCCGGATCGCGATCGGCGCGGGCCTCGGCCTCGCGGCGGCCGCCGGCGCGCTGCTGCTGTCCTCCGCCCCGGCCGCCGCCGACGACGGCCTGCTCTCCCGCACCGCCCTCGGCTCGGCGGCGAACACCGTGGTGCATCCGCTCGTCCGGACGGCCGCGAAGCGGCCGGCGTCATTTGCCGCCCGGCCGCGCGTTGACGCGAAGCGGCCGGCACCATCGGCCGCCCGGCCGCGCGTGGAGCCGCTTGCCGCCGGCAAGGCCCTCAAGCCACAAACCGGGCGTCCCGGCTCCACGGCCGGCAGGCCCGCCACGCCGACCGGGGATCGGCAGGCCTCCCTGCGGCCGGAGACGCCGACCCGCCGGGCCGGATATGCAATCCACCCGGCGGCGGCACCGGTGCTGTCGCGAGTCGCCGCCAAGACGGTCGCACCCTCAGTGGCCGGACCCCTCGACTCCCGGCTGGTCCGGCCCGGCGCCACCACTCCCGTTCCCCCCGCCGTCTCCACCGTCATCAGGCCAGTGGGCGCCGTCGCCGACAGGGTGATCGCTCCCATCGGCTCCCACGTCGCGCCCGTTACGCGGCCCGTACTTGCCGTCGTGACGACCTCCGCGCATGTCGCCGTACACGTAATCGGGTCTGTCGTCACGCCGGTGCTCGAGCCTGTCCGCGGTTTCGTCCTGGAATCTGGCGCCGGGCTCGTCGAGCAACTCGCCGTCCCGCCCGCCGGCCGGCTCGTCAACCCGCCGCGCCTTGCGGGACCATGGTCGCCGGCGGACAGCGCGATCGCCGCCGCAGTCCTCGTAGCTGCCAGGGCCACGGATACGGCGGATGCCACTGCGCTGATCGCCGCGACGGCCGCAGCCCGCGGCGGATGGGCCACCACCGCCGGCGCATGGCCTGCCGTACCGCTGCCCGGACCGGCCCAGCCCGCACGACGCGCTTGGCCCGCGCCGGAGCAGGCCATGCCCGCCGGCGCCGACTCCCCTGCCCTGGCCGCCACGGCCACCGCGCTTGCCGTCCGCCCGCCGGCGGCCTCCGCGGCCGCGCTGCGGCGCACCGCCCACGCGCCCCTCGAGGCCGCGTACGCCCCCGGGACCCGCCCCGGCTGACGGTCCACCAGTCCCGTCACCCGCAAACCATCCCAGCCCGGCCGCCCCCACTGCGACCGGCGAACCCAGACTGGTAGGACTTCTCATGAACCGCTGGATCCTCCGTGGCCTGACCACGGCCGGCTGCGCCGCGGGCTGGTGGCTGCTGACCGCGGCCCCCGCCTACGCGGATGCACCCGCCACGACCACCGCCCACCACGCGGAGGCGGGCACGCTGATCGGCCTTCGCCTCGACCTCAACGCCCGCCCCTTGCTCAGGAACACCGCTGACACCACCCACCGGACCCGCGCCCGCGCTATCAGCGCCCGCGCGACCGGCTCGGTCGGCCACACCATGACGAACAAGACCGACCGTCGTACCACCACCGCCCGCACCACCGCGACGGTGACTCGAAACCTCGCGTCAGCCCGCGTGTCAGCGGCTATCACCGGCTACCGCACGCCCACTACCGGCGGCGTCGCAACTGCCCACTCGAACCCGGACCGGAGAAACCGGCCCACCATCACCGACACCACCCGGCCTGCAGCGACGGCGACGGCCTGTCTGAGCGTCTTGACGCTCGACGACTGCGGCACCCGCGGTACGTCCACCGGACCGGCAGCCGCCATCCGGACAGCGGCGTCCCTCGACATGGAGAGCCTGGACGTCTGCCTCGAGGCCGCCGTGCTCCACGCCACCACCGTCTGCGCCGAACCGGCGACTCGGCCGAGCACCGCCGGAGGCGTCGTGGATCTCTGCCTGACAGCCGTCCACCTCGGCGACACCGTCGGGTGCGGAACCGCATCCGGTGACCAGCCGGGCGCAGATGGCATGGAGGGCGCGGAGGCGCTCGATCCGATGGCGCTCGAGGCCTGCGTCGTCGTCGGTGTGCTGGGCGACGCCGCGTCCTGCGGGAGCGGCACGACGACGACCCCAGGCGGCGGCACCTCCGGCGGCGGCGTCGCCGCGTGCCTGGCCGTCGGTCCGACCGGCTGCGACAGTCCGGCAGGAACCGACGGCATCGACCCGCGGACCAGCACTGGCACTGGCTACGGAACCGGTGTCAGCCCGGCCGGCAACGACGACGGGATTGATGACATCACCCAGGGCGTCCAGGAGGTGTTTGCAGCATATGGGGACGCGCTCACCGGCGAGATCACCGACTTGCAGCGCACCGCGGAGCTGCCACTTACGGGGTCGGGGCTGGCCGGCGTCGCGCTGGCCCTGATCGCAGCCGGTTTACTGCTGGTCGTGGGCTCGCGCCGGCGGCGAACCGCCTGAGGTAGCCGGATCCCCGCACGGCGTGTGCATACCGCTGGCAAGAAGCAGCTGGTGACAGCGGTCGCCGACCCCGTGCGGGGAAACCGGGTTCGGGCCGGATCAAACCGAGCGCTGGAGATCGAGCTCGGCTGACGTCGTGATCCGGTCCCGCGAGACGCGGCGGGGGACGTCTTCACCGCACGGTGGGACGGTAAACGAGTTGCTGGGTGCGGCCGTCGAGTGTCCGGCTGTCGAGGAGTTCGAGGTCGAAGTCGCCGGCGCCTGCGAGGATCGGGCTGGTTCCGGTCCGTCCGGAGATGACGGGGAAGATCGTCACCTGGAGGCGGTCGACCAGGCCGGCGGCCATCAATGCCCAGTTCAGCGACAGGCTGGCCGGCGAGCGCAACGGTACGTCCGACTCCTGCTTGAGCCGGGCGACGATGTCCACGGCGTCACCACTCACGATGGTTGCGTCCGGCCAGCCGAGGGTGTCTCTCAACGTGGAGGAGATCACCGTCGCCGGCATGCGCATCGTCCGGACGTTCCACTCGTCGAGGGTGTGAGGGTCGATGCCCGAGGACATGATCTCAGCGGTCTCCCGGAAGGTGGTGGCCCCGAAGACCATCCGCTGCTCGGTGTCGAACAGGGCGGCGCGGTGCTCAAGGAGTTCGGGGCCTTGCTTGCTCCAGTAGCCACCCCAGTCGGCGCCTTCGGTGTAGGAGCCGTACCCGTCGAGGGTGGAGAAGACGTCCCAGGTGTAGGTAGCGGTCATGTCAGTTCCCTTCGTGGGTGCCGGACCGACGGCCGGCCGTTACGTTCTCCACGAACAGGGGCAGCACCATCCGACATCAGAGGACCCGTGCGGCATCCCCCTGGGAGGATGCCGCACAGCGCTCAGGCGCTCTGGCGCGTCTCGGGCCGGTTGCCGTTGAGCGGCGCCACGTCGGTGCCGGGCGGGTTCGTGCGCAGGCCGGCGCGGATCGTCTCGAGCACCGCCGTGCCCTGTGCCGCAAGCGACGCGACCACGCTGTTGAGGCCTTCAGCGCCGTCGAGGACGGTGACGTTGGCGCCTTGCAGGCCCTGGGCGGCTGCTCGCAGCAGCTCCGGCAGCTGCTGGATGACCATCTGGTCCAGGGCGATCCGGTCCTGCGCGGCGGCTGCTTCGGCGGACAGTTTGGTGGCGTCGGCCTCGGCTCGGGCCAGCGTGCGGATCCGCGCGGCCTCGGCTTCGGCGGGGCGGACGACCTCGGCGACCAGTTCGGCCTGGCGCAGCTCGGCGTTCTTCTGGGCGACGAGCGACCGTTCGACCAGCACGTCCTGCTGGGCCCGGGCGGCGGCCAGCGGGCCGGCCTGGGCGGCGGTCTGCTGGGCCTGGTCGATCTCCGCCTGGTACTGGGCGCGGGCGATGGCCGTCTGCCGGGCGTACTCCGCTTGGAACCTGGTGCTTTCCTGCTGAGCCATCGCGCTGGCCTGGTCGGCCGCCGCCTGGGCGATCGCCGCGTCCTGGTTGACCTTCGCCTGGTGCGGGGCCGCGAGCGCCCGGATGTAGCCGACGCCTTTGTCGTCGATGCTGCTGATCTGCAGTGAGTCGACGGCCAGGCCGATCCGCGCCATCTCGGTCTTGCTGGCGTCGACGATGGCGTCGGCGAGGGTCTGCTGCTCGCGGATGATCGCCTCGACGGTCATGCTGCCGATAATGCTGCGCAGGTGGCCGCTGAAGATCCGGCCGACCAGGGTGGGCATCTGACGCTGGTCGCCCTGGAACCGGCGTGCCGCGGCGGCGATGGACTCGTGGTCGTCGCCGACCTTGAACGCGATGACGGCCTGTACGGCGAGGGTCAGGCCCTGCTTGGTGTAGCAGTCCTCGACGACCTCGGCCTCCTGCATGGCGAGGGTGAGGCGGGTGGCCTTGGCGATGACGGGCGGGACGAAGACGCCGTGCCCAGTGACGATCTTGAACGGCAACGCGTCCGCCCCACGCTGCTTCCGACCGCTGATCAGAAGTGCTTCGTTGGGGGCGGGCACCCGATAACCGAACACGTTAGAGCCCTTCTAGGAAGCCTCGGGCGTAACCGTCCGCGGCACAGACGGCCATGGCTCCACGTCGACCTGACGTGCGCCACGGTTGTTGATGACGAGGATTTCCGTGCCGGCGGGCAGCGCCGTCGCGGCGTACCCGAGGTAGTAGTGCGCGATCCCTTCCACCACCACCCGCACCTCCCCGGGGAGGTCGCCGCCGCGGATCCCGATGCTCACGGTTCCCACCTTGCCGACCACGGTCTGCCTCGCCACGGCTGCATTGTGCGCCTCCGGCGCCAGGGCCGGACAGCCGCGGTGCCGAGAAGGCGATCACAGCAGCTGGACCGCCCGGCCGGCGGCCGGGCATACCGAGCGATCGAACAAAAAGCAACATTTGCGATCGGATATTGACTGGATCGACCAGGGAGCGTAACTTCCCGTTCATAAGGTCGACCATCGTCAATGTCTGCCATGCCGGCACTGCGCAGACGGTCGTCAGGAGTGCATCCCCATGCGCAGACCCCGCTCCCGGCTCCTCGCCATCGGTGCGGCGCTGGCTCTCGTCCTCGGCACGCTGTTCGGCATGCCAGGCGCGGCCTCCGCCGCCACGTCCCTGCCCTGTGACATCTACGGCGCGGCAGGCACGCCCTGCGTCGCCGCCCACAGCACCGTGCGTGCGCTGTTCGCCGCGTACGCCGGACCGCTCTACCAGCTCACCCGCGCCTCCGACCGCGCCACCCACGACGTCGGTCTGCTCGCCGCCGGCGGGTACGCCAACGCCGGCGAACACGACGCCTTCTGCAACGGCACCACCTGCGGCATCACGAAGATCTACGACCAGAGCGCCCGGCACAACGACCTGACCGTATCGCCCGCCGGGACCGCCGGACCGGCCGACTACCCGGCCGATGCGAGCGAGATCGCGATCACGGCCGGCGGCCACAAGGCGTACGGGATCTGGATCTCCCCTCAGCACGGTTACCGGCATTACGTCGGTTCCGGGGTGGCCCAGAACGGCGCACCGGAAGGCATGTACATGGTGGCCAGCGGGACGCACGTCGGCTCCGACTGCTGCTTCGACTACGGCAACGCCGAGGCGCAGGTCGCCGACACCGGCAACGGTCACATGGACGCCGTCAGCATCGCCACCACCTGCTACTTCGCGCCGTGCACCGGCTCCGGGCCGTGGGTCGAGGCGGACCTCGAGAACGGCATGTTCCAGGGCGCCAACGGCTCCAACACGGCGAACCTGGGCAACAACAGCGCCTTCGTCACGGCGCTGCTGAAGAACAACGGCCAGACGACGTACGCGCTCAAGGGCGGCAACTCGCAGTCCGGCGGCCTGAGCACCTGGTGGAACGGCGCGCTGCCCAACCGCGGGGGCTACATCCCGATGCACCAGGAAGGCTCGATCATCCTCGGCACGGGAGGTGACAACAGCAACCGCAACATGGGTACGTTCTTCGAGGGCGTGATGACCTCGGGCTACCCGACGGACGCCGCGGACAACGCGGTGCAGGCCAACATCGTGTCGGTGGGCTACTCCGGGCAGACCAATGTGCCCAACGGTCCGAAGGGGACGATTACGGGCCCGGGCGGCAAATGCGTGGACGTGGCCGCCGACGACACCGGCCAGAACCTCGCCGCCGTGCAGTTGTGGGACTGCCAGTCGTACGCGTCCGACCAGCACTGGGCGCACTTCGCCGACAACACGCTGCGCACGCTCGGCCGCTGCCTCGACATCAACGGCAACGGCGCAGCCAACGGCACCCAGGTCGAGCTGTACGACTGCAACGGTGTCGGCGGACAGAAGTGGGTGCAGCAGGCCGACGGCTCGCTGCGCAACCCGCAGTCCGGCCGGTGCCTCGACTCGCCCAACGGCGCGACCGGCAACGGCACTCGCCTGCAGATCTGGGACTGCAACGGGTCAGCCGCCCAGAAGTTCGCCGTGAACGGCGGCGGTGCCACTGTCGGCCCCGCCGGCAAGTGCGTGGACGTCGCGGCCGACGACACCGGCGGCAACGGTACGGCCGTGCAGCTGTGGGATTGCCAGTCGTACGCAGTGGACCAGCACTGGTTCCACAACGCCAACGGCTCGCTTCGCACCCTGGGCCGCTGCCTCGACGTCATCGGCAACGGGACGGCCAACGGCACCCAGGTGGAGCTCTGGGACTGCAACGGCGTCGGCGGTCAGGTCTGGCAGCAGCAGGCCGACGGTTCCCTGCGCAATCCGCAGTCCGGCCGGTGTCTGGACGCGCCCGGCGGCGCCTCCGCCAACGGCACCCGCCTGCAGATCTACGACTGCAACGGCAGCGCGGCGCAGAAGTTCTCGTTGAGCTGACCGGGGGAGCGGGGGTACGGGCGCTGGTCCCGTACCCCCGGCTTCGCCGGACCGGCACGAAGGGGATGGAAGGCGCCCGCGCCCCACCCGGCGACCCCGCGACCTGACCCACCCGAAACATGCGGCAGGCGACGTTGCGAGTCGAGGCGATCGAGGGGAGTGCTGGAATCATGACGGCGTGCTCACGCTCAAACTGAACGACGCTGCGGTCCAAGCGCTCGGGGTGACCAATGGAATGCATGGCGCGGCGCCGCCGGGCGGTCTGTCCGTCGGTCTTCAACGACGCATAGATTGCGGCATAACCCGCCGAGGCGCGGTCCTGACGTGGGCAGACTCGGTTGGGGCGGCCGCTGGCGCGCCGTCGTTCTTTCAGGATCTGACGGCGTGGGAGTGCGCCGACAGCTCGATTCACATCGAAGACTTCGTCCCGGTGGACGTTGCCATCGTCGTCGATGACGCTCCGCTGATCTCTGACAGCAGCCAGCGAGTCTTGCTGTTGCACAGCCTCGCGTTCGCGCTGCAGTTCAGCCGACTGGTCCACGCACTCGACCCGCCAAGCCCAGTGCGCTGCATCGTCGGTGCGAACGATACGAACGCGACGTTCCGGTTCCACCAGGTTCGACAGGGCGAGCAGTGGAACACGCCCGATCTGGATTCGTACCGGCAAGACAAGATGATCGTGGTCGACATCGAGCCAGGTATCAGGCGCGGCGATGAGGACGGATGACCTCACAACACGTGTACGCAGACTTCCGGTAGCGCTACCCGGATTTCTGGAAGCGTGCCGCCGGCTCCGACCCGCGTAGCGGCGCCGACCTTCGGTGGCAGATCGACAGGCAATGCCGGAGAAGTGCCGGTCGCGGACCTCGTCCGGCCTCGCGCGGACGGTCATCGTGGATCCGAGCGACCCACAGAGAGCCGCCGGCCACGGCAACGCCCATAGGAGCCGGCAACGAAGTCCGGACGAGAGGAATTAAGGTGAAGCCTCGCATTGCGTCATTCTCATCCGCTGCCGTGATAGCGCTCGCAGCCGCTTTCTCGGCGGTCCTGCCGAACATGCCGGCTGCAGCGTCGCCGCCGGCGCAAACTGCGGCGTCGGCCAGCAGCCAAGATCTGGCAGGTCTCGCGACCAGGCTGGAGCAGCGCCTGGGCGCCCGCAGCGCGGGCTCATACATCGACCAGGCTACGGGCAAGCTCGTGGTCACAGTCGCCGACGTCTCTGCCGCCCAGATCGTACGCGCCGCGGGCGCGGTCCCCCGTACGGTCGCTCGCAGCCAGGCCGATCTCGATCGGGCGACCGAGGTCCTCGACCGTTCCGCCCGGATCCCCGGCACCGCATGGGCCATCGACCCGGCCACCGACCAGGTCGTGGTCTCCGTGGACCAGTCCGTCAAGGGAACGAAACTTGCCAAGCTCGAATCGGTCGTCCGCAAGCTCGGTGCGGCGGTCAGAATCGAGCAGCTCAACGGAAGGCTGGGCGAGTTCGCCGGCCCGACCATGTTGGACGGCACAGCCATCTACGCCGGCACTTCACTGGGTACGGAACGATGCTCTCTCGGCTTCAACGTGTTCGACGGTTTCGGCAGGCACTTCTTCATCACGGCCGGACATTGCACGCAGGATGGCTCTGTGTGGTACGCCAACCAGGGTCTGAGCAGCCGTCTCGGCCACAACACGGGCCTGAGCGTGTTCGGCGCCGGTGGTGACTGGGGCCTCGTCGAGTACGACACTGCCGGAATCCACGTCTACGGCACGGTAGCGGGCAGCGGGAAGTTCATCACGAGCGCGGGCGACGCCGTCGTGGGTCTGTCGATCCGGCGCAGCGGAAGCACCACCGGTGTCCGGGGCGGCCATGTCAAGGCAGTGGGCGCGACCGTGACCTATTCCAACGGAGTGACGGTCAACGGTCTGATCAAGACGGATGCGTGCGCCGAGCCGGGTGACAGCGGCGGCCCGCTGTACGACGGCGGAAGCATCGGACTCGGGATGCTCTCCGGCGGCTCCGGCAACTGCTCCAGCGGCGGCACCACGTTCTACCAGCCGGTGGCCTCCATCTTGCAGACCTACGCCCTCACGCTGTGGGACGTACCTCAGCCCTGACCGGGACACGACAGTGGGCTCAGCGGCTCCCGTTCATGAACGGGAGCCGCTGCTTGACGCCGGCGGACAGTCGCGAGTCCTAGCCGGACAGCATTCCGCTGATCAGGGCCTGCCAGGTGAGCGGGCCCACGATTCCGTCCACCGGGAAGTGCGCCACGTCCGCTGCGATGGCCCGTTGAAAGGCGCGCACGGCGGCCTCGGTCTTCGGGCCGAATTCGCCGTCCACGCGCGGGGCCTTGTCCGGGTCGCCGGACAGGTTGCGGAATTGGAACTCCTCCTGCACGCCGCGCACGGCGTCGCCCTCGCTGCCGCGCTGAACCGTGACGATCAGCGCGCGCCAGGTCTGCGGCCCGGCGATGCCGTCGACGGACAGCTTCTTCTGCTTCTGGAAGGCGCGGACCGCCGAGTCGGTGTCCGGGCCGAAGACGCCGTCCACGGCCACCCGGTGGTCGCGGGCGCGCAGCAGGTACTGCAGCGTCTTGACCGGGTGGTTGCGGGCACCCTTGCGGATCTCCGGATACGGCTGGAGGGTGCGCTTGGGTTCGCGGACCACCGACAGGAAGCCCACGCCTCGGATGTTGACGCCGGGCCCGTCCAGCAGGTTCAGGTCGGCGTCGCGGGTACGCCCGCTGGTGTCCAGGATCCGGACGGCGGGTGTGGTGACCAGGCCGGCGTTCTTGAGCGGGAACGACTGGGTCACGCCGATCGAGTCGCCGAGGAGGACCCAATCGCCGTTGTCCGCGTTCAGCGCTTCCACGCGGTAGCTGCGCAGGTCCGGGGTGTCGGCGACGAACACGGTCACGTCGTCGTCGGCGTCCGACTTGATCACGTGGCCGTCGACGGCGACGGCGAGCCGGCCGTTCGCGCCGATCGCCACGAGCTGGTCCGGCTTGCGGCCCACCATGGTGCCGAGCGCCGCCTCCGGATCCGGGTGTTTGTTGGTCCTGGTCACCGGCCCGGCCACGAACTCGACGACTCGATCCGGATATTGGAACGTCTCGAACGGGTTGACCCGGATCGGGTCGACGACCTTGAAACCTCCGTAGTCGAGGCTGACCGACGGGGCCTTCTTCTTGGGGTTGTACGAGACGAGCGTCGTGTAGGAGCCGTCGAGCGCGGTGTCGATGTCCGCGATCGTGCCGTCCTTGACGACGATGTCGAGGCTGGACACCCCCGGGTCGACCTGCAGCACGTTGCCGAAGGCGTCCTTCGGCACGACCTTCACCGCGGCCAGGCCGGGTCCCACCTCGACCACCGAGACCTGGGTGAACGCCGGGTGCGGCCGGACCATCACCCGCGTCTCGATCTTGGCCTCCCGCCGGAAGCTGACGCCGTCGATGGTGACCCCGATCGCGGTGACGTAGAAGGTGTAGCGCTCGGGCACGGTCGTGCCGGTCCCCGGGACGGTCGCGCGGTACGTCCCGACACGCCGCTGATCGGCCATCGGCAGGGTGAGCCCGGCCGGGCTGCCCGGGAAGGTGAGCCCGGCGATCTGCGCGCCCCGCTGCTTGATCAGGATGGGGGTGCTGTCCTTGCCCTGCAGCTCCCTGCGGGCCTGCTGCAACGCCTGCTCGGGCACGGTCAGCGCGGCCAGCCAGTTGGTGAACGACTGCCCGGGCCGGGTGGTGGAGAGGAACACCTGGGCGTCGCGGACCGGCAGGCCGCGGGCGGTGAGCCGGGCCGAGATGGTGATCGGGTCGCCGGCGAAGTAGGTGTCACGGTCGGCGTTCAGCTCCAGGCGCAGGGTGGAGTCGACCACCGTGTCGTACAGGTAGTCCTCGAACTCCGAGACGCCGGAGACCCCGTCCGCGACTCCGATGATGATCTGCGGGTGGGTGACGACGAACGTCCAGGTGCCGGCCTGACCGGGCAGGAAACCCGGGTCGACCAGGTACATCTGTGATCGGTTGCCACCCCGGAACTGCACGCCGGGGAACCGCCCGGCCTGCACGTCCTCCGGGGTGAGCCGGTTGTGCGCGGGTGTGATCAGCTCGAGGCGCAGCCGGCCCGGGTCCGGGGTGTTCCAGTTCAGGACGAACGCCGCCCGGGAGTCGTACGGGGTGATCACCACGTCGTGCCGGGCCTCGCGCTGGGTGGAGATGATGAACCGGCCGGTCGGGTCGAGCGGCGAGGTGGCCCCGGTGAGCCCGGACTTGATGGTGTCGCGCAGCTGTGCGGCCAGGGTGATGGCGGTGACACCCTCCTCGTTGACGTGCCGGATCTGCCCGAGCATGGACGTGTCGACCAGGTCCTTGAGCAGTACGTGGTCGACGTCGGTGTGCCCCTCGATGCCGTACGCGACGGCGAAGATGCTGATTTTGCGGTCGAGCGGGGAGTTGCCGGCCGCGATGAAGTCCCGGGGGTTGCGGGTGCCCGAGTTGTGCGCGCCGTCGCTCATCAGGATCAGCCAGCGCCGGTTGTCGACCTGCTGGCTGAAGTAGCCGGGCGGGCCGAGGACCCGGCTCAGGCCGTCGCCCATCGGCGTGCTGTTGAACGGCTCGACGTTCGAGATCGCGGTCTGGGCGGCCGCCATGTTCGGGGTGATGTCGGTCATCGGCACCAGGTCGAAGGTCGACGGGTTGTTCGGGTCGGGCGCCGGGAAGCGGGCCACCCCGAATCTGCCGCGCCCGGCGCCGAAGTGGGCGAGCAGGTCGAGGAAGTTGTTGGCCGCCGATTCCAGCTCCGACCAGCGGGCGTTCGGCGCGTTCGGCGGCAGGAAGGTGCCGAGCGGATCCCAGCCCATGCTGCCGGAGTCGTCGAGCAGCAGGACGATCTCCAGCGCCTGTGCCTTCGCGGTGATCTGGATCCGCTGGTTGTGCCCGGGTGAGGTCCCCGCCGTGGTGTCCGGCGGGCCGGCGGTCACGATGACGTCCGCGGCCGTCTGGGCCGGCCCGGTGCTCGGCGGCGTGTACCGCACGACCAGGTCCTGCACGCCGCCCGGCGGCACGGTGAACGGCAGCGGGGTACGCAGCTCGAGCGGGGCGGCCGGCGCCGGGCTCACGGTGGTGACGGTCAGCGCGGCGGTGCCGCGGTTGGCCACCTGCACGCTCTGCTCGATCTTCAGGTCGGTGGAGTTCTGCCGGTTCACCAGCGAGGAGATCGGCAGTATGCCCGGGGAGACCGCGATCCACGGCTGGGCGGTCTCGGCCACGCTGCCGGCCACCACCCAGGTGAACTCCTGGTCGAGGACCGGGTCGTTGTTGTGGATGACCAGCTGCCAGGTCTCGCTGGTGTTCTGGTCGAAGCCCATCCGGAGCTGCCAGACCCCGGCCGCCTCGCCGGCGACGAAGAGCTGCACGTCGCCGACGTAGTCGGACGGGTTCGGTCCCCGGTAGACGGCGGTCGGTGTGCTGGTGGCGACCACCGGCGGGCCCAGCCCGGTCTGCAGCGACAGGGTCGGCGGCGCGCCGGTCCCGGACTTCGCCACCCGCAGATACATCATCTTCTCGTACGAGTTGCTGATCACCGGCGGGCCGGTGATCTGGGTGAACGTGCTGGACTGCTCGGAGTTCTTTGCGACCTTGAGCGGGTCGGTCGCCGGGTTGCCGGGTGCGTGTGGATGGACCTCGAATGCCATGGTCGGCCTCCTCGTGGCGTCAACCGTTGACGGTGAAGGTGGATGTGCTCTCCGCGATGCCGCCCGGCGTCTCGACGGTGATCCGCACGGTCTGCGGCGGTTGCGGCACGACCGGCACCTTGACCTTGATCGTTGTGGCCGTCGTGGACGTGACGTTCGGCGCCGGGGTGGCGCCGAACTTCACGGTCAGCGGCGCGATGTTCAAGTTGGTTCCGTTGAGCGTGATCTCGTCGCCGCGCGAGCCCAGCTTCGGTGTGAACTGCGGACCGCTCGTGACGAACGCGGGCGCCGGCACCGCCTGGGTGGCCACGAACTGGTCGTCGCTCACGACGGTCCCGGCGTCCGTGGTCACCGTGACCGTGACGGTGCTGCTCGCGCTCCCCGCGGGCACTAGCCCTGGCGGCACCCGTACCTTCACTTGCCGTGACGTCTGCCCGCTCAGCGAGGTGGCGGCGACCGAGCCGAACTTGACGACCAGCCCGGGGGCGTTGAAGTTGGCGCCGTGCAGGGTGACCTCGGTGTCCTTGTCGCCGGTGTCCGGCTCGAACTGAGCACCCGGCGCCGCGAAGGCGGGCGACGGCAGCACGGTGAACGCCGCGTTGGTCGCGGTACGCCCGGCCGCGTTCTCCACGCTCAGCAGCACCTGCACCGCCTCCCCCTCGGTGGCGACGCCGCGCGGTACGCGGGTGGTGAGCCGGGTGGCCGAGCCGCCCGTGGTGGCGGCGGCCGCGACGTCCCCGAAGAAGACCTGGGCGGCGCCGACGTTGAAGTTGGTGCCGAAGATCTGCACCTCGTCGCCGGGCGCGCCCAGCTTCGGGGTGAACTGCGGGTTGACGAAGGCGGGCAGCAGGGCCGTCTCGACCCGCCGCAGCCGGCGTTCCAGGTCGGAGACGGTCAGCCCGCTCTGCCGCCGATCGGTGATCATCTGCGCGGTGATCGTGGCGTTGCCCCGCGGGCGGGTCAGCCGGGCCAGAACGTAAAAGTTGTGGCCGGGCGGCGCGGGCGGCAGCCCGCCGTCCTCGGCGACCAGCACCATCCAGCGAGGCTGTAGCCGCACCGAGGTCTGCACGCCGACGTCCAGCGGGTTGCGCAGCGACACGTCGGTGCCCGCCTCCACCTCGGCGACGAACACGTCCAGGTAGACGGTGTCGATCCGCGGGTTCGGCTGGGTGTCGCCGGGTGTCCGCAGCTCGGTCGCACCGGCCTGCTCCCGGTAGCGGATCGGTTCGGTGATCACCGCCTCGATGCCGGCGACCAGGCAGCGGCCGGGCAGCGACGAGGTGCCCGCCGCGATCAGGAAGTCCTGCTCGTGAGCCGGAGCCGGCAGGGCCTGCACGGTGAAACCGCCGGCGCCGGCCGGCGACCCGTCCCCGATGTACCGGGTGGCGATCTCCCGGACCGTTTCCGCGATCAGGTCGTGCATCAGGTTCAGGTCGCGGTCCAGGATCGGCACGCCCTGCTCGATGTGCAGGCCGATGTAACCCTGTTCCCGGGCGGCCGCGAGCTGCCGCTCCGGCAGGATGGAATAGTCGGCCATCGTCTCTCCTACGGGGTGATCAGGACGGTCCGAGCGGTCGCCGGCAGGAAGTCGGGCAGGGCCCCGGCGAGACGGACCACCGCGGCTTCGATCTGCGCGCGGTCGGCGGTGTCCGGTTCCATGAACACGCCGACGGTGTGCCGGGCGATCCGGTCGCGGGTGCCGCCCTGCCCGGCGCGGGCGTGCGGCAGATAGGTCTGGAAGTCCTCGAACGTGCCGAGCCGGTCCAGCTTCTGCGTCCACCGCGAGTCCACGGTGGTGGTGCCGGCGAACCGGTTGTCGAGGCCGGCGGCGCTCTCGGTGCTGCGGTTCGAGCGGAACAGGACCAGCGACGGTCCGTCCGGCGGGCCGCTCACGGCCACACCCCTGCTCGCGTACGGGCCACTCATGATCGTTTTTGGCGGGCTCCAGGTGTTGGTGGCCGGGGCGACGGTGGCCGCGACCAGCGTCGGACCGCCGGCGGCCGTGGTGCTCCACAGCAGCTCGACCCCGCCGGTGACGGCCCGCGGGTACGGGTACCGGTCGTGGTAGTCGCCGTCCTCGCCCTTGGGTACGGTCCGCACGTCCGACCAGTCCGGCACGGCCGGGTCGAGTCCTTGCTTCACCCGGTAGGCGATGGTGCGCCGGGTCTGCCCGGGTGGTCCGGCCGGTCCCTCACGGGTCCAGAACAGCCACAGCCGGCCGCCGGCCACCAGCACGTACGCGTCCTCGCCGGGCCCTTCGCCGGGCAGCGCCGCGGGCCGGTCCAGCTGCCAGTCGTCGCCGTTGTGCCGGTTGTACCGGACCTCGCCACCCTCCTGCCAGAACAGCCAGAACCCGTCCGGGTCGGTGGTCGCTGCCGGGGACTCCCGCTGCGTCGCCGCGTCGCGGAAGGGCTCCGGCTCGCTCCAGGGGCCGTTGCCCGCGCGGGTCACGGACCAGATCCGCCAGATCGGCCGCGGCTCGGCCGGGTCGAGGCTCTGCCAGAACACCCACACCCGGTCACCGATCCGGGCCACGACCGGGTGCTTGTCGATGCCGGGCCGGGTGACCACCGGTGCGCTCGGCTCCCATCCGGTCCCGGTGTGCTGCTTCGCCCAGATGTCCCAGCCGTGCCGCCGGTGCGTGTGATAGACGGCCAGCAGCGCGCCGCCGCCGAGATCCTGGAGCACCGGCCGCCCGTCGTACGCGAAGTTGACCGAGGCGAGGCCGGCCGCGCCGGGCGTGCCCTCCTTGGTGCGGGTCAGCGACCACAGGTTGAGCCGCTCCGGCTGATTGGTACGGGCCACGTTGTGGACGTACTCCTTGGTGCGGCTGGGCCAGCGGGTGACCCGGGTGACCGTCGCGGCCAGCGCGTCCAGCCCACCGATGGTCTGGTAGACGCGGGGCGCGTACCGGATCTCGTTGCGCTGCGCGGCCACCGGCAGGCTGAAGTCGGTACGCCAGCCGATCCAGTCGGCCAGCAGCGGCAGCAGCGCCCCGTCGGCGCGGTCCAGGTCGACGACGTTCAGCAGGGCCCGGGCCAGGCTGTACATCCGGTCCAGCTCGCCGCCGGGCAGGTCCAGGAAACGGCGCAGCTGACCCTTGTCCTCGTCCTCCGGCGCGACGGCGCCGGCCGCCGGCAGCCGCAGGGCGTCGTAGCGGTGGTACAGGGCGGGCAGCATCCGGAACATCAGGCCGCCGAAGTCGTACCGGGCGAGGGCGGTGGCCGCGGCCCGGTTGCCCGGGTCCGCCTGGTAGGCGCGCGGGTTCTGGGTGTACGGGAACAGCGTGTAGTAGTGGACCGTCTCGGCGCGCAGGTCGTCGTCCGTTACGGCGGCCAGGCCGAGCCCCTCGGCGACGAGGGTGCCGTCGTCCGGGCCGGCCGGGTGCCCGCCCTCGCGCCGCACCACCCGCACCCCGACGCCGGACGGGGGAGCGGTCCAGGTCAGGTCTATGCGGTTGCCCTCCGGGTGGGCAACGGCGATGATCCCGGCCAGCAGCATGTCAGCGCACCCTCGGCACGAGCTCGACCTTCATCCCGTCCTCGTATCCCGGGACGGCCGGCACGATCGGGATCTCGTCGGGGCCCAGCGTGATCACCCCGTCCGTCTCGACCGGGCCGCCGTCGCGGTCCCCGCGGCGGAACTCGGTGATGTTGACGAACTGCACCCCGGGCACGTCCTGGCAGCGCTCGTAGAAGCGGCTCAGGAACACCGTCTCGTTGAACCCGACCCGCTCGAAGGCGAGCAGGTCGGCGCCCGCCCTGCGCACCCGGGCCAGCACGTCGTCGACGACGTGGTAGCTCTCCACTGCCACCTCGGCGGTCACCCGGATCGGCACGTAGTCGACGTCGGCGATCTCGACGATCTGGCTGAGCATCCGCTTGTCCTCGAAGAACGCCCGCAGGTTCGCCTCCAGCACGTCACTGACGTGCTCACCGCGGCGGCCCCCCTCGGGCGCGACGAACAGGGTGACCTCGTTCCAGCTGGTCGCGACCGCGCGTACCTTGGCGACGCCCTTGAAGCTGAGCGCGATCGCCTCGTAGTCGGCGGTGGTGACCGCGCGCCGCAGCGACCGGAACACCGCGGGCGCGTGCCGTACGGCGTGCTCGATGCTCTCCCGGTCGGCGCCGCCGGCCGCGCCGATCGGATTGGTGACGCCGGCGCCGAGCTTCGCCAGGGCCGGCGCGTCCAGGATCACGCTGATCGTGCCGGGCGGCACGTTGCCGCCGGCGCCGCCGCCGACCCGGTAGGTGGCGGTCACCCGCGCGCCCGGGTCCGGTATCGCGCCGAACCGGTCGTCACCGAACGCCACGGCGGCGCGGTCCTGGTCGTCGACGCGGACCGCGAAGTGGTGGTCGGCCGGACCGCTGAACGCCAGGGAGTCGCGCAGCGTCCACTTCTGCGGCGGCACGGCGTCGTCCGGCAGGGTGACGGTAACCGTGATGTCGCCGGGCAGGGCAGCGCCGGGCGGGCGCAGGATCACGCCGGGGTGCGGCAGGGTGAACCGCTGGTCGGTGGAGCCGTCGGAGGTGCCGAGCAGCCGGCCGGTGAACAGCCGGCCCTCCTCGACCGGCACGGCGCGCGACACCCTGCGGCCGGTTCCCGGGTCGACGTCCGCCGTACCGAAGTCGACCTCCATCGGATCGTCGCGGGTGTACTCGAAGCGGACGCTGGGCCGGTCGCGTTCGGAGGCGGTGGCGAATGCGTCGCCCCGCCGGATCGTCACCTTGGCCGTCACGTCGTGGGGCACCGACAGGATCAGCTCGGCCGACGCGGGCGCCGCGGTGCCCAGCTCGTAGCCGATCAGCCGCAGATGCTCGATTACGCTGCGCCGGGTCCGTGCCGTGCCGAGGAAGCTCTCGTTGGCCACCCGGTCCTGGTAGAAGCTGAGGATGTCGCCCAGGTGCGCGAACAGTTCGAGCAGCACGTTGCCGAAGTCCGACTCGGAGGCGTGGCCGCGCCACTCGGGCAGCTTCTCCGGGATCCGTTGCCGCATCGCCACGAGCAGGCTCTCGTAGTCGCGGGCCATGTAGTCGATGACCGGCCGCCCGTCGATCCGGTTGACCTCAGCCACGCCGCTCACCTCCCGTCACCGGAACTGCACCCGGACCGCTCGGTGCGCCAGGTCGCGGCGGCGTACGTACGCGACCTCCACCACCAGCTCCTCCTGCTGCGCGCGGATGTCGACGCCGGCCACCACCAGCTCGTCGGCCAGCCACCGGGTCAGCGCCTGCCCGACGGTGAACTCCACGGCCGCCGCCATGATCGTGTTGTTCGGGTCGAAGACCAGGTTGAACAGCCCGCACCCGAACTCCGGCTGGTTGACCCGCTCGCCCGGGGCGGTGAGCAGCACCTGCACGACCCGGCCGCGCAGGTCGGCGTCGTCGTCCGGATCGGGCGTGATGGTGCCGCGCGGGGTCACCGCGAACGGGAAGCCGAAGCCGGTGGCCATGCCGCTCCTTCCACGTCTCAGGCCGCGCAGGTGACGAACGTCTGCCCCTGCGCCGCCACGGTGCCCTTGCCGGTGCCGCCGGGGATGCCGCAGGTGTCGAACTTGTCGCCGTCGAGCAGCACCTTCACGCCGCCGACGGTGAGCAGCGCGCTGCCGGCGGGCGCGCCCGGCTTGCCGTCGCCGACGCCGGTCGGCGGGGTGAACTTCAGCGACGGCGGCGCCGGCGGCGGAGCGGCCGGCTGGTAGTTGCTGCCACTGAGCGGCTTGTGCGCGAGCTCGCCCTCGGGACGCAGGCTGCTGGTGCTGGTCACCACCGCGACGGGCGTCCCGCCGGCGGTGACGAAGTCGCTCAGCCCGCCGGTCACCGCGCCCTGGTACGTGTAGTCGCCGGTACCGACGTAGGGGGTCGGCGGGTTGGCGGTGTTCAGGCCGTCCACCTGGTGGGTGTCGGTGCCGTCGACCGGGTCGTTCTTCACGATCAGCGCTTTCGCCATCCGATCAGCCCTTCTCCAGGGCGATCGACTTGCCGACGATGCGGATCGGCTGGCCGGACGCGTCGATGGTCAGCGGCTTCTTCGCGGTGATCGTCACGGCGTCCTTGGTGAGCGCGATCGTGTTGCCGGTGGCGTCGGTGACGGTGATGCCGTCGGCGTCCAGCACGATCCGGTGACCCTTGACGCCCTCGCGCAGCAGCACCACCTCGGCGCCGTCGGCGTCCTCGAACTGCAAGGTGTGGCCCTTGCGGGTCTTGAACGTCTTGCGGGTGGGCGCTGCCTGCGGCTCGTCGTCCTCCGCGCCGTCGGCCTTGTTCGGCTTCGGCAGCTCGCTGCCCGCGGACGGCTTGCTCCAGAACGTGCCGCACCAGATCGGGAACTCCGGGTCGCCCTCCTCGAACTCGACCCACACCCCGGCCTCCCGGTCCGGCACCAGCAGCAGGCCCTGCCCGGCCGTGCCGCCGTACGGGGCGCACGGGGTGGCCCAGCCGGTGACCACGTCCGGGCCGAGCACGCTGGGCACGCTGACCCGCAGCCGGCCCAGGCGCAGCGGGTCCTCGTTGTCGACCACCCGGCCCCGGTACTTGCCGAAGAACCGCCGCTCGGCGCGCTCCACCAGCGCCGCCACCATCCGCTCCAGCTCCTCCGGGGCGCGTCCGGCCACCGGCTCGCCCCTCACAGCGCACCCGCCAGCGCACCCAGCAGCCCGCCGCCGTCGGCGGTGAACTGCTCGTCCCCGGACGGCCGCAGCGCGTTGCGGCGCACCTTGAAGTCCTGCCGGTAGCCGTCCACGGTGAACCGGTGGGTCACGTGGGTGACGTAGTAGACGCCGCTGTACGCCTCACCCACTCCCTTCACGGTGACCGTGGCGTGCGGCTTGAGCACGGTGCCGTACTGGTTCGCGGCCACTTCACCCTCCCCGGTGACGAACCAGGCGCCCCGGTCGCACAGGCCCTGACAGAGCGCGTCCATCTCGGGCAGACCGGTGGCGACGGTCTGCGCCACCTCGACCCGGGCCGCCTCGACGCCCGGCTCGGGCAGCCCGCCCGCCCCGAGCAGCTTCTCCGAGCCCTTCTCGGCGGTGGCGGCGAGCGGCTCCCCGGTGATCCGGTCGATCTGGTGCATGGCCACCGTCGCCGGGGCCAGCGCGTCCACCTCGAGGCGGAACCGGTCGACCGTGGTCTGATCGCCGAAATGCACGGCCAGCACCGGCTGCGGGCTGCCGGACAGCGCGGACGGCCCGAAGTAGCCGGTCTCGCCGTCCACCCAGCACTCGAAGCCGTTGCGCAGCGCGAGCCGCTTGAGCAGTTGCAGGTCCGTCTCCCGCTGCACGATCGTGGACACCTGCTCCTCGTGCACCACGTCGGTGGCGGTCACCTGCGGCGTCAGCCCGTACCCTCGGAAGATCTCCGACGCGATGTCGCTGTCGCGCTTGCCGGCCCAGGCACGCATCTTGTCCGCGCGGTCCATCAGGACCCCGGCGTCCAGGCCCCACACCTCCAGCACACACTGGTCGGTGCCGGGCCCGAAGTCCGGCCGCAGGTGGGTGATGTAGCCGCTGATCAGCTGGGGGGTGTCGCCGTCCAGCCCGGCGCTGATCGCCACCTTCTGCCACACCGTGAACCGCTCGTCGTCCAGGTGCGCCCACGACCCGTCCGGTCGCGGCAGCAGCGCCAGGGTCATCCGGAACATGCCGGTGAGCTGCTCGTCCAGCTCGACCTCCAACGACAGCAGGTCGTCGTAGATCTCCGGCGCCTCGGCGCCGCCGATCTCGATCCGCAGGCGGTCCTCGGGCATGTCAGCCGCCGGCCGCGACGGGAATGACGACGGTACGGCCGGCCAGGCCCGCGTCGGACGGGGCGCCGGTGGTGAACCCGGCCGCCTGGATCACCGTGATCAGCTCGGTGACCACGATCCGCGCCCGGTGGAAGGCGATCACCACGGCGCGGTCCGGCTCGGTGACCGTGAGGGTGAACGTCGTGCCGTCCTCGGTCCGCTGCCGCCGGGCCAGGCGGGTGCCGTCGTCGACGAGCACGTCGTCGACACCGGCGGTGGCGATCAGCGCGGCCACCAGCTCGGCCCACGGCGGGTCCCCGGACACGGTCAGCGGGACGCGTACGGCGTCGATCGTCTCCTGGCCGACCAGGGCGAGCGGGGACAGTACGCCGGGGTTGGCGTCGCAGATCCGCCAGAACTGCAGCGGCCGCCCGTAGTACTGCCAGGCCAGCATGTCGAGCCGGTCCCCGGCGGTGACCGTGTGCCGGTAGGTGCCGGTGACGACCGGCGTCATCCGCAGGTCCTTGGCCAGCACCATCCGGCCGCGCGCGTCCGGCACGGTCACGTCCGGGACGTCGCGATATCGGGACTGCCGGCTGAACATCGCCGTCACCCCGGGACCACGACGTCGGCCAGGTCGGCCACATTGGCGAGGTTGAGCACCGACATCGCCTCGGTCATGGCCTTGGAATACAGGTACGGCAGGCTCTTGCCCTCGATGACGGTCAGGTTGACGGCGACCGTGGCGCGGATGGGGTTGAGGTCGGTGCTGAACTCGGTCTCGGTGATGTTCATCGAGTTGATGTTCACCGGCAGCACCCGTTTGCGGCCGAAGATGAACAGCACCATCGGCGGGTTCTCGCCCCGGGTGAAGCTGAAGCCCTCCGGCGCGCCGAGCAGTGCGCCCAGGGCCGCGCCGAGCAGGCTCTCTCCCTTGGGGAACACCATCAGCTCGAGGGTGGACAGCTGCGGGGCGATGCCGAACTGCTCGGTGATGGTGTCCCGGTCGTCGAGCTTGTCGGTCGCGTCGAGCCGGATGTCGAACCCGATGGTCTGCTCCTGCACCGTCACCTGTTGCTGCTGGCGCAGCTCGGTCAGGTCCTTCAGACCGGCGTGGAACTGGCGCAGACTGCGGGCCGGTGCGGCCGGCGCCTGCCCGCCGGCCGGTACGGTGGCCGTGCCGCCCGGCGGCGCGAACGTCAGCGACCGGTTGCGGGTCAGCTGGAGCGGGTTGTACTGGAACACCACGAACAGCGGCGGCAGGCTCAGCCCGAACTCGACGAAAGCGCCGCGCAGCACCCGCGGCTTGCCGGGGAATCCGTCGCTCATCGCCGCATCACCTCACCGGTCCGCCGCCGCCCAGCGGCGACCTTCACCGTACGAGCGGGCCCGGCCGCGACTGAATAGACACAGACTCCCAACTAGGGACCAGGACCGGCCCTGGTACCTCGTGGTCCCCGGCCGGTCCGCAGGGATCAGTCCGGCTCGACCAGGTAGCCGATGACGCCGCTCAGGTAGTCGCCGGTACGTCGGTCCAGGGCGGCGGTCACCAGCGACAGCGGGCACTCGGAGGAGCCGTCGGCCAGCCGCACCACGGGCAGCCGGTAGTAGGCGTCGTCGGTGTCGGACAGTTCGATGTCCCAGCGCGCTTCCTCGACCCCGAGCACCAGGACCAGGCCGGCGTGCCGGGCGGCGGCGTCGGTGACCTCCCGCCCGCCGACCTTCAGCGCGTCGTCCGGGCCGGGGAAGCGGTTCAGCAGGTACGCCTCCAGCTCGTCCAGCGAGGCCGGGGTGATGCCGAGCTCGTGACCGATCAGCTCGTACAGCTCGTCGCGGGCCTCCACGTCGCGGGCGAGCCAGGACTGGAACTCCGCCTCGCTGTGCAGGCGGAGGGCGGCGAAATCGTCGGCCATGGACGCTCCTATTGTCGGGCCGGCAGGATCCGGCGGGAGAACTCGGTGCCGCCGCGGACGGTGTCACGGAACTCGACCAGGATCCGCCCGTCGCGCAGCGCCTGCAGCAGCGGGCCGCTGGCCTCGGTGTCGATCAGGATCCACTTGATGCTCCAGCCCTGCCGGACCAGGGCCGCGTCCCGCCGCACCTCGGCCAGGATCTCTCCGGACGCATAGATCGTGCCGGTCTCGTACGCCTTCACCTCGACACCACGCCGCGACTTGACGTCGGCGATGTCCAGCCGGCGCACCTCGTTGCCGACCTGCACGGTCACCTCTGTCTTACCCCAGCCGAGCCGGGAGTGCTCGGCGGACACCACCGCGTTCGCCTTGCGGGCGCGGGTCACGTTCGCCTGGTAGATGCTCTCCCAGGCCGGGTACTCCAGGGTGCCGCCGACCAGCTCGTACATCTCCCTTCGGATCTTCTTGTGGGTGTCCGTGCCGGCGTCGTGCTCGCGCAGGCGCTCCAGCAGCTCGGCGTACTTCTTCTGCTTGGCCTTGGACAGGCCCTCCGCGGCGACGTAGCCGACGCCCTCCCCGACCGGGCCCAGGTCCAGGGTGCGCAGGTGCCGGTCCAGGTCGACCTGAAGTTTCGCCAGCTCGCCCTCGGCCCGGTCGCGGGCGCCGGGCTCCATCGTCTTCATCCGCTCCAGCTGCGCCTCGATCAGCTTCGGCAGCTTCCGGATCTCCAGCTGCGCCTCGAACTGCGGCTTGTTGCCGGGGTCGAGGGTGTCGACGCCGACCAGGTCGCGCAGCCAGTTCAGGGCCTGCTGCACCCGGCCGGAGAGCCCCTGGTACTTCTCCATGGTGCGGACCGTCTCGGTGTGCAGCGCCACCGTGCCGGGCCGGGCGTCCGGGCCGCAGCGGATGGTGATCTCGGTGATCAGCCGGGTGGCCGGGTCCACCGTGTAGTCGACCTTGACGGTGTCGCCCTTCAGGTTCGGGTCGACGGTGAGCTTCTGCCGCAGGTCGGTGGGCAGGGCCTCGCGCAGCTCGATGAGGGTGGCCCGGCGCTCGCCGATCGGCGCGGGCTCGGGCCGGCCGGTGGTCGTGGGCTCCTTCGGCGCCTGGGCTTCCTTGGCGGCTTGCGCTTCCTTGGCGGCCTGGAGCTCCTCGGCCTTGACCTGCCCTTTCGCCTTGAGCACGTTGGCGGCCAGGAACAGTCCGTTGTTCTGCACCGCCGACGAGATCGCATTCGCCCGCGCCCGCCGCGCCGCCGCATGCGTGAGCGCACCCGACCGCTCCTGCGCGGCGATCGACACCATCTGGTCGAGGAACTGCACGTTGCCCCAGAGCAGCCCGCCGTAGTTGATCGCCTCGTTGGCCACCGCCACGACCTTGGCGAGCGTCTGCGCGCCGCGCAGCGCCTGCGCCGCCGTCTCGATCTGGGCGCTCGTCGTGCCGCCCTCCAGGGTGATCGCGAACATCTTCTCGAACTTCTGCACCCGCAGGCCCGCCGCGAGCTGCCCGGTCGCGCCCAGCCCGCCGAGCAGGCCGAGCACGTCGTTCACGGTCTGCGCGTCCAGCCGCAGCGTGCCGGCCTGCCAGCGGTGGATGAGCCGGGCGGCGGCCACCCCGGCGCCGATCACCGCGCCGGCCACGCCCGCCGACGCCACGAACAACCCGAGTGCGGCCAGCGTCATCACCAGGTCGTCCAGGCGCTTCTCGGCCAGGGCCCAGTCGGTCGGCTGGCTGTCCACCAGCAGCTCGGCCGGTGCGGCGGTTTCCAGGCCGAGACCCGCGGTCCGTACGCCGATCCGGCCCCGCCCGTACGCCGCCTTGCCGCCGAACTTGGTCAGCGCCGACAGGAACGCGGCGCTCGGGGTGTCGCCGAGCCCGATGTACGCCTCGCCGTCCCGGTTGGTGACATCGCTGATCAACCAGCGGTGCTTGGTGCCGTCCTTGGCCATCGGACCGGCCGAGATGAGCAGCGGATACTGCTCGCCGGTCACCTCGGACACCAGCGTCGCGTTGACGCGTACCGCCGGGGCCAGGTCGGCGCCGGCGCCCGCGGTGCGCTGCTGCTCGTGCCGTACGGCCAGGGCGATCTGGTCGTCGAGCTGCTCCAGTTCCCGCTCCCGGGCGTACCCGGTGACCTTGGGATCGGCCGGTTTCGCCGCCCGGCGCTGCCGCAGCAGTTGCAGCGGGGTGCCCTCGAAGCGCAGCTTCGCCTCGGTGAGCAGGCTGGTCAGGTACTCGGCCTTCTTGGTGTCGCCGGCAGCCTTCGCCAGGTCGATCTGCGCCTGCAGCTCGGCGAGCTGCGCGGCCGGCTCGTCGAGCGACTCCCGCACGTTGCGGTCCATCGGGGCGGCCTCGGTGACCCGGGCGGCGACCGACGGCGGCCGGATGATCGGCCGGCCCTGCCGGTCCTCGTTGACCGCCGGCGTGGTGATCACCCGGATCAGGAAGATGCCCTCCCGCTCGAACGGGATCTCCTGCTGCACCCGCGGCCCGGCGAACAGGTCGGCGATCAGCCGCAGCGTTGCGCCCAGCGTGGTGACCAGCAGCGACACCGGCGCCAGCTCCAGCGCGAGCCGGTTCGCGGCGGCGTTGGACAGCCGCTGCCCGGCGGTGTCGCCGCCCGGGTTCGCCGCGCCGCGAGAGGCCCGCTGGGTGTCCTTCCACCAGTCGCCGAACTCGCGGGCGAACTCGTGCTTGGCGCCGCCCGTCCCGGTGACGTCGGTGCCGGAGCCGGCCTTGGCCCGGGTGAACTCGGCGATCCGCTGGTCCAGGGTCTTCTCGCCGCCGGGCGGGGGAGCGGGCGTGCCGACCGGGTTCGCGGCCAGCTGCTGCCGGGCGTACTTGGTGATGTCGTAGCGTTCCCACTTGTAGTGGATGGTCTCGCCGACCTGCGAGATGACCTGCGCGGCGACCGTGACGTTGCCGTTCGCGGTCCAGTCCACCTTCGAGCTGTAGGTGGGGTTCGCGTCGATCGGCACCAGCTTCGGGCCGTCGATCGACACCGGCCAGGGCGGCGCGTTGGCCGGCTCGCCGTCGCCGCGGGTCTCCACCTGGCCGGCGTACTGCGACTCGCCACCCGGGGTCTTCTTGCCGACCGGTGTCTCCTTCGCCTCGATCGTCGGCACGAAGTAGACGATGTCGGCGGCCGAGGCGACCTGGGCCGTGGCGGCGCGTACCCGGTCCGGCTCGCCGACGAGTTGTTCGAGGTTGAACACCACTTCCGGGGCGGACTTGGCGGCCTCGGCCGGCTTCTCGCCCTCGGCGGGGATCCGGTGTCCGACGACCGAGCCCTTGCTGCCGGTCTCGGGCATCCACGGGCCGTTCACGTCACCCTGGAAGATGGTGATCGCGACCAGCCGCCCGCCCCGGTCGAGGTAGACACCGGGATGGAAGGCGAACCGCTGGTCCTCCTTGACGGCCACCCGGTCGATCGGCGCCCCGTCGGTGTCGAAGAACGAGATGAAACGCGTGCCGAGCCCCACGAACAGCCGGCGGGCGGGCCCGGCGCGCAGCCGGAACCCCTCGGCGAGCACCTGAGCGGCATAGCTCGTGCTGTCCGCGAACACCTCGAGGCGTTCCACCGGGCGGCCGCCGCCCCCGCCGCCCTTGGTCTTCGGCGCCCGCCACAGCACCGGCCCGGTGTGCTTCTGCTCGACGTGCGCCAGCTCGTGCGCGAGCACCGGGTAGCCGGCCGATCGCCCGGCCCGGCCGAGGAAGATGTGGCTGCCCACGGTGAACGCCGCGGCCCCGGCGGCGTCGGCCAGGGCCGCGGCCCGCTCGCCGTCGTGCACGCGTACGTGCCCGAGGCCCGCGCCGAAGCGCGGTTCGAAGAAGGCCCGGTCGGTGGTGCCGAGCGGCCGCCCGCCGCCGGCCTGCTCGGCCACCGCGGCGGGAACCCCGGCGGGCAGGTGCGGCACGGCCGGACCGTCGTTCGGGTACGCGCCCGGCGGCGCCGACAGCACCTGCCGCGCCCGCTCCTCGGCGTGCACCTCGGGCTGATCGCCCGGCGCGGAGACCACCCGGCTCAGGAAGTCGTTGCCGAGTCCCCGCTGCGGCGCCGGGGCCCGCGTGGCGGCGGGCTGCGGCACGGCCTTGCCGCCCGGCGCTCGGGTGGCCGGGACGGCTCGGATGGTGGACCGGCCGGCCATCAGAACCGGAAGCCCAGTTTCAGCAGCGCCTGGTGGACCTGCTGGTCCTGCTCGGCGGCCGGGCGCAGCACCTGATAGAGCGCCTCCCACCGGGTACGCCCGAGGTCGAGCCGCAGCCCACCACCGAGCTCCGGGCCCTGCCGCGGATCCGGGCCGCCCAGATCCCAGCTGTAGCCGCCGACGAGCCGGCCGTACAGCGGCCGGAACAGCCGGAAGTCGAGCCCGCCGCCGACGCCGGCCCGGACGAACGCGGACTGATCGGTGAACGGCACGTCGAGCCGCACCCCGGCCCGCAGCGCACCCCCGGCCCACTGGAGCACCAGGTCGTACCCGGCGGAGGCGAGCGCGCGCGGCCCGCCCGCGCCGAACTCGGCGCCCAGCCCGACGCTCGGGCCGTGCTGGAGCTGCGCCCGCCCGTACGCCAGGGCGCCGGACGCACCGGTGAAGACGCCCACCACCGGCGGCACGTTGCGGTACCGCACGGTCACCGTGACCGGCTTGGGGTAGCCCTGCACCAGCTCGGCGATCTCGTCGAAGTCGCCGCCCACGTCGATGCACCCGGAGCTGCCGGCCAGCAGGCCGCCGTGCAGGTAGAACCCGTCCCGCTTGCTCACGTCGCCGAACGGACCCTGCCGTAGCGGCCCGTTCGGGGTGAGCGCGACCCGCCCGGTGCCCCAGTCCCCGGCGTGGATCTTGCGGCCCTGCACGGTCACGTCGCCGGCTCCGAACACCCCGCCGAGCTGGAGCTTCATCCGCTCGCCGAAGTCGTACCGCTCGATGCCGGACGGCCGGAACGTGTACGCGCCCTCCGGGATCGGCCCGTAGTCCTTCACCCCGACGAACCGCTTGTCGTTCATGTACGTGTCGGTCACCGGGTTCGCCCCGGTGGCCTTGGCGTCCTCCTCGCGCAGCACCACCGGCCGCCCGGACTGCGCCGACGTGCGGAGCACTTCGGCCCCGTCGCCGTACACGATCAGGTCGGTGCCGTCGAACTCCATGCTGATCGTCGTGTACGCCTTGCCCAGGAACGCGTTGCCCAGCGCCCGTTCCCGGCTCGCCCCGGCCGGCGGGGTCTTCGCCGGCACCGGCGGGGACGCCTTGCGCGTCTGCCCCGGCGACATCAGGGTGAACCGGTCGTCGCTCATCGGGCCGGCTCGATCCACAGCCGCCCGATCTTCTCGAACTCGCGGCGGGTGCCGTCCAGGATGTGCCGCCGGTCGATCACCTGGCCGTCGCCGGCCGCCAGGAAAGCCGCGTTCAGCACGATGTTGCGGATCGTCCCGCCGGCCACCTCGAACTCCCGGCCCAGCGCCTCCGGGTCGACGTCGGCGGCCACCGGCGCGGTCGCCGGCAGATGGGTACGCCAGATCCGCGCCCGGCTGCCCGCGTCCGGGAACGGGAACTCCACCACCGACCGCAGCCGCCGGGTGAACGCGTCGTCCAGGTTCTGCCGCAGGTTGGTGGCCAGCAGCACCACCCCGTCGTATTGCTCCATCTGCTGCAACAGGTAGCTGGTCTCGATGTTCGCGTACCGGTCGTGCGCGTCGGACACCTCGGTGCGCTTGCCGAACAACGCGTCCGCCTCGTCGAAGAACAGGATCGCGTTGCCGCCCCGGGCCTCGGCGAACACCCGGCGCAGGTTCTTCTCGGTCTCCCCGACGTACTTGCTGACCACCCCGGACAGGTCCACCCGGTAGAGGTCCAGGCCCAGGTCGGCGGCGCACACCTCGGCGGCCATCGTCTTGCCGGTACCCGGCGGGCCGCCGAACAGCGCCGTCACCCCGGTGCCCCGCCCGCCGAGCGTGCCGAACCCCCACCCGCCGTACACCCGCTGCCGGTGCCGGGCCTGCGCGCAGATGTCGCGCAGCATCCGCAGCTGCGGCTCGGGCAGCACCAGGTCGTCCCATCCACAGGCCGGGTGGACCGCGACGGCCAGGTCGGCGAGCCGCCCGGCGGAGCGGTCCCGGCAGGCCGCGTACACATCGGAGAGGGTGAGCGCGCGCGGCTCGGCCTCGGTGAGCCGGCGCCGGTCCGCCTCGGCGGCGGCCGCGCGGATCGCGCCCGGGCCGAATCGGAAGCGTTCGGCCAGCTCACCGGCCCAGGTTCGGGATTCGGGGGTACGCGTAGACAAGGCGTCCCGCCACAGGGCGATGCTGCGCGGCACGTCGGGCAGGGCCAGGGTGACCTCGTGCACGGGAATGCCGGGGAGGGCCGTGTCACGCCACGGCTCGATGGTGGTGACGACGGCCAGCCCGCCCAGGTCGTGCAGCGCGCCGGCCAGGGCGGCGAGCAGCGGGCGGCCGTCGTCCGGCGCGGCGTCCGGGCCGGTCAGGCAGACCGCGGCGTGGCGCAGGCGGGCCTCCCGGACGGCGATCGTGATCAGGTCCGGGGTGGTGGCGGGCGTGCTCGCGTCCACGGTGAGCAGGGCCAGGCCCAGGTGGGCGCTGACCTGCCGGGCGAGGTCCTGGCGGCCGGAGCCGGGCGGCCCGTGCAGGGCGAGGACGAGGGCCGGGCCGGGCATGTCGGCGGTGATGTCGTGGCGGGCGGCCAGGCGGGCGAGTCCACCGGCCGGGTCCGGCTGTCGCCCACCCACCGGCCGGCCGGCGCGGTCCAGCGAGGCGATCCCGGCCAGCCGGGCGTCCAGCTCGTCCTCGTCGTCGCCCAGCAGATAGCGGCAGATCCGGGGGTCCAGGGCCAGGAAGCGGCCCAGTGCCGACGAGCCGGACGGGCTGGCCGGGTCCGGCACCACCCGCAGGATGCCCAGTCGCAGCAGCCGCGCCCCGTCGTCGAACGACCGCAGGCCCCGCCACCGCTGACCCTCGTCGTCGTGGAGCAGCTCCAGCACCAGATCCACGCTCGGCCGCTTGCGGGTGATGTCGTCCTGGAGGTAGGCGTACAACCGGTCGTACTTGCGGCGCAGCTCCGGAGCCAGGCAGATCACCACGGCGCGCAGCTCGACGGCCGACAGCCCGAACAGCCGGCCCAGCCGGGGGAGGGCGAGTGGCGTGGTGGCGGCGCGTACCCGGGCGGCGATCACCGCCGACACCTGGTCGAGGACCTCGTCCAGCTCGGGCGCGGACGTCCCCGGCGGGCCGCCGGTGTCCAGCAGCCACTCCACCTCGTCGCGGGTGATGTAGACGGTCCGCGCCGTCTGGCCCTGGGGCGCCAGGTCGTTGAGCAGCGTCGCCGTGGCCAGCCGCCGCCGGATCGTCAGGTCCAGCCGGCGCAGTTCGTCGGCCAGGTGGGCGAGGCTGTCCGGGTATCCGGCGACCGCGGTCACGGTGTCACCTCGACCACGAACGTGCGGCGGAAAAGCGCGGAGACGTCCACGCGTACCTCATGGAAGCCGGCCGGAAGGTCGGCGGGAAGGGTGGCCTCGAAGCTGTCGCCGGTCAGCGGGCCGCTGTCCAGGACCAGCCGGTCACCCACCACCACGTCGGCACGCCAGCCGCTCAGGTGTTGGCCGGTGAAGGTGAGGACCGTCCCCTGCGGCCCGGCGGCCGGCGTCATCGCAGCGACCGCCGGCGGCCGCCAGGGCGCGCGGACGTCCGGCACACCGACCCGGCGCACCCGCTGCGGCACCGGCCGGGCCGCGGCCGGCGACCGGTCCAGCTGGACGGTCGACACCTGGTAGAGCACCGACAGCCGGAACGGTTGCGAGAACGTCGTCCAGATCCGGCTGAGCTCCTCGAGGTCGGGCGCGTAGCAGGCGATCTGCACCCTCTCCCGGGCGTCCGCCAGGCCCGGCTCGAGGTGTTCGGCGGGGATCGTCGGGTGCTCGTGGAACACCCGCATCGCCTCGCCGAGGATCTGGTGCGCGGCCGCGTTGCCCGTCACCGGATCGTTCTGCGCATACGGGGTGAGCAGGTAGAACAGGTTCAGTGAGAGGGGCGCGTCGACCAGCCGGGGTGGCGTGCCGGGTCGTACCGTCCAGTCCTGGTTCTTCAGGAAGGCGTTCTCGATGATCTTGTAGAGGAACAGGTTGATGCGGCGCTGGCCTCCCGTCTCGTCGGGGGCCATCAGGGTGACGTCGACCGAGGGGGTCAGGGCCATCTCGCCGCGCAGCAGGTTGCGCAGTGAGGCGGAGACCATGCCGATCGCGGTGGAGGCGCTCATCGCGTGATCCGGTTGCGGAGTCGTCCGATGTGGCGCCGCTCCCAGAAGGCCGGGGGCGAGGGGCGCGGTGTGAACAGGACGACGGGTGGGGGTTGCGGCGGAGGCGGCGTGGTCGCGGTCGCCTGCGGGTGGCCGCCGGGCGGGTCTTCCGCCGGTGTGCCGGGCCCCCCGGTCGTCGTGGCATGGCGTTGCGGGCCGGGCGTTCGGGCGCCGACGGTGGCGCTCGGCGCCGGGCGCGCCGGGCTCCGAGGGCCGACGGTGGCGCTCGGAGCCGAGCGTGCCGGGGCCGGTGGCGCCTCGCGGCCGGGGCGAAGGCCTTTCCCGGCCGGGCTTTGCCGGACGTGATCGTCACCGAGCCGGCTTTGTTCGGGCCGGCCTTCTTTGCGCTGACCTCTTCCGCGCGGCAGCTGTGCCGGTGGGAGTTCAATCGGCGGTGGATTCGCGCTTCCGTCGCCCTGGCGATCCGGCTGGGCCGCCTGGCGCCCGGCCGGAGCGTGAGGCCGGGCATCTCCTGCACGCTCCCGCCGATCTCGTGGCACGACCTCCCCGTGACGAGTGGAGGTAACGGGCGATTCGCTGCGGCTCGGTACGGGGTCTGGAGACCGGTCGTCGCCCCGATCGGCCGATCGCGTGCCGACGGCGTCCCGAGCTGGGGGAATCGGCCCGGCGCTGTCCCGGTCTTGTGGCGCCGGGGGACTGCGGTGCGGCAGGGTGGTGCCGGGGACTCGGACGACCACCGCCGGCTCGCCGCCGCCCGGCCCGTGTCGCCCGGGCTCCTGGTGGACCGGCCGCGGCGGCGCTGGGACGGCCTCCGCATCCAGCCAGCACGACGGCGCCGGGGTGGCAGCCGTGGGCCGAACGGCGTGCGTCTTCCCATCACCGGGGTGGTCGGGCGTGGGGCGTGGCGGGGTGCTTTCGGCGTACCCGAAATCGTCTATGACCTGGATCTGCCAGGGTGATTCCGGCTGCGGCGCGGCAGCGCCGGTGTGGCGGTAGACGAAGCCGGCGGCGCGCGGCGTGCCGGTGAAGCTGATGCTCGCGCCGGCTTCGGGCAGGCCGAGCAGGTCGCGCACGCCGCCGCGATGGCGCACCGGGCGGGTGGCGCCGGTGAGCACGCTTCGCAGGTAGCCGTCAACCGGCATCGTTGAGCGCCTCGATCGAGTCGGCCAGGACGTCGATGTAGCGCTGCCGCTTGTCGCGGGTCATCGCCATGATCTCGGTCTCCGACCAGTGGTAGTGGTAGGCCAGGTAGTGGATCTCCTGGTAGAGGCGGGTGCCGTCGGTGCGCAGCTCGCCCAGGAAGAATCGCTGGACGTCGAAGGGCGCGGTGAAGGCACGGCCGCACTCGGGGCAGCGGGCGTCCATGGTCTGTGCCACCGACGGCGCGACCTGCCGCATGCGATCCTCGATCTCGGCCCGGGCCCGGGAGGACAACCCGGCCAGGTCCGGGTCGTCGTCGCCGCCGAGGCGGCCGACGCAGCGGGTCAGCAGGGCGGTCAGCGCGGCACCCTCGTTCTCGCCGGCCAGCGGCGCGAGGTCCTCCTGATCGGCACCGGTGGGCAGGCGGAACACCACCTCGCGGCCGTCGGACAGGACCATGGTGTGCCAGCGGCCGGGCAGCTCGCGCGGCTCCACCGGCACGTCGGCCAGGGAGAACTCCAGCGAGACCCGCTCACCGCAGCCGGGCCAGGGGCAGACGAGGGCGGCGCGTACCCGGTCGCCGAAGGTGGCCCGGCGCAGCTGGAGCAGCAGGTGCAGACGGTCCGCGACCAGCAGGTCACCAATCACCTCGGGCGGGACCGGGCTGACCTCGCCGATCCGGCGTACGCAACGGCTGAGCACCTCGGTGACCAGCGCCGCGGGGCGGGGGTGCCGGGCCTGCGTGAGCAGCTCCTCCTCGCGGCCGGTGAGGACCGCGAGGTCGAAGTCGCGGTGCAGCTGCCCGCCGGCGTCGAACCAGCCACCCGGCAGCGTCCCGCCGGACAACTATGCCTCCTTGAGCTCGGGGATCGGGTCGCGGACCCACCCCTCGTTCTCCAGCTTGATCGTGGAGATCAGCACCGCGTTGCCGCCCGCGTCGAGCTGGGGCAGCGCCTGGTACTCGGAGACCCAGCAGCGGAACACGTGGTAGGCGAGGACCTTCTGGCCGCCCTGGTTGTAGACCTCGATGGTGATGTTCTTGCGGAACGTCGCCAGCGACATGGCCGCGTCACCCTCGAAGTTGTTCACCTTGTTGGCCCACTCCTCGAACGTGGTGTCGTGGGTGACGCCGGCCTCGAGGGTGATCGGGTCGTACTTGGTCTTGCCGGGGATCTGCCGGGGCGCGCTGGAGTCACCGCCCTCGTACCACGGGGTGACCTCGGTGGTGCGCTTCAGCGCGCTGCACTTGTTGACGGCGGCGACCGCCAGGCCGTCGATGAGAATCTTGAACTTGAAGCCGAGATACGGGTCGAACCGGGTGGTGTTCACCGTGAACCGGGGCATCGGCCGCGCTCCTTTCCTGATCAGGCGGCGGCCAGGCCGGCCTTCTGGCTGATCTTGACGACGACGAACTCGGCCGGCTTGAGCGGTGCGAAGCCGAGCAGGACGTTCACGATCCCGGCGTCGATGTCGGCCTGCGTGGTGGTCTCGGCGTCGCACTTGACGAAGAACGCCTGCGACGGCGTGGAACCCTGGAACGCGCCCTGCCGGAACAGCGACATCATGAAGGCGCCCAGGTTGAGCCGCAGCTGCGACCAGAGCGTCTCGTCGTTGGGCTCGAACACCGCCCACTGGATGCCGTGGTAGACGCTGACCCGCAGCATGATCGCGGTACGCCGGACCGGCACGTACGTCCACTCCGGGTCGGAGGTGACCGTACGGGCCCCGAACGCCACCACACCGGCGGCGGGGAACCGGCGGATCACGTCGACACCGCGCCTGTTCAGGTTGCCGTGCTCGACGTCGCCCAGCTCGGCGGCCAGCCCGACCACGCCGTTGAGGCTTGCGCCGACCCCGGCCGGGGCCTTCCACACCCCGCGGGTGGCGTCGATCCGCGCGTACATGCCGGCGATGAACCCGGACGGCGGCAGCAGGATCGGTACACCTGACCGGCCGCTCGGATCGAGGGCCTTCACCCACGGGAAGTACAGCGCGCCGTACGAGTTGGCCACGGTGATGTCGCCCCGGAAGTCCTCGGCGTCACCGGCGGTCACGTCGTCCTGCCCGGTCTCGCCGATGTAGAACATGTCGCGCAGCGGCCGGTTGGCGCAGTAGCCGACGCCCTCGATGAACATCGCGGCGCTGGCCTCGCCCGGCACGGCCAGCAGGCTGGCGTCGGTGACGGCGTCGAGCCGGGTGAACGCGGCCTTGAACGTCGCTTCGGTCACGCCGGCCGGATCGCCGTCCTCACCGGACGTCGCGTCGGTCACCACGCCGGCTTTCGCCGCGTCGCCGACCTGCAAGGCGTCGATGAGCGCGGGCCGCTGCACGGCCGCGCCGCCCTCGGTACGCGCTCCGTCGCGGGCGCTCAGGTGCAGTTTGCCGGTCGCGTCGCCGGTCGGGGCGGACTGGACGCGTACCGAGGAGGTGGCGGCGCTGGTTCCCGAGCGCAGCAGCAGCCGGGCCTGGTCACCGGTGCCCTCAACCGTGCAGTCGAAGCCGGAGAACGCGGTGGCGCTGGTCGAGTTGCGCTTCTTCGTGAGCGCCTGGACCGCCGTCTTGATCGCGCCGGCGACCACGGCGAGGTCGGTGGAAGTGGCCGCCGCGTCGGGCAGGGTGATCTGCTGGAATCCGTCGCCGTCCAGGTTGATCTGGAAGGACCGGTTGGCGGTCAGCGGCAGCGCCGGAGCGGGACCGCTGCGGTGCAGGCCGCGCTGGGTGGCCGTGTTGCCGCTCAGGAACTCCACGTCGATCAGGGCGGAGTCACGTCGCAGCACGGTCCCGGCGAAGTTCGGCGCGGCCGGGTCGGTGCTCAGATTGTCGAACGTCTCCAGCGGCAGCGTGTCCCGGAACTTCTCCGGCACCACGTCCGGGTCGTCCTGCCGGCGCACCGTCACCCGGAACTCGTTACCCGGGTCGAGGCTGCCCTCCTCGACCGACAGCAGCAGCGAGTTGCCCCACCGGCCCTTGTTGCGCGCCGAGAACCGCACGCCGGGGACCGGGGTGGCGACCCGGTTCTGCACGGTGACCGAGGCGACCTTCGCGTCCGGGTGGGTCACCCGGACGATGTAGCACTGCCGTCCACCGTTGTTGAAGAACTGGAACACGCCGTGCGCCAGGTAGCCGCCGGTGATGAAGGAGCCGTACAGCTTCAGGAACTCGGTCCAGTTCGTGATCCGGGTCGCCTCGGACGGTCCCATCTCGGCCAGGCCGACGAATGCGGCCGTCGAGGTGCTCGCGGCCTCCACCGGGCGTACGCCGCTGGACACCTCATCGATGTAGACGCCCGGGTAGCTCACCGTGGCCATGGTCGCTCCTATTTCTGTCCCCGGGCGGTACGGCGCGGGGCCGGTTTCTCGTCGGCTTGCTCCTCCGGTTCGTGCTGCTGGTCCTCCGCCTGCTCGGCCGCGGGCCGGTCCTCGGGGATCTGCTCGACGTCGATGAGGCCGCTCTCCCGGAGCCGGTCGATCTTGGCGTTGCCGGCGATCTCGACGTCCTCCAGCTCCTCGGTGGCCCCGCCGGGGGACAGGCGTACCGACCGGCCGCTGGTGAGCCGCACGTACAGCGGTCCCGCGACGGCCAGGTTGCGGATCCTCACAGCCATGGCGATCCCTTCCTTCCTCATCCCACCGGGTGGCAGGCCCGGCGCAGCGCCCGGACAAGTTCCTGCGGGGACGAGCCGGCGAACCGGTCGACACACAGCCGGAGCGTGTACACCAGCGCCGTACGGCCCTGCGGCGCGATCACCACCACCCGGATGCCCGGGTACTGGTCGAGCAGGTGCGTCGCCACGCCCGGCACCTCACCGCCGGCCATCGCGACCACCACCACGTCCGCACGCAGCGTCCCCGCCGCGCGCAGCAACGCGAATGGTTTCGCGGCGACACCGACCACTTCGAGATCGGGTTCGCCGGCGACCACCTCGCTCACCGCGTCGTGCAGGTCCGCCGGTAAGGCGCCGAAGAGGACTCGCACCGAATGCACGTCGGCCTCCTTCTAGGCTCCGGCTCGCCGGATTGGCGGGCCGGAACCTATAGGCGCCTCCACGCTACGGTCGCGGTCGCCGGCAATGAATGGAGCAAGGTGCTCAAGAAGGGACCAGGCGCCGGCCTGGTCCCCGGGTACCAGCGGCCGTCACAGCCGGGCCCGGGCGGTGTGGTTGCGCAGCAGAGCGGCTGCCTCGCCGCGCCGGTGCACGCTCAGTTTCTCCAGCAGGTTGTGCACGTGGTTCTTGACCGTGCGCACCTCGATGGACAGCAGGCGGGCGATCTCCTTGTTCGACAGCCCGCCGTCGATCAGCCCGAGGATCTCCCGCTCCCGCGCGGTGAGCCGGCCCGGCCCGCCGGTCATCTCCAGGCCGGCCGCGTGCGGGCCCACCCGCCGCATCAGTACGGCCGCCACCGGCGGAGGGCACCAGATGTCGCCCCGCGCGGCGGTCAGCACCGCGGTCACCAGCATCGCGTACGGGTCGTCGCGCAGCAGATAGCCCCCGACCCCGGCCTCGGCACACGTCATGATCTCGCCGTCACTGGCGGACACCGCGTACGCCACCACGCGCGCCGGATCGGCGGCGGTGACGATGTCCCGGCAGATGCCACGGCTCTCCAGCCCGGCCATGCTGAGCAGCACCACCGAGAACCGGCGCGCGCGCAGCAGCCGCAGGGCGTCGTCGCTGCCGGCCGCGCCGGCCGCGTAGGCGACGTCCGGCCGTCCGGCGAGCGCCGTGACGAGGCTGTCCCGATGCACCGCGATGTCGTCGACGATGAGCACGCCGAGGCCGTCCGAATCGAATTGATCATTCGTCATGGCGTGCCCCCCAATGACGCCGATCAGCAAAGGACATCGCACCGGTGCCGGTCCTGCAAGAACTTTGACGCCAGGCTGACACGATTACCGCTCCCGGGGGTGGTCGGAGCCCCCATTCGGAATCAATTCCCCGGCAGGGCGAAGAATGGCTTGCCACCCGTTCGGCGGTGTCCATTCTGGCGGATCTCCGCGGTGGTCGGAACCTTCGTCGCTGGCGTCCGCCGAACCGTTCTGCTATCCGGCGTCCGCGGCGCCGCCGATCTGTGAACGCGCCGCGGTGAGCCGTTCGACGGTACGGGCGGTCTCCCGAGCGTCGCTGGTAAATTCCAGGGCTTCCGCGTACCGGTCGGCGGCCTCGACCGGGTCGCCCGTCGCGGCCGCGAGATCGCCGAGGCGGGACAGGGCCAGGCCCAAGCCGGCCGGATACTCGATCTGCCGGGCCAGCCGCAGCGCATCCTCGGCCGCGACCCGCGCGGCCGCCGGGTCGCCCGCGCCGAGCTCCGCCTCGGCGAGCATGCCGAGCGCGAACGACAGGCTGTGCCGCTCGTCGGCGGCCCGCCAGTACTCGGCTGCCCGGCGGAGCCGGTCCCGGGCGGCGGCGTGCTCGCCGGCGTCATTGGCGAGACCACCCAGGTTCACCAGCCCGACGGCCACCCCGCGGTCGTCGCCCAGCTCCTCCTTGGCGCCCAGGCTGGCCTCGTAGTACCGCCGGGCCCGGGCCAGGTCGCCGCAGTCGTGCGCGAGCGTGCCGAGATTGTTCAGCGCGATCGCCTCCCGGCGCCGGTCGCCGGCGGTCCGCGCGGTGTCCAGGCACGCCCGGTGGGCGGCCTCGGCCCGGTCGTGCTCGCCGAGCGCCTTGTATGCGTTGCCCGCCAGCGTCAGGGCGGCCGCGTGGCCGGCCGGATCGTCGAGCTCGGTGCAGAGCGCTGCCGCCCGGTCGGCCAACTCGACCGCGCGCCGGTGGTCACCGGCCTGGTCGGCGGCGATCCCCGCGGCGTGCAGCGCCCGCGCACGCACCGCCGGTTCCCCGTTCGCCGTCTCCGCGACGGCGGTCAGCAGCCGGTGTGCCTCGGCGAATCGGCTCCGCCCGGTCAGGTGGCCGGCGAGCGCGCCGACCAGCGCCAGGTCGGGCGCGATCGGCTCCTCGGCCAGGGTCCAGGCGAGCCCGGCCCGGACGTTGTCCCACTCCGCCTCGATCCGGTCCGGCTCGTCGCCGGCACGGACCAGGTCCAGGAAGTACCGGGCGTGGGCGCGGCGGACCGCCGTACCGTGTCCCGACGCCGCGAGCAGCTCGGCCGCAACCTCCCGGATCGTGTCCAGCATCAGCACCCGGGCCCGCCCGCCGTGGTCGGCGACGCCGACCAGGCTCGTGGCGGCGAGAACCGCGATGGCTCCGTCGAGGTCCCCGTGGGCGGCGCCGGCCGCGGCCAGCACGGTACGGACCGCCGCAGGCGCGGCACCGCCGACGAAGACGGCCAGCGCGCCGAGCAGCAACCGGTGCTCGGCCTGCAGGCGGTCGGTGCTCCACTCCACCGTCGCGCGCACCGTGGCATGCCGATCGGGCCGGTCGACGGTCGGCGCGCCGAGGCCCGCGTAGTGCGGGGCGAGCTGGGTGTGCAGCTCCGCCGGGTCGAGGGTGCGCAGGTGCACGGCGGCCAGCTCGATGGCGAGCGGCAGCCCGTCGGCCGCCCGGCAGAGCTGCGCCACCGCGGCGGCGTTCGCCGCGTCGAGCGCGAACCCGGGCCGTACCGCGCCGGCCCGCTCCACCAGCAGCGCCACCGCCGGGTTGCCGCGTAGCTCTGCCGGGTCCGCCGTCGCGCCCGGTGGCGGGACGGGCAGGGGCTCCAGCGGCCACAGGTACTCGCCGCGCAGCGCCACCGGCGACCGGCTGGTGACCAGGACGGTGAGCAACGGGCAGGCGCCCAGCAGCGCCGCGAGCTGGGGCGCGGCGGCGACGACGTGTTCGAAGCTGTCCAGCACGAGCAACCTGCGGTCGGCGCCGATGCCGGCGGCCAGGGCGGCGACCGGATCGCCGGGGCCCGGCCGCAGACCCAGCCCGGCCGCCACGGCGCCCGGGACGTCCTCGGCCGAGGCGAGCGGGGAAAGGTCCACGCCGTCGACCCGGTCGAAGCCGGCCCCGGCCCGCCAGCCCACCTCGGCGGCGAGCCGGCTCTTGCCGACGCCGCCGGGACCGGTCACGGTGACCAGCCGGGCGGCTCGGCCGCGGACCAACCGCAGTACCCCGGCCAGGTCGGCGTCGCGCCCGACGATCGACGTCACGGGGGCCGGCAGCGTGACGCGTGGCCCGGCCCGGCGGGGGCGGGGCAACGGCGCGGCGCGGGCCGCGGCCTCGAACGCCGCCCGGGCCTCGCCGGCCAGCCCCAGCCCGACGGCGAGGGCCCGTACGGTGACCTGCTGCGGCCGGCGGGTCACACTGCGTTCGAGGTCGCTGATGGCCCGCACGCTGACCGCCGCGGCCGCCGCCAACTCCTCCTGGGACAGGCCGCGCGCGACCCGCGACTCGGCCAACAGCTCGGCGAAAGCCACCCGTACCTCCCTGCCGCCGCGATGGCGTACGGCCGAACTCTGGCATCCACGCGCAAGCGGTTCCGCACCGGGTTCTGCCGGTGTTTCTGCCGGTTACGCATGGGCTGCCGGGGCGACCGGTCCGTACGCTGCCGACGAGCCGCGCCGCCCACCCACAGAGGAGACCGTCACCGTGCCGTCGAGACCGCCGCATCGCCCGCTTCGCTCCGCCGCCGTCGCCGTCGCCGTGGTCGCCGCGGCGCTCGCCGCCGGCGGCTGCACCCGACCGGCCACCTCCGCCGGCGGGCCGGCCGCGCCGGCGGTGACCGCGACGACGGCCGTGTCGCCGGCGACCGGCGGGCCGGCGCCGGACGAGGCGGTCGCCGCCGCCGACCTGGCCGGCCACTGGACCAGCGACGCGTACGGCGACGCCTACGTCAGCGTGCAGGGCGCCACGGTCCGGCTGGTGTACGAGCACGACGAAGGGCGGATGCTCGCCACCGTGCGGGACGGCATGCTGGTCGGCTGGTGGACCGAGGCACCGACCCGGACACCCGACACCGACGCCGGCGACGCCCGGTTCACCATCACCCGCACCGCCGGTCGGGTGGAACTGCACGGCGGCTGGCGATTCGGCACGACCGGCGACTACACCGACAACTGGAACCTGGTCCGCGTCGACGGCACCGTCCAGCCCGCGGCGGCCACGGTCCTGGCCGACCCGGCCGCCTTCACCGCCCACCCCTGAGCGGTGCCAGGCCCGGCCGGGCTCAACGGCTCCGCTCACAGAGCGCGCTCTGTCGCGTACCCCAGCTCCCGGGCATTGCCGCGTAGATCCTGAGGGCGATGGCTCTGTGCCGGCTGTGTTCGGATGATCGCCGTCCGCGGCGAGAAAGCCGGTCGGGTCGAGGGAGTCTTGAGTGCGAGACGTTGCTCAGCCGAAGATCGAGGGTGCCCATTCCGGGTGGTCGATGAACGGGTTCCGGTTGTGCTGGTAGGTGCTGTAGATGGTGTCGTTGCGTCTCTTCTCGAAGGCGTCCGGTGGGTCCTGCGCGCTCCACTGCAGCAGGGCCGAGAGGCGGCCCAGCCGGGGTGCCGTGCCGCCGCTGGTGGCGTCGTCCACCTCGAGGTCGGGGTAGCCGTCGCCGCCCTCGTAGCGCACCGCCATGTAGAAGATCATCCGCGCCACGTCGCCCTTGACCGCGGCCCGGGGCTCCCACGAATCGGAGTCCGTCTTGTTGCCCGGGGCGTCCGAGACCGCGGTGCCGCCGGCATCGAAGTCCTTGTTGTCGCGCTCGCTGTTGACGTGTACGTCCTCGGGGCGCAGGTGGTGCAGATCCGTGCCGGGGCCGTTGGCGGTGCCGAAGTCGCCGTGGGACTTGGCCCAGACGTGCTCGCGGTTCCAGTCGCCCGAGTCGCCGCCGTTGAGGGACTTCGACCGGCTGATCCCCGAGTACAACAGGATCACGTTCGACGAATTCACCGGGTCCTGGTCGGTGACCTTGAGTGCGTTCCACACCGCGTCGTAGGACAGTGTGGTCACCCCGCTCGAGATGATTCCGTGCAGCGCACTCTTCAGGCTCGCACCGGACTTGCCGGCCGCCGCCGCGTAGTAGGCGTCGGTGGGGCCCGTCGGTACGGGCGTCGGTGAACCGGTGCCGGTCGGTGTGGTGGTCGGGGTGCTCGTCCCGGGAGTCATCGCGGTCGGCGACTTGAGACCCGGATGCGAGAAGTAGGCCGCGAGCGAGCCGGTCACGGTGAGCACGGTGCCGATCCGGCCCGGGTTGCTCTGCAGCCCGAAGGTCGCCCGGTACGTGCTGGTGATCTGGACGTACAGCATCTTGCTGGTGTTTCGCTCGGTGCCGCTGTCGGCGATCGCCAGGGCGGTGTCGCCGGTGAAGCCGCTGTAGAGCACCGTGCTCGTGGCGGTCGGCTGGCCGACGATGTAGCCGCGGACGGTGCCGGTGCCACTCTGACTGCTGATCGCCTGGGCGACAGTCATCGTGGTCGCGGCCATGGGCTGCATCCCGGCCGGGCCGCGGAACAGCGGGATGAGCAGGGCGAAGAGCCCGAGCAGGGCGGGCATCGTGAGCGCCGCGGCGCGCCGGTGCGACGTAAGTCCTGACATGAGCACTCCGCTCGCCAGCCATACAGACGGTCGTCACAGTATGGGAGGGCGGCCGGCCCGCAGGGTCATACCAGCTTCGTCATACGGATCGTGGATCAGGGTTGTCAGAACCGAGTAGCCAGGCCGGTGCCCGGCCGGCCCCCGTGAGCCGGCCGAGCCGCCGCTGCGCAGGCCCGAACGTTATGACCGACCAGTCGGTCTGTCAATGTGTCTATACTGCCGGCATGACCGAGCGGACCGGGCTGTTCATGACGTCTCACGGCTCGGTGGGATACGCCGCCGTCGGCAGAGGGCCGGTCGTCGTGCTCCTGCACGGCAACCCCGGCGATGCGCGGGACTGGGACGCGGTGCTCGGCGCCTTGGCGCAGCGGCACACGGTGATCCGCGTCGACTGGCCCGGCTACGGGAGCTCGCCCTGTCCCCATGACGCCGGGGTGGGTGCGCCGGAGCTCGCCCGCCTGCTCGACGAGGTTCTGGACCGGATCGCTGAGATGACGGATCATGGCGGGCAGAAGTTCGTGCTCGTCGGTCACAGTGTCGGCGGGTATGCCGCGCTGTGCCAGGCACTCACCAGACCGGAGCGTGTCGCTGCGATGGTGCTGGTGGCCCCCGGCGGCTTCACCCGGCTCACCGGGCTCACCCGGATGTTCGTGCGGATGATGGGTTCCACCCCTGCGGCTCGGTGGCTGGCCGGGCCACTGGCTGCGGCCTATACGGTACGGCGCAACCCGGCCAGCCGGGCGGCATTGCGAAGAGCTCAGTCGGTACGAAGCCACCCCAGCCGGTTGGCGATGCACAGTGCGGTGTGGCGTTCGTTTCTCGACCCTGCCCACGATCTGCGCGGGCGTGCTCCGGCCATCACTGTCCCGGTGCTGCTCACCTGGGGCCGCCTCGACCCCGTGGTGCCATGGTGGAGCGACGGCCGGCGCGCTGCCAGGCTCCTGCCGCATGCCTCCGTGGTCCAGTTCTGGTCGGGGCATCTGCCGCATGCCGAAGTGCCTCACCAGTGGCTCGCCGCGGTAGTCCCTTTCCTGGACGGAATCGCCCGGCCTGCGAACCGGGCGTACCGAAATGGCTAGACCCGCTGAGCCCGGCCGCCGCGCCTTGCTCAACGCCGGCGCCGCCCTGCTCGGCGATCCGGCCGGCCCGAGCCTCGCCGGGATGAGCGTCAACGCGGTGGTCGCCCGGGCCGGAATGAGCAAAGGAGCCTTCTACCAGCATTGGAAAGACCGCAGTGCCTATCTGATCGCCCTGCATCGTCGCTTCCACGACGAGCTGCAGGCCGCCGTGGTGGACGCTGTCCGGGACGTAGGCCCCGGACTGCCGCGCCTGACCACCGGCTTCATCGCCTACCTGGACGGATGCCTGGCGTCACCGGAAGCCCGCGCACTGCTGTTTCAGGCACGCCATGACACCGCGCTCACCGCTGAGGTCGAGGCGCGCAACGCAGCCTTCACCGCCATCGCCGAGCCGGACCTCATCGCTCTGGGCTGGAAGCCGCCCGGTCCTGCCGCTTCCCTGCTCATCGCGATGGCCGTGCATATCGCCGCCATCGAGAACACCATGAGGGCACCCCGGCCTGACCTGCGCGAGACCGCTGCCGCCTTCCTGCGGCGCGGACCCGAAGCCTGACTCCGGCGCCGCTCCCGCTCTCCCTCATCGACGCGCAAGGGTTTTCCCCGATTCGGTGAACGTGATCGATGCCTAGCGTCACACCACAAGTGATCCAGGTGTGACGGCGTCGTCCCACCGGACGTGGAGCCCGCCCCGTGAACGCCGGGCGGGAAAGGAGTACCCGCGTGACATATCGAACCCCCCTCGTCGTCGCCCTGGCCGCCGGTACCGCGGTCGCCGGGGCCATGGTGGCGATCGCCGGACCGGCGACCGCCCAGCCCGGTGACCCGGCACCCGCCCGGGCCGCTGCCCAGTCGGCGTCGGCGCTCGTCGCGAGCCGTCCCCAGTACCTGCATGCCGGCGCCGACGACGCATTCGTGCAGCACCCGGTGATCTCCTCCGGTGATCTGCAGTTCGTGCCGTACGACCGTATGTACAAGGGCCTGCGCGTGGCCGGCGGCGACTTCGTCGTCGTCACCGACGCTGCCGGGCACACCAAGTACACCTCAGTCGCGCAGACCCGGACCATCGGCAGCCTGTCCACCACCCCGAAGCTCAGCCGGGCCGCCGCGCTGGCGGTAGCCAAGCACCAGCTCAAGAAGGTCACCACCGTCGAGGGCTCCGAGCTCGTCGTGGTCGCGACGGAAGGCGCGCCGAGGCTGGCGTGGGAGTCGACGATCAGGGGTACGGGCGCCGAGGGCGTGAGCCGCCTGACCGTCGACGTGGACGCTGCCACCGGCGACGTGCTGCGCACCCAGGAGCACGTCAGCGACGTCACGGGTACGGGCACCGGCTGGATCAACGGCTCGGTGTCGCTCAACACGACGCAGTCGGGCAGCACGTACACCATGAAGGACCCGAGCGTCACCAGCCTGAGCTGCCAGGACGCCGCCAACAACACGACGTTCAGCGGCTCCGACAACGTGTGGGGCAACGGCTCCGGCACCAACAAGGAGACCGGCTGCGTCGACGCCCTGTACGTGGCGCAGCGGCAGACCGCCATGCTGTCGGGCTGGCTGGGGCGTAACGGCCAGAACGGCAGCGGCGGCGCGTGGCCGCTGCGGGTCGGCCTGAACGACCAGAACGCGTACTACGACGGTACCCAGGTGCAGATCGGCAAGAACACCGCCGGGCAGTGGATCGCCTCCGCCGACGTGGTCGGCCACGAGCTGGGCCACGGCATCGACGACAACACCCCGGGCGGGATCTCGGGCAGCGGCACCCAGGAGTTCGTCGCCGACACCTTCGGCGCGGCGACCGAGTGGTTCGCCAACAACCCGAACGACGCGCCCGACTATCAGGTCGGCGAGGAGGTCAACCTGGTCGGCAGCGGTCCGATCCGGTACATGTACAACCCGTCGCTCGCCGGTGACGACAACTGCTACTCGAGCAGCACGCCGGGCCAGGAGGTGCACGCGGCCGCCGGACCGGGCAACCACTGGTTCTACCTGATGGCCGAGGGCACCAACCCGACCGACGGCCAGCCGACCAGCGCGCGGTGCAGCGGCAGCGGCGCCATCACCGGCCTGGGCATCCAGAACGCGATCAAGATCATGTACAACGCCATGCTGATGAAGACCTCCAGCTCGTCGTACGTCAAGTACCGCACCTGGACGCTCACCGCGGCGAAGAACCTCTTCCCGAACAGCTGCACCGAGTTCAACACGGTCAAGGCGGCCTGGGACGCGGTCAGCGTACCCGCCCAGTCGACCGACCCGACCTGCACCGGCGGCCCGACCACGCCGCCGACCACGCCCGCGGGCTGCACCGGCACCAACAGCACGGACGTCACCGTCCCGGACGCCGGCGCCGCGGTCTACAGCAACATCACCATCAGCGGCTGCGGCCGCAACGCCTCGGCGACCTCGACCGTGGCGGTCAACATCGTCCACACGTACCGTGGCGACCTCAAGGTCGACCTGGTGGCCCCGGACGGCACCAGCTACAGCCTGAAGGCGAGTTCCTCCTCGGACAGCGCGGACAACGTGGACACCACGTACACCAAGAGCCTTTCCAGCGAGGCGGCCAACGGCACCTGGCGACTGAAGGTGCAGGACATGTACTCGCAGGACACCGGCTACATCAACAGCTGGACGCTTACCGTCTGAGGCTGGCAACACCAACCACGGCGGGGCCGGCGCATGGCGCCGGCCCCGTCGCACCGTCACCGCCGCGCGGGCTCGGCTGTCAGCGGTCCTCGACGAGCCGGCGTGCGCGCAGCGCGCGTGCCCACCAGGGCCGCTCGGTGCGGGCCGCTCGCAGGGGCGGGCGGGTGGTGCGTTTGAGGCTGATCCAGCCGCCCGGGCCCATGGTCACCGCGCCGATCGCCGGGCGCCGGCGCAGGGCCACGCCGATCGACACAGCCACGCTGGCCAACGCCGCGGTGGCCAGCGCGGCCTCGACATGCACAGCGCCGACGAGATCCTTCCGCAGTTCCCGACGGCGCCTGGGTATGGATCTTCGCGCTGCGTCCGGAGGCAGGCGGGACGCGGCTGATCAGCCGGAACCGGATCAGGATTCCCGGTGCCGGGCGGGCCCGCCGGTTCCTCTACGACCTGGTGATGACGCCCGGCAGCCTGATCATGGAACGCCGGATGCTGACCGGCATCAAGCAACGTGCGGAGAGGTGCGCGTGCTCACCGTGCTGAGCAGAAGGCGCGCAGGGCTGCCTCGTCGGCCGGGTCCATCCATTCGTACGTGCCGCGTAGCTGGTCGGCCCGCTGGTCGACTGTCGTGACCGTTGCCGTCATGTCACCCCACGGCATGCTGATGTGCAGCAGAGTTCGCTCGATGCCGGGCGGCAGGTGGACACTGTCGGCGGCCGTGGCGCGCAGCAGCAGACCGCTGGTGGACACGTCCTCGACCTGGCCGGACACCGCCACCAGCCGGCGGCCCGGTTCGGAGTCGAGCTGGGCGGTGCCCGTCGCGGCGTACGTGCCGGGGCGCCGGGCCGCACCGCGTCGCTGGACCATGTCCGTGGGCGGGTCGCCGGTGGGGGTGAGGGTGCCCTCGCGCAGTTCCGCCTCGAGCCAGGTGACGCCGGCGTTGCTGACCAGCTCGAGGATGCCGAAGCGGCGGGTGCCCGGGCCGTCCGGGCCGAGTACCGGGATCGGTGGCAGCTCGGCCAGGAACGCCGCGCTGACCTCGGCCAGCGTGATCAGCGCGAGCGGCTGTTCACCCGGGCACCGCAGCAGGAGCGTGCTGCCCGCCGGGACCGTGACCATCGGTTCTCCCCGCTCGTAGGGTCGGCCTTTTCCGAACGGTCTCACGGCCGGCTTGCGGCCGGTGGCCCAGCTCCGGACCGTCACGCTTCCGGCGTACGCGTCAGCGACCGCGACGCCGCCGGGGGTGCGGCGGTGCCCGGTGCTCGCAACCTGACGTATCTTGCGGGAGAAACGCTCCTCTTCTATCCGTGCGGGTAAGCCGGTCGAGCCGGGCAGGCCCGATAGATGCGGTTCTGGCAGAATTCGTCGATGTCGATGAACGCCGCCCGCGCGCTCGTAGACTGTGGGCCCTGTCTCTGCAACGGGAGGCTGCATTGGACACGCCGGGCGAGACCGAGCCGGTTGCGTCGTCCGCCGCGGCGGACGACACGCCCGGCCCGGCGCTGCGCGTCGAGGTGCTCGGCCCGTTGCAGGCCTGGCAGGGTGACACCTGCCTGACTCTGGGCCCCGTGCAGCAGCGTGTCGTGCTGTCCGTGCTCGCGCTGCACGCCAACCGGCCGTTGCGCCGCGAGCAACTGATCGAGGCGGTCTGGGGCGAGGCTGCGCCCGCCTATGCGGTGAACCTGGTCCACAAGTACATCTCCGGCCTGCGCCGCTCGTTCGAGCCGGTGCGCTCCGCAGGTTCCCCGTCGCGGCTGCTCGCCTGGACGGACATCGGATACCGGCTGTCCCTGCCGCCCGGCTGCCTCGATCTGGAGGTCTTCGACCGCGAGATCGGCCGGGCCCGGTCGGCGCGGGCCGCCGGGGAGCTGCCGGAGGCGGCTCAGGCCGTGCACGCCGCGCTGCAGCTGTGGCGCGGTCCGGCCTTCGACGGGCTGACCAGCCCGTTGCTGGACGCCGAGCGGGAGCGGCTCGGACAGCGCCGGATCAGCGTGCTCGAGGAGCGCATCGAGATCGACCTTGCCATGGGCAACGACCAGGACCTCGTCGCCGAGCTGCAGCGCCTGGTCACCGAGTACCCGTTGCGGGAGCGCCTGCGCGGGAGCCTGATGACGGCGCTGTACCGCAGTGGACGTCAGGGTGAGGCGCTGGCCGCGTTCCTCGCGGTGGTCCGCTACCTCAAGGAGGAGCTCGGCGTCGATCCCTCCGCCGACCTGCAGGACCTCTATCAGCGCATCCTCGCCAACGATCCCGCCCTGGCCCGCGTCGTGCCGCCCGCGCGGCCGGTCGCCGAGCCCGCCGGTGTGGTGTCCGGCCCGGAGTTGACGGTTCCGGCGCAGCTGCCGTACGCGATCACGCACTTCGTGGGCCGCGACGCCGAGCTGCGCCGCCTCGACGAGCTGGTCTCGGCGGAGGGCGGCGACGGCCTGGTGATCGCGGTGGTCACCGGCACGGCCGGGGTCGGGAAGACCTCGCTGGCGGTGCACTGGGCGCACCGGATCAGTGGCGGCTTCCCGCACGGACAGCTCTACGTGGACCTGCGGGGCTTCGACCCGAACCTGTCCCCGGTGGAGCCCGGCGAGGCGCTGCGCGGCTTTCTGGACGCCCTGGGCGTGCCCGCACGCCGGGTGCCGCCCACCCTGGAGCAGCAGGCGGCGCTCTACCGCAGCCTGCTCGCCGGCCGGCGGGTGATGGTGGTGCTGGACAACGCCCGCGACACCGATCAGGTGATGCCGCTGCTGCCCGGCTCGGCCGGCTGCCTCGTGGTGGTGACCAGCCGCAGCCGGCTGTCCGGCCTGATCGCGGCCGGCGCGGTCGCGGTGCCGGTGGACCTGCTGACCGCCGACGAGGGGCGGCAGATGCTGCGCGGCCGGATCGGCCCGTCCCGCGTCGAGGCGGAGCCCGGGGCCGTGGACGACATCATCGCCGTCTCGGCCCGCCTGCCGCTGGCGCTCGCCATCGTGGCGGCGCGGGCGGCGGCCCATCCCCGGTTCTCCCTCGCCGCGCTCGCCGGCGACCTCGGCCAGGCCCGGGGCGGGCTGGACGCGTTCGTCGGCGAGGACGAGAACACCGACGCGCGGGCCGTGCTGTCCTGGTCGTACCACCTGCTCACGGTGCCGGCCGCCCGGCTGTTCCGGCTGCTGGGGTTGCACCCGGGGCCGGACATCTCGGTGGCCGCGGCCGCAAGCCTGGCCGGCGTGCCGGTGCCCGAGGTGCGCCGGCTGCTCGCGGCCCTCTGCGGCGCGCATCTGCTCGACGAGGTCACGCCCGGCCGGTTCGGCTTCCACGACCTGCTGAGGGCGTACGCGGTCGAGCAGGCGCGGGCGCCGGGTGCGGGCACCGAGCGCGAGATGGCCCTGACGCGGATGTTCGACCACTATCTGCACACCGCGTACGCCGCCGACCGGCTGCTCTACCCGTACCGGGAGCCGCTCGACGTCGGGGAGCCCGCCCCGGCGGTGACGCCGACGCAGGTCCCGGACGCGGAGCGGGCGATGGCCTGGTTCGTCGCGGAGCACCCGAACCTGCTCGCGGCGATCACGCTGGCAAGCGCCGGCCACGACTCATACGCGTACGGCCTCGCGTGGACGATGACCGCGTTCCTCAACTACCAGGGGCACTGGCACGACTGGGCCGTGACGATGGAGGCCGCGCTGCAGGCCGCCCGGCGGCTCGGCGACCTCGGCGGCCAGGCCCAGGCGCATCGGTTGCTCAACCTTGCCTATCTGCAGCTCGGCCGGCTGGACGAGGCCGGTGCCCACGCCCGGCAGGCGCTGCGGGTCTTCGCGGAGCTGGGCGACCTGCCCGGTCAGGCCCGGATCCACCTCAACTTCGGCCGGGTACTGGAGCGGCAGTGCCATTTCCAGCAGGCGCTCGACCAGGCCCGCAAGGCGCTGGAGCTCTTCCGGCTCGCCGGTGATCCGCCCGGGGAGGCCGACGCGCTGAACTGGGTGGGGTGGTACCACAGCCAGCTCGGCTACCACGAGCAGGCGCTGGAGTACTGCCACCAGTCGCTGGTCGTGCACCAGGGCTCGGGCGACTGGCCGGGCCGCGCCGACACCTGGGACAGCCTGGGCTACGCGCATCACCACCTCGGCCATCACGACGAGGCGATCTCGTGTTACGAGCAGGCGCTCGCGCTCTGGCACGATCTCGGGGACCGCTACCAGGTGGCGATGACGCTGATGCGGCTCGGCGACACCCACCGGGCCGCGGGGGACCAGGTCGCCGCCCGCGACGCCTGGCTGCGGGCGATGCGGATCTTCGACGGCTTCGGCCATCCGGAGGCCGCCGCGATCCGGTCCAAGCTCGACCTTCTGGCCCATGGGCCCCCCACCGAAATGGGTCATCGATAATAATAATTGGACGCTAGGCTGGCGCGGAGGGACCGGGTCGGGTGCCGTCGTCCGGGACCGGGACGAGGCGACCAGTGAAAGGAAAGAGATGTCCGAGAAGACCCGTGCACCGAGAACGACCCGCGGGGGGTCGGGTGCCATTATCGGAGGACTCGCTGTCGGTGCCCTGCTGGGCACGCCTGTAGCCGCCTCCGCGGCGGCCGCCGCGGAGCCGCCGGCCATTGTCACGGAGGTCGGCACGACCGCCGCCCGCTGTCAGGCGCCACGAGTTGCGGCCGACGAGCCGGTGACGGCCATCCGCGAACAGTTCCAGACGTCATTCACCGCCGGCGCCGTGACACCGGCGCGGACGGACCTCATGCCGATCATCTGTGATCCACGCTAGCCGGACACCCGCGATGCGTGAGCCGATCGCGCTGCGCCCGCTCGGACCCACGGCCGATGGTCCGAGCGCGGCGCAGCGCGCCGCCTGTCCGGTGGTGCTGGTCTCGATGCCGTTCATGATGGCCGACCGGCCCTCGATCCAGCTGGGCCTGCTCAAGGCCGTCGTGGCCGGCCACGGCTATGACGTACGGACGCTGCACGCCAACCTCGACTTCGCCGGTCGGATCGGTGCCGACGCCTACCGGTCGCTGTGCGAGGACCGGGGGCTGATGATCGGCGACTGGCTCTTCTCCCGTGCGGCCTTCGGTGAGGCGGCGCCGGACCCGGACGGTGCCCTGCTCGACGACTTCGCGGCCGAGCTCGGCCTGCCGGGCCTGAGCGCTGAGGACAGCCGGAAGCTGCTGCTGCGCATGCGCGAGCAGGACGTCCCGGCATACCTCGACGCGCTGGTGAGCGGCTTCCCCTGGGACGAGGTCCGCGTCGTCGGCTTCACCTGTACGTTCCAGCAGAACGCGGCCTCCTTCGCGCTGGCCCGGCGGCTGAAGCGCAGCTTCCCGCGGCTCGTGACGGTGTTCGGCGGCGCCAACTTCGAGGACGAGATGGGACTCGAGTACGTGCGCCGCGTCGACTGCGTCGACTACGCCGTGATCGGGGAGGGCGACGTGGCCCTGCCGGAACTGCTGGCGGCCCTGGCCACCGGCGCCGACCCCGGCGCGGTCCCCGGCGTCACCCACCGCACCCCAGGCGGCGTGTCGGCGGCCGCCGCGCGAGCACCGTACGCCCGCCTCGACGAGTCGCCGTTGCCTGACTACGACGAGTACTTCGCCCGGGCGGAGGCGCTGGGGCTGCAGCCGCCTGCCGGTCACCGCACCATCCGCATCCCGTTCGAGTCGGCCCGCGGGTGCTGGTGGGGCGCGAAGCACCACTGCACGTTCTGCGGGCTCAACGGCTCGACCATGAGCTTCCGGGCCAAGTCGGCGCCGCGGGTGTCCGCCGAGCTGGCCGCGCAGGCGCGGCGCTACCGCAGCTTCCGCTTCGAGGCCGTGGACAACATCGTGGACACCTCGTATCTGACCGGGTTGTTCCCCGAGCTGGCCGCCTCCGGTACGACGTACGACATCTTCTACGAGGTCAAGGCCAACCTGAGCCGGGAGCAGCTGAGGCTCTTGCGTCAGGGCGGCGTGACCCATCTGCAGCCCGGCATCGAGTCGTTGAGCACGCGGGTGCTCGCCCTGATGCGCAAGGGCGTCCGCGCCGGGCAGAACGTCAACGTGCTGCGCTGGGGCCAGTATTACGGCATCACGATCTCCTGGAACATCCTCTGGGGCTTTCCCGGGGAGTCCGCTGAGGACTACCGGGAGCAGGCAGCGGTCGTGCCGCACCTGGTGCACCTGCGACCCCCTGTGGGTGCCGGCCGGGTCTGGCTGGAGCGGTTCAGCCCGCTCTTCACCCAGCCGGATTCCGGCGTCCTGGAACGCCGGCCCGAGCGTGGCTACCGCTACGTCTACCCGGAGGACTTCGACCTCGCCAGGCTCGCCTACTTCTTCGAGTACGAGCTTGCGGACCCGCTGCCCGGCGAGGCGTACGCGGGCCTGCGGGCGGCCGTCGAGGACTGGCAGGCGGCCTGGGAGCGCCCCGACCCGCCGACGCTCACCTACTTCTCCGCGCCCGGATTCCTGCAGATCTACGACGGCCGGCACGCCGGTGCGGAGGGCACGTACACGTTCGAGGGAGATCTCGCCGAGATCTACCTCGCCTGTGTCGACCGCCCGATCGGGGCCGCCGCCGTGCGCGAGCGCCTCGGCGGGCGCTTGCCGATCGACGCCGTCCGGGAGGCGTTCGCCGGCTTCGCCGAGCGTGGCCTGATGTTCCTCGACGGCACCTCCGCCCTCGCCCTGGCGCTTCCGGCGGGGGCGACGCGGTGAGACACCCACCCCCGCGGTCCTGACTGACAGGACGGATGGTGCATCCCACCGTTTGCGCGGTTCCCCCGCTCCGGTGCGATGGCCGATGATGCTGTGACCCGCGACCGAATCCTGAGGTGGCAATGGACGATCATGTGGCCCTGCGGCCGTTCTCCGAACAGGACCTGCCCTTTCTCGAACGGCTGAGCTCGGATCCGAGCCTCAGCGGGCGTTACGTCTGGGCCGGCTTCCGCGACCCCCGGGCCCGGCGCCGGCGCTGGGAGAAGGACGGGTACGTCGGCGCGGACTCGTCGGCCCTCGCGGTGGTCGGCGACGACCCGGAGCTGGGCCCCGACACGGTCCTGGGCATCGCGAGCTGGGAGGCCAAGGACCGCGGCGGGCCGCCCGGGGGCTGCTACGAGATCGGCCTCGCGTTGCTGCCGGAGTGCCGGGGGCGCGGCCTGGGGACCGCGGCGCAGCGGGAGATGGTGCGCCATCTGTTCGACTGCACCCTCGCCTTCCGGCTGGAGGCGCAGACCGACGCCGACAACATCGCCGAGCAACGGGCGCTGGAACGGGTCGGCTTCCGCCGCGAGGGCGTGTTGCGCTGCGCGAGGTTCCGCGAAGGTGAGTGGCGCGACATGCTCATGTATGGTCTGCTGCGGTCTGACCTGCGCGTCGCGGGCGGCGACTGAGCCGGTAGGCGCCCGGTCAGCGAGGCTTCCAGCCGGCGTTCCAGCGTTCGTTCCACCCCTGTCGCGCACGATGAACCCCGCAAGTCACGCCGCAGGGCGTGCCGCAGCGGCAACGGGGGACACCGTGCTCGTACCGACCTATCAGGACCTGAGATCCGTTCTCGACGGCCACGAGGTGAGCATCCTCGACGCCGTCCGCCGGGCTTTCGTCCCGCAGGGCGCCACGGCCGTGCCGCACTCGGCCTTCCTCGTGCCGGCCCGGCCCCGGGACGGCGCGATCGCATTGCCCGCGTTCCTCAGCGGTGCCGGCGCGCCGGATTCGGCGCCCGGCACCGGGCAGCTCGTCGGGGCGGTGCCGGCATGAGCGCGCCGATCGGGTGGCTCGGCCTCATCGCCGGAGAGTGGACGATCAACGGCGATGCGAGCTCCTGTGCGCGGCGTACGGTGCGGGCCGGCCGCGCGCTGGGTCTGCGTACCCTCGCGGTCAGCACGGATGAGCGCTGCCTGGCCCGCCTGGCCGCCGACGGCTGGTCGCTACGGCCCGCGTCCGGCCTGGACCCTGTCAGCATCGCCACCGCGTTCGCCCCCGCCGGAAGCCGGGCGATCGCCCCGGCATTCCTGGTCGGTGACGGCCCCGGCCTGTCGGACACGACGGCCCGGGTGGCGGCGCTGCTGGGCGCCCGGAATCCCGATCCGGGTGCGGTGGCCCGGTCCGCCGGCTTCGTCGCCGGTCGGCGGGCCGCGGTCGCGCCGCCGGTTCGGGCGGGGTGCCGGTACGTCGTACAGGCGCAGGACGGCCAGGTGATCGGCATCGCCGAGGACGTCACCGCGGACGGGTACGGCCGCGACTACGACTGTCCCGGCAGCGCGCGGGGCTGGACCGCCCGCCGGCTGAGGGCACACGCCCGTGCCGCACTCGCCGCGGCGGGGCTGACCCTCGGTCCGGCCGAGGTGATCCTGCACGCGGACGGCCGCCGGGTGTCCGTCGAGAGCCTGGCACCGGGGCGGATCGACGGCTGTATCGCCTCGGTGATCGAGCTCGCGACCGGGCACGACGTGATCCTCGGCGCGGTGCGGTCCGCGGTCTCGGCCGCCCTGCCACCGCCCCACCGTCCCGCCCCCCATCACGCGCGCCGGCACGCCTGCCTGCGCCGCGCGGACCTGAGGGGCGCTCCGGCCCGGGCGGATGCCGCCTGGGTCGACCTGCCCGGGCTGGTCTCGGTGCGCCCAGGAGCGCAGGGCGCCGTCGTCACCGTCGCGGACGACCGCACGAGTGCGTCCTGGGGGGCGCGTTCGGCCGTGGAACGGCTGGCGGGCTGGTCCTCGAGATCCTCGGCGGTGTCCGGCGGTGCCCTGTGACACCGCTGCGGCTGGCACTCATCCGCGCCGACGACCACCAGCACCGCTACCTCGAGTCGCTGCTCGCCGGCCGCTTCGACCTCGCGCTGGTGGTCGTCGAGCCGGAGGCCGCCAGGGTCGCCGCCATGCGCCGCCACGGCCGCTACCGAGACTGGATCTATCACCGCTACCACCGCCTCCGCCGGACGGTCACGGGCAAGGACGACTACCGCAGGCAGTACTTCGCGCACACCCCTGAGCTGTGGGCGGATCCCGGCCCCCAGCGCCTCAGAGTGCGCTCGGTCAACGACGACGCCGTCGTGGATGCGCTGCGTGCGGTCTTCGTCGACGTGGTGGTGGTCATCGGCTGCTCCGCGCTGTCGAAGGCGACGCTCGCCGCCGCCGGACCGCTGGTGATCAACGTGCACGGCGGGTTCCTGCCCTATTACCGGGGCGACCACGCATTCTTCTTCGCCGTCTACGACCGGCGCTTCGACCGGGTCGGCTCGACCATCCACCGCGCGGACCCGGGCATCGGCGCGGGGGAGCTGATCGAGGTGGTCCGGCCCCAGGTACGCGGCGACGAGCAACCCGAGCAGCTCCGCTGCCGCGCCGACCTGCTCGCCATCCACCGGCTCGCCGGCTGGCTGGAGATCCTCGAGCGCGGGGGCGAGCTGCCGTCGTACGCACAGCCGGCGGCGGGGCGCACGTACGGCATCCGCGACCGCGGACCCGCCCACGACTTGCGGTACTTCGTGCGCCGATGCCTGGGCATCACCGGACCGCTGCCCCCGAGCACCGACGACCGGCGGCCGGTGGCCCTCGAAGGCTCGATGCGATGACGCCTGTCCCGCGGCCTGCCGCTGGGACGGACATTCCCGCGGCCTGCCACGGGGCAGGCGCCTAATCGGCTGAACCCGGCGACGTCCTCTGGCCGATGCCGGGTCTACTACGAGCCGCGGGTGCCGACGAGAACCGGGCCCTAAGCAAGGCGGCACACCGGCCCTCGACCTTGTATCGCTCGGTCGCCCGCACCTCGAGGTTACGTACCGCCGCGCGCATCAAGCCGCTTTGCACCGTTGCGGAGGTCGCCGCGGTGGCAGGGCTTTCAGCGGTCAAACCGACCGAGGCGTCAGGATCCTGCTTCTATCTACTTTGATCCACGACGTCATGCCGTCATTCGACGGCGTGATGGCCGGCTCCTCGGATACCAGCCGCAATTGCCTTCGAATTCTACGCTGCGGCAATGGCTCGGGTGATCAAGTGGTGTAGCGTTGTGCCGGGAATTCGGCCGGCTCGATCAGGCGCTTCGGTCGCACGTCCCGTATGACATCTATCGTAAAGGTGGCGAACGGGAAGTATGCGTAGATCGTTGGCGGTCATCTTCGACAAGGGCGCGGCCCCGACGGAGATCGTCCGGGGTGTGCGTTCGTTTGCTGAGGTGACATTTCTGGTGGCCGATTCCAGCGAGGCGAGACTCGCTAGGCCGGTGCTGGAGACTTTGGGCCGTACTGTCACCTTCAGGTCGGTCGAGGACGCTGTCGCGGCGCATAAGGTGACACCCTTTGACGGAGTCGTGACCTTCAGTGAGCGGATGGTGCTGTTCGCGGCGGAGGTGGCCTCGGCTCTGGGTCTACCTGGAAATTCAACCGCGGCCGGCTTGCTGCTGACGGACAAGCTGGAGCAGCGTAGGTGCTTGGCCGCCGCGGAAGTCGATGCGGTCCGGTGCGATGTTGTTGATTCGGTCATGCAGTGGCCGGCCGTGATGGCCGCTGTCGGGCTACCTGCAGTGGTCAAGCCGGTCGTGGGTGAGGGTAGCCGAAACGCATTCTTGGTGGAGGATGGGGAGGCCGGCGGTCGGCTGGTGGAGCGCTTGTTGAGCGACCCCGCCGAGGGCGAGCAGCGCCTGATCGTAGAGGAATTCCTTGCTGGAGAAGATCATTATCCGTTCGGCGATTATGTTTCTGTCGAAAGCATGGCGGCCTACGGTGAGGTGACTCACATAATGGTGAGCGGGAAGTTTCCACTCACCCCGCCGTTTCGTGAGATCGGGGCTTTTTGGCCTACTCACCTCGGCGCGCCGGAGCGTGCCGCCGTGGAATCCTTGACCACCTCGGCGCTCGAAGCGTTGGGTGTGGGAACAGGCCTGTTCCATACCGAGATCAAATTGACCGCTACGGGACCGCGAATCATTGAGATCAACGGTCGCCTCGGCGGAGACATGAATGATCTCGGACAGCGCTCGGGAGTTGGCGACCTGATCGCTCTGGGTGCCCGTCTGGCTCTGGGCGAGCGGGCTGTCCTCAACGCGCCTTCCGCCGGCGTCTACTTCCAATACAGTACTCCCGCCCCCGCTGAGCCGTGCCGGCTACTAAGCGTCAAGGGCGCGGACCTCGTCCGCAAAATGCCTGGGGTTCAGCGCTACCACCGGTTCGCCCGACCCGGCGACGAGTTGGGCCGTGGGGTGCACTGGCGTCCGATGGACATGGTCTGCGGCGTAGCGTCGAACCATGACGAAATGGTGTCCAACTTGACGATGCTCCGTAATTCCTTGTCCTTCGTGTTCGAGGTGCAGGGAATCGAACGTGAGTTGTCGGCAGCGGCGCTGACCGGCTGGACTTATTGACCGCCTGCCGTCCACGCCTGAACGGCAGGGGAGGGACCTTCCTGCTGTGCCGGTATCGCGCGCTTCCCGGTCCAGGCCGGCTCGGGAAGCGCGCGGCGGTCGGTCTTGCCATTCGCGGTCATGGGGATCGTCGGTACCCGGACGATCATGGCGGGCACCATGTATCGGGGCAGCTCCGCGGCCAAAGCCCGCCGCAACGTCCGTTCGTCGAGGTGATGGGCGGCCGTCACGAGGTAGGCGACCAAACACTTCTCGCCGCTGGGTGACATGCGGGCGACCACCACGGCGCGACGTATCCCCGATTGACGCTGCAGGCATGTCTCAATTTCGGCCGGCTCGATCCGGAACCCGCGAATCTTGACCTGATCGTCGATGCGGCCGAGGAACTCGACGACCCCGTCCGGCCGGCGCCTGGCGAGGTCACCACTGCGATACGCCACGCCCGTGCCGTCGCCCGGCTCCGTGACGAAGCGCTCAGCGGTCAAGTCAGGCCTGCCCAGGTAGCCGGCGCCTACCCCGGCACCGCTGATCCACAGCTCGCCCGCACTGCCGTCGGGCAGGATGGAGCCCTTATCATCCACAATGTGCAGCCGCACGCCCCGGATCGCGCGTCCGACAGGGATCGGAACCTCGACCTCATCGGAGTCCGTCATGACGTGGCAGCACGCGAAGGTCGTGGTCTCGGTCGGCCCGTAGCCGTTGACCAAACGTAGCCCGGGATGCGCTGCCAGCACTCGCCTGACGTGCTCGGAGGAGAGCACGTCGCCGCCGGCCAGCAGGCATCGCAGGGAAGCGAAAGCCGCGACGTTCTCGTCCGCCATTCGGTGGAAGAGGGCGGCGGTAAGCCAGAGGACAGTCACCCCGAATCGCTCGAGCAGCGCGCTGATTTCGTCGGTGCCCAGCAGTCCCGGTGGGGCTACGACGAGCCGGGCACCGTTGAGGAGCGCCCCCCATATTTCGAAGGTGGCGGCATCGAACGAGGTCGGAGCCAGGTGCAGCACCGTCTCGCCGACGCCGAGTGGCGCGTAATCGGCACCGCTGACCAGGTTCAGCACATTCCGGTGGCGGATGATCACGGCCTTCGGAGTACCGGTCGAGCCCGAGGTGAACATGGCGTAGGCGGGGGCGTCGCCGGACACCGGGACGGCGGTCGGCGGTGTACCCGGACGGATGGGCGCCCGCCTCTGATCAAGCAGCAGGGTCCGCTCCGTCGGGAGGCTCAACCGATCTCGCAGGGACGCTGTGCTGATGATCGTGCCCGTATGGCTGTCGGCCACCATGCGGGCGACGCGGGCCTTGGGATAGCCGGGGTCCAGGGGTACATAGACCGCACCCCGCCGTATTACGGCAAGCATCGCGATGATCGCGTCGGGGGAGCGCTCCAGGCAGATGCCCACGTGGTCACCGGGTCGGACACCGCACGCTTCCAGGTTGCCGGCGAGTCCGGCGGCGGCCTCGTCGAGCTCTCGGTAGGTGAACCGCCTGTCGACGGACTCGACCGCCACGGCCTCCGGAGTTCTGTCCACCCACCGCGTGAAGTGTTCGACCAGGTTTCCGTCAGGCATCGGTCACCGCGGCCGCCAGCTCCCGCAGCGTGGTGTGGTCGAGCAGGGCACCGGGCGACATCGCGATGCCTTGCTCCCGAGCCTGCTTGGCGATCTCAAGTGCCATCAGCGAGTCGCCGCCGAGGTCGAAGAAGTCGTCGTCCTCGCCGGTCACGGCGAAGCCGAGCTGCTCCTCCCAGATTGCCCGCAGACGCTCCACCATGTCCATGCTCGAGTCTCCTTCGCAAACGATAACTTCGCGCAGCGCTCCGGCCAGAGCCGCGGGGTCCGACATCAGCAGATGGTGATCCCCGGGCACGGTCAACGCGAGGTGTCCCCCGTTCGCGCCCTTGGCCCAGGCCTTCGCAGCGCCGGGCGGTACCAGTGGGTCCCGATCCGTGGTGATCGTGACCAGCGGAATCGTGAGCGCGCCGCCTTCGGCGTTGTAGCGGTAGGTATCCGCCGCTTCACAATCGGCCCGCAGCGTCGGCTCGAAGAGATCCAGCGCGGCGGGGTTTGCGGCGGCTGTGGAGCCGACCCAGGTCTCGCGGAGTACCCAGTTGCGGAACTGCTCGGGTTCCAGGTCGTACGTGGACGGCTCTGTGCCCAGCTCCCAGGGTGCCTCCTGGCAGATCGCCACCAGCGCCGCGGGCGGTCGGTCGGTGCGCTGCAGCATGAGCGCCGCCTCGAACGCGACGATCGCACCGGAGCAGACTCCGACCAGCCGGTACGGCCGCGGATCGCGCGCCAGGAGTTCGGTGAGGTGGTCGACGATGTGGGCGGACTGCTCGGCCACCGACCGCAACAGCGGGTCTCGAAATCTGTTCTCCCTGCCCGGCAGACGGACGGCGTAGAGCTCTGTCACGGGTCCGAGTGCCACGGCGACCGGCTTCCACGCGGCCGCACCAGCCCCGCCTGGTCCGATCGCGATCGTCATGGTCGGTGCGTCGGGCTGCCTTATCGGCACGGGGAGGGCCTTCGAGAGCGTCATGCCGGCTCCATCTCCTTGGCGCCGCTCCCGGGCGAGAGGATGCGCCAAGTGGTAGGCATGGCGACCGCTACAGCTGTAGCGGCGAAGTACAGCACCGCAGCGCCTACGAGGGTGGTCCGAGACCCGGCATGGGCGGCGATGGGCCCGACGATCGCCAGGCCGATCGGACGCAGGACGATCGAACCCATCCAGTCGTAGGAAACGACCCGAGAGAGCAGATGCTCCGGGACTCGGTTGGACAGCACGCCCTCCCACACCGCGTCGCCGAACGACATCGCGATCCCGATGAGCACCGCAAGTGCGGTCATCGTCGCCAGCGACAGTGGCACGGCAAGGCCGAGCAGCGTGATCGGCGCCAGGATGAGTGCGCCGGCCATGGCCACTAGTGGCCGCCGGGGTAGCCAACGCACCGCAATGACGCTACCGATCAGGCCGCCGACGCCTGTGCCGACGGAGATCACCGCCCAGCCGGTGTCGCCGCCCAACGACCGCTGGGACACCACGGGACCGAGTACCCAGAACGCTGAGAGGATCGCGAATTGGAAGACCGCGAAGTTGAGGATCCAGCTCCACAGCCAGGAGTGGCTGCGTACCTCATGCCAGCCTTCGAGCAGATCCGCCGCAAAGTGCTTCCGTTCGCTGGTTCCTTGCCGCGGAGGCAGCTTGACCCCGGCCAGGAGCAGGGCGCTGACCAAGAACGTCGCGGCGTCGATGGCCAATGCGAGACCAGGGCTGCTGATCGCCAGCAGGAGACCCGCGGCGGCGGGTCCGACAATGGTGGCCGACGAGGTGACGGTGTACATGAGGGCGGCGCCGCGTTGCCGTAGCGTGGGCTCCAGCAGCTGGGCGATGAGACCTCCCGACGCGGGACGGGCGAAGGCGCCCGCCGTCCCGTGCACTGCCTGGAGCAGGAGCATCCACCAGAGCTCGTTGCGGCCACTCAGCAGCAGGGCGGCGAAGACGCCTTGGCTGAAGAAGCGGACGAGGTCGGAGGAGATCATCAGGCGTTGCCGAGGGAGTCGGTCGGCCCACACCCCGCCGGTGAGCAAGAAGACTGCCTGGGGAACTGTGCGTGCCAGCAGCACGAAGCCCAGCGCCGCGGGTGATCCGGTGGCGTGCAGGACGGCGAACGCCAGTGCAACCGGGACGATTTGGTCGCCCAGCGTGGACAGTGAGTTTGCGGAGAAGACGAGCCGGTAACGGCGGTCGCGTAGCGGGGCCAGGCTGGCGGCCCACCCGCCGCTCATCGTGTGACTTCCCGGTCGGCCGCGGTCAGGGAACCGTGCGCGGACAGGATCGTTTCCAGGGCCTCGCCGGCGGGGAGGGAAACGGGAGATTCCTTCATCTGCAAGGCGTTGACCGCCTCGGTGACCTGAGGGGACTTGCTGCGCAGCGCAAGAGCGGCCAGCCGAGTTGCGTCGAGGGCCGCCCCCGCCCCGTTGACGGAGTCCGGAACGTCCATTCGCAGCTCGATGTCGACAGGCTGGTCGCCGAGGGTGCGTCCCTCGAGCCGGATGTAGGCGACCTTACGGTCGCGCAGGGAGGGGATGAAGTCGGCCATGCCCGCGTAGCAGTCTTCGGACGCGAGCCCGGCGCCGCGGTTGGCCTCCGAGGTGACCGCGTGCACCTTCGTTGCCGACTTCGCCCGCGAGCGGGCGGGGTCGCCCAGGTTGACGAAGTTCATGTTTCCACCAGCGTTGATTTGGTAGGTGCGGTCGAGGGTTACGCCCTGCTCGCTGAGCAGCCGGACCAGCGTCTGGTGCACGATCGTGGCGCCGAGTTGCGCCTTCAGGTCGTCTCCGATCAGCGGCAGGCCGGACTCGGAGAACGCATCGCGCCACTTCTCGTCGCGGGCGAGCACGGTGGACGAACAGTTGACGAAGGCGCAGCCACTGCGGAGTGCAGCCGCGGCGTACCCGGCGGTCGCTTCGTCGGCTCCTGCCGGCAGCAGGCTGACGACTACGTCGGTACCGGTGCGACGGAGCTCCCGCACTACGGCGTCGGGCTCGGCGGTGGCAATGTCGTCGATGAACGAGGAGCTGCGTGGGCCGAGGCCGTCACAGGCGAGGCCGGCGTGGACGGCGACGCCGAGCGGCGGTACATCCGCGAATGCGGGCGCATTGTTGGGCGGCATCCACAGTGCCGCCGACAGATCTGCGCCGATCTTGCGAGCGTCGACGTCGAAGGCGGCGGTGAACCGTAGGTCTCGCAACGGTCCCAAGTTCGCCAGGGCAGGAATGCCACCGGGGTAGACCGAGTCGTCCTTGTGTTTCGCCCACGCTTGCACAACGCTGGCCGCGCAGTTACCCACGCCGATGAGTGCGACACCAACCGATTTCAAGGAGCCCCCGTATACCTGTTCGCGCGACGCACAACGGCCGCGTACGCAAGGAGGGGCGACGAACTGCCGTCGCCCTGACCCGCGCCGATCCGCGGAATAGTGCCACGTCGGCGGGCAATGATTCCCGATCAACTAGCGGTGGAAGCTACTCAGATCCGGCGAGCCTGGTCAAGCCCGCGAAGTTCGAAAGGGCGATTTGTCACATCCCGAGCCGGGTTGGCTCGCTGAGCGGAAAGCGGCAGTCCGAAAACGCCAGATTGTCCAACTCCATGTTCGGCGGCATGACATTCGTCCAATATGGATTGCTCCCGAACGTTCACGAGGTGTTCTCGCTACGCTGGTGGTGCACTGTGGCCTCTGGCCGAAGCTTCCCGTTAAACGATCTTGACATGATTGAATGTCGCTTCCTATGATCATCCGCGATCAGAGGCCACGGGGGCCCCTGTCGGTTCGGGAGGGCTTCGGCGATGTTCGGTAACAGGTGGAGTTCGTGACGGCTGTTCTGTCGTAGGCGGCAAGCTGCCCAGGTGGTGCCGTAGCACCCATGGTGATTGGGCTCCTCGGTCGTGTCGCACCGGCTTCGGCGTGTTTACACCGCTGTGACGACTGCTATACAGCCGGTCACCAATTGATCTCCTATTGACGTGGTTTCCGCCCGTAACATTCTTTAATGTGTGCGGACGGCCTCATAGATGCTGCGCGTTTCTTGTGCATTGATGATCAGGGGTCATCCTTGCGCGCTTTGCCGTGCGCGCCGGGCATCGCCCGGCAGCGATTTCCGCTTCCCTGAAGAAGGGTATGTCGTGATCTATCTCGATCAGGCGGCGACATCGTTTCCCAAACCTCCGGGTGTGGCCGAGGCGATAATGGATTACCTTGCCGGGGCCGGTAATCCGGGGCGTTCCGGCCATCGGCTCGCCCGCTTCGCCGACGACGTTGTCTGGTCGGCTCGCGCCGACGTAGCGAAGCTCTTCGCCGTGGCCGACCCGGCTCAGGTCATCTTCACAATGAACGCCACCATGGCGCTCAACATCGCGCTGCAGGGTGTCCTGCGGCCTGGCGACCGGGTGCTGTGCTCGTCTTTCGAACACAACTCCGTAGTGCGGCCACTACACGCCCTCGGCGCCGTCGGGGTGAAGTGGGAGGCATTGCCGCCGTCCGCCGACTGCCCCGTGGATCTGGACCGACTCGAGCAAGACCTGAGGAGCGGGGCGGTCCGCGCGGTCGTCGTCTCCCATGGAAGTAACGTGACCGGTGCGGTGTTGCCGCTCGCCGAGGTCCGCCGACTCACCCTTGAGCACGGCGCACTGCTTGTCGTCGACGCCGCGCAGACGGCTGGGCACGTTCCGCTCTCCATCGCGGACGCCGACCTCATCGCGTGCTCGGGACACAAGGGCTTGCTCGGTCCGCAAGGGACCGGGGTGCTCGTCGTCAGTCCCGGCGTCGAGGTGCGCCCCCTGTTCCAGGGCGGTACGGGCGGCCGTTCGGAGCAGCTGGAGCAGCCGCGGTGGCTGCCCTTCGCCCTGGAGAGCGGCACCCCGAACGGCGCCGGAATCGCGGGCCTTGCGGCGGGGGTACGCCACTTGATGGCCCGAGGTATCCCGGAACTCGCCGCCCACGAGGAGACTCTCCGCCGCCGACTGGTCGAGGGACTGTCGGCCCTGCCCGGCGTGACTGTGATCGAGCAGCCCTCGCCGGAGCGGCCGGTCCCAGTTGTCTCGATCACGATGCGCTCGCGCCTTCCCGGCACCGTCGCGGAGCTGCTGGAGGAGCGCGCGGGAATTCTGGTGCGAGGCGGGCTGCACTGCTCACCACAGGCACACCGCACCGTGGGGACCTTCCCCTCCGGCGCTGTGCGGTTCGGAATGTCGCATGAGACCGGCACCGACGAGGTGGACGCCGCGGTGGCGGCGGTGGCCGAGATCGCCGAGGGCGCCGGCCTGAACTGATCCGGTTCGGCGGGAGCGTCGCCCCTTCCGAACGCAACGACAACCTCCGTCCATCTATCTTGAAGGTGATCTCATGGCACGTGCATTGAGGCTGGCCGTCGCCGGTGTCGGCAACAACATCTCGGGTCTGCTACAGGGCGCCTATTGGTATCGCGGCCTGCAGGCCCGCGGCGAGACGGAGCTGCCCGGAGTACGCCAGAACGCCATCGGCGGCGTCGGCGTCGGCGACATCGACTTCGTCTGCGCGTTCGACGCCGACCCGCGCAAGATCGGTCAAGACCTGACCGACGCGGTGCTCGCGGAGCCGAACAACTATCCACGGCTCGATGTCGAGCTGCCCCAGCAGGGTGCCATCGTCCAGCTCGGCCTGGTCAACGGCGGGGAGGTCACCGTCGAGGACGTGACCAAGGCCCTCGTGGACAGCGATGCCGAGGTCCTGCTCTACTCCCTACCGACCGGCCTCCAATGGGAAGCCGAGCAATACGCTCAGGCCGCGCTCGGGGCCGGGGTGGCCTTCGTCAACTGCACCCCTGAGGTGGTCGCCCGCAACCCCGAAATCCTCGCCGCGTACGAGAAGGCGAATGTCCCGATGGTCGGTGACGACCTCGCCAGCCACATGGGTTCCTCGATGGTGCACCGGTCGTTGCTCAGCCTCTTCGCCGAGCGCGGCGTCACCATGAGTAGCTCCTATCAGCTCAACTTCGGTGGCAACGAAGACTTCCGCAACCTACGGGAGAACGGTGCGAGCAAGCAGAAGTCGAAGCTGAATGCACTCGCCCAGAAGGGGATCGCCCTCGATGCGGTCGAGATCATCCCGTCCGCCGGGTACATCTCCCACCTCAAGGACAATAAGGTCGCGGTGATCAACATCGAGGGACTGGGTTGGGCCGGGACGCCGGTCTCGCTCGACCTCAAGCTCAAGGTGCAGGACTCCAGCAATGCGGCCGGCGTGATCATCGACTTGATCCGGGTCGCGGCGGCCTGGCGCCGGCTGGGCGAGGCGGGCTTCCCCATCGCCGCGGCGTCCTGCCTCAAGTCGCCCGCGGTGCCCCACGATGCTCTCACCACGTTCGCCATCGACGAGGCCCTGAGCATGCTGAACGAGCGCGTCGCCGCTGCCGCGGACCGGTCGTGACCCGATTCGGGGTGGCGGTCCCGAACTTCGGGCCGGACGTCAGCACCGACTGGATCCGGCAATGGGCCGCCCGTGCGGAGAAGAGCGGTTTCGATCTGGTGGCGCTCTCCGATCACATTCCGACCACCACGGACGTGCATGACAAGTACGTCGCGCCGTTTTACGAACCCTTCACCACTCTGTCGTTCGTCGCGGCCGAGACCCGCCGTATCGACGTGGCGACCTCCGCTATCGTCCTGCCGCACCGGCATCCGCTGGTGGTCGCGCGCATGGCCGTGAATCTCGATGCGTTCAGTGGCGGTCGGTTCATCCTCGGCCTCGCGCCGGGCTGGTCGGAGCAGGAGTACGCGGCGCTCGGCCTGGACTTCGCTCGGCGTGGTCCGCTCATGGATGACGCGCTGGGTGCAATGCATCAGCTCTGGCAGGCGAGGGAGGACTTCACCGACTACGAGGGCCCGTACTTCACCTACCGCGGGGTGTCCACGGCGCCGCGTCCGGAACGGCCCATCCCTCTGTGGATCGGTGCCAACCATCGTGCCGCGGTACGCCGTTGCGTGCAGTGGCGGGCCGCTTGGCATCCGGCGATCTGGAATCTCGATTGGTTCGAACACACAGCCCTACCCGAGCTCGAGAAGGCCGCGGAGCGTTACGGCGGGCCGGTGCCCGAGGTCTGCGCGAAACTCAAGGTTTTTCTCACCGACGCCGAAATCGACCCTGATCAGCGCCGCCCCGGAGAGGGCCGGCTGGATCAGGTCGTCGCCGATGTCGAGCGCCTCGCCGGGCTGAACGTTCACACCATCCTGCTGGATACAGATGATGCCCGGGTGCGGTACGCGCCCCGCGGCCTCGACGATCACTGGAGGGTTCTGGACGGCCTGCTCGCCGAGGCGCCATCAGTGACGGAAGCCGCGCGGCGGGCCCTGTCGTGATCGCGGCGACGGTGGAGCTGACGCCGGCAGAGTCGCGGGTTCTCGACGCGTTCTCCGATTGGGCCGGACTCGCCGAGCGGCGGCCGTTCCACGGTTGGCAGGTCGTCGCGGTCCAGCATGTGCAGCGCTCCCTGCTGGGCCTCGTGGACGCGGTGGTGCGCGGTGGGGCGTGCCCTGACGACATCACCGTGCTGGGCAAGTCGTATTCGACCAATCCCGCAGTGCTGGAGGCGCTGAGCGGACGTGGGGTCCGGGCGGACGACCCGATCGCGATGGCGCAACCGCAGGTGTCCTACGAGGCCGAGTTGGCGGGCCGCGTTGCCGCTGCCCTTGACACACTGGCCGGACGTCCGCTGCTGGTCCTGGACGAAGGAGGCGTGGCCCGCCGGGCGATCGCCGCGGCGCCGCATCGGTGGCCGCAGGTTCGCGTGGTTGAGCAGACCGCGAGGGGTGTACGCGGCGCCGGGATGCGGCACCTCACCTTCCCGGTGATCGACGTGGCACGCTCGTGGGCGAAGTCCCACGAGGAGGCGCCGCTCATAGCCCGCTCGATGCACGAGGGGCTGATGCGAGCCGTTGCCGACCTCGGCCGCCGGCTGGACGGCTGGGATGTCGCGCTCGTCGGATACGGCGTCGTCGGCGCCGCGCTGACCGACCGGCTGACGCGCGCCGGACACCGGGTCACGATCGTCGAATCGGAGCCGGCACGCCAGGACCGGGCGCGCGAAGCGGAACTCGTGGTCGCGCCGTTCGCCGAGGCGGTCGAGAACCAGGACATCGTCATCGGGTGTACGGGCACTCCACTGTTCTCGTTGGAGACGGCCCCCCGGCTCGCCCCGGGAGCGCTGCTCGTCAACGGTGGTTCTTCCGACATCGAGTACGCAGTCTGGGAGGCGCGTACCGGGCCGGACCGCCGGCCTTGGCAGCGGCACTATCCGTTGCCGACCGGTGCCGACGTGACCCTGGTGGCCGGCGGGTTCCCCATCAACTTCTACGGCGCGGTCGAACCGATCCCGGCTTCCGACTTCCAGATCACGCGCGGCCTGATGCTGGCCGGCGCGGTGCAGGTGGCCGAGTCCGGACGTGAAGCCGGCATTCGACCGCTCCGCGACGACCTGCAGCGACACATTGTCCGGGCCTACAGGGACCGGATCTGAGCCTTTCTCGTCAACGTCCCTTCTTTCTCACTCGAGGTGATTTTCCGCAATGACAGAGATCATGGACGGCTGCCTGTTCTGCGTGCGCACCGACCACATCGTGGTGGAGACGGAGCACGTCTTCATCTCCTTGGACGACGCGCCGATCGTCGAGGGCCACGTCATCGTCTGTCCGCGCCTGCACTACCCGTCGATGGCGGACGTCCCTGCCGAGGTGGCCCGCGACGCCGACCGCCTCCTCGACAACCTCATCGAGGCCTACCAGCGCATCTACGGCCCAACGGTCATCTACGAGCACGGCCGGACCGGGCAGTGCCTGCGGCGCAACCCCGACGAGCGGATCTGTCACCACTCGCACCTGCACATGATGCCGCTCGCGACCGATCTGCCCGGCAGCGTGGAGCTCAGCCAGTACGCCGATTTCACGTCGCTCGCAGAACTCGCCGAGCTTGCGGGTGACGTAGAGGGCTACATCCTGGCCGGATCCTCTCTCTCCACGCGCCGGTACTTCCCCGTGACCCGGCCGTTGGGCCCCCACTATCTGCGGACGTTGGCATCCACTCTCGCCGGTGTGCCCGATCGCGCCGACTGGGAGGCCCACCTGTTCACGCCGGAGAGCAAGAGGTTGCAGAGCCAGGCTGCCGAGAAGCTCGCCGCCTTCGCCGCCGATCTGACGGGCACCACGACCGCCGTTTGAACCCGTCGGTCGACGATATCCGCGCGCCGCTCCTTCCGCACACGGAAACAGCCAGGAGGCACCGTGACTCAGACTCTCAACCCCGCGACGAAGGTCGCCGGGAGCGAAATGCCGAGGCCAGCCGGCAAGCCGTACCGGCGGGTGCTGCTCAAGCTCTCCGGTGAAGCGTTCGGCGGTGGCACCGTCGGCGTGGACCCGGACGTCGTGCAGGCGACGGCGGCACAGATCGCCGTCGCCGTCCGGGGCGGCGCGCAGGTCGCTGTGGTGATCGGCGGCGGGAACTTCTTCCGCGGACCGGACTTGCAGGACAGGGGTATGGACCGCACGCGTGCCGACTACATGGGCATGCTGGCGACGGTGATGAACTGCCTCGCGCTCCAGGACTTTCTGGAGCACGAGGGCATCGACACCCGGGTGCAGACCGCCATCCACATGGCACAGGTCGCCGAGCCCTACATCCCGCGACGCGCCGTCCGGCACCTCGAGAAGGGGCGCGTTGTGATCTTCGGGGCCGGCGCCGGTATCCCGTACTTCTCCAGCGACATCGTGGCCGCCCAGCGAGCGCTCGAGATCGGTGCGGAGATCGTCCTGATGCGCAAGAACGGCGTGGACGGGGTCTATACGGCGGACCCCCGGCACGATCCCTCTGCTCGCAAGCTGACGACGGTGACGTTCGACGATGCGCTGCGGTTGGGTCTGCGCGTGATGGAGACGGGCGCGCTCAGTCTCTGCCGCGACAACGGGCTGCCGATTCTCGTCTTCGGGGCGGAGACCCCAGACACGATCATCCGGGCCGTATCGGGCGAGCGGCTCGGCACCCTCGTGTCGGTTGGTCAGTGAAATTCCCTGTATCAAGGCGAAAAGGACACTCTAGTGACCGCGAACGCACCGCGTGATCCCGTCGAGGCGCTCATCGCCTCGAAATGGAGCCAGGTGACCGGAGTCCCCCTGGACTCCATCCACGATGATTTCTTCGACGCGGGCAACTCCTCGCTGGAAGCTCTCAAGCTGATGGAGCTGCTGCGCGAGGAATTCGGGCCCGACCTCTCCATCGACGCCATCTTCAATCAGCCCACCGTTGCCGGCTTGGCTGAGCTGGTCCGCGCGGGCGGCAGCCATCGACGCTATGCCTTCACGCTGCAGAAGGGAGACGGCATACCGCTGATTCTCGGTCCAGGCCTCGGCGGCGGCCCGGCGTACGTCTCGAAACTCGCCGTTCCCGAGCTCGGGCGCCCGGTCGTTTCCGTACTTACCAGGGGAATTCACGGCGAGCAGCGGCCGTTCGACACATCCGCTGAGACCAGCCGGCACCTGCTCTCCTCGCTGTCCGAGGCCGGTATCCGCGGTCCGGTCCATTTCATGGGCCACTGTATGGGCGGCCTGTCGGTGCTGGAGGCGACCCGGTACGCCGCCGAGTACGACATCGAGGTACGCAGCGTCGTACTGATCAATACGTCGCCGCGTACCCCGGACCTGACCCGGCACGAGATGACGAAGATCCGTCTCCAGGAGATCCGCGGCTTCGTCGGTCTCGAGGAGGATCCCCGGGTGAACGCCGTCCCGGAGGGGGAGCCGCTGGACGACACGATCTCCATGGTCTTCGACGACGTCAAAGACAGCGACGCCCTGTCGGAGAGCTCGATCGAGCCGTTCAAGGTGCGGCTCGACGTCTACGTCTCCAGCTGGCTCGCCTCCTCCAGCTTCACCCATCAGCGGTCGGAGGTCCCGTTGCACATCATGTACGACCCCGACGATCTCGACTGGCTGTACGGCGGCGCGTTCGACATCGAGGGCTGGGAGAAGCTCGACTACCCGAACATGACTGTGGACGCTCGGCCAGGCATGCTCTACGCGAACATCGGCCTGCCGGAGAACCGTGCGGCCGTCGCCGCCTATCTGGACGCGCAGGACGCGGGTACCGGAGGAGGCCACCATGGCTGAGGCCGTCCCGCAGCGGCGCGCCACGGCGCTGACGTTCGGACGATTCCCCATCATCACGCATGGGCACCTGGCGTACTGGCGGACGATCCTGGAGCGCTGGGACACCCTCGTACTGGGCATGCTCGACGTGGAGGAGATCCGCCCGTACAAGCCGGGCGTCGACGTGGTGAGCCGGGAGTTCTACGACGAGATCGTCCGCAAGTGCGGCCCCCGGCGTAATCCCTTCACCGCTGACGAGCGCCGGCGCATCCTGCGGGGTGGTCTCGAAGAGGCAGGGCTGCAGGAGCGGGTGCGGATCGACCTCTGTCCGATCCCCGAGTTGCACCCGGCGGTGATTTCCGAGCGTTATCCCGCAGCGGACGTGGATATCGTCACCGGCGACCTCACTGATCCCTTCGAACGGATGAAGATCCGGGAACTGGAGACGATCCTCGGGCGCCCGATCGCCAACGTCCAGTCGGGGTTCGTGCTGCACACCACGGACGCGAAGCACAGGATTCTCGGCGGCGACAAGTGGTCGACCTTCGTCCCTGCCGGCGCGTACGAGGTGTTCGTCGAGATCGGCGGGCCGGCGCGGCTGCCTGCGGATTCATGACCGGTGCCACGGGGGAGCCCTCGACCCTGCTGTTCACACGGACCCGCACCGGCGCCGCCGACGAGCGGATCTTCATTGCCAAGCTTGCGACGCTCGCCGTGCTCACGGGGCTCGGCGTCATGCTCGCGCTGCGGCCGTCGCCGATGGCGCTCCTGACCGGTGTCGTGCTGCTGGCGCTGATGTACACCCACGCCGTGGAGCTGCAGCATCAAGCGCTGCACCACTCGGCCTTCCGGAGGGCCTGGCCGCACCGGGTGGTCGGCGTTCCGCTCGGGTTGCCCCTCTTCGTGGTCTACAGCCATTACCGAGTACGGCACCTACAGCACCATCGCTACCTGGGCACGGCGGATGACACGGAGTTCTTCGGATTCGACGCCCGAAAGCAGCTGACCCTCGGGCTGCTGCTGCGCGGGCTGTTCGACTACTCGCGGCTGCTGATCGTGCTCCGTGACGTGGTCCGTTCCGCCTTCGGCCGCTGGCACTACGAGTTCGGGGACATCAGTCCGGCGATGCGCCGGCGGGTGGCGTCCGAGCACCTCATCCTCGGCTTCGTGGTGCTGTCGGCGGCCGGCCTCTGTGCCGCCGGTCGAGGGGAGTACGTGGTCCGGTTGTGGCTCCTACCTCTGCTGCTCGCGGTTCCGATGCACTTCCTAGTGGAGCTCCCCGAGCACATCCTGTGTGACACGGACAGCGCCGACGTGCTGCGCAACACGCGGTCGATTCGGGGTGGCCGGCTGAGCACGTGGTACACCAACGGAAACAACCTGCACATCGAGCACCACGCTGCGATGAGCGTGCCCATCAATCGGTTGCCGTCACGGCACGAGGAGACCCGGAGGTTGGCGGTACACGTGGAACGTACGTATGCGGATTTCTACCGCACGCTGTGGAAGGCCCTGCGCGAGCAGCCCAAAGGGGCCCGGAGATGACCTTTTCCCCCGGCCGCGACGTGCTCTACCGAGACTATCGAGGCGGCGGGGATCTTGTGCTCGTCATCCCTCAGAAGGTGGTCTCCGACGACGAGCGAGGGCTCCTGACGTGGCGCCCGATCGGCACCCATTACCTGTTCCGGCGGACGGTGGACGGCCGCGACCGGCGGGAGATCCCGTTCCACCAGCGGTACGAGGTGCAGTGGCGCCTTACGCCGATGACGTGGACGGGTCTGCACGTTCTCCATTTGTTCCGTCCGGGGCAGGCGCACTCCGTGTGGTGGATGTTCAACCCCGACTTCACGCTGAACCGGTGGTACGTGAACCTCGAAGCGCCGCCATCCCGCTGGGACGACGGCGCCGCGGGGGGCGTCGACACGTTCGACCACGCCCTTGACCTGGTGGTGCCGCCAGACCGCCGGTGGCGGTGGAAGGACGAGCACGAGTACCTGGAAAGGGTGGGTCACCCGGCCTATTGGGACGCTGAGCAGGCGAGGGCCATCAGGGCGGAGGGCGATCGGGTCGTGGCCGCGATCGAGGCCGGCGCCTACCCCTTCGACGGCGCCTGGTGTGACTTTCGGCCGGATCCGCTCTGGTCCGTACCGGAGCTGCCCGCCGCCGGGTGGGATCGAGCCTGCACCCTCTGAGGGGTCGTGTGGACTCTTCGGCCGCTGCTGCCCGCACCGCCGAATTCATGAACCGGAGACTCCCGCCGTGCGGGTGCCCTCACTTCAGGGTCACCACGAGCGTGTGCCGGCCGGGGCCGGTCGTGGTGATCAGCTCGTCGCCGCGCGCGGTGGGCACCCGCCGCGCTACGGCCCGGTGCCCGTCCACGGTGACCGACGCGACATCGGCGCCGTCCGGCAGTACGGCGCCGGGCGCCAGCCGCGCGTGCACCGCCGCGTCGACGGTCACCGACAGGACGTTGCCGCGGCTCGTCGCGCGTACGTCGAGGTGGCCGGCGCCGACCAGGATGTCCGAACCCGCGATCCGCCGGCCCGGCGGGATCAGCGGCACCACGGACAGCCGCCCGTTGCCCAGGTCGGGTGCCACGCCGAGCTGCTGGTGGATCACCGGCCAGAGCACGCCGTACGCGCCCCACGCCTGCATCACGCTGGACCGGCTCAGGAAGTCCTTGCCCATGTTCGATCCGAAGTCCGGTGAAGGCAGGATCTCCGGCATCGCTCCGGGCATCTCCCAGACGCTCGGGTCGAGGTGGCTGCGCGCGTTCGCGGTCGTGTAGCGCTGTTGCTGCGCCATCCGGCCGTAGTTGCCCTCGGCCACCGCCATGATGGAGTTGCCGAGCGAGATGATGTCCCGCTCGGACGGTACGGCGGAGACCACGCTGTCGCACGCCGGCCCCGGGTTGCCGACGGGGTCGCTGGTGGGTCCGGTGCCGGTGTGGAAGAAGCCGAACTCGCCGCTGAAGCAGTCCCGCTCCCGCTGGTTCAAGCCGGTGGTGGCGTGGCCGGCCGAGGCGAGCGGCCCGGCCGGTAGTTCCGCCTCCATGGGCGTCGCGCCGATCCAGTAGCGCTGGTACACCTTCACGTTGCCCGGGTCGGCGAGCGAGTCGGCGTACGAGCGGGCGTCGCCGCCGTACCACCAGGCCGGCTCGAACTTCCGGGCCCGCCGGGCGGCCTGGGTCTCGGCCCACGCCGCGGTGGCGTGGTCGCCCTTGGCCCGCGCCATGTCGGCCAGGTCGAGCAGTCCGCGGATGGTGTAGACGGCCACGTCCAGCTTCTCGTCGCCCATGCCGGGGCGCTCCACGTTGCCGCTGCCCTCCGGCCAGCCGTCCGCATCGGCGTCCAGGCCGATCGCGTATCGCATGGCCCGCACCGCGAAGTCGTACAGGTCGTCGCGGAACGCGTTGTCCCCGGTCCACCGCCAGGCCAGCGCGACCGCGCTCGGGAACTTCACCGTCTCGTCGGTGTTGCCGACGTCGGCGTTGATGCCGTAGTAGACCTGGCCGTCCGGGGTCACCTCGTGCACCACCTTGCCGGAGTGGTCGTTGGCGATCTCGCTGAGGTCGCGGAGCGTCCGCAGGTGGTCCTTGACGGCCGCGAACTGTCCCGCGGCCACCGCGGCGAACGCGGTGTACTCGCCGTCGGTGGCGAAGATCCACGGGTAGTCCGGCCAGCCGGCACCGATCCAGCGGGCCCGGTCCACCACGCCCGCCGGCAGCGGGTACTCGGTGCCCTGGTTGCTGGCGAACACGTGCAGGTCCCGCGATTCCTGGACGGAGTCGGCGAGGTTCTGCTTGGACCACTCCACGCTCTGCTGCAGGAGCCGGTCGCCGGGCAGATCCACGCGGCTGTGCCGGGCCACCGCGACCCGGGCGGCCGTCTTCGCGGCCAGCGCGTCCGCCGGGTCGTGCAGCGCCCGCGCCAGTTCCGCCTGGGCGGGCGCGAGGCCCTGGTCGGAGCCCGCGACCGCGAACCAGACGGTACGGGCCGAGCCGCCGACCGCGACGTCGTAGGCGAGCCGGCCGCCCGTACCCCTGCCGTAAGGTCCGTCGTCGCAGACCGCGGGCGTCGGGTCGCCGCAGATGACATCGCCCTGCGGGCCGCGCATGCCGGCGCCGAGCGCGTGCCCAGCCGGGGTCAGGTCGCTGCCCACCAGCGCGGCCCAGTCGTGCGACCGGGCGTTCGCGACCGGCGGCGTGCCCTGGTCACGGAAGATCAGACTGCGGCCGTCGAAGGATCCGGTATCGGGCAGATTGACCGCGGCCTGGCCCGGAGAGGTCCAACCCCACGGGTACGCGGGCAGCAGTTCGGAGTGCGCGTCCACGGTCAGGTGCACGGTGCCGGCACCGGCCGGGAACCGGAGCCCGATGAGCGCGGCGCGCCCGCCGTCCGGCACGACGTCGACGCGCTGGACGGTCAGGCCACCCGGCCCGGCCAGGTCCATGGTCGTGTACCCGGTGCCCTCGGTGAACCGCCGGGCTTTCAGCCACGTCCCGTTCGCGCCGAACCAGACACCGTCCAGCAGCTTGATCGGCGGCGTCCAGAAGCCGCCCATCTCGCCGCGGATGTGCCACCCGGTGGCGGGGTAGGTGGCGTCCTCGGCGCCCACTTCGTACAGCCGGTCCCCGGTGACCACGAACCTGCGGTCACCGAGCCGGTCGGTCTCCGACAACCCCGTGACGGGTACGGAGGCGGAGGCTGCCGGCCCGTACGCCGCCAGACCGATGACAGTGCCGACCACGACGGCCGCAGCGAGGGCGCGGCGAACGTGACGTTCCATGGGCACACTCCCATCTTCCGATCAGACACTGGTCAGCCGGGCGCCGGTGGGAAGCCGATGACCGTGTCCGGCCGGCGCCGCGGCGTGGGCGGTGGCGCCTCGGCCGCGACCGGGACTCCGATCCGCAGCGCCAGGTACGGCCGGCCGGTCCGCAGCAGGCCCTGCACCATCAGCCGGGACTCTTCGACTTCCAGCACATCGCTCATCGGCGCGGCGCCGAGTCCTTCGACGACAGCGGTCAGCAGCACCGCGGAGAGCGCCTCGCCGGCGCGTAGCCACTCCACCGCGGTGTCGCCTGGTCCGTGCAGGATGGCGTACGCCGTACCGTTGTCGTCGCCCGGACCGGTCGCCAGGCCCGCGGTGCCGTCGGGGGCGAAGTCGCGGACCGGCACCGTGCGCGGACCGGCCGGGACGGCGGTGTCCGCCGGCACTCCGTCGCCGCTGCCCGTCGGCCGGTGCGTCCATTCGTCGAGTGCGCGGCGGTACGCCGGGTCGGCCCGCTCGGCCGCCGCGGCCTTCGTGGCTGCCGCCGCCAGCGTCGGGATCTGCTCGCTGTGCAGCAGATGAAGATCGGTCTCCTCGCCCTCCGCCGCCTCGCGCAGACGGCGGAGGGCGGCCTCCGGCACCGGGGCGGCGCCGAACGGCCGGCGGTCGGTGCGGCGGCGCGGAACCGCCCCCCGCAACCGGCGCACCCGCTCGTCCGGTTCAGCCCGGCCGCGTACGTCGATGCGGGCCAGCAGATCGGGCGATCCCGGGTCCGGGAACCGGGTCACGGTGATCCGGCGACCGGCCGCGGTCAGCCCCAGCCGCGCGTGGTGCAGGGCGGCGCCACAGCTGAGGAGAAGCTGCCGACCGGCCGGGTCGGTCACCTCGAGCGTCCGATCCGGCTCGCGCAGCAGCTCCAGGGCGTTGCTGCCGACGCGCCATCGCCAGGGCTGGGTGTTGAACACCGAGGGCGCGCGCTGTGCCAGGCGCGCCGCCTCGGCGAGCGCCCGCATCAAGTCCGTGGGTCGTGCGGCCGACATGACGGTCAGGCACCGGCGACGTTGGCCGGGGCGAACTGACCCGGCGCGAGGCTCTGCTCGGCGCGGATGACGTGCATGACCGCATTGATCAGGGCCAGGTGGGTGAACGCCTGCGGGAAGTTGCCGAGGTGCCGCCCGCTGTAGGTGTCGATCTCCTCGGCGTACAGCTCCAGCGGGCTGGCGTAGGCCAGCAGTCGTTCGCACAGCTTGCGGGCCTGCTCGACCTCGCCGATCTCGACCAGCGCGGAGGCCAGCCAGAACGAGCAGATGGTGAACGTGCCCTCCTCGCCGCTCAGCCCGTCGTCGGTCTCCTCGACCCGGTAGCGCAGCACCAGCCCGTCCAGGGTCAGCTCCTCGGCGATCGCCAGGACGGTGGCGCGGATCCGGGGATCGTCCGCGGGCAGGAACCGCATGAGCGGGAGCAGCAGCGCCGACGCGTCGAGCGCGGACGAGCCGTAGCGCTGGACGAAGACCCCGCGGGCGTCGACGCCCTTGGCGCAGATCTCGGCGCGGATCTGGTCGGCCAGGGTCTGCCACTTCTCGGCGTACTCCGGCTCGTCGTACAGGCGCGCCAGGCGGGCACCGCGGTCCAGGGCGACCCAGCACATGACCTTGCTGGACACGAAGTGCTGCGGCTCGCCGCGGACCTCCCAGATGCCCCGGTCCGCTTCCTCCCAATGCGCGGCGGCCTGCTCGACCTGCCGTTTGAGGACCGGCCACAGCGACTCGGGCAGCTGTTCGCGGGAACGCGCGTGCAGGTACACGGAGTCGAGGACGGCTCCCCAGACGTCGTGCTGCCGCTGCTTGTACGCCGCGTTGCCGACCCGCACCGGAAACGCGCCCTCGTAGCCGGAGAGGTGCGGCAGCGACTCTTCCTCGATCTCCCCCTCCCCGCCCACGCGGTACATGACCTGCAGGTCGTTGCCGTCGCGGCAAGCGTCCTGGATGAAGTAGAAGAAGTCGTTCGCCTCCCGGTCGAAGCCGAGCGTGTAGAGGCCCCACAGGGCGAAGGTCGAATCGCGCACCCAGGCGTAGCGGTAGTCCCAATTGCGCTCGCCGTGCGGCGTCTCGGGCAGCGCCATCGTCGCCGCGGCCAACAGGGCGCCGGTCGGCGCGTACGTCAGTCCCTTGAGGGTCAGCGCACTGCGTTGCAGATAGCTGCGCCAGGGATGGTCCGGGAAGTCGCCCAGCGTGATCCACTGCCGCCAGTACTCCGACGTGCGGCCCATCCGCTCCTGCGCCTCGTCCAGGGTGCGCGGCGGCGGCAGCGGGGACCACGACAGCGCGACGAAATGCGTGTCGCCCTCCACCATGCGGGTACGCGCGTTGAGCCCCCGGCCCTCGATGCCCGGCCGCAGGTCGGTGGTCAGTCGCAATGTGACGTCGCAGTCGGGCGCCTCGGCGACGACGTCCCCGTAGCCCTGGCCCTCGTACCGCCAGGACGGCTCGCGCCGGCCGTAGTCGAAGACCGGCTCGCAGGTCATCGACAGATCCACCGAACCGCTGACGCACCGCACCGTCCGCAAGAGGCAGTGCTCGGCGTCGTAGTCGGTGGGGGAGCGGCGGTGGGTGCGCGACCGTTGATCGACGTTGTGCCACGGGCCCATGCACAGGGCATCCCGCACGATCAGCCACCCGGTCCGGGTCTGCCACGTGGTCTCCACCATGAGGCTGCCCGGCAGGTAGCGCCGAGCGGCGGGGACCATCTCGTCGTACGGTCCCAGCCGGAACGCCCCGGCGCTGCGGTCCAGCATCGTGGTGAACACACTGGGGGAGTCCGGCCGGGGCAGGCACATCCACTCGACCGCCCCGTTCGGCGCCACCAGGCAGGTGACCTCGCAGTCCGACAGGAACGCGTACTCGGCGATCGGCGGGAACGGGCTGCGCGCCCACTGCGGGGGCGGCAGCATCGCGCTCAGCTTCTCCAGCGGCGCATCGGCCATACCGTGATGGTCGTCCTCCGCCACCTCCTGCGCCAGAGGTTCTTCTCCGCCGGCTATGGCGCCGACGGCGCAAAGGAGGCAATTGCCCGCGCCAGGTCCTCGGGTGCTTCCAGCGGGATCAGGTGCCCGGCCCCGGGGATTACGGTGAGTTCGGCGTGGGCCAGGCAGGGGAGCAGGTTCCGGCGGAGCACGCCGACGGGTTCCACCCGGTCGTGCTCACCGGCGACGACGAGCACGGGCGCTTCGATACGGCGTGCCTCGGCGGTGATGTCCTGCGCGATCCCGTGCAGTGGCCACTCGGCACGCGCCGCCGTGCAACCGCCTAGGGAGTCGGCCACGACCCACTGCTTCATCGCGTCGCTCAGCGGTGCGGCGGTCAGGACGTGGTCGCGGACCCCACTCACGCTGTCGGCCGAGTCGTAGGCGTGCGCCAGCTGCTGCTGATATTCCGGTGTGACGACAGCGGCGGGCTCTGCCGGCCCGGGTGCGACCAAGACGAGGCCCGCGAGCCCGTCGGGCCGTGCGGCGCCGACCAGCTGCGCGACCTTGCCCCCCATCGAGTGACCGACCAGGACATATTCGGGTACGCCCGCATGCCTGACGACGTCTCGTACGTCACGGGCCATCTGTTCGAGCGTGTACGGCCCGGCCAGGTCCCGCGACCGTCCCCAGCCTCGCGCCTCGATCGCCAGCGTGCTGCGCGCCTCGAACCGTTCGATCACGGGCGCCCAGGTACGGGCGGAGCCACCCCAATAGTGGAGAAAGACCAACGTGGGTCCCGCACCGGGCCGATGGTCGAATGTGGGCAGGGCGGTGGACGTACGAGTCGTCATGGCGGTCCTCTCCGAGCACTTTCAGCGCCGCGTTTCGGCAGTCCCACCGAACCATCCCGGCCCGGCTCCCGGCATTGCCCGGCGAGGACCGCTCATGGTGAAATCTGGACACATGACTCCCGTGATCCGGCAACTGACCTACCAGCCCCCGCCCGGCGCGGACCTGGTGGAGTCGATGTCCTTCGCGGCGCTACGCACCGTCAACGGCGGCGCGACCCAGCGGGCGGACTTCCATGTGCTCGCCTTCGTCCGCGGCGGCCAGGGCGAGGTCTCCGCCGACTTCACCTCGCACGCTCTCTGCCCGCGAACCGTGGTGTGGATCCGGCCCGGCGTCGTGCACCGGTGGACCGACATCGCGCACGTGACCGGAGACCTGATCCTGTTCGTCCCCACCGCCCCGGTCACACCCGCTGCCCAGGATCTCGTGGCGAACGCCGAGGCCGCCGGATGCTGGCCGGCCGACAGCCCCGCCTGGCGACTGATCACCGCAGCACTTGCGCACCTGCAACTGGAGTCCGTCCCGGCGACCGTCGCTGATCCGCGTACCCGGGAGCTGCCACGCCTGCTGTTGTCGGCTCTGCTCCTCCGCCTCAGCCCGCCTGCCGAAGCGAGCGGCTCCGGCAACGAGACCTTCCGCCGCTTCCAGGCCGCCGTCGAAACCGGTTTCCGGGTGCACCACGATCTGGGCCACTACGCCCGCGCGCTCGGCTGGTCGGCTCGTACCCTCAGTCGTACCTGCCAGGCGGCGACCGGGCGCACCGCCAAGCAATACGTGACTGATCGCCTCCTGCTCGAGGCGAAGCGCCTACTCGCCTACGACGGGCTGAGCCCGGCCCGGTGCGGGCAACGGCTCGGCTTTCCCGACGCTTCGAACTTCTCCGCCTTCTTCCTCCGGAACGCCGGCGTACGCCCGGGTGCATGGCAAGCCACCAACCGCTGAGCCCTGCGTGCCGGCCTCTCAGCGGCGCACGAGCGCGTCGTACACCCCGGCGAACCGTGCGCGCCGTTCCGCGTAGTGCTCGACGTACTCGGGCCGGGGCTCGTACGTCGCTCCGGTGGCCCGGGGCGCGCGCGGGACGTCCGGTGCCAGCACGTCGAGGGCGAGCAGCGCCGTGCCGCGCTGCGTGGCGCGCCGCCGGGTCACGTGCGTAACGGGTCGGCCGAGGACGTCTGCGAGGACCTGGAGCCATTCGGGCTGGTCGTTGCTGACCCGGCCCGCCGCCGCGACCTCCAGGACCCGCGGGGCGGCCGGGTGCAGCTCGTCGGCCACCCGCGCGTAGGTCATGGCCACGCCTTCGACGATCCCGCGGAACAGGGTGTCGGCGTCCGTGGCCGCCGACACCCCGCCGAACACGGCGCGTGCCCCGCCGACCCAGCCGGGCGCGCGTTCACCGGTGAGGTACGGCAGCACGAGCGGCGTGGCGGCGCTCGGCGGCGCGGTGAGGACGGCCGCGAGCGCCGGGCTGAGACGCAACGTGCTCTGCGCCCAGCTGACGGCGCGGCCGACGTCGTTGATCGCCCCGCCCAGCAGCGTGCGTCCCGCGTCGACCCGGTAGTTCCACAACCCGAACGGCAGGGGATCAGCAGGGCCGTCGAGCAGCACCCGCAGCGCACCGCTGGTGGCTGTCGCCGCGGTGAGCACGGTGGCGTCGGTCGCCCCGGATCCGATGTTGCTGGCGAAGCCGTCGGTGATGACGGGGAACCACACCGCCCGGGCGAGAGCGGGCCAGCGCGCGGGGGCCGCCGAGGGTGCCGGCTGCGTCATGTCCCGCGGCGGGGAGAGCTGCTCGGGGCCGACGCGCGCGGCAGCGAGCAGCTCCGCGTCGAGCTCCCCGGTGCGACGGTCGAGCAGGCCGGTCCACGCCACCGTGGACGTCCCGGCGAGCGGCTGCCCGATCAGTCGAGCCAGGATGTACTCGCCCAGGGACCACCATGCCGCGGCCTCAGCGACGACGCGCGGCTGAGCTGCCGCGAGCCAGCGCAGGCGCGGGGCGTGGTAGCTCGTATGCAGCCGGGTGCCGGTGCGCTGCTGCACCGCGTGCTCGTCGAGCTCCTCCCGCAGCGCGGTGACCGCGTCGGCGCTGCGGGAGTCGGCGTAGGTCAGGCACGGGGTGAGCGCGCGTCCGGCCGCGTCGACCGCGATCAGCGAGGCGGCGAAGGTGTCCATCGCGACGCCGGCGATGCGGGTCCCCAACCGCGGGTCGCCGTTCACCGCGTCGAGGACCTGCTCGACCTCCGCGGCCACCTGATCGGGGGCGATGACCGAGGTGCCGTCGGGCGCGACCGTGAAGGCGTGCGGCACCTTGTGCTGCAGGCCGTGGACCCGCCGGCCCGACGCGTCGTGCACGCCGCCGCGGGTGGCGGTGGATCCGATGTCCAGCGCGAGGACCAGCGGGTCCAGTGCCGCGTCGAGGGCGACGTCGTCGTCGGTCCGGGTCATCGCATTCCTCGTCGTCGTCGGCGCGGGTCTGCGGCGACCCGAGCCAACCCTAGCCCCGAACGCGCCGATCCAGGCTGAACGGCCGCTGGTGGATCGCCCCGGTCATGATCGATGACATGGCCGAATCTCGAGAGCGCCGACCGTGAGCGCCGCTGACCTGCGGGCGATGCTCGCCGCCGACCACGTCACCCACGTGCCCGGGGTGTACGACCCGGCCAGCGCCGCGCTCGCCGTCCGTGCCGGGCATCGGGCTGTGCACCTGTCGGGGGAGGCGGTCGCGGCCACCATGCTCGGGCAACCCGACCTCGGCTTCACGCCGGCCACCCAGATCGCGGACCGGGCGGCCGTCCTGCTCCCGGTGCTCGGGGGTACGCCCCTGCTGGCGGACGCGGCCATCGGCTACGACAGCCCGCACCACGCGGTGTGGACCGCGCTCGCCTACCAGCGGGCCGGGATCGGTGGGCTGCGCCTCGACGACGGCCCGGACGCCACCCTCGCGGCCGCCCGGATCACCGCGCTCGTCGAGCAGGCGCCACAGGTCATGCTGATCGCCCAGGCCGGCGGGTCCGGCCCGGCGGAGACGATCGAGCGGTGCCGGGCGTTCGCGACCGCCGGCGCTGACGCGGTTCTTCCGCTGGGCGTCCGGGAGGCCGACGACCTCGGCCGGCTGCGCGCCGAGCTTCCCGGCGTACCCATGGTCGTCATCCGATCCGAGACCGCGACCGGCGGCAGCCGCCTGAGCGACGCGGAGCTCGCCGACCTGGGTGTACGCCTCGTGCTGCACCCACTCGCTGCGGTGCTCGCCGCGCTCCGGGCGGCGTCGCTCACCTACCGCGCGATCGCCGACGAGGGCCACGCCACGCAGGTCGACCGGCTACCGCCGGCCGTGCTCGCCACGCTCACCGAGCGGCCCGACGGACCCACCGGCCGGGGAATCGACAAGATCGACACCTAGACGCCGGATCGAAGGACTCTGCTGGCACCGCCAAAGCTGACGGTGAGTGACCAGCCCGTGGTCGTGGAAACGAGGTCGGCCCGGGTGATCCGCGGGCCCCGGGGCTCCGGGCAGGGCTGGCCGACCGTCGGCGCTACGGACGTGCCGGAGACCCCCGCATACGGGCCGGCGATCCGGAAGCCGACCAGTCGGGGGCGCCGGCTGTACCCGCCGGATGCGCCGCGGCGCGGCTCGCGGACCGGGCGGTCGGTCAGCTCGAGCCGGCCGAACTCCCGCTGATGCTCCACCGGGAAAGCCCCCTTGCCGCACGACACCGAGTACATGTCCTCCGTCCAGAAGTCATGGTTGAAGACCAGCCCGGCGGCGTGTGCAGCCAGCCTCGCGTCGCTCCATCCGAACGCCTTCCGTACGTCCGCGGCACCGGCGAAACCGGACTTGGTTCCCGGGTCGTACCGCACCGACGCCTCGGCCGGGACGGCGTAGCCGAGACTTGCGGCGATAGTCGCACCAGCGACAGCGAGCTGGAAAATGCGGCGCGAGAACATCTCTGATCTGACTCCTGAGCGTTGACCTTCGGCTGCTACCGAGATCAACGATCCTGGCGTACCGGATGGCGCGCCCTCCTGTGATCAGATCGCGCCGCGGCGGCTGCCGAGTCAGCGCAGCCCGGCGAACAGGTCGTCCTCCGGCAGCGGTGCGCCGGTCCTGTCCTGCACCCGCAGAAAGGTCTCGACGCCCATCAGCTCGGCGAACCGCTCCTTGCCCATGCGCAGGAGCATGGTGTTCTCGTCCTGGCTCGCGTGCGCGGCCAGCGCGTCGAATTTCTGCCCGCCGAAGGCCCGCGCGTCGACCCAGGTGCTGATCTCGTCGTCGGGCAGGCCGATCTGCGGAGGGCCGGCATCCTCGGAGATCTCGGCTTCCTCCCAGTCGACTCCGAGCTCGCGCAGTACCTCGCCGAAGGCGGCCATCCCCGAGTGCGGCGCGGTCGTCCAGTACACCTTGGCGGGGATGCCCGTCTGAGCGACCGCCTCCATGGTGATGCGGTGGGTCTGGATGTGGTCGGGGTGCCCGTAGAAGCCGTTCTCGTCGTAGGTGACGATGACGTCCGGCGCGTACCGTCGGATCAGCTCGGCGAGCCGTTTCGCCGCCTCGTCGACGGGGGTGCTCCAGAAGGCGCCCGGAGCGTCGTTGGTGGGCCAGCCCATCATCCCGGAGTCGGCATAGTCGAGCAGCTCCAGGTGCGTGACCTTCAGCGTGGCGCAGCTGGCCTCGAGCTCCGCGCGGCGCAGCGCCGCCACGGCCAGCGGGTCGTGCCCCGGGTCGCCGGGTTTGACCCCGCCCGGTCCGTCACCGCAGCGACCGTCGGTGCAGGTGACGAGCACGGTGGTGATCCCCTCGGCGGCGTAGCGGGCGAGGACGCCACCGCTGCTCGATGCTTCATCGTCGGGATGCGCGTGCACCGCCATCAACGTCAGGGAGTGGTCAGCCATGACACCACCCTACGATCACGCGCGCACTCACGAAGGCCGCCCGGTCGCTCCCTGGCGGTGGAACCGAGGGGGGACCTCCGTTCGAGGAGGTGGGCGCTCGCTTGAGAGTGCCGAAGGGTTGGCGTGGCCGGGGCCTGCCGCCCTTCGCCCCCGTGTTGCCACACTCTCGTGCACCTCACCACCTCGATCGAAGGCGCCATGCGCCGCTTGCGCGCCGGCCCACGGCAGCACGACGACCAGGAGCCCAAGACTATAGTCTTTCCGCCGTCGGTCAACAGTGGATCGTGTCACTGGATGGCGGGTAGAGTCGGCCGCGGAATGAGGAGCGCCATGGGTGAACACAGCGGCCCCGGCCGGGGCTTTCGCCGGGACGGCGCAGAAGCGTCAGGCACGCTGGCAGAGAAGCTGAACCACCTCCTGGCCACCGTCCCTGTGGGCGGCAAGCTGCTGTCCAGCGAGGATCTGGCCAAGGCGGTCACCGCCCTCGGCGACAACTACAGCCTGTCCACGGACTACGTGCGCCGGCTGCGGCGCGGCTCGATGACCAATCCGTCGCTGCGGATCCTGCAGGGTCTGGCGCGGGTCTTCGGCATACCGACGTCGTACTTCACCGACGACGAGGCCGCCGCGGAGCTGCATGATCAGCTGCCCCTGCTGGCCGCCCTGCGCGACCACAAGATCCGGTCCCTGGCGCTGCGCACGAGCCGGTTGTCGGCTTCCGGCGTGCAGGCACTCATCGGCATCGTCACCGCCCTGGAACAGGAGCAGGACAACCGCCGGTCGGCTCCTGGAGACTAGGCCTCGTCTTACCAGGATGCCTCGGCCGCGGGCAGCCGCTGCCGGTACCCGTCGGCCAACGCCGAGAAGTAGAGCTCGGAGATCTGCATCAGGTGCTGCGACTCGGTGCCGACGTCGCTGCCGCCCGGCCCGGCGAGGTCGGCCGGCTGGGCGTGAGCGTCCGCGCCACGCTCCTTGGCGTCCTTTGCGGCGGCGAGCCAGCACGCTGTCACGGCAGCCTCCACCTGCTCGACCGGCACCGCGCGCTCCGCAACGTAGTCGACGGCCAACCGCAACGCCTGCGGGCTGACGTAGTTGCGCAGCTGGATCATCGCGTCCCTGATTTCGACGACGCGCCGGTACAGCGCGTACTGCGTCCGGCCGGGTGTGGGCCGGGCATCGAACACCAGGTCCGGCACGAGGGCGGTCAACTCCCGCCACAGCGGAGCCAGCAACCGTACGGTGCGCCGTTGCGTCAGGCCGCGCCGGACGGCGACCGCGATGAGCGGGGCCACGCTGAACGCCAGACACCACCCGGTGACGGCGTCGATGTACTCGATGGGATCGAGCCAGGCGGTGTCGCCCGTCCACAGCCATTCGAACGTCAGCAGCCAGGGGGTGCAGGACAGCAGGAGGGCCAGGCCCATCAGGACCAGGCTCAAGCGGACCGGCCAGACGTCGATCTTGCGGGAAGCCGCGACCCGCCAGCAGCACGCGACCGCGAGCAGGTGAGCGAGCGAATGGAAGACCGACAGGACCCACCAATAGGACAACGGCAGCGGTTCCGGAGGTACGGACACCGTCGGCGTGCTCGGCCCCGCGGTCGCGTAGATCGCAATCATGGTGGCCGCCGCGACGAGGCTCCCCGCGGCCGGGATCCACCAGAGACGCCGGAAGTCTGCGGCGGTGACGAGCAGATACAGTACGGCGGCCGCGGCCAGAACGCTGACCAGGTGCACGCCCACGAAGACCAGATGCCCGTTGAAGAGGTCGTACAGCGGCTCTTGTACGCGCGGGCGGTACAGCGTGATCTCCGTAGCCTTCAGCGCAACAGCGAACAACAAGGCGCGCTTGACGGCATCACGCTGCACGGTTGCGGTATAGAGGAACGTGGCGATCCAGAGCGCGACGAGGCCCGAGGACTGCAGGGTCGAGAGCACGGCCGAGTCCGTCAGCGCCGGCCGGTGTAACCGACAGCTCCGGCGATTCTGCCGGCGAAACCGGCCAGGGGAGACGGTGGCGGCAGGCTGCCGATCGCCTCGAGGAACATCGTCGCCATCATCTCGGCCTCCCGTTCCTGGGCGCTGGAATACCGGCGCCGGGCGTGGATCCGGCGGATGAGGTCCGCCCGCAGCGGATCCTGCGGGCCCCGGAAGAGCACGTCGTTGTCGTCGAGCCCCTTGTCGTCGTGGCCGAAGAGCATGTGCCCGATCTCGTGCAGAACGATGTGCCGCTTGTGCAGTTCGCTGGTCCGGCCGTCATAGAAGACGTAATCGGCTGTCTCCCCGTTGAGCCAGAGGCCGGTGGGCAGCCCCGGATCGGTGGGTTGCGGCAAGGGCCGCAGATGCAGAGGACGTTGCCGGCTGACGGCGACCTGCGCGCACAATACGTCCAGCGAGAAGGGCTGCGGGATGGTGATGCCGTCGAGGTGCCTGCGGCAGCGGGAGCGGACCGTCCTCCTACCGCGCACTGCCCGCACCTCCTCTTCCTCGGCCGCGCGAGCGTCCAGATGCGACAGTAGTGTGGGCCTTTGGGCGTTGTAAACCCGCGTCACCGGGCTGCCACCACAACGGTGGCGGCCCGGTGACGGGGTCAGCGGGAAGCCGCTCAGTCGGCCACGGGGGTGAAGGTGTCGCAGGAGGTGCCCCGCTCGGCCTTGGTCACCGTGGTGCCCTTGCAGAGCCGCACCTGCGGCTGGAAGCCACCGAAGAGGAAGTTCGAGGTGGTGGTGTAGTTCGTCTTGCCCTTACCGCAGAGCGCGCCGAACGTGCGCCACTCGATGCCGTCCGTGGGGCCGTTGTAGGCGACCTGCACGACGCCGCACTTGGTGGAGTTGACGGCAAGGGTGCCACTGATGCGGATCGGGGCGACCGGGTGCTCCGGGATGCTCATCATGCGGTCGTAGGTGCCGTAGGCGCTGACGCTGCCGGTGGCGAGCTCGAACGTGTTGCCGAGGGCCGCGGCGGCAGGCGCGGCGCTGACCGCCAGGCCGATTCCGGCCGTGGCGACGATGCCGAGAGTACGTGCGACGAGAGACTTCATGGCGATCCTTCGGGTGATCTCCGCCGATCGGGCGGAGGGTGGATGGTGCTGTTCACCGGCGGCGATACGGCCTGTGCGCCGAGAACGCTCGCTGTGGGTTGTGCCCATCTGACGGTGCGTACAAGATCCAATGACATCGCCGCGCGACCGGTCAAATTGGAGCCGAGCTCGGAGGGGATGAGCCGGAATGCTGCCGAGGGTTAAGCCCAGCTCACGGCGTGTGACAGCCCTCCGCCGAACATTCGTGGGGTGACGTCAATCATGGTGAGCGACCTCGCCGGTGACTCGATGAGGTCGAGGAGATAGGCACCTACCTCCCGGCTTTGTGCCACAAGAGCGGCCGCCTCCACCGTGGACCGGCCGAGCATCGTTGGATGTGAATATTCGCCTCTTGAGGAACGAGAGCGGGTTCTGAACGGGGAGAAGTTCTTGATCAAGAAGTACGTGGCTGCGGCCGCGACGTCCGGCACCGTCCTCGCTGTCCTGGCTCCGGTTGCGGCGTACGCCGCCCCGCCGGTCCAGACGATCACCCGCGACGGTGCGTCCATCACCTTCCAGCGGGTCGCCGCGCAGGCGACGCCGCGGTCCGGCACCGGGCCGACCGCATCCGATTTCGACGGCGACGGTCTCGACGACATCGCCGCCACGGCTCGCGGTGGGGTAGTGGTGCGCTACTCGTCCGGCGGGCACACCGACTACATCGGAAAGACCGATGGCGGCACGGCCATCACGCTCGGTGCCGCGATCGCCGGCGGCGACTTCGACAATGACGGGTACGACGACCTGGTGGTCGGCGACCCAACGGAGATCGACGGGTCCAACCGTACGGCGGCCGGCGGTCTGTGGATCCTGCCGGGCTCGGCCGGCGGCCTGCGGGTGTCCGGGATCCGCCACCTCAACCAGAGCAGCGCCGGTGTGCCCGGCACCGCCGAGGGCGGCGACGAGTTCGGCGGGGCGCTCGCTGCCGGCGACGTCAACGGCGACGGCCGCGCCGACCTGGCCGTCGGCCTGCCCGGTGAGGGCGTGGGGCCGGTCACCGGCGCCGGTGGCGTGGTCATGTTCCTGAGCAATGCGCAGGGTGTCAGCACGGCCGGCGCGCGATGGCTGGACCAGGGCGCGGCGTACATGCCCGGAATCCGACGAACTTCGATCGCTTCGGCAGCGAGCTGGCGATCGGCCACTTCAACCACGACGGGTACGGGGACCTGGCGATCGCCAGCCCCGGCGAGAACGAGCGGGGGACCGGGCCGAGCCGCGGCATGGTCAACCTGATCCTGGGCGGCAGCACCGGCCTCGACGTGATCGGCGTCTTCTCGGTCGAGGGTGACGACTTCGGCGGGGTGTCACCGGACGTGCGGCCGGTGCGGCTCGGCTACGGCGGGCTGGCGATGGCCGACGCGAACGGCGACGGCGCCGACGAGCTGTTCGCCGGCACGCCCGAGGCCACCGTCGCCGGGGCGGCCGGCGCCGGCATGGTGGCGGTGCTGGAAGGCAGCAACGACGGCTTCTTCGTCACCGCGTCCTCGGTCCTGACCCGCAACACCGCTGACGTGCCGGGCGACCCGGCGGCGGGCGACACGTTCGGTGCCGCGGTGGCCGCCGGTGACGTCACCGGCGACGGCTTCGGCGATCTGGTGGTCGGCGTACCCGGCCAGGACGTCGTGGACGCCCCGACGGCTCCGCCCGGCACCGTCCGCGACGCCGGCGTGGTCAGCCTGTTCCGCGGCTCGGCGACCGGTCTGGTCTCCCGCGGCAGCGACATCTCCCAGGGCTACGAGTACGTCGACGGCATCTCGGAAACCGGTGACCGTTTCGGCCACGACGTCCGTGTCGTGAACCTGGACGGACGCGACGGCCTGGACGCGGTGATCTCCTCCCCGGGCGAGCGCGGCGTCGACGCCGGGGCCCCGGCCCCGGCACCGGGCGACACCCCGGGCGCGATCTACGAGTGCCTCGGGGGCGACCCGAACTTCATGTACGGCACCGGCCGCACCACCGGCACGCAGGTTGCGGTGCCAGGCTTCAACACCAGCATCTACGGGTACGTGCTCTGACCGCGAGGCCGCCCGGATCCGGCATCCGGGCGGCCCTCCCCTTCGGATACGACGATCCAGGGGATCGTGACATCCATGGCCGTGGGCGGTAGGAACGGTGATTCCGGTCATCCTCGACGGTGGCGCCGCCCGCAGCCTCGCGCTGAAGGCTCTGTTCGGCGAGGCACTGAACCTCCGAGTACAGAAGGACCCCGCCGCGGCGGACTACGACGAGGACCCGAACGAGCGGCTCTGCCGCCACATCGCTCAAGCCGTCGCGCAGTTCGTCACTGGCGACATCGGACGCGGGATACGCGTCTTCATCAGCCATACGAAGAGCGATGACCGTCGCGCCTCCCTCGCCCGCCGCGTCGATTGGGTGCTGGCGGACACTCGGCTGGATACCTTCCTGGACCGGCGCGACCTGCAGTCCGGTGCGCAGTGGAGGTCCGCGCTTGAAGCGGAGGCCGAACGGTGCGCCATGTTGGCGCTCCGTACGGACGCCTACGCGCGTGGTGGTCGACGCGCTGGTGGACCGCGAGCTTCGGGGATCGTTCCTCATGGACCATCTGCCGCGCGTCCGGGTCCGGCAATCCGGCGACGACTGGGCTGTCGCCGATCTGCTCCGCGCGCTCACCGTGCTGGTCGACGAGTGCTTGAAGCACGCGCTGTGGCGGCGCCAGCAGGACTGCGACGATGCCCGGCTGCGACTGCCCGTCGACTGGTGGGCGCCGCACGCCCCCGAGCCGTCGACCCTCCTTCGCTGGCTTCGAGGCCATCATCCGGCGGGGGACGGCCCGGTACGTATCCTGCATCCGGATCCCCCGCTGGGAACTGCCGAGCGTGAGGTGCTCAACGAGGCGGCGGCACTCGCCGGAATCGGCAAGGGCGTCGAGGCGCTGACGTTGCTGGAGCTGACGGCGCGCGGAGGTGAACATGCCGGCGAGTGACGTGCTTCCCCGCGAGGCTCTCAAGGGCCTCAGGCTCGGATTGTCGGCCTCGGGCAGCGAGGACCTGGGACGGCTGGGATTCCGTTCCGCTCACTTCAAGCTCGCCCTGGGCGAGGTCGCCCGGGCCGCGCTGGCCTGACGATGTTCCTCGTGCCGGAGGTGCTGCGCACGGGCCGCGAGCGATCGCTCATGGTTTGCCTGGCGTGGCACGTCCACCGGCGCCTGCACATCCGGGAGGTGCAGAACGTCCGCAAGGAGATTCTCAGCACCGACGGCGACGTCATCATCCTCGGCCCGGACGGCGAACCGCTCGGCAACCCGGGGCAGCGGCCCGCCGAGGGTGAACGAATCACCGACCCGGATGTACGCCGGAACGGCCTCACCGATGCGCCGGTACCTGCATGATCGGGTGGACGCCCGCCTGCTGCTCGGCGGCCGCCGGGGATCCGGTACGGACGCCCCTCCCGGCGTGATGGAAGAAGCGGTGATGGCGATCGAAGGCGGCCGGCCCGTCTATGTGGCAGGCGGCTTCGGCGGGGTCACCGCGGACATCGCCCAGGCGCTCGGGCACGACGACGGAAGCTGGCTGCGGCTGACCCCCGACCCGGACGCACACGGCCCGGGATATCGAGATCATTACCGGAGGCTTACCGAGCTGGCCGCAGCCGGGGCCGTTGCCGACAACGGTCCTACCGCGGAGGAGAACCGATTGCTTGCGATCTCTCACCGCCCCGCCGACATCGCGGCCCTCGTAACGGTGGGACTCGGACGGTGGGCCAAGACAGTCCCCGCCGAGCAGCGGCCGACAACGCGACCGTGATCAGGCCGTCGGAGCCGCAACTCGGGGAGTGAACGGCTGGAGCTCGTCCCGGCCTCCGCTGATGACGACACAGGTCGCCTCCGGAATCTCCCGCCAGGCGCCCTTGAGGTCGCCGAGCGGCTCGGACACCACCAGTCGTGTCTTGTCGGAGAGGTCATGCAGCATCGGGTTGTCCGGGTACTGGTGCCGCAGGGTGCTGACGTCGGCGTTGTGGAACAGCGAGCGGGACCGGCCCTCACTGGAGTACCGGAACGCCCAGAGGCGCGTGCCGTCGGTGGTGGCGACCGTCATCTGGATCGGGTGCTCCACGCCGTGGCGCCGGCCCGTCGCCTCGACCAGGCCGACCGCCCGCTCGACGGCCCGGGGCGGGTCGTCCTCGAGCCCGAAGGTCAGCGCCAGGAAGAACAGCAGCTCGGAGTCGGTCGACCCGTCGATCTCGGGATAGAGGTCCGGGTCGACCGCCAGCGCGAGGTCGCGCCTCACCGCCGCGAAGTCGCGGAGGAGGCCGTTGTGCATCCACAACCAGCGGCCGTGCCGGAACGGATGACAGTTCGTCTGCTGGACCGGCGAGCCGCTGGAGGCACGGATGTGAGCGAAGACCAGCGGCGAGGCCACATGAGTGGCCAGCTCCCGCAGGTTGCGGTCGTTCCAAGCGGGTTCAACACCGTGAAATACCCCGGGCGTGGGAGAGGCGTCGTACCAGCCGACCCCGAATCCGTCCCCGTTCGTGGTCTCCGCCCCGAGCCGCGAGTGCAGGCTCTGCACGATCAGCGAGTACTTGGGCTTGTACAGCAGCTCGTCGAGCAGAACCGGATCGCCCGTGTACGCGAGCCAGCGGCACATCGGAGTCTCCTCTCGCCTCGGCTCCCGTCAGTTCACCCCAGCCGCCCCCGACGGCGCGTCATCCAGGCCGGACGAAGCGGAAGCTCAGCGACGGCTGTTGCGCCGGCGGAGCAGAACGACGGTTCCCGCGACCACGAGCAGGAGGGGAAGAATGAGTCCCCACATCAGCAGTCCGTTCACCCGGAGACCCCTCACGCTCGGTGGACCGGTCCGGGCAAGTGTTCTGACTCGCCGGGCGCGGCGAATCATCCGCTCCGGGTGAAGGCGGGAAGGTCTGGCGCGACGGCACGATCATCCCGGGCGACTGAACGCACGTGGCGGCCCGGCGAACCCGGGCCGCCACGCTCACTGGGCCGCGGTGGCGGTGCTCCGCGTACGCCGCCGGCTCGCCAGCCGGCGGAACAGCTGGACGAGGCCGAGCAGTACGAGCGCCAGGCCGACCGGTTGGAGCACCCTGCCGGCGGCGATCTTCGCGGGGATGTGGTGCGAAGTCTTGAGGTCTTCTTGCTTCTGATCCAGCCAGCGCTGTGCGTCGGCCGACGATCCGGTGAACTGGTACGCCGAGCCGTCGTCGTCGACGATCTCGGCGGTTGTCGCCCCGCCGTTGACAGGGCCGGTGATGGTGGCGTGCCAGGGCCAGCCGCCATCGCGGAGCATGACCAGGGAGGCGCCGAGCAGGAGCGCGACGAGTCCGAGAGTGACCGTGAGGCCCGCAGTGGCGGGTCGCTGCATGATTTTCACCTCGACATGGTGTCGCGGCGGCGCGTGATTGCCGTGAGTACGCAACCTCAATCGGCGGCTGCATCGCCGCGTAGTACGACCGTAATGAGATGTTCATACTTGTCGCCCCCGTGGCGACACTTGCTTCCATCTATATCTAAGGCGACGCCGCCCTGGACCGGGGCGTCGCCTTGACCGGGACGGGAGGCGGCCGTGAGCCGCACCATGCATCGAAGCGTCACCCTCCTCATCGCCACCCTGGCCACGGTGCTCTCCACCGCCGGTTTGAGCAGCGGACCGGCGCAGGCCACGCCGCCCGGGATCCCTTCGAAGGCCACCGCGCAGTCGAAGCTGGACGTGCTGGTCGTCGCGGCGCAGGGCTCGATGAGCGGTTACTCGCGCGACCTGTTCCCGCACTGGATCACCGTCAGCGGGAGCTGCAACACCCGCGAGACCGTCCTCAAGCGCGACGGCGCCTCCGTGGTCACCGACTCGGCGTGCGCATCGACGTCCGGGCGTTGGTACTCGCCGTACGACGGCGCGACCTGGACCTTGGCGTCGGACGTCGACATCGACCACGTGGTCCCGCTGGCCGAGGCGTGGCGCTCCGGTGCCGGCTCGTGGATCACCAGCAAGCGGCAGGGCTTCGCCAACGATCTGACCCGGCCGCAGCTGATCGCGGTCACCGACAACGTCAACCAGGCCAAGGGCGACCAGGACCCGTCCACCTGGCAGCCCGGCGTCGCCTCCTACCGGTGCACGTACGCCAAGATGTGGATCGCCGTGAAGTCCTACTGGGCGCTCACCTTGCAGTCGTCGGAGAAGACAGCCCTGCAAGGAATGCTCGACACCTGTGCTTCCTGAGCCGGGCTGACAGGATGTATCGGTGCGCGCCGTCGTGATCCATGCTGTTCGGGCCCGGCCCGAGGTCCGGGAGGTGGCCGAGCCCGTGGCCCCGCCCGGCGGCGTGGTCCTGCGCGTGATGGCCACCGGGATGTGCCGCAGCGATTGGCACGCCTGGGCTGGGCATGACGAGATCGTGTTCCCGCACGTACCGGGGCATGAGCTTGCCGGTGTGGTGCTCGAGGTGGGCGCTGAGGTCAGCCGGTGGAATGTCGGCGATCGGGTGACCGTGCCGTTCGTCTGCGGCTGCGGCCGGTGCCAGTGGTGCCGCACGGGCGACGCCCAGGTGTGCCCCGATCAGCAACAACCGGGCTTCACCCATTGGGGATCGTTCGCTGAGTACGTCGCCCTGCATGCGGCGGACACCAACCTCGTGGCCATCCCCGAGCAGGTCGGCTTCGCCACCGCCGCGAGCCTCGGATGCCGGTTCGCCACGGCGTACCGGGCGCTGGTCGGCCGCGCGCGGCTCACGGAGGGTGAATGGGTGACCGTGCTCGGCGCCGGCGGCGTGGGACTCAGCACGGTCATGATCGCCCGTGCGCTCGGCGCGCGGGTGATCGCGGTGGACCGGAACGCGGAAGCCCTCGCCGCCGCCGCCGGACTCGGGGCGGAGCACACGCTGCGCGTCGACGGTGCCGACATCCCGGCCGCGGTCGCCGAGCTCACCGCCGGCGGGAGCCACGTCGCCGTCGATGCCGTCGGCAGCGAGCAGACCTGCGCCGACGCCGTTCTCAGCCTGCGCCGGCGAGGCCGTCACATCCAGGTCGGCCTGCTGCCGCCGGTCGCCGGCCACCCGCGCGTACCGATGGCACGGGTGATCGGGTGGGAACTCGACCTGCTGGGGAGCCACGGAATGGCCGCTGCCGACTACCCCGGCATGATGGCGCTCATCGAGCAGGGCTCGCTGCAGCCCCAGCGGCTGATCGAACGCACGATCGGACTCGACGAGGCGGCGGCGCTCCTACCCGGCTTCGACCGGGCCACCGTCGCCGGCATCACCGTGGTCGACCCCACCCGTTGACCACTTTCCCTGTCAGTCGAGCTCGATCTCCACCAGCGGGCTACCGGCGATCCAGCTCTCCAGGCTCCCCGCCCAGCCCAGGCCCGGCACGATCTCGCCGAACACGCGTGCCCGCTCCTCAGGGTCGGTCACCGCACGCCCGCGCACCTGGAGATCCAGACCGTCCAGGTGCAGCGTGAACCCGGGATGCGCGAGCACGTTGGCATACCAGTCACGCGACCCCGGGCTGCCGGTCAGCCAATAGCGGTCAGCCGCTCGATACCGCCACGTCTCGATCCGCCGCAGCCGCCCGCTCCGGCGCCCGGTCGTGGTGATCTCCACCGTCCGCTGCCGCGCCAGCGCCCGCCTCGCCTCGTCCGTCATGCCACCCATGCTGCGACCTCAAGCGGGCTTCAGGTCAACGTATCGCCCTCGGCTCCCGTGCGCATCTGGCAAGGTCAAGGGCATTGTCCCTGTTCAGAGGCCTGGTGATTCGATGGCGGCGTTGCTGCGTATGGTCCGCGGGTCGGTGGCGGCGGTTGCCATCAGCCTCGTCCTGGTGCCCGCTCACCCGGCCGCGGCGCGTGCCTCCGGGGCGCCCGTGTACGGCGGCCCGATCAGCCGTACCCAAGTGATGATCCGGGCCTTGGACTGGTTGCGACGCGACATTCCCTACTCGCAGGACAACGGGAAAGCTCGGAAAGACATCAACGGAGGCCGCAGATATCGTCCGGACTGCTCGGGGTTCATCTCGATGGCGTGGGCCATCGACACCCGGCAGCCCGGCCTGGGACGCGCACTGACCACCTGGGAATTGCCGCGGGTATCGACCCGGGTCCGGTGGACGGCCATGCGTCGCGGCGACATTCTGCTGCACCTGGTGCCCGGCAATCGGGCCGAGGAACACGTCCGGCTGATGCAGACCTGGGCCGACGCCGCCCACACCCGGGCCGTCATCATCGAACAGAGCGGCCGCACCACGGGAATGCGGCGCCGGGTCGTGACCGTTTCCGAGGCGCGCGGCCGCTATCTTCCGTACCGATATCGGCGAATTTACTGAGGTTCGACGGGTCAGCCGGCGGCCATGCGGATCAGGGCGTTCCCACCCAGCATCAACACGTCCGCACCGGCGATGAACGCCATTCCGAGGTTCAGCCGGCGCGCCGCGTATTCGGGATCGACTGCCCGGAAGCCCTGAACGATGCTGATCAGCCCGGCCAGCACCAGCGGCACCCCGCCGATCAGCAGCAGCCCGACCGGGCGCGGGGTGTTGCCGCGGATCACCAGCAGGGCGACCAGCACCGTCGGGAGGATGCCGAAGAAGACGGCTGTGAGGCCGGCGTACCACTTCAGCGGCCGTGTCGGGTCCGTCGTCTGCATCCGCCGATCGTACCGGCGGCCGCTTCCGGGTCCCGCGCCCGTAGCGCCGGTCCGATTCCGGCTCACAATGAAGCCGTACCGCCGGTCAGAGGAGGAGCGATGCGGCTGCCCGCCTACCTGCGCCCGGTGACCGCCACGGTCGCCCGATGGGGCCGGATCCCCGGCCTGCGGACCGCCAAGCTGGTCCTCGCCGCGGTGCTGTCCTATCTGATCGCCGAGCGTCTCCACACCAGTCAGGCGCCGTTGCTCGCACCGCTGACCGCGATCCTGGTGGTTCAGCTCACCGTCTACGAGACCGTCGCCCAGGGCTTCCAGCGCATCCTCAGCGTGCTGGCCGGCGTGCTGGTCGCGGTTGGGCTCGCCACCTTCGTGGGCCTGTCCTGGTGGAGCCTCGGCGCGGTGGTCGCGGTGTCGCTCGTCCTCGGTCAGCTTCTGCGTCTGGGGCCGCACGCCCTGGAGGTGCCGATCAGCGCGATGCTGATCCTCGCCGTCGGTGGCGTGGCGGCGCCCGGGGCCGCCGCCGGCCGGGTGTACGAGACGCTGATCGGCGCCGCGGTCGGCGTGGGGGTGAACTTCGCCATCGTTCCGCCGGTGCACGTGCAGACCGCCGGTGAGGCCATCGGCGGTCTGATCTCCCGACAGGCGGAGTTCCTCCGCGGCCTCGCCGGTGACCTGCGAGGGGAATGGTCGCGAGCCGCCGCCGAGCGCCGGCTGGCCGCGGCCCGCACCCTGGCCGCGCAGGTCCCGGCGGCCGACCGGTCGCTGGCCCGGGCCGAGCAGAGCGCGCTGCTCAACCCGCGGGGCGCCGAGGTGCGGGCCGCGCAGCCGCGGCTGCGTACGGCACTCACCGGGATCGAGTTCTGCTCCATCGTGCTGCGTACGCTGTGCCGGGAGATCTTCGACCGGACGTTCTACCTCCCCCCGGAGCAGGCCGATCAGGCGTACGCACCGGACGTGCGCCTGGCCCTCGCCGCCGTGCTGGACAGCGGCGCCGACGCGTTGTGCGCCGTGGCCGAGGTCGCCGCGGGAACCGGGCCGGCGGACGACGCCCGCGCCCGGGTAGGCGAGCACCTCATCGAGCTGCACCGGCGGCGGGAGACGCTGGGGCGGCTGCTGCTGATCGATCCGCACGCCGACGCCGCGGCCTGGCAACAGTACGGTGCCCTGCTCGCGGCCGTGGACCGGTTACGGGTGGAGATCGAGTCCTCCGTACGTCCCGTGTCCGAGCAGTGGCGCCCACCGCCGATCGGCGAGGGGACCCGTCAGGCGGTGCGGCGCGTCATCGACACCGCCGCCGACGACACGCTGCCCCGGATCGCCAACCGGCAGCGGCAGGTCGCGCGGCGGGTGATGGACGTGGCCGCCGAGGCGGCGGCGGAGGCGGCGGCGAACCTGGCCACCCCCGATCCCCGAGCGACCGGCCGCAAGCCCGCCGAGGCTGACGCCGCCGCCCGAGCGCGGGAGGCGGCGGCAAGCGCAGCCACGGCGGCGGCGGTCGCGGGCGCCGCGGCGGACATGCTGGCCGAGGAAGCGGCGACCGCCGCCGGCGAGGCCGACGAGGCCGCGCACCCTACGGACGACTAGACGAGCGCGTGTGCGCAGGCGCCGGGGAGCCGACCCGGTCAGACCGGCCGGGACGGCACCATGCAGCGATCAGCACCGCGGTGCCGAGGGCGGCGCCGGACAGGATCACCAGCCCGCCGAACTCCCCGGCCGGCACCAGGCCGCCCCAGAACGGGACCTCCGGCAGGTAGTCGCCGGTGAGCACGTTCAGGAAGATCAGGCCCAGCGACAGGGCCGGGGCCAGCAGCGCCAGGCCCAGGCCGGCGGACAGGCCGGCGGCGGTCGTGGCCGCCCGCCGGTGCTCCGTGCGGCGGCTGGCCCAGCCGAAGAACAGCCAGCCGAGCAGCGCGCCGAGCAGCCCCGCGACGAACGTCAAGACGGAGATCCAGGGCGGCTCCGTATGGTAGACCTGAATGCTCACCATGCCCTGCCTGCCGGTCGGGTCGGGCACGTCCTCGATCCGCAGGACCAGGTGGGCGTCGCGGGCGAAGAGGGCTCCGGTCTTGTCGTCGGCCGCTCCGGTGGGGGAGATGTCCTCGATGTGCCAGCCCTGCGCTTGCAGCCGTGGGGCCAGACCGGCCAGGTAGCGGTCGACGTCGCCGGCTTCCGGGGTGCCGGCGGTGCCGCTGATCCGCCGCGCGCGGGCTTGGCCGTCCACGACCGTGAAGGGGGCGTTCGAGACGTCGTCGCTCCACCGCACCGGCCGGCCGGGGGCAGCCAGCTCCCCCAGGGCGGAGCGGGCAGCGCCGCGGGGGAGGTCGGTGGCCCCTTCCCAGGCGAGCCGGTTGGCCGCCGAGGCGACCAGGAAGCCCGCGATGACCGAGACGATCATGGCCAGTGCCACGACGCCGGCGCTGCCGGCGCGCCCGAGCCGGGCCCGCAGGCCGTGCCGCAGCAGGTTCAGCACACCGCCGACGCCGAGGCTGCCGTGGCCGTCGGCGGCGGCCATCAGCAGGAGGTCCTCGATCTCCGCGCGGCGTGCGCCCTGCGGATACGCGGCCAGGACGAAGCGGTTCCTCATCCGAAGATCACCTCGGCGGGACCACGCCCGATCGCGGACCGGCGTGCTCGCAATCGGCGCGAGGCAGTGCTCGCGCTACGGGCGAGCCGCTCGCTTTCCACGGCAAGTGCGGCGGCGCCGTTGTCGGTGAGGCGGTAGTACCGCCGCGGGCGGCCGTCGACGATCTCCTCACGGTCGATCTCCAGGAGGCCCTCGGCGGTCAGCCGGTCCAGGGCGGCATACAGCGTGCCGGCCTGGAGCCGGATCTGGCCCGCGGAGAGTGTCTCGGCCTCCCGCATGACGCCGTATCCGTGGCGCGGGTGGTCCACCAGCGCGGTGAGTATCCAGAACGTCGGTTCTCGCATACTTGTCGCCATGCCGGCGAATATAGAGATGATCTGACTATGTAGCAACCGCGGCTCGAATCCTGGTGGTCACTTCTCCGTCAGGCGGCCGTCGGTCTCGGCGTACTCGGCGCCGGTCTCCGGGCACACCCAGACGCCGTCGCCCCTGGCGGTCAGCGGGCGCCCGGCGCGGCCGACCCAGCCGACCCGGCGGGCCGGTACGCCCACGACGAGGGCGAAGTCGGGCACGTCCTTCGTGACGACCGCGCCGGCCGCGACGAGCGCCCAGCGACCCACCGTCACGGGTGCCACGCACACGGAGCGTGCGCCGATCGCCGCGCCCTCGCCGATCGTCACTCCGACGGCGGTCCAGTCGTCGCCGGTCTTGCGGCGCCCGTCGGGTGTGACCGCGCGCGGGTACTCGTCATTGGTCAGCACCGCGGCCGGGCCGATGAACACGCCGTCGCCGAGGCGGGCCGGTTCGTAGACCAGCGCGTAGTTCTGCAGCTTGACGTTGTCGCCCGCGACGACATCCGGGCCGACGTAGGCGCCACGGCCGACGGTGCAGTTACGGCCGAGGGTCGCGTGCTCGCGGATCTGGGCGAGGTGCCAGATCCGGGTGCCCTCGCCGATCCTGGCTCGCCCGTCGACATCGGCGGTCGGCGCGACGGTAACGCCGTCATGCACGGGGGTTACGTCGGTCATGTCGGTCCTTTCTGGACGCCGTGGCCGCCCCGGCGATCGACCGGGTCAGGGTAGTGGTGGACGGGTCCGGTCCGTGTCGGAATACCGACCCCGGCGACCAATGTGGCCGAAGGGCGGCGCCGCGGCTGGCCGACAGGCGCGGCGCCGGTAACCGAAGGTACCGGCTTGCCCTCCCGGCTCCGCCGGAATTCCGTCAATGATCTGGCGGTGGGCACGCCGGAATCGGTAGCTTGCCGTCGGATCAGCGTCGGCATCCGTTCCGCCGTCCACCATCGACTCAGCACCGGCGCGCGTTCTCGCTTTCCCGACGAAGCTCCGGCTTCCAGAACGAAACGGGTGTTCTGTGCGTCACGAACCCATCGGAATCGCCGTTGTCGGGGCCGGCTACTGGGGCCCGAACCTCGTCCGCAATTTCCAGTCCGCTCCCGCTTTCCGGCTGCGCTGGCTCTGCGACCTCGACGTCGAGCGGGCCCGGCGGGTGCTCGGCAGCTACTCCACCGTGCGGGTCTCCGCCCACCTGGACGAGATCCTCGCCGACCCCGACGTGCACGCCGTCGCCATCGCCACCCCGGCCGGCACGCACCTGCCGGTCGCGATGGCCGCCCTGCGGGCCGGCAAGCACGTGCTCATCGAGAAGCCGCTCGCCGCCACCCACGAGGAGGGCCTCCGGCTCGTCGAGGAGGCCGACCGGCGCGGCCTGACGCTGATGTGCGACCACACCTACTGCTACACCCCCGCGGTGTTGCGCATCCGCGAGCTGCTGCATTCCGGCGAGCTGGGGGAGCTGCACTTCCTTGATTCCGTACGGATCAATCTCGGGCTGGTCCAGCGCGACATCGACGTGGTCTGGGACCTGGCGCCGCACGACTTGTCTATTCTCGACGTCGTGCTGCCGCCGGGCGTGACCCCGGTGGCCGTCGCCGCGCACGGTGCTGACGGCATCGGTGCCGGCCGGGCCTGTGTGGCGTACCTGACGCTGCGGCTCAACACGGGCGCGATCGCGCACGTCCACGTCAACTGGCTGTCGCCGGTGAAGGTCCGTACGGCCATCTTCGGCGGCTCCAAGCGCACCCTGGTGTGGGACGACCTCAACCCCGGCCAGCGGCTCGCCATCTACGACCGGGGTGTCGACGTGGCATCGCCGGAGGAACTGGGCGACGAGCAGCGCCGCGACATCCTGGTCTCGTATCGCTCCGGGGACATGGTCGCGCCGGCGCTGACCGAGCGTGAGGCGCTGCGGACGATGGTGGACGAGTACGCCCGCGCCATCACCACGGGCACGCCCGCGCTGACCGACGGGCGGTCCGGGCTGCGCGTGCTGGAGATCCTGCAGGCCGCCTCGCGCAGCCTGACCGAGGGCGGAACGATGATCGAGCTGGACGAGAGGCGCATGGCGTGACGGGTGTAGAGATCGAGGGCGCGCGCGCCCTCGTCACCGGCGGGGCGGGCACGATCGGCTCGCACGTCGTCGACGAACTGATCCGCGGCGGGGCGGCCGAGGTGGTCGTCCTCGACAACTTCGTGCGGGGCCGGCGGGAGAACCTGGCCCGGGCGACGGCGAACGGCCCGGTGCGCCTGGTCGAGGGCGACATCCGGGACCGGACACTGGTACGCGAGGTGACCGCCGGTAAGGACCTCGTCTTCCACCTGGCCGCCATCCGTATCACCCAGTGCGCGGAGGAACCGCGGCTGGCCAACGAGGTGCTGGTGGACGGCACGTTCAACGTCGTCGAGGCCGCGGCGGCCGAGAGCGTCAGGAAGGTCGTCGTCTCCTCATCGGCGTCGGTGTACGGCCTGGCCGAGGAGTTCCCCACCACCGAGCGGCACCACCCGTACAACAACGACACGTTCTACGGCGCCGCGAAGGCGTTCAACGAGGCGATGCTACGCAGCTTCCACAGCATGTACGGCCTCGACTACGTCGCCCTGCGTTACTTCAACGTGTACGGCCCCCGGATGGACGTCCACGGGCTGTACACCGAGGTGCTGATCCGCTGGATGGAGCGCATCGAGTCGGGGACCGCGCCGCTGATCCTCGGCGACGGCCTGCAGACCATGGACTTCGTCCACGTCGCCGACATCGCGCGGGCCAACATCCTGGCCGCCCGCGCCGAGGTCACCGACGAGGTGTTCAACGTCGCCAGCGGCACCGAGACCAGCCTCAAGGAGCTGGCGCGGGCGCTCAGCGAGGTCATGAAGTCCGACCTCGCACCCGAGCACGGGCCGGCCCGCGCGGTCAACGGGGTCACCCGCCGCCTCGCCGACACCGGCACCGCGGAGCGCAAGCTCGGCTTCCGGGCGGAGATCGGCCTGCGGGAGGGACTGGAGGGCCTGGTGGAGTGGTGGCGGGCGTCCCGATGAGCGAACGCCGGATCCCCGTCATGATCCCCCTGCTGGGGGAGGAGGAGGCGCAGGCCGCGGCCGACGCCGTCCGCTCCGGCTGGGTCGCGCAGGGCCCCCGCGTCGCCCGCTTCGAGCAGGAGTTCGCGGCGACCGTCGGCGCCGGGCACGGCGTCGCCGTCAGCTCCTGCACCACCGCGCTGCACCTGGCGCTGGTGCTGCTGGGAGTCGGACCCGGCGACGAGGTCGTCGTGCCGTCGCTGTCGTTCATCGCCACCGCCAACGCGGTCCGCTACGTCGGCGCGACACCGGTGTTCGCCGACGTCGACCTCGCCACCGGCAACCTCACCGTCGAGACGATCGACGCGGTACGCACGCCGCGTACCCGGGCGGTCATCGCCGTGCACCAGGGCGGCGTACCGTTCGACACCGCGGCGCTTCGCAAGGCCGCCGACGGCTGGGGGGTGAGCCTGGTCGAGGATGCCGCGTGCGCGGCCGGATCGAGCGCCTACGGGCGACCCGCCGGCGCGGGTGCCGCCATCGCGGCGTGGTCGTTCCACCCGCGCAAACTCATCACGACCGGCGAGGGCGGCATGGTCACCGTCGACGACGCCGGACGGGCCGCGCGCCTGCGCCGGCTGCGCGAGCACGGCATGAACGTCTCCGCCGCCGACCGGCACGCCAGCGCGCAGCCGGTGCTGGAGGCGTACCTGGAGACCGCCTACAACTACCGGATGACCGACATCCAGGCGGCGGTCGGCCTGGTGCAGCTCGGCAGGCTGGCCGGTCTGGTCGAGCAGCGCCGCGCGCTCGCCGCCCGCTACCAGGAGCTGCTGGCGGGCATCGACGGCTTGGTGCCGGTCCGGGACCCGGCGTACGGGCAGACGAACTACCAGTCGTTCTGGGTACTGCTGAACCCCGCGTTCGGCACGGGCCGGGACGAGGCGCTGGCGGAGCTGGCCGCCCGCGGCGTGTCCGCCCGGCGCGGCATCATGGCCGCGCATCTGGAACCGGCGTACGCCGACGTGGCGCCCGCGCCGTTGCCGGTGACCGAGCGGCTGACCCGCGACTCGCTGATCCTGCCCCTGCACCACGCGCTGACCGAGGACGACCAGGACCACATCGTCGGCGTCCTGCGCGACCTGGGCCGCCGGTGAGAGACCTCGTCATCGTCGGTGCGGGCGGCTTCGCGCGGGAGACGGCCGCCGCGGCGGCGGCCACCTGGCGGGTTCGCGGCTTCGTCGACGACGATCCCGCGCTGCACGGCACCGTGCGCTCCGGGCTGCCGATCCTCGGGGCCGTCGACAGCGTGCTATCCATGCCGGACACGGCGGTCGTGGTGTGCGTGGGCAATCCGCGCGCCTACGACGTCCGGCAGCGCATCGTGGAGCGCCTCGGCCTGCCGGGGGAGCGGTACGCCACCGTCGTGCACCCGGCCGCGGAGATCGGCGCCGGCAGCATGGTCGGGCCGGGCAGCGTGCTGCTGGCCGGTACGGTGCTGACCGCCGACGTCACCGTGGGATCGCACGTGGCGGTCATGCCTCAGGCCGTACTGACCCACGACGATCGGGTGGGCGACTACGCGACCGTGGCCTCCGGCGTCCGGCTGGGCGGCGGCGTGGTCCTCGAGGCCGGTGCGTACGTGGGGGCCGGTGCGCTCATCCGGGAGGGGGTGACGGTCGGCGCCCGGTCGCTCGTCGGCATGGGCTCCGTCGTGCTGGCAGACGTTCCGCCGGGCCAGATCTGGGCCGGCAACCCGGCCCGCAAGCTACGTGACGCCGACCTCACGGCCTCGTTCAGGAGTTGACATCCATGATCCCCATCCCGCTCGTCGACCTGGCCGCCGCCCACGCGGAGGTGGCCGAGGAGGTCGACGCCGGTTTCAAGCGCATCCTCGCCGAGACCGCGTTCGTCGGCGGTGCCGAGGTGACCGCGTTCGAGCAGGAGTACGCCGCGTTCTCCGGCGTACCGTATTGCGTCGGCGTGGCCAACGGCACGGACGCCCTCGAACTGGCGCTGCGCGCGGTCGGTGCCGGCCCGGGCACCGAGGTGATCCTGCCCGCCAACACGTTCATCGCCACCGCCGAGGCGGTGGCCCGCGCGGGCGCCCGCGTGGTGCTGGTCGACTGTGAACCCCGCACGTACCTGATCGACGTCGAGGCGGCGCTCGCCGCCGTCACGCCCGCCACCCGGGCCATCATGCCGGTGCACCTCTACGGTCAGATGGCGCCGGTCGAGCGGCTGCGAGCGGGCCTCGGCGGGCGCGATGTGGCCATCATCGAGGACGCCGCCCAGTGCCAGGGCGCCACCCGCCACGGCAGCGGCGCCGGCGCGGGCGGCATCGCCGCCACCAGCTTCTACCCGGGCAAGAACCTCGGCGCGTACGGCGACGCCGGCGCGGTCGTCACCACGTCACCGGAGCTCGCCACCACGGTCCGCACCCTGGGCAGCCACGGGGGCCTCACCAAGTACACCCACGACCTGATCGGCGTGAACAGCCGCCTCGACGGCCTGCAGGCGGTCGTCCTTCGCGCCAAGCTGGCCCGCCTGGCCGGCTGGAACGAGCGCCGCCGCGCCGCCGCGGCCCGCTACGACGACCTCCTCGCCGGCCTCGACGTGATCCTCCCGGAGACGCTCGACGGCAACGAACACGTCTGGCACATCTACTGTGTCCGGATCCCGGGTGACGGCACGCCCGCCCGGCGCGACAAGGCGCTGTCGCGCCTCCAGGCGGCCGGTGTGGGCGCGGCCATCCACTACCCGGTGCCGGTGCACCGCACGGGCGCCTTCGCCGCGCTGGGCGGATCGTTCCCGAACGCCGAGGCGGCCGCGCCCGAGCTGCTGTCCCTGCCGATCTACCCGCAGATCACCGCGGCCCAGCAGGAGGCCGTGGTCACGGCGCTGGCCGTCGCATTGCGCTAGGGCGACGATTGCGTATTTGCCCGACTTCGGCGAATGGACCCGGTCCGGGATCCGACATTCCCCGGACCTGCATCTGGCCTATCGGTGGAGTACAAGCAATGGCACCCGGTTCTATTGTCGGTTGTGGACCGGCCACATCGGTCGTGCAATTCGCGGCACCTGCCTGAATGGTGGAATCGCGCCCTCCGATCGGCGGAGGAAAAAGAATTCCTCGTCGGAGAGGCTCGACATCATGAACACAGCAGGCCCACTGCGCAGGCTCGTGGCCATGGCCGCCACCTGCGCACTGATCGCGGCCGGCGTCGTCGGCAGCGGGTCCGGAGCCGCCTCGGCGGCCACCTGCTCGCCCAATCCCGTCGTGTGCGAGAACGCCAAGGCCGGCACCTCGCCGAGTGTCTGGCAGATAACCGGCGCGGGCGACGAGACGCTCCAGGGCTTCGCGACGGACATGAGCGTCAACGCGGGTGGCACGGTGAATTTCAAGGTGCAGGCGGAGCACGCCTACACCATCGACATCTACCGGCTCGGTTACTACGGCGGCAACGGCGCCCGCAAGGTGACGTCGCTGTCCGGCACATTTCCGGCCCAGAACCAGAACACCGCATGCGTGACCGACGTGCCGACGCAGATCTACGACTGCGGCACCTGGGCGGTGTCGGCCGGCTGGGCGGTGCCCGCGACCGCCGTCTCCGGCGTCTACTTCGCTCTGCTGACCCGTACGGACACCGGCGGCTCCAGCCACATCACGTTCGTAGTCCGCGACGACACCAGCACGTCCGACGTCCTGTTCAAGACGTCCGACGCCACCTGGCAGGCGTACAACAACTACGGCGGCGCCAACTTCTACTCGGGGCCCAACGGCCGGGCCACCAAGCTCAGCTACAACCGGCCCTTCGCCACCCGGGGTGCCTTCGACGGGCGGGACTTCCTGTTCAGCAACGAGTATCCAGCGATCCGCTTCCTGGAGCGCAACGGGTACGACGTCACGTACGCCACCGATGTCGACGGCGACCGCCACGGCGGGCTCGTCGAGAACCACAAGGTCTTCCTGTCCGTCGGCCACGACGAGTACTGGTCGGGTCCGCAGCGTACGGCGGTCGAGGCCGCCCGGGACGCCGGCACCAGCCTCGCCTTCCTCAGCGGCAACGAGGTCTACTGGAAGACCCGCTGGGAGACCAGCAAGGACGGCGCGAACACCGACCACCGCACGCTGGTCTGCTACAAGGAGACGTGGGACAGCCGCAAGAGCGACCCCACCCCCGAGTGGACCGGCACCTGGCGCGACCCGCGCTTCAGCCCGCCCGCCAACGGCGGCCGGCCGGAGAACGCGCTGACCGGCACCGCCTTCATGTCCAACAGCGACGATCTCACGATGCAGGTGCCGGCGGCACAGGGTAAGAACCGCTTCTGGCGCAACACGTCGGTGGCGAACCTGGCGGCGGGGTCCACCGCGACGCTCGCCCCCCACACGATCGGGTACGAGTCGGACGAGGACCTGGACAACGGGTTCCGGCCGGCCGGCCTGGTCCGGCTCTCGACGACCACCGGCGAAACGCCCGAATACCTGCGCGACTTCGGCGAGGTCGTCACGCCAGGCGCCACTACCCACCATCTGACGCTCTACCGGGCACCCAGCGGCGCGCTGGTGTTCGCCGCCGGCACCGTGCAGTACGCGTGGGGCCTCGACGCCGACCACGACAGCTCGTTCGACCCGGTCGCGCCCGCCGACGTCCGGATGCAGCAGGCCACGCTGAACCTGCTGGCGGACATGAGGGTGCAGCCGGCGACGCGGATGAGCGGTCTCGTCGCGGCCACGGCGTCCACGGACACCACCGGCCCGGCGGTGACCATCACCGCGCCCGCCTCGGGTGCTTCCGCCGCGAACGGCGCGAAGGTCACCGTGTCGGGCACCGCGACCGACGCCGGCGGCGTGGTGGCCGGCGTCGAGGTCTCGCTGGACAACGGCACCACCTGGCATCCGGCCGCTGGGACGTCCAGCTGGTCGTACAGCGGCATCGTCACCGGCGACGGCGGGACGACCATCAAGGTGCGGGCCGCCGACGACAGCGCGAACCTCGGCGCGGCCGCCTCCCGGACGCTGGCGTTGACCGGCTCGACCAGCCTGTTCGGCAACCGGGTCCCCGGCACTCCGGCCTCCGGCGACACCTCCGCCGCCGAGCTGGGCGTCAAGCTGGTCCCGCAGACCGACGGATTCGTCAAGGGCGTGCGCTTCTACAAGGGCACAGGCAACACGGGCACCCACACCGGGAGCCTCTGGTCGGAGAACGGTGATCTGCTTGCCGGCGGCACGTTCAGCGGCGAGACGGCGACCGGCTGGCAGACCCTGGTGTTCTCGCCCGCCGTCCCGGTGGTCGCGGGCACGACCTACGTCGCGTCGTACAGCGCGCCCAACGGCCACTATGCGGCGGACCCGTGGGCGTTCTCCTACAACCCGTACGTGGCGTCGCCGCTCAGCTCGCCGCGGAGCCAGGACTCGGCCGGTAACGGTGTGTACGGGGCGCCGGGCGACTTCCCCGTGCGCTCGTACAACGCCACCAACTACTACGTGGACGTCTTGTTCGACTCGTCGGCGCTGACGATGCCCACCGTCACCTCGGTGACGCCGACGCCGAACGCCGTGTACGTACCCGTCTCGGCGCAGCCGACCGCGACCTTCAGCAAGCCGATCAACGCCGCCACGGTGCAGTTCACCCTGACCGGCGCCGGCAACGCCCCGGTCGCCGGGTCGGCCTCGTACGACGGCACCTCGAAAACGGCCCGGTTCGCCCCGGCGGAGTCCCTCGCGGCCGGACAGCAGTTCACCGCCACGGTGACCGCCTCCGACACCAACGGCAACGCGATGGCGGCGCCCCAGACCTGGACGTTCACCACCGACCCGGCCTCGACCACGGTCAGCAAGCTCTTCTCCGCCGTCGACACGCCGGCCACGCCGGCGGTCAAGGACTCCGGGGCCATCACGCTCGGCGTACGGTTCACCCCGAGCGCCGACGGCTCGGTGATCGGCGTGCGCTTCTACAAGGGTACGGGCAACGGCGGTACGCACGTCGGCAGCCTCTGGTCGTCGACCGGCACCCGGCTGGCCTCGGCGACGTTCGTCAGCGAGTCGTCGAGCGGCTGGCAGACGGTGTACTTCACCGAGCCGGTGCAGGTGACGGCGGGAACGACCTACCTGGCGTCGTACTTCGCCCCGCGCGGCAACTATGCGGCGACCGGCGGCTTCTTCAACGCGAAATGGACGAACGGTCCCCTGAGCGCTTCCGCCGGCAACAACGGCGTGTACGTGTACGGCTCGGACGCCTTCCCGACGAACTCCTTCGGCAGCACGAACTACTGGGTCGACACGCTGTTCGTCGCCGCCCCGACCGAGCCGCAGCCGCCCCAGCCGACGGTGCCGCCCGGTGCGGTGACCGTGTTCCCCGCCTCGGCGACCCCGGTCAACCCGCAGTGGAACGACCCGGCGGCCATCGAGGTCGGCATGGCCTTCACGTCCGACGTCGCGGGCACGGTCAACGGCGTGCGGTACTACAAGGGTTCCGACAACAGCGGCACCCACACCGGCTCGCTCTGGTCGGCCGCGGGCGCGCTGCTGGCCACCGGCACCTTCGTCAGCGAATCCGATTCCGGATGGCAGACGATGCTGTTCTCGTCGCCGGCCGCCATCACGCCGGGTACGACCTATGTGGTGTCGTACGCCATGACGGACGGCCACTACGCGGTGGATCTGAACGGGCTGTCGTCGGGCGCGAACAACGCACCGCTGCATGCGCCGTCGCAGGGCGGCCGCTACAAGTACGGAGCGGGGTTCCCCTCGGGGACGGCGAATCACAACTTCTGGGTCGACGCGGTCTTCCTCGCCGGCCCCGCATGACCAGGTGTCAGCTGTCCGATCCAATCGAGACCGATGACGGATGGCTGACGCCGTGGTTGGCGGCTAGTGTCGGCCGTAATTCCTGGGAAGACGGTCGGTCGTGCGCGTCCGGCAGAGGGGAACGGCATGGACTTCTGGGACCTCACCAAGATCCTGGTCCGCCGCTGGTACGTCTCGGTAACCCTGCTGCTGCTGACGTTCGCCGGAACGGCATATACCGCGGTCGCGGTCAAACCCGACTACTCCCTCACTGCCTACGTCCAGCTGATCCCGCCCACCGCGGTGTCGGATCCCGCCAAGGCCGCCCAGGCGCAGAATCCGTGGCTCGCGCTCGGCATCACCTCGCTGAGCAACGCCGCCATGGTGGCCACACAGGACCAGACGTTCCTCGACGCGCTGAAGGTCCAGGACGACAGCGCGAGCTTCGAGATCACCATCGGTGACCGCAACCCGGTCGCCATCGTCGAGGTCATCGCGCCCTCACTCGAGCAGGCGGAGTCCGCCACGGCCCTGATCACGAGCCACTACGAGCAATCCGTGGCGATGCTGCAGAAGCAGTACGGCGTCAAGGCCGCCGACATGATCACCGCCTACCGGCTCGACAAGGGCGAGAACGTCAAGCGACCGGGCGGCAAGGTCAAACGCGCAGTGGTCGTGATCTTCGCCATCGGCATCCTGATGACCGGCGGGGTCACGATCCTGTTCGACGCCCTGCTGCGCCGGCGCCGCCGGTCGAAGGCGGCGGCTCCCGCCGGGCCCGCCCCGCAGGTGGTGCGCCAGCGGCCCAACCCTGACGTTCCCCCGCCGGAGGACTGGGAGAAGACCAGGCCGCTGGGACAACACGTCTCGGCCGGCAACGGGAAGAACGGCGGCACCGTCGTGATCTCCTCGTCCGCCATGTCGTCGGACGCGACCATTCTCCTGCCCCGCACGCCCCGCGCAGGTGAGCCGGGGGCCGACGACGACCGCGGCAGATGACGGTGACCGCACCGGCCTTCCACGCGACGGACCTCGAACCGGCGCTGTTCGCCGAGCAGACCTACGCGACCCGGCGCAGGCGGGTGCGCCTGGACGCGGCCCTGGCCTTCGGGCTGACGATCTGCCTGCTCACCCTGATCCCGTCCCGGCTCATCGTGCCGGGCACGTCGGCCGACGTCGGCCGGCCCGGCACGGTGGTCTGCGTGGTGATGTTCTGCTGGTGGGCCGGGACCCGCGGCAATCCCCGGCTCGCCATGCCCGGCCCGCAGCCGGTGCGCTGGGCCGTCCTGCTCTACCTGCTCTCGATGCTGATCTCGTACGTGATCGGCTTCGAACGGGGGCTGACGCCGTTGGAGGCGAACGCCGCGGACCGGGCGCTGCTGGCGGGCGGCGCCGCCTTCATCGGCGCGATCCTGGTGGCGGCGGACGGCATCTCCAACTGGGACAGGCTTCGCGTCGCCCTGCAGGTGTTCGTCTGGTGCTGCGTCTACATGTCGATCATCGGCCTGTTGCAGAAGGTGCTGCCGGTCAACATCGTCGAGTACATGACGGTGCCGGGGCTGTCCAACCTCGGCGTGCCCGGATACCAGGAACGCGGCGGCGGCCTGCGGGTGGCCGCCACGACCACGCACTATCTGGAGCTCTCCGCGACGTTGTCGCTCGCCCTGCCGATCGCCATCCACTTCGCCAAGTTCGCCGCCACCCTGCGCAGCCGCCGACGGTTCGGCGTCGCCGCGTTCCTGATCGTCGCGGGAATTCTCGTCACGATCTCCCGTACCGGAATCATCTCGGTGGTCATCGCGATCCTGATCCTGATGCCCCTCTGGACCTGGCGCACCCGGTACAACGTGATCGCCCTGGGAATGACCGCTGTGGTCGCGATGTCGGCGGTCCAGCCGTCGACGGTGCGCACCTTCTACGACATCTTCGCCAACGCGAGCGACGACTCGAGCATCGAGGTCCGCACCGAGCGGTACGCCATGGTGGGCTACTACTACAGCCAGCGGCCGTGGTTGGGGCGGGGCACCGGCACCTGGGAGCCGCCGATGTACCAGTTCCTGGACAACCAGTGGCTGCGTACCGCGCTCGAGGCCGGTGCCGTCGGCGTCGTTGTGCTCGCCGTGCTGCACCTGACCGCGCTCGCGCTCGCCGGCATCGCGCTGCGCCGGGCGACGGACGCCGCCGACCGGCACCTCTGCCTGGTGCTGATCTCGACGCAGGTGATGGCCCTCTTCATCGCGTACACGTTCGACTCGCTCACCTACACGACGTATTCACTCACGCTCGGGATGCTGATCGGGGTCTGCGGCGCGGTCTGGCGGTTCACCCATCCGTCCCGGGAGGTCCGTACCTCCACGCCCCGCTGGTTCGGTCCCTAGTGGATATGCCGGCGTGCGGCAGTCATGGATGCGACTGGGCGCCGAGCGTTGCCTGATCAGCGATTCAGGTTTGACGCCGGGCACGGGAAGCACGACTGAACGGCCGAGGAATCCCCGCGACGGCCTCTGTATCTTGCGATGGGAGAGCGAGGGGGACCTATGAAAGACAGCGCTGCGGCCTCGATAGTGGACCGGTTGATGACCGACGGACCGGTGTTCCATGCCGGCGGAACGCGGACCTGGAACGCTCTCCCGGACACATTGGGGCTGCTGGCCGCCCACGTCCGTGCGGGCGACCGGACGATCGAGACGGGCGCCGGCGCCTCCACGGTCATCTTCACGGCGGCGGGCGCGGAGCACACCGCGATCAGCCCCGCCCCCGACGAGCACCAGCGCATCCGGTCCTACTGCGAGTCCCTCGGCCTGGACACGAGCCGGCTCTCGTTCATGGCCGAGACCAGTGACTCCGCGCTGCCCGCGCTGAAGCTCGACCGGCCGGTGGACCTCGCCTTCATCGACGGGAAGCACTCGTTCCCCCATCCCACCATCGACTTCCACTACGTGGAGCAGAAGCTGGCGGTCGGCGGCGTGCTCGTCCTCGACGACGTCCCGATGCCGGCCGTGGCGGTCGTGTACGGATTCATGCGCGGTTCAGCCGACTGGAAGCTGCTCGAGGTGGCCGACAACCGGGCAGCGGCGTTCCGCAAGGTGGCCGACGCGGACCCGGACGACAACTGGCATCTCCAGCCGTTCAACCGCGGCTACCCGGACTACTCCTTCGCCCCGCTCTCGCAGCGCATCCGCCTCACCACCCACCACCGGGTGCGGCAGGGCGCGCGAAAGCTCCGGGCGCAGCTGCCCTCCGGCCGCCGGCGTGGCACGCCTGGCCGGTGACGACCTCGGAGGTCGTGGAAGAGCCGTTCGGCAAGGTGGTCCGGCGGGGCCTGGGATGGAGCTTCCTCAGCAGCGTCGCGACCCGCGCCGGCACGGTGCTCAGCGGCATCGTGCTCGCGCGGCTGCTGACGCCCGAGGACTACGGGCAGTTCACCGTCGCCCTGGTCGTGCTGCTCATCGTGGCGAACGTCAACGACCTCGGCCTGGAGCCGACGCTTGTGCGCTGGGCGGGCCGGACCGAGGAGATCGCGCCGACGGCGACGAGCATCATCCTCGGCGCGAGCTTCCTGCTCGCCGGCGGGACCTTCCTCGGTGCCCCCGCGATCGCGACGGCGCTCGGCGCACCCGAGGCCGCCGGCATCGTGCGGTTGATGGCTGTCTCCGTGATGGTCAACGGCCTGTTCGCCGTCCCGTCGGCGCTGCTCACCCGGTCGTTCCTGCAGGGCAGGCGGGCCACGGCGGACCTGACCGGCATGGTGGTGACGCTCGGGCTGTCGATCGTCCTGGCCGTGCTGGGCTTCGGCGCCTGGAGCTTGGCGTGGGGGCGTTTCGTCGGCAACATCGTCAACGGTGTCCTGCTCTTCGCGTTCGCCCCGGCGCGTTTCCGGCCCGGCTGGTCCCGCTCGGTGGCCCGGCACATGTTGACCGCGGGCCTGCCCATCGCGGGGACGCTGCTGCTGGCGGTCGGCCTCATGAACGTCGACTACATCGTGGTCGGGCGCCTGCTCGGGCCCGAGGCACTGGGTCTCTATTTGCTGGCCTTCAACCTCTCGAGCTGGCCGGTGAGCATCCTGTCGGTCGCCGTCGCCCGGGTCTCCGTGCCGGCGTTCGCCCGGCTGCAACACGATCCGGGCGCGCTCAAAGCCGCGTTCTGCCGCTCGCTCACGCTGATCATGGCCCCGACGACGCTGGTCGGCGTCCTGCTCGCCGTCTACGCCCTGCCGACCACGCGATTCGTCTACGGACCGGGGTGGGCGGCCGCCGCCGGGGCGCTGTCCTTCCTCGCCCTGCTCGGCGGCCTGCGGGTGGCCATGCAGCTCGCCGCCGACGTGCTGACCGCCGCCGGCAAGGCCCGGCTGACCCTGCTGATCCATGGCGGCTGGATCGTCGCCCTGCTGCCGGCCCTCACCGTCGGTGCCCTGCACGGCGGCATCCGAGGGGTGGGACTCGCCCACTTCCTCGTCGCCCTGGGGGTCGGGGTTCCCCTGCACCTGGCGGCTCTGGTCACCCTGGGGATCAGGCCGCTGGACGTGCTGCGGTCCGCCCGGCGGCCGGTGGCCGCCGGCGCGGCCGCGGTGGCGGTGGCCCTGGGCGTACACCGGCTCGTCGACGGGGACCTGGCCACGCTGGTCGTGGGCGGCCTGGCCGGCGCGGCGGCGTTCGGCATCGTGGCCTGGCCGCTGATCCGGCTGGTCAGAGCCCCCCGGCACCAGGCGGAGGCGGCTACGTCCGTGGTGTGAGCCGCCCGATCCTTGCGCGCAGCGTCTGCGGCACCGCGCTCCCGGCGACCCGGACCGCGGCGGTGCGTACGCCGTCCGTCGCCCGCACCCGCAGCGCCGGCCGATCAGCGGCTGCGTCACGGCAGAGGCCGTCCAACTGCCGGGTCACGGACTCGAGGGAGTAGTGGCGTACGACGAAGTCCCGGGAGAACGCCCCCAGCCGGCCGAACCGCTCCGGCGCGCCGACGATCCTCCGCAGCTCGGCCATGAGCCGGTGGTCGCCCTCGTCGCCGTCGCCCAGGCCGTACATGCCCTGGTAGAGGAACTGATCTGCGGTCTCCGGGGTGAATGCCGACACGAAGCCCTGCTCACCCACCACGATGGTCGGCTTGGCGAACGCCAGGGCCCGCAGCGAGGAGCCGCCCATGCCGACGACGACGTCGGCCGCCGAGTACGCCGGACGGGGATCGACGAGCGCTCCGGTCAGGACCACGGCGGGGCGGCCGAGCGCCGTGTTGGTCTGCTCGGCGAGGCGCTCGAGGCTCTGGCGTGCGGTGCCGTCACCCACGACGACGAACCGCAACCGTGGCGTCTCGCGGCCGAGCACTGCCATGGCGCGTACGGTGCGGCGCAGCCCCTCCAGCTTCAGGTGCTCCACGAGGCGTGACACGGTCACCAGCACGGTGTCGTCGGGGGCGAGGCCGTACCGGGCTCGGAATTTTCCGCCGTTCGCGGCGTGCGGGGCGTTGTGGTGCACGTCGACCGGTGGCAGCAGCAGGCCGAGCCGGTCCCGCCCCGCCGACCGCGCCGCGTCGACGAGCTCAGGAGTGCCGAAGGTGGTGAGCACGGCGTGCGGGATCAGCCGGGGCACCGCCATCGACATCACCGTGACGAGCAGGGGCACCGCCCGGGTCAGGTGGACCCCGTAGTAGGCGTCGAGGCACTGCGGCCAGTCCCAGGCGTGGACGAGATCGGGCTTCTCGCGGCGGACCGCCTCCCGCAGGGCCCGCATGCGGGCCCACGACGGATTCCAGGAGGCCTCCGGGGCCGGGAGGAATCGCAGGCCCTTGGCGGTGGCCAGCTCCACCATCGGACCCGGCGTCGCGAACAGGACCGGGTCGTGCCCGTGGGCGTCGCGCAGCTCCGCCGCCAGCTCGATCGCGTTGACCTGGGTGCCGCCGACCTCCAGCCGGTGCGCGAAGACGAGGACCTTCATCAGCGCCGCACCTCCGCCGCACCGACACCGAGCAGCTCGGCGATCTGGTGGGCACGCCGGTCCCAGCTGTGCTCCCGGGCGAAGGCCCGCCGGCGGGCGGCGAGTTCGGGCGTACGGGGTACGGCGAGTGCCTGCCGGACCCGCGCCGCGAACTCTTCCGGCGTCGCCGCGGTGCTGACCAGGTCCGTGCCCAGCCAGGTCACGGCGGGCAGCGGCGTGGCGACCACCCCCCGCCCGGCCGCGAGATATTCGAGGGTCTTGAGCGGGAAACTGGCCCGGTTGAAGGCGTTGTCCGCGTAAGGGGTCAGGCCCACATCGATGAGCCGCAGGTACGACGGCATCTCCGCGTACGGCTTCGGCCCGGTCCAGCACACGTTGGGGCGTCCGGCCAGCGCCTCGAAGCGGGCGGAGTCGTAGCCGGGCGCCACCGGTCCCACGATCAGCAGCGACGCCCCGGTGTCGGCCACCGCCTCCAGCAGGGCCAGGTCGATGCGGTCGTTGACGTGCCCGAGGAGCCCGGCGACCGGCACCGGCAGGGCGACGCCGGCCGGGATCGGCGCCTCGTCGACCCCGGTGTAGGCATCCGGGCGGCATCCGTTGGCGACGAGCTCCGCTCGGACACCGTCGCGGGCGTACCGCTCCCGGATGGCCTCGGAGACGACCGCGACCGCGTCCGCCCGGCGCAGGGACGCGGCTTCCTCGCGCAGCAACCAGTCCCGCGACAGGCCGACCATGCCGGCCCCGGCCACCAGATCGTCGGTGACGTAGAAGACCCGGCGTCGCGCCGGCAGCGGGACACCCGGATCCCCGAAACGGCTGCACACGACCGCGGCCAGGGGCTCGCGTGACGCCGGCCCGTACAGCTTCTCGACGGCCCTCCGGGTGGCCCGGCGGACCAACGGCGGCACCAGGCGGTGGACGGCGGGCCGGCTGAATCCGGGCACGACCGGGGTGACCAGGTGGGCCAGCCGGGGGGACAGCACCTGCAGCCGGGGCCGGTCCAGCAGCGCGGCGAGTTCGGGACGGTTGAGGCCGGTCAGGGCGGACACGAGCGGTTCGACGAAGAGCACCGGACGGAGGCGGCTGAGGGCTTCCGCCATGTGGCGGTCGTGCCCGGGTGGGCCGTCCCAGCGGCTGCCCGAGTAGTAGACGATGAGGTCGCCGCGACTTCCGTCGAGCGTGGGGGAGGGCTTGGACACGGGTTCGGCGCTCCGTCTCTCGTCAGTCTGCCGTGACGGCCCGGCCGGTGCCGGCCCAGACGTTGTCCTGCCACACGTTGCCGTTGCCGGCCTTGTCCCAGTAGGCCACCGCGCCGTACTGGCCGCTCTTAGGAAACACCTCACGGCTGAACACGTTGCCGATCACCCTGATGTTGTACGAGGTGCCCTTCATGCCCGAGCCCGCGTACAGCGCGTATCCGCCGCCGGCCAGCAGATTGTGCTCGATGGTCGCATCGTGCTGGACGCCGAAGTCCTGGAACAGCGCGATCGCCGCGGTCTGCTCGAGGGTGTTGACGACCGTGTTGCGGCGGATCACCAGGCGTTGCCCCGCGGGCGGGCCGGAGTTCGACTGGATCATGTCCGTGTGGTCGCCGTCGAAGTAGACCGGGTCGTGCAGATAGTTGCCTTCGATGAGACCGACGTTCGTCGACAGCGCATCGGAAACCTGGGAGATGTCGTTGCGCAGGATCGAGATGTCGCCGCTGCCCAGGTTCAGGATCGCGTACTGCAGCCGCTCCTTGCCGTTGCCCCGGATCTCGCTGTCCTTGACGACCAGGCCCTTCACCTCCGGTCGCTGGACGATGCCCCAGTTGCCGGCGTTGACCACCCGCGAGTTCTTGATGGTGACGTCGTTCGCCTCGACGCTGATCTCGCCACGGATGTCCGCGCGGTCGATGACGGTGCCCGCCTTGCGGATGCGCAGGGAGGTCGTTGTCGCCGCCTTGAGCGTCACGCCGGCCGGCACACCGGTGGTGCCGGCGTCCGGAAAGGATCCCCGGGATCGGGGAGCGCCGACGGTCCCGCCGGCTCCCGGCCGGGCGGTGGTGGTCGAGCTGACGCTCACCGACGGTCGTGGGCCAGGCGCTGACGCGCTGGGCGATGGGCCGCTGGGGCCGGATGACGGTGGCGTGGCCGGCGTGGGGGTACCGCTCGGGGGCAGCTGCGCCGCGGCCGGCCGTTGGTCGTCGTTTCGCCCGGCCACCCACCAGGTGGCGGCGGCGAGGAGCGCTACGAGAGCGAGACCGAGAACGACCCGCAGGGCGATCGGCTTGTGCACAAAGGCGGACTGTACCGGCGCTTCACAGCGCGCAGGAGAACCGTGAGTACCGATCAATGTGCCACATTGGTCAGACGGGTGCTCCGGCCGGACGAAAAGCGGCGCCACGGTGTCGGATCGGCGACCGGAAGCGCGGCGGACCCTTGGGCCCGGTCCGGCGGCGGGCTAGGGTCCGCGCATGGTTTCGCAGTCCATTCGGGAACGTGTGGTCGACCGCAACGAGTCCTGGGGCGGCCGGCGCCGGGCGCGCCGGTGGGAGTGGCTCGTGCGGGTCTTCCCCGACCTCGCCCAGATGTCGGTGATCGACCTCGGTGGGGACGCGGGGACCTGGACGCGGTCGCCGCTGCATCCGAAGCATGTGCACGTCGTCAACATCGACACGCCGCCGGCCGAGGTGCCCGACTGGATCACCGTCGACACGGGCGACGCGTGCGCGCTGCCGGAACGGATCGCCGCCGGCCGCTACGACCTCGTCTTCTCGAACTCCGTCATCGAGCACGTCGGCGGGCACGAGCGGCGGCTGCGATTCGCCGAGTCGGTGCATCGGCTCGCGCCCGCGCATTGGGTGCAGACGCCGTACCGATATTTCCCGGTGGAGCCGCACTGGATCGCGCCCGGAATGCAGTTCCTGCCGGTCCGCGCGCGGGCGGTGGTCGCCCGCCGCTGGCCGCTGGCGCACGTGCGCTCCGCCGACCTGCGCGACGCGCTGACCGGCGTGCTCTGGACCGAGCTGCTCGACCGCAGCCAGATGCGGTACTACTTCCCGGATTCGGAGCTGCTCAGCGAGCGGCTCGCCGGGCTGACGAAGTCGCTGATCTCGGTCAGGAAGGGCTGACCACCGCGGGGGACCACGCGTCCGGCACGAGTACCCGCGGTTGCCCCGTGCCGTCGGCGGGCACCGCCCAGACGTCGCTGGTGGCGGCGCCGGAGGCGGCGGTCCGCGGCAGCCCGTAGAGGATGGTCGAGTCGTCGAGCCACACCACCTGGTCGTCGACGCTGCGCGTCTCGGCCAGCACGGTCTCGGCCCCGGTGCGCAGGTCGTACACGGCCAGCCGCCAGCGCCCGGCCGGCAGGTCGCCGTGCTTCTTGAAGCCGATGCGGATGCCGTCCGGCGACAGCGACGGGCATTCGACGTCGGCTCGCACGGCCGTCATCCGGCGCCCCGAGACGGTGCCGCGGACCAGCCAGGTCCGGCCGCCCGTCGCCGCGGTGGCGTAGAACGTGTCGTCGTCGCCGGCGAACGTGACGCCCCAGAAGTTGCGGTCCGCGCTGGTCACGGCTCGGCCGTCCACCTCGAGCCGGAACTTCTCCAGTTCCGCGTGCCGGCCGTCGCCGATCCTGGTGACCGTGGTCCGCGTCGAGAACTGGCCGGGGCTCGCGTACGAGTCGCCGTAGACGAACGTCGTCGTGGCCGCCAGGGCGCCGTCGCGAGACAGACGGGCCCGGCTCGGCAGGCCGGTCAGCGGCAGCTCCCCGGCCGGTGCCCAGCCGGCGCCCAGCACCTGCGCCCGGTAGGTGTTGGTGATGCCTCGGCGCGCGGACAGGCACACCGAGCGCGTGGTGACCGCGTACACCCGCTCGCACGACACCTCGGTCAGGGCGCGTGGGCCGTCCGGAGCGGTCACCGGCACCAGCGCGAGCCGGCCGTACCCCTCGCCGAGAGCGGTGTTGCGGAAGACGAGGTGCGGAGCCGCCATGACCGTCGCGAGATCGGCGCGGGGTGCGCCCGGCGTCGAGTTGGCTGCCGCCTGCCGCTGCCGGACTCGCAGGACGTACCCGCCGGCCGCGATGAGGAGGATCAGCACTGTGCCGGCCAGGACCGCCAGCCGGATCCGGCCGCTCACGCGGTGGCCTCCGCCGGACGCAGCAACCACCAGGCCACCGGTAGGGCGGCTGCGAGCAGGGCGGCGACGAGCAGCAGCGCGTCGGCCCGGCCGATCAGGGTCCAGAGGCCGCCGAAGCCGATCGCGGCGGCGAAACGGGTGAGCGAGACGACGGTCTGGGCCGCCGCGATCCCGCTGCCTCTCGCCTCGGCGCTGACCAACCGGCTGACGAGGGCGGCGAGGACGCCGTCGGTGGCGGCGTAGAAGGTGCCGAGCAGCAGCAGGACGGCCACCGTCGCGGCGATACCGCCGAACGGCCCGCCGGCTGCCACGTAGGCGGCGACCAGGGCGAGGTGACCGCCCACGAGCACCCGGGCCCGGCCGATGCGGTCGGCCAGCCGGCCCAGCGGCAGGGCCAGCGCGAGGTATGCGACGTTGGTGCCCACGTACAGCAGGGGAAAGAAGCGGGCGGCGAGGTCGTCACGCTGCTGCACCGCGAGGTAGAGGAACCCGTCGCCGACGGTCAGCACGCCCAGCAGGGCGGTCGCGGCGAGGGGACGCCGCAGGCGCGCCCGGCCGACCTCCTGGACCACCCGGCGCAGCCGGATCCGTGCCTCCCCGCCGATCCGCAGATCGGGCACGAACAGGACCAGGACGGTGAACCCGACGACGCCGAAGGCGAAGGACGTGACGAACACCGAGCCGTAGCTGCCCGGCACGACCATGAGCAACGCGAAGGCGGCCAGCGGGCCGAGCACGGCGCCGACCGTGTCGAGGGTGCGGTGCACGCCGAACGCCCGCCCGAGCGTGGCCGGGTCGGACGCTCCGGCGATCAGCGCGTCCCGCGGGGCGGTCCGCAGGCCCTTGCCGAGACGGTCGGCGGTGATCACGGCCGTGACGGCGGCGAACCCGTGGGCCGGCAGCAGGGCGATCCGGCTGAGCGCCGAGACGCCGTACCCGATCGCCGCGATCCGCTTCGGACGGCCGCCGCGGTCGCCGGCGTAGCCGCCGGCGATCCGGACCACCGCGCTCACTCCCTGGTAGAGGCCGTCGACGAAGCCGTACGCGAGGTAGCCGAGTCCGACCTGGGCGGTGAGGTACAGCGGAAGCACCGCGGCGACCATCTCCGAGGAGACATCGGTGAGCATGCTGACGACGCCGAGCAGCAGCACGGTCGTCGCCACCCGGCCGCCGTGCCCGTCCGCCGGGGACGCGGGCCGGTTGCGCATCGAGACGTACACGGATCGCCCCGCCTCCCTCTGCTGACTCGTCGGACCCCCATCGATACGCGCGAGGGGTGATCGCCGCACTCGTCCGTGTGGACGAAGCGCCACCGCCGACGGTCCTTCCACGATGGCCGTCCGGCGCGTCCTGGGACCGGGATCCGACAGTGGGTGGTGCGCGTGCGTGGTCGTGGAGATACTTCGTGCGTGATCAGCGTAGTGGTCCCCGCGCACGACGAGGCGCCGGTCATCGGCCGGCTCCTGCGCGGGCTGCTGGCCGGCGCGCGCCCCGGCGAACTCGAGATCATCGTCGTGCCGAACGGCTGCACCGACGACACCGAGCGGGTCGCCCGGTCGTTCGGCGATGCCGTCGAGGTGGTGCCGCTGACCCGCGCCGGCAAGTACGCCGCGTTGCGCGCCGGGGACGACCGGGCCACCGGCGCCGAGGTCGTCTACGTCGACGCCGACGTGGAGATCGGCGCGGCCGACGTGCGCCGCCTGGCTTTCGCCCTGCACGAGTCCGGAGTGCTGGCGGTCGCCCCGGAACGGGTCGTCGCGACCGGGCGCTCCTCCTGGCCGGTGCGCTGGTACTACGACTTCTGGCAGGAGCTGCCGGTGGTACGCGAGGGGCTGTTCGGCCGCGGCGTGATCGCGGTCGCGCCGGAGGCCCGGCGGCGGCTGCGCGCGCTGCCCGAGGTGATGGGTGACGACCTCGCCGCGTCGGTCGCGTTCACCCCGGCCGAGCGGCGGGTGGTGCCCGGAACCCGGGTCGTGGTGCACGCGCCGCGAACCCTGGGCGATCTCCTGCGCCGCCGCGTCCGGTCGGTCACCGCGACGACCCAGTTGCAGCAGGTCTCGCAGGGCGCGGTGGACTCCGCGCGTACGACCCGTGCGGACCTGGTCCGGGTCGTCCGCGGGCGGCCGTCGGCGGCGCCGAAGTTGGTGGTGTTCCTGGCCGTCACCGTGGTCACCCGCCGGCGTGCGCGCCGTCCGATCCGCTCCGGCGACTTCACGACGTGGCTGCGTGACGAGAGCAGCCGCGCGGCATGAGCGCCGGCGCGCCGACGGTGGCCGTGGTCGTGGTGACGTACAACAGTGCCGCCGTCCTGCCGGGGCTGCTGAGCTCGCTGGATGACGGCCTGCGGGGCCTGTCCTGGCATCTCACCGTCGCTGACAACGCCTCGGCCGACGACAGCGTGGCTGTCGCCCGCCGGATGGTGCCCGGGTGCCGCATCGTGCAGACCGGGCGCAATGCCGGGTACGCCGCCGCGTTCAACGCCGCGGTGCGGGATGCGGAGCCGTACGACGCCGTGTTGCTCCTCAACCCGGACGTACGACTGAGCGCCGGATCGGGGGCAACGCTGGTGGCCCGGCTCGGCGGGGACGGCGCGCAGCGCGTCGGCATCGCCGTGCCGCGCATCCTCGACGAGGACGGCGGTGTGGCCCTTTCGCTGCGCCGCGAACCGACCGTCTCCCGCGCCCTCGGCGAGGCGCTGCTCGGTCAGCGCGCCGGGCGGATCGCGGGGCTCGGCGAGACGGTCGTCGACCGCGACGCCTATTTCCGGGACGGCACAGTGGACTGGGCGACCGGCGCCGTCATGCTGATCTCCCGTGCTTGCCTCGAATCCTGCGGACCGTGGGAGGAGCGGTTCTTCCTGTACTCCGAGGAGACCGAGTTCGCGCTGCGAGCCCGCGACCACGGCTTCCTGACCGCCCTGGTGGCCGACGCCGAGGTGGTGCACATCGGCGGGGAGTCGCGGGTGTCGCCGGCGCTCTGGAGCCTGCTGACCGTCAACCGTGTCCGGCTGTTCAGGATGCGCCACTCTCGACCTGCCACCGCGCTCTTCTGGTCGGTGGTCCTGCTCCGCGAGGCGTCGCGGGCGGCGCTGGGCCATCCTCGGAGCCGCCGCGCCGTCGCCGCGCTCGTACGCCCGAAGCGGCTGCCCTTCCCGCCGGCGTCCTAGCCGGCCCTTTTCGTTCGCGTGCCGTTAACGCGCCATTCCACGACCATTCTCGGCGGCCGCCGGAAGGGTGACCCGCGCCGATCCGGTCCGCCCGGCGGGCATTGGCCGTTCCGAGGATCGGAACCGACCCGGTCGGTCGGAGATATCGGAAGGCGCCGAGCGAAACGGTCAGCACGCCATGTCGGCTAGGCGTCACACCTTCCGGCGGCCCGACCGTCCTCAGTAGCCTCGCAGACGGCTCCTCGGTTTCCGTGGCGGGCCGGCGCTCCGGGCGTCTGTCCTCGCTGTCGATGCCGTCTGCCCTAGTTGCCGGAATCGCTTACCAGCCAACGGGAATGCGGCTTTTCTCACCTCCGCCGCCCGGACGCCGCTCGGATGTCCTGTATGGACGCCGGTCACGTCCTCCGCCGCCCTCCGGAAGGACGACATGACGCCAGCACCCGCGAGATTCGCCCACCTCGACGGTGAGACCGGCGAGCTGACGAAGCGCCTCATCGCTCTCGCTTCGCGCGGACTGCCCGAAATGTATCGCGTGGATACCGACGAATTCGCCTTTACACGTACGTTCACCACAACGAATGGCCGCGTGACCTCGCGACTGGCCGGCACCAGCCTGCGCTATGCCGCAATTGTGGCCCTGGGGGCGTCCTGGTTGCCGGCCGAGGCGCAGCCCCCGTTGCTGGGCGGTCACCGGCTCGACGACTTCGTCGCCCTGCTCGTGGAGCGGCAGGCGGCCAGCAGCAACCTGGGCGACATCGCCCTGATCGCCTGGAGCGCCGCCCAGGCCGGTCACCCGCTCCTGCCGGACGCGATACGGCGGCTGCGCGAGTTCGACCGGCGGACCGCGCCGGAGTACGTCGTCGAGAGCGCCTGGGTCGTGTCGGCGCTGGCCGAGGCCCGCGCCCGGCTCGACGTCGAGGAGCAGCTGGCCCACGCCCGGCGGCGGCTGCTCGGCAGTGTCGCCCCGGGCAGCCCGGTGTTCCCCCACGCCACCGGGCGCGGGCTGGTGAAGTCCTACCGCGACCACGTGGCCTGCTTCGCCGATCAGGTCTACCCGGTGCAGGCGCTCGCCCGGCTGCACCACTCCGGCGACGACCCCGCGGCCCTCGCCGCGGCCCGCACCACCGCGGAGCAGATCTGCCGCCTCCAGGGGCCCGGCGGGCAGTGGTGGTGGCACTACGACGCTCGCACCGGCGACGTCATCGAGGGCTACCCGGTCTACTCGGTGCACCAGCACGCGATGGCGCCGATGGCTCTGCTCGACCTGACGGAGGCGGGCGGCGGCGACTACGGCGAGCCGATCCGCCGCGGCCTGCGCTGGCTGCTGCGCCCCGGTGAGCTGGGCGCCGCCGGGGAGCCGATGCTGCTCGACGACGAGGGGCTGACCGTCCGCAAGGTCTACCGGGGCGACCCCCGCAAGATCGTCCGGGGCCTGCACACGGTCACGACGCGCGCCCGCTGCGGACTTCGCCTGCCGGTCATCGACCGGGTGTACCGGCCGACCTCGCTCGACCGGGAGTGCCGGCCGTACGAGTTCGGCTGGCTCCTCTTCGCGTGGCTGGCGACCCTCGACACCCCGGCCGGCGCCCCGTCGGCCGGTCCGCAGGCCTCCGACCGCAAGGGACGGTGACGGCAATGGAGGCGCACCACCTGGTCGGGCGGGGACGCCCGCGGCAGGACCTCTTCGGCGTACCCCTGGACGCGCTCACCCTCGGCGAGACCGTGCAGGCCTGCATGGATGCGGTCGAACGCGGCGAACTCCTCGAGGTCGGCGTGGTCAACGCCGCGAAGATCGTCAAGATGCGCCACGACGCGGCCCTGCGCGACGCGGTGCTGGGCTGCGACCTCATCGTCGCGGACGGCCAGTCCGTGGTGTGGGCCGGCCGGGTGCTGAACCGCCGGCTGCCCGAGCGGGTGGCCGGCATCGACCTGTTCCAGCGCCTGCTCTACATGGCGGAGGTGCAGGGCCGATCCGTCTACTTCCTCGGCGCCCGCCCCGAGGTGCTCGAGCGCATGGTCGAGCGCATCCAGGCCCAGCACCCCGCCCTGCGGATCGCTGGGAGCCACCACGGCTACTACACCGACGCCGAGACCTCCGCGGTCGCCGACGCCATCAAGGGCAGCGGCGCCGATCTGCTGTTTCTCGGCATGACCTCGCCGAAGAAGGAAGTCTTCGTGGCCACCCACGGGGCGCGTACCGGCGCCAAGGTGGTGCACGGGGTGGGGGGCTCCTTCGACGTGCTGGCCGGGGTGATCAAGCGTGCCCCCCTGGTCTGGCAGCGGATGGGCTGCGAGTGGCTGTACCGAGTCCTGCAGGAGCCGCGCCGTCTCGGCGGCCGCTACCTGACCACCAACGTCGCCTTCGTCCGGCTCGTCGCGCTCGAGTGGGCGCGATCCGGGCGATCCGCGCCGGCCGGCAAGACCGACTGAGGGGACAGCCATGCGAGTCGTCATCGCCGGCCAGGGGTACGTCGGGCTGCCGCTGGCCGTCCGAGCCGCCGAGGTCGGCCACGAGGTGGTCGGGTACGACGTCGACACCGTCCGCGTCGGCCGTCTGGCGCGGGGCGAGTCGTACGTGGAGGACGTCCCGCCCGAGCGGCTGCGCGCCGTCCTCGCCGGGGGATCGTTCCGGCCCAGCACCGACCCCGCGGACTGCGCCGGGTTCGACGTGGCCCTGATCACCGTGCCCACCCCGTTGCGCGACGGCGTCCCGGACCTGTCGTACGTCGAGGCCTGCGCCGAGCTGCTCGCCCGTCATCTGCGCCCGGGCGCCACCGTGGTGCTGGAGTCGACCACGTACCCGGGCACCACGGAGGAGGTGGTCGGGCCGATCCTCGAGAAGGCCTCCGGCCTGACCGCCGGCACCGACTTCGCGCTCGGCTTCAGCCCCGAGCGCATAGACCCGGGCAATCCCAGCTGGAACGTCGTCAACACGCCGAAGATCGTCTCCGGCGTGGACGAGACGTCGCTGATGCGGGTCAAGGCTTTCTACGACACGGTCGTGGACACCACGGTGACCGTGTCGTCCACGCGTGCGGCCGAGCTCGCCAAGCTCATCGAGAACACCTTCCGCCATGTCAACATCGCGCTGGTCAACGAGATCGCCATGATCTCGAACGACCTGGGCATCGACGTCTGGCAGGCGATCGACGCGGCGTCGACCAAGCCCTTCGGCTTCATGCGCTTCACCCCCGGCCCCGGCGTCGGTGGACACTGCCTGCCCATCGACCCCTCCTACCTGTCCTGGCGGGTGCAGCGTGCCCTCGGCCAGAGCTTCCGGTTCGTCGACCTCGCGAACGACATCAACAATCACATGCCCGACTACGTGGTACGCCGGCTCATCGACGCGCTCAACCGCCGGCAGCGCTCGGTCTCCGGGAGCCGGATCCTGCTGCTCGGGCTGGCGTACAAGAAGAACACGGGGGACGCCCGTGAGTCGCCGGCGCTCCGGATAGTGCAGCTGTTGCGGCAGATGGGCGCGGAGGTGCGGGTGGCGGATCCGCACGTGGTCGAGGCCGTGCACGGGGCGCCCGACCTCACCATGGTCGCGCTGACCGCCGAGGAGCTGCGCAGCGCCGACGCCGTGGTGCTGCTCGCCGACCATGACGAGTTCGACTACGACCTCATCGGCAGCGAGGCGAAGTGCCTGCTCGACACCCGGCGGCGGCTGCACGGCCCCGCGGTCGAGGTGATCTGAGCGTGCCCCGGATCGTCTGTGTGGCCGGCGCCCGGCCCAACTTCATGAAGGTCAAGCCGGTCATGGACGCGCTCGAGGCGCGCGGCGCGGAGGTGGTGCTGGTCCACACCGGCCAGCACTACGACGCCGCGATGAACGACGTGTTCTTCGCGGACCTCGGCCTGCGCCCGCCGGACCGCCACCTCGGCACCGGGTCGGGTACGCACGCGGAGCAGACCGCCCGGGTGATGACCGCGTTCGAGCCGGTCGTCGGCGAGCTCGCCCCGGACGCTGTCGTCGTGGTCGGCGACGTCACCTCGACGCTGGCCTGCGCCCTGGTCGCCGCCAAGGCCGGGGTGCCGGTCGGCCACGTCGAGGCCGGCCTGCGCAGCCGCGACTGGAGCATGCCCGAGGAGGTCAACCGGGTCGTCACCGACCGGCTCAGCGACCTGCTGTTCGCACCGTCGCCGGACGGCGTCGACAACCTGCGGGCCGAGGGGTACCACGACGATCAGATCCACCTGGCCGGCAACGTCATGATCGACACGCTGTACGCGAACCTCGAACGGGCGCTGGCCTCCGACGCGCTGCACCGCCACGGGCTCACTGCCGGCGGGTACGCGCTGGCGACGCTGCACCGCCCGGCCAACGTGGACGACACCGGCATGCTCGGCGGGCTGGTGCGCGCACTCGGCGAGGTGGCCCGCAGACTGCCGGTCGTCCTGCCCGTGCACCCCCGTACCGCCGTACGGCTGGAGCAAGTCGGCCTGCCCGGCGGCATCCGGCTGGTGCCGCCGGCCGGCTATCTCGACTTCATCGCGCTGCAGGCGTCGGCCCGGCTGGTGCTGACCGATTCGGGCGGGGTGCAGGAGGAGACGACCGCGCTCGGCGTGCCGTGCCTGACCATGCGCGACTCGACCGAGCGGCCGATCACCCTCACCGAGGGCACCAACGTCCTCGTCGGGCGCGACCCGGGGCGGATCGTCGCCATCGCCGAGCGGGTCCTCGCGGGCCCGCCGGTCAAGCGTTCGCCGGCCCTCTGGGACGGCCACGCGGGCGCCCGCATCGCCGAAGCGCTGTTGGCCCACCTGGCCGCGCCGGCCCGGCCGCGTCCGACCGACGCGCGCGGCTTGATGACCGCCGCCTGAACGACACCCGCCCGGAACGGGCCGGGTGGCGGCCGGCGCCGGTCAGTACGCGCCGGAGCTGCGGAGGACCGCGGTGACCGTCCGGGCCAGGATGGCAAGATCCATGGTCAGCGACCAGTTCTCCACGTACGTCAGATCCAGCCGGATCGACTCCTCCCAGGACAGGTCGGAGCGACCGGATACCTGCCAAAGGCCCGTCAGTCCGGGCTTGACGACGAGCCGCCTGCGCATGTCCGCCGGGTATCCGGCGACCTCCCGGGCGAGCGGCGGCCGCGGACCCACCAGGGACATGTCGCCCTTGACGACGTTCACCAGCTGAGGGAGCTCGTCGAGCGAGAACCGCCGCAGCCAGCGGCCCACCGGCGTGACGCGCGGGTCCCGGCGCATCTTGAACAGGGCGCCGTCGGTGTCGTTGAGGTTGCGCAGCTCGATCAGGCGGGTCTCGGCGTCGGCGTGCATGGTCCGGAACTTGTAGAGGGTGAACGGCCTGCCGTGCCTGCCCACCCGCTCCTGCCGGAAGATCGCCGGGCCGCGGCCGCCGCCGACCCGGATCAGGACCGCGATCAGCGCCAGCAGGGGAGCGGCGAGGACGAGCAGCGCCAGCGCTCCCACCCGGTCGAAGGTCGCCTTGACGAGACGGGCGCTGCCCTTGAGCCGGGGATGCTCGACGTGCAGCATCGGCAGGCCGTCCACCGGGCGGATCGTCGTGCGGTCGCCGGCGACGTCGACGAGGGTGCTGGCCACGATCAGATCGATCTCGTCGCGTTCCAGCCGCCAGGCGAGCTGGCGCAGCGCTGTGCCGTCGATCTCCGGGCAGGACAGCACCACGACGGTGTCCGCGCCGGAGCGGTTGACCGCCGAGGCGACCCCGTCGAAGGTGCCGTAGAGGGGCGGTAGCCCCGGGGAGAAGCCTTCGGTGGGCCGGCCGGACGGCAGGCACGCGCCGATGACGCCGAGGCCGTGGTGGCGCTCGCGGCGCAGCCGGCGGGCCATGTCGGCGACGGCGCGTTCGTGGCCCACCAGGATGACCCGATGCAGCCGCTCGCCCCGGGCCCACGAACGGTGCAGATTCTGCCGGAAGACGTACCGGGCACCGAGATCGACGACGACGGCCAGCGGCATGGCGATGATGACGTAACCCCGGGCCAGCCGCAGATCGAACGAAAAGGAAATAATTGCCAGGCCGGCGGTCAGCGCCAATCCTGATCTGAATACCCGGGCGTACTCGTCGGTGCCGACGAACAGATGCCGCGGCTCGTTCGCCCGACTGACCGCCAGGCAGGCGATCCACGCGACCGGTACGAGCAGCGTAAGCATCAGATATCCGCGCATGTACGGTTCCCGGCCGGTCGGGCCGAATCGCAGAACCAAGGCCAGGCATGAGGCGCAGAGCCCTACCAGAAAGTCGATGAGGTAGAGCGTCAGGGCGTACCGGCCCTGCCAGCCGGCGCGGACGCGACCGGCCGAATTGTTGCCGTCGAACGGTAAAGATGTGTCATTGATGTCCAGTGCCGACACCGGTTCGATCGTCTGCACGCCTTGCCCCCGTCATTACTCGCCGTCAACCCGAGGTCCGTTGTTCCGCGCCATGCCGGACGTGCCCGATCAGCCGGTTCCACCGGCCGTCGGGGAGTCTGTTACCGGCGCGTGCCGTGGGTACGTGAGAAGACTTCCGAACTCCCACCCGTTCGCGCTTCACCTTTCCGTTCGGGAGGAATGGCGAATCGGAGGAGGGGCGAAGCTATAAGGGCACAAGGTGGTCAGAACGGACCAAGCAGATTCGGCGTCCAAAGTGCACACCATGGCGTGAATGGACAGCCTCCGTCGACCGTCTACTACGGATAATGGCGGGGGTCAATCGGCTGCCGCGGACGAATTCCGTCCGAATTCCGACGCCGCTCCCCGACATATGTCGAGCAAGCGTCGTAGCGGGGCAGCAGGCCGGCGGCGCGAGCCTGCGCCAGGGTCGGCGCGGTTGCGTCCTTCGTGGACAAATCCGGTCGGGCGGCCGGCCAGGCGATGCCCAGCTCCGGATCGAGCGGATGGATGCCGTGCTCGTGCCCGGGCCGGTAGGTGGACGAGCACAGGTACGCCACAGTGGCGTTCTCGGTCAGCGCACAGAAGCCGTGCCCGAGCCCCTCGGCGACATACACGGCCCGCCGGTCCGCGTCGTCGAGCGGCACCGCCTCCCAGGTGCCGTACGTAGGGGAGCCGACCCGGATGTCCACCACCACGTCGAGTACCGCCCCCGCGACGCAGGTGACGTACTTGGCCTGTCCCGGTGGTACGTCGGCGAAATGGATGCCCCGGACGACGCCCCGCGCGGAGGTCGAGAGGTTCGCCTGGGCGAGGTCCAGCGGATGGCCCACGGCGGCGGCCAGCGCGTCGAACCGGTACCACTCCAGGAAGCTGCCGCGGCCGTCGCGGTGCTGCACCGGGGTGACCTCGTACGCGCCCTCGATGCTCAGCGAGCGGACCTTCACCGGACCCCGCCGAACCGGCCGGCGTCCAGCAGCCGCACCAGATACTCGCCGTACCCGCTCTTCAGCAACGGCCCGGCGACCTCGCGCAGCTGCTCGTCGGAGATGAAGCCCAGCCGCCAGGCCGCCTCCTCGACGCACCCGATCTTCAGGCCCTGCCGCTCCTCGATGACCCGTACGTACTCGGATGCCTGCACCATCGACTGGAACGTGCCGGTGTCGAGCCACACCGTGCCCCGGTCCAGGACGGTCACGGTGAGCCGGCCCTGGCGCAGGTACTCCTCGTTCACCGCAGTGATCTCCAGCTCCCCGCGGAGGCTCGGCTCCAGCTTCTCCGCGATCCGGACCACGTCTGCGTCGTAGAAGTAGAGGCCGGGAACCACGTACGTGGATTTGGGCCGTTCCGGTTTCTCCTCGATGGACAGCACCCGGCCGGTGTCGTCGAACTCGACCACGCCGTAGCGCTGGGGATCCGCGACCGGGTAGGCGAAGACCCGCCCGCCGGCCGGTTCCCCGAAGCGGGCCAGCTGCCGGCCCAAGCCGACGCCGTGGAAGATGTTGTCACCGAGGATGAGGGCGACCGGCTGGTCGCCGATGAAGTCCGCGCCGATCCGGAACGCCTGGGCGATTCCCTCCGGTCTCGGTTGCTCCGCGTACGAAAGGGACAGCCCGAAGCGGCTCCCGTCACCGAGCAACCGCTGGAAATGCGGCCGGTCCCCGGGTGTCGTGATGACCAGGATCTCCTGGATCCCCGCGGAGACCAGTGTGGTCAGCGGGTAGTACACCATCGGTTTGTCGAAGATGGGCATGAGTTGTTTCGACATCGCCATCGTGATCGGCCACAGCCGCGAGCCGGTGCCACCGGCGAGCAAGATTCCGCGCACAACGGAAGACTAAGCAGAGTGGCGGTGGGACTACACTCGCCAGCCGTGCGGATTTTTGTCACCGGCGGCGCCGGATTCATCGGTTCGGCCTATGTCCGGGCCCTCCTGCAGGATGAGTACGCAGGTGCCGCCGGTGCCCGCGTGACTGTTCTGGACCTGTTGTCCTATTCCGGAAATCGCGCCAACCTGCCCGTGACGGACTCCCGACTCCACTTCGTGCAGGGCGACATCGCCGATTCCGCCCTTTTGCGCGAACTGCTTCCCGGCCACGACGTGGTGGTCCATTTCGCCGCGGAGTCCCACGTGGACCGGTCGATCGCCGGTGCCCTGCCGTTCGTCACCACCAATGTGCTAGGTACGCAGACACTGCTCGACGAGGCGCGGGCCGCCCGGATCGGCCGGTTCGTGCACGTCTCCACCGACGAGGTGTACGGCTCGATCGAGCGCGGCTCGTGGACCGAGACCTGGCCGCTCTCGCCGAACTCGCCGTACGCCGCCTCGAAGGCCGCATCCGACCTGCTGGCCCTGGCTGCCTACCGCACCCACGGCATGGATGTCGTGGTGACCCGCTGCTCCAACAACTACGGCCCGTACCAGTTCCCGGAGAAGGTCATCCCGCTGTTCGTCACCAACCTCCTGGACGGCAGGCAGGTGCCGCTCTACGGCGACGGCGGCAACATCCGCGACTGGTTGCACGTCACCGACCACTGCCGCGGCATCCAGCTGGTCCTCGAGAAGGGGAGGGCCGGCGAGGTCTACCACATCGGCGGCGGCACCGAGCTGACCAACCGGGAGCTCACCGGCCGGCTGCTCGACGCCTGCGGCGCCGGCTGGGACATGGTCCGGCCGGTGACGGACCGCAAGGGTCACGACCGCCGGTACTCGCTGGACATCACCAGGATCAGCGAGGAGCTCGGGTACGCGCCGCGGATCGGCCTGCCGGAGGGGCTGGCGTCCACGGTCGCCTGGTATCGCGACAACCGGGACTGGTGGGAGCCGCTCAAGGCGCGGGGCGCCGCCTGATGCGCTGGCTGGTCACCGGCGCCGGTGGCATGCTCGGCCGGGATCTGTGCACCGCCCTGGCCCGAGCGGGGGAGCGGGACGTGCTCGCGGCGAGCCGCTCCGACCTGGACGTCACCGACCCCGCGGCGGTCCGCGACGCCGTCTCCGGCGCCGACGTCGTGGTCAACACGGCGGCCTGGACCGACGTGGACGGCGCCGAGACCGCCGAGGAGGCGGCCACCGCGGTCAACGGCCATGCCGTGCAAAACCTTGCGACCGCAGCCGGCAAGCGCCTGATCCACCTCTCCACCGACTACGTCTTCGACGGCACCGCCGCGTCCCCGTACGCCGAGGACACGACCCAGGAGCCGGTCAACGCGTACGGGCGGGGAAAGGCGATCGGCGAACGAGCCGTCCTGGCGGCGGGTGGGTACGTCGTGCGGACCGCCTGGCTCTACGGGGAGCACGGCCCCAACTTCGTCCGCACCATGCTGCGGCTGGCCGCCGAGCGCGACACCGTCGACGTCGTCGACGACCAGTACGGGCCGCCTACGTGGTCGTACACCCTCGCCCGGCAACTGATGGCGCTCGCCGCCGCGGCCACGGCCGGTCGCGCCGCACCGGGCGCGTACCACGGCACCGCCGCCGGATCGACCACCTGGTACGGCCTCGCGCGGGCGGTCTTCGCCGAGGCCGGCCTCGATCCGGACCGCGTTTGCCCGACGACCAGCGACAGGTTCCGGCGCCCGGCCCGGCGGCCCGCGTACAGCGTGCTCGGCCACGACCGCTGGGCGGGAACGGGGGTCGCGCCGCTGCCGGACTGGCGGGCGATGCTCGGCGAGGCGATGCCGGTCCTGCTCCGCTGACGCTCGCCGCTGCGACCGTCAAGGTGGAGCCGCGGAGCGCAGCTTGGCCCGGACGTCGTCGGCGTCGGGGTGGCGTCGCCGAGCCGGTTCAAGCTGTACGCCTCGTTGTACCGGTCGCCGAGCTCTTGGAACAGCCCGATCGCTTGGAGGTAGCACGCGGCGGCCTCATCGTGGCCGGCCAGGTGCAGGTGGGCGTACCCGAGGCTGTCCAGGGTGTCGGCCTGGCCGCGGCGATCGTGCTGCAGGTGCTTGCCGGCGCCGTCGTAGTCGCCGAGATACGCGCACGCCCGGGCGAGGTCGCTGTGGGTACGGGCCTGCGCCGTCCGGTCGGCCAGCCGGTTCGCGGCGTCGAGACCGGCGCTCTGGGTGGCCACCAGATCGTGCCAGTGGCCGCGCCGTTCGAGGTACACCTTGACGGTGGCGGCGAGTTGCCAGACGTGCGCGTCGAAGCCGTACCTGGTGGCCAGCGCGACGACACCGAGCAGAACCGCGTGCTCGCGGGTGAACCAGTCCAGCGCCTGTGCGTGGGAGCCGACCGCGGCGAGGGTCACCCCGCGTAGCGGGGCCGGCGGCCGTGTGCACGTAGTGGTCGAGCACCCGGCGTACCGCCGCATCATCGGCGCGGCGCCGTCGTCCCGCCGCCGATCCCGGACACCACCAGACACCGCCAGACAGCGCTCGGCCCCTTGTTTCGGGCTGCCCGAGGTACCTCTTCGGGTGACTCCGGCCGGTCTTGCCCGGGCGTAGCGTGAGTGCCTGGACCAGGGAGGAACCATGCTGAACCACAGCGCAGTGGAAGCCAACATTCCCGCCGCCGACCTCGACCGAGCCCGCAGCTACTACGCCGACAAGCTCGGTCTGACTCCCGTCGCCGAATTCGGCGAGGAGGCGTTGCGATACCGGACTGCCGGCGGAACGTTCTTCAATCTGTACAAGACCCAGTACGCGGGGCAGGCGGGTCACACCATCGCCCAGTGGCACGTCGACGACGTCGACGGAGAGGTCCGTGACCTGGTCGCCAAGGGTGTCGTCTTCGAGGTCTACGACATGCCCGGCGTCGAGTGGAACGGCCAGGTCGCCAGCATGCCGGGAATGGGCAAGGCGGCATGGTTCAAGGACAGCGAGGGCAACATCATGTGCATCGACGACGGCGCGCCCAGCAGCTGACCCGCATCAACGGGCTTGATTGCCGTGGTTACCGTGCCCGTCGATGACCATCTACCGCACCTCTCCGCCTCCGCCGCGCCGCGGCCTCGCCGGCCGGCCGATCCTTACCGTCACCATTGCCGTCGCCGCGCTGGTCAGTGCTGGACTGGGGAGCGTGGCATGGGCCAACCGCGGGCACCGGGAACCCTCCGCAAGCCCGCCGCCCGCGGCATCGGCGCCGTCCGGCGTACCGTCGGCGCCGGGTGGCCGGGCCGGGAGCATTTCGCTGTCAGCCACCGGAGACATCATCATGGGGCAGGCGCCGGGCCGGCTCCCGGCGGGTGACGGCCGCGGATTCTTCGACGGGGTCGAGCGGGTGCTTGCCGCGGACCTGGTGATGGGGAATCTGGAGCAGACCCTCACCGAGGACACCGGGTTCCGCAAGTGCGGTGCCGGCAGTGGTCGATGCTTCGCGTTCCGGACGCCGCCGTCCTATGCCGCGCACCTCAAGGCCGCCGGTTTCGACCTGCTGAACCAGGCCAACAACCACGGCGGTGACTTCGGCGACGCCGGCTTCGCCAACACCCGGAAGGCGCTCGAGGCGCACGACCTGCGGCACACCGGCGCCGAAGGCGAGATCAACGTCGTGGACGTCCGGGGCGTGCGCGTGGCCGTCGTCGGATTCGCCCCGTACGAGAGATTCAACGACCTGCGAGATCTGGCGGCGTCGCGTGCTGTGGTGCGACGTGCCGCAGGGCAGGCCGACCTGGTGGTGGTGCAGGTGCACATGGGTGCGGAAGGAGCGGACTACACCCACGTCCGGCCGGGCAGCGAGTTCCTCGGCAGCGAGAATCGGGGCGACCCGATCGCGTTCGCGCATGCTGTCGTGGACGCGGGCGCTGACCTGGTCGTCGGTCACGGGCCGCACGTCCTGCGGGCGATGGAGTTCTACAAGGGCCGGCTCATCGCGTACAGCCTCGGCAATTTCAGCTCCGGCCCGGCACCGCTGAAGAGCGACGGTGTCCTCGGCCGCGGCGGTGTTCTCACCGTCTCCCTCGCCCCGGACGGGAAGTGGACCGGCGGCACGTTCCACCCCACGATGATCAACTCCGCTGGTCGGCCGGTGCCGGACCGTGCGGGAAGAGGCCGGGATGCAGTGGCGGGGCTGTCCGCCGAGGACTTCCCCAGCAGCGGTGCCCGGGTGGCGCGCGACGGCACGATCACCCCGCCGTCGTGATGTGGTGGCCGCGCACCGTCCAGTGCCCTACGAGGTCGGAATAGGTCGCTGAGCCGGCGATCAGGTCGCCGTGCGAGCCGCACACCGTACGTGGGCCGTCCATGAGCAGGACCACGTCGGCCCGGCGGGCGGAGCTGATCCGGTGCGCGATCACGATGAGGGTACGGCCCTGCTCGGCGAAGGCGGTCTCCACGCGTGCCTCGGTGGCGGGGTCGAGGTGGCAGGTGGCCTCGTCGAGCACCAGCACGCGAGCCTCCGACAGGTACGCGCGGGCCAGCGCCACCAGCTGCCGTTCGCCGCTGGAGAGCCCGTACGGCGCCGCGTCGTACCCGCCCAGCCGCTCGACGACGGCACCCAGGCCGAGCGCGGTGACCGCGGCATCCAGCTGCTCGTCGGTGGCGCCGGGGCGCAGGTACGCGAGGTTCTCCCGCAGCGTGCCGCTGAACACGTAGGCGGCCTGCGGGCTGAGCACGATGCGGCGGCGCAGCGCGGCCGCTTCGATCGTGGTGACCGGGATGCCGCCGAGGAGGACGACACCGGACTGCGGCCGGTCGAGGCCACACAGCAGCCGTGCGAGCGTGGTCTTGCCCATCCCGCTCGGGCCGACGATCGCGAGGTGCCGGCCCTCCGGCAGGTCCAGGTCGAGGTGGTCCACGACCGGGGCCGCGTGCGGGCCGTACGCGAAGGTCAGGCCCCGCACCCGCAGGTCGTGTCCGGCGGCCGGCGCGGCCCGGGGTGGCGGTGGGGCCGGCGGTATCCGACTGGCCTCGGCGAGGCGGTACAGCGCGATGCCCAGCTGCACCAGCCAGTCCCCGACCACGGTGACCAGGGTGCGTATCGCCGGGAGCAGGCTCGCGGTGACGTACGTCAGCCCGCCGACCAGTTGGCCGGCGGTCATCCGGTGTTCGGTCAGCCATGGCGCGAGGACGACGAGCGCGAGCAGCACGCCCTGCCCGCCCAGGGTGATCACCAGGGTGCGGGCGGCCGTCGCCCGGGCCAGCGCGCGGGTCGTGGCGGCGAACCGGTCCACGTCCGCGCCCACCTCGGCGGCCACCCGGTCGCGGGCGGCGCAGGCGACGACGTCCCGCAGGCCGGCCAGCGCGGTACCGGCCGATGCCGCGACCGCCTCCTCGGCCAGCAGGGCGGCGTACTCGCGGCGTGCCAGGGAGGACAGCAGCAGCCCGTACGCGATGAGCGCCAGCACGAGCGGGGGAAGCACCACTGCGGCGACCGCGGGGGCGAGTGCGATCAGCCCGACGGCCGCCGCGATCATCGCGACCGCCGCCCCGCGCATCGTGCGCAGCAGGCCGGACACCAGCCGGCGGACGGTCTCCACCTGGCTGCCCAGCCGAGCCGCCCCGGCCGGGTCCGGCTGCTCGCCGCCGGCCGCGCGGACCAGGGTGGCGGTGACGATCCCGCGCACCAGGCTGTCGCGTACCGGTTCCACCACGGCCGCGAGCCACGGGTAGAGCCGGCGTACCGCGACCATCCGCACCGACCAGGCCAGCGCGAGCACGGCCAGCCAGCCGAGCCCTACGAGGGGGGCGTGCCGCGCGAAGCCGCGGTCCAGGGCGTTGGCCACGACCAGGCCACCGGCCAGCGCCGGCGCCGACTCCACCACCGACCACGCGGCGATCCGGACCAGTGCCCGCCGCTGCCCGCGCAGGGGGTCACGCAGCAGCTGCCACGCGGCCGCTCCGCCGAGCCGTCCCACCGGCCCGGTCACGGTTCCGCCCCGTCGGCGTCGGTGGCGGCGAATACGGCGCGGTAGTCGGGCCGGGCCCACAGGTCGCCGTGCCGGCCGACCGCCCGGAGGCGACCGGCGTCCAGCCAGGCGACGAGGTCGGCGCGGGCTGCCGTCGCGGGACGATGGGTCACCACAATCCGGGTACGGCCGGCCAGCCGGTCGGTGAGCACGGCGCTGATCTGCGCCTCGGTCACCGTGTCCAGACTGGAGGTGGCGTCGTCGAGCACCAGCACCCGGGCGCCCTGGGCGAGCGCGCGGGCCAGCCCGATCCGCTGCACCTCCCCGCCCGACATCGGCGCCTCGGACAGCGGGGTGTCGTACCCCTGCGGCAGCCGCCGGATGAACGCGTCGGCCTGGGCTGCCGTGGCGGCGGCACGGACCGTGATCCCGTCCAGTCCGGGCCGCCCGTACGAGATGGCGTCGTGCACCGTGCGCCCGAGCAGTTCCGGCCGCTCGAACGCGTACGCCACGGCTCCGGCGCCGATCGCGGTGACCGGTACGCCGTCGAGCAGGACGGCGCCCTCGTCCGCCCGTACCAGGCCGCCGACGAGGCCGGCCAGGATCGTCTTGCCGGCTCCGGAACGGCCCACGACTGCCACCGCGCAGCCGGCCGGCACGTCGAGGTCCAGCCGGTCGAGTACGGCCCGCTCCTCCCGGCGTACGGTGACGCCGCGGAAGCTGACCGCGCCCGGCCCGGCCGGCAGCACGAGGTTTCCGGCGGCGGGCACCGGCTCGGCGAGCAGCTCCGCCAGGCGGCGCGCGCCGGCGCGGGCGTACCCGAGTCCGGTGAACGCCTCCACCTGCGCGATCAGGCCCAGGGCGAGCGCCACGTACCCGGCGGCGGCGAGGAACTGGCCGGCGCTGATCCGGCCGGCGGCCACGCCCCAGCCGGCGACCCCGAGGACGGCCAGGTCGACGGTCGCCGAGAGGATCGACCCCTGCCACGCCATCCGGCGTTGCGCGGCCCAGGTGCCGTGCCCGGCCGCGCTGACCCCGTCCAGCGGGGCCAGGACCCGGTCGATCTCGCGCCGTACCGTTCCCGCCGCCTGGACGGTGCGGATGCCGGCCAGCGCGTCCCCGAGCAGTGAGATGATCGCCGCTTGCGCGGTCCGGTACCGGGTGAACATCGCCGAGGTGTCCGCGATGAACCGGCCGAGCACCGCCCACGAGATCGGTGCGGCGACGAGGAACGCGAGCGCGCAGCGCCAGTCGATGAGCCAGAGCGCCACGATGCCGCCGATCGACGTGGCGGCTCCGACGAAGACGTCTACCGCGGAGTCCAGCGCGTGCCCTGCGTCGGCGCTGGCGCTGACCAGCCGGCTGGTCACGTCGCCGGGATCGAAGCGGCGCCGCGCCGCGGTACCGCGTGCCAGAACCACCCCCAGCACCTCGTGCCGCAGCCACCGGGTGCCGGCTGACAGGGAACCCGCTTCGGCGACGGTCGCCAGGACCGTGCACAGCGCGGACGCCGCGATGACCAGGCCCAGCCGGGCGGCGGCCGCGGCGGTGTCGCCCCGGCTCAGCACCGCGTCGGTGGCGGTGGCGAGCGCCGCCGGCAGTGCCAGGCTCGCCACCGAGTTCACCGCGCCGGCCGCGACGAGCAGCGCGGCCCAGCCGGGAGCGCGACGCGCCGTGCGGGCGAGCAACCGGGTAGTCGTCGGGCCGACGGTCATGGATCGGCCCTCCTTAGGGGCATCGTGGTGACCCACCGCCGCGGACGGGGCCGGGCGGTGGGTCACCGGACGGCGCTGCCTCACGATCAGAGGCAGTCGAACGTCGTGATGATGCTGACGCAAGGCCAGGCCGACGGGCCGCTGGTGTCGGCCACGGTCTCCTGCAGCTCCAGGATCTTGGACATGGTTCTCACCTCCTCTCAGGTAGTCGGGGCGGGTACCCGCGCGTCGAGGTACGGAAGTACGGCAGTGCCCTCGAACGCGGTGCTGAGCGCCAGCAGGATGCCCGCGGAACCGGTGGCCAGGTCCATCGACAAGCGCATCAGCTTGTCGCCCGGGAAGGCGAGATGGCCCTGGTAGGTCTCCGCGTGCCAGCCGAGCCGGCGGACGTGGGTGACGATGGCGGCCGGATTCCCCGGCCCGGGAAGGTGGCTGAGTGCGGCGATGAGCCCGGCCCGACCGCGGAACAGGCCCGGTTGGCGGACGAAGGTGCTGCGGCAGCCGTGGCCGATCGCGGCGACCGCATCCCGGAACGCGGGTTCGTCGCGGTGCCGCAGGTACCGCTGCAGGACGAGGCCCAGGCCGCCGCTGCCGCCGTCGAGGTAGAGCAGGTACCGCCGGCCCCCCTCGACCAGTTGGAGGCTGCCGTTGGCGAGGCGTTCGCCGCGGGCCAGGTCGGCGCGCAGGGCCGCTTCGGCGAGGTCGAGGTAGCCGGGGTCGCCGGTGTCCTCGTACAGGTGCAGGAGGAACAGCGCCGGGCCGCTCATCCCGCGCAGCAGCCCGCCCCGCCCGGACGGTGCCGGTTGGCCGGCGGCGACCGCGCGGATCATCGGCGCCAGGGCGTCGACCATCCGGGTGGCGGCGGCGTGCAGCCGCTCGTCGCCGGTGACGCGGGCGAAGTGCAGCAGGCTAACCCCGGCGCCGGCCACCCCGCCGTACAGGCCGGGCGTGGTGAGCGGGAGACCGACGGCGCGGCGTACGAGGTCCAGGGCTTCGTCGGCGCGGCCCAGCTCGAACAGCACGGCCGCGACGCCGAGCAGCCCGTCGTACAGGCCGGGGCGCGGGTTCTGCGCCCGGTGGACGGATCGCAGCAGCCAGGTGACGTACACGTCGGGAATCTCGGCGCCGGTGACGTGCAGCGCGTGCAGCACGCCCGCCGCGCCGTGCGCGAGGGTGTACCCGCCGGTGGCGAACTGGTTCGGGTCGCCCGGGAACAGTCGGTCGGCGCGGTCCGGGGTGGCGCCGGCGTGGATGCCGGCGAGCAGCGACGCACGGATGGCCCGCCAGTCCGGCTGGTCGCCGCCGAACAAAGCGGCCGGGCCGGCATCCGGCGCCGGCAGGGCCGTGCCGAGCGCCTGGGCCAGCTCGCTGGGGAAAGTCTCCGGCAGGCCGTAGAGCTGCTGCGCGCTGCCGGCCAGGCGGGTCAGGGCGGCGGGGCCGCGGACCAGACCGCCGGTGACCGGCAGGAACAGCCACAGCCGGATGCAGTGGAACAGATACCAGTCGGCCGCCGCGCCGGACAGGCCTCGCGGGACGGTGAACCCGGGCGCGGCCAGGGCCGGCGTGCGCTCGTCATCGAGGTCGGTGGCCAGCTCGAAGTCGACGAGCACCACGCGGCCGTCCGGGCACACCATCACGTTGGCCGGGTGCAGGTCGCCGAACCGGATGCCGCGCGCATGCACCTCGGTCAGGGCACGTTCCAAGGCGGACATCACGTCGTGCACCCACTCGACGTACTCGGCCACCGCGATCGGATCGGGATCCGGGTCCAGCAGGGGCTGGCGCTTCACCATGGCATCGAGCAGGTTGTCGCCCTCGACGTACTCCTCGACGAGGAAGTGGTGTTCCCAGGCAGGGACGAAGCCCAGCACTTGGGGTACGCAGGACAGGCCGGCCAACCGCTCCAGCACCGCGCGTTCCCGGGCCAGCCGGGCGGTCGCGTCGACCCCGTCGCGGTCCAGCCCCGCATGGGGGCGCGCCTCCCGCAGCACCACCCGATCGCCGGTGGCGCGGTCCGTGGCGACGTACACGCCGCCGCCGTTGGAGAAGTGCAGCGCGCGCTCCACCTCGTACGGGAAGTCGACGCCCTGGTCGGCATCGTGCCGCTCGAGATGCGGGCGCAGCACCTCCGGTACGGCCACCCACGGCGGTGTCCGGAACGCCGGGCCGCGCACGTCGGGCACCAGCTTCCCGTCCGGCCCGGCCAGCGCCGGCACCGGCTCGCCGTCGGCGTCCGGACAGGTACGGCCGGAGAACCCGCCGTACCGGACGTAGAGCGGCCCGTCCCCGTACCGAAGGTCGCTGAGGATGTAGGGCCCCGATACGCCGGAGAGCAGCGCGGACAGGTCGGACAGCACCCGGCCGAGGTGCTCCTCGTCCACCGGGTACAGGGTCAGTGCCTTGCCGCTGCTGCCGCGGTGGGCGTACTTGCTGTTCGCGATGCGTACCGCGCCGGTGCTGCGCAGGAATTTGAAGGCGACAGCGTGCGCGACGCAGTAGTCCCAGACGATGTCGCAGACCCGGCCCACCTCGTCGAGGGTCGCCGACACGTGGATCTTCCAGCCCTGCTCGGGCAGGCTCGAGTCCGGCGGGCGCAGCGAGACCCACAAACCGCGTTCGGTACGCGTCCAGCCGACCGGCGCCTCCCGGTCCGCGGCCGGCAGGCGCTCGGCCTGGTCGGCGATGCGTTCCGGGGTGTCGAAGAACAGCGGGTCGGCGAGGCAGAAGGGTTGCAGCCGTTCGGGGTTGAGTTTCACCGGGACACCTCCACGGCCACGGCGCCGAACTCGGGCCGCCGGGCGATCCGGGCCCGTACCTCGTCGGAGCCGAACCGCTCGTCGATCCGCCGGGTCGCGGCCGCCCAATCCGCCATGGTGTCCGCGGTGGACAGCGCCTCGGTGATGAACGGGTCCTTCCACCGTGCCTTCGACCGTTCCCACAGCACGTCGAGTGGATCGGTACGGACGTTGCCGACGGTGCCTTCGTAGATGGGCATCGCGCGTACTTCCCCGTCCGGCTCGACCTGCATCATCGAGAAGTCGAAGCGCGCCATCATGTCCGGGTGCATCTGCAGCGCCCGGTTGTCCGTGGTGGCGACGCGTACCCCGGCCGGTACCAGCGTGCGGAGCCGGGCCAGGGTGTCCCGGCTGGTCAGCTCGCGCAGCTGGTCGTCCGTCAACAGCTCCCGGTCGGCGAAACCGGCCCGGCTGGCGAGCCCGGACGGTATCGCCGCGCCGAACCAGGCGAACGACAGGCGCGGGAAGCGCCTCGTCAGGGCGCAAACCTCGTCCAGCTGGTGCAGGTTGCTCTGCACCAGGACGCAGTCCAGCCCGAACGTGAACGGCCGGTCCGTGGCCGCCGCCGCGGCGTCGAAGAGTTCCAGCGCCTTGACCGCCCGGTCGAACGAGCCGCGCCGGCCGCGGATCCGGTCGTGGACCGCGGCGGTGGCCCCGTCCACGCTGACGTTCACCCGGTCGAGCACCCGTACCAGTTCCTGTGCGGTGTCCGGGTCCAGCGGCCAGCCGCCGGTGTACATGGAGACCTCGATACCGGCCCGTGAGATCCGCTCGGCGACCTCGACGATCCTGGGTACCAGCAGCGGCTCGCCGCCCCCGAACGTCACCGCACGCGGCTTCATCCCGACGAGAGCGTCTGCCGTCTCCAGCAGTTCGGCGTGACTCAGTTGCCGGGCCGGGCGCCGGCCGGACTCCGAGTAGCAGTGCACGCAGCGCAGCGGGCAGGCGTACGTGACATCCCAGTTGATCTCGATCTGCACCGGTACTCCTCACCGCGAGCCCACTCCGGTCGCCGGTGGTGGCGACGAGGACTAGACAACCGGTGCGGACTCTCGGAACTGCATCGGCGCGGTATCGGCCGGCGGATGGCGGCGGGTGCCGCCGCTTGCCAGGGTCACCAGCGCGATCATCGTCAGGCCGAAGCTGACCAGGCCGATCAGCACGATGATGAGGCCGTGCAGGGCGATGGCCAGGACGAGGCCGCAGCGGCGGAGCCGCGGCCCGGCGAAGAGGGAGGCGGCGATGGCCAGCTCGATGACGAGGGTGCCCCAGGTCAGGGCGGCGACGATCGGCCGCTGTTCGAGCGCGGGTCCCAGCACGGAGCGAAGCGCCGCGGACGGGCCGTAGTACGGATGGTGGAAGATCTCGGCCAGGTAGGTGCCGTCGCGCCAGGACGGAACCGCCAGCTTGGTGCCGACCGCGGCAAGGTAGATCAGCGCCACCTGCAGCCGCAGCACGAGGTGCGCGGCGTACGCGCTGCCGCCCCAGGCGGGCGGGTACGGGTCGTGGCCGGCCCGCCAGTGCCAGCGCCGGCCGTCGCCGAGGCACATCAGGATGAGCAGCATGGTGGCGATCCGGCCGGCCGCGTCACCACCGTTGGGCACGGTCATCGACGCGCTCAGGCTCACGGTGACGTACCAATGCGGCACGCAGGTCCACCTCGGGCGGAATCCGATAACGACGGCGGCGAGGACGGCGACGGCCACGACCAGCCGGGGCGTCGACAGCCACGGGCCCGGCCCGCCCACGCACCACAGCAGCGCACCGCGGACGCCGCCGCAGCGGGGCCCCGCCGGGTTCTCCGGCAGCGGTGCGAACAGCGCGCGGGTCGGTGTGAAGAGCAGGACGCTGAGCGTGGCCAGGGCGAGCAGTGAGCGCCCGACCGCGAGCTGCCGGTCCCGCGGGTCGAACTCGGCCGCGCGCAGGAGCACTCCGGCGCGAACGCGCGTCAGCGTGCGCATGCCAGTTCGGCGGGAGTGAAGGACTGGACCTGCCACGCGTCGGCGACCAGCCGCTCCCGGGTGAAGACCACGGCGCCGCACAGCGGCCGCCACGCCACCCGGCTGTCCAGGGTGGTCACCGGTGCACCGGCCAGCCGGTCGGCGCAGTCCGTCAAGGCCGGCCGCCCGCAGTCGCGCCACCGCGCGGCCGGTACGGATCCGGCCAGGGTGGCCGCCTCGAGGACGGTGGCGTACTCCTGCCGGCTCAGGCCGCCGCGGTTCCGCGCGGACGACAGCGGCGCTGTCACCGGCTCATATCCGCCGGGCCGGTACACGCCGACGGTCACCGAACCCGCGGCCGTGAAGAAGACCCACCGTTGCGGCCAGAGCAGCTGATACGTGTCCCGCTGGCCGCTGAGCCAGCCGGGCGCGATCGACGCCGGCAACTGGGTGGCCGCGGCCACGACGAGCACCACCAGCAGCGCGGTGATGCTCGTCGTGAACCCTCGGGCGCTGTGCGCCGCGCGGGCCGGTTCATCCACAGGTGATCGGGCCGATGCAGTCCATCGGCGGTGCCGCCTGCCGGGAGCTCCCGGTGTCACCACGGTGGTGGCCCCCGACGGCGGCGCCGACGGTGATGAGCCCGAACAGGGCCGCCGCGATCAGCAATCCGATCAGTACCGGCTTCTTCATGTGGTGCTTCCCCCTCGATTCGCCCCTAGGCCCTGTCCCCCGACAGGGCCGGCACAATGGTGTACGCGTGCGCTATCCGTTCGGTATCGATCATGCGTTCGCCCTGGCCGGCGGCCGTCGGAGCCGGCTGTCCGGGCTCGATGACGGCGCGCAGCAGCCGGGCCTCGACCGCCTCGGCCGGGTACAGCCCCAGCGCCCGTTCCCGGTGCCGCCCGGCCGCGGCCCGGTCGCCGGCCCGCGCCCGCAGCCGCGCCAGCGCGTCGCATCCGCGCGCTTCCTGGATGGAGAGGTCGTTCGCCGCGGCGATCCGCCGGGCCTGCTCGTACGCCGACTCGGCCTGCGCCCATTGCCCCGCGGCCGCCTGTGCGGCGCCGATGACGAGCAGCGACTCGCATTCGGCGTACGGGGCTCCGGCGTCCCGCGCGATGACCAGCCCGGCCCGCCCGTCCGCCAGCCCGCCGGTGAGGTCGCCGAGGTTGACCCGGGCGGCGCCGCGGCCGGCCAGGCTCATCGCCTCGCCGTGCCGGAGCTCCACCCGCCGGGTCAGCTCCAGCGCCCGGTCGAACCGCTCCAGCGCCGCGGCGCCCTGGCCCAGCCGGTCCAGCGCCTGACCCAGGTTTCCCAGCAGCATCGCCTCGTCGTGCACCGCGCCGAGCTCGCGGGCGATGGGCAGCACCTCCTCGAGGTACGCCCGGCCCTCCGCGTACCGGCCCATCGCGATGCACACCACGGCGAGGTTGTTGGTCAGCGCCGCGTACCCGGCCCGGTCGCCCGCCCGCTCGGCCAGGTCGCGGCCGGCCGCGAACGTCTCGTGGGCCAGGCGCAACTGCCCGGCGCGCCGGTAGGTGAAACCGAGGCCGGACAGCTGGCACGCCTCGGCGGCGAGCGCCCCGGTCCGCCGGCTGATGGCGATCGCCTGCTCGAACAGCTGCTGCGCCTCGGCGAACCGGCCCAGTTCACGCATGATCAGCGCGATGCTGCTGAGCATCACCGACTCGCCCGGCGCGTCCCCGAGCTCGCGGGCCGCGGCCAGGCCACGCTCGAAGATCGCGAGGGAGTTGCCGTGGTGGTTCATCCGGTTCAGGAACGGCTGGAGGGCACCGGGGATCTGCCAGGTGTGGTCGAGCCAGCCGTGCTCGGCCGCGTACCGCGCCGCCTCCACGAGGTTGCCGTGCTCGGCTTTCAGCAGGCCTATCGGGTTGGTACCGGCGGGCAGCTCCGGCGCCTGGCCGAGGAACCCGGGCTCGAAGCGGTGCGCGGCACGCGCCATCGGCTCGCACGAGCGCCATGCCAGCCGGAGGTAGTAGTCGAGCAGCCGGTGCGCCGCCGCGCGCAGCTCCGCCTCGCTGTCGTGCTGGTTCGCCAGCTCGTGCGCGCAGTCGCGGACCAGGTCGTGGATCCGGTACCGGCCGCCGGTGCCCTGCAACAGCAGGTTGTCGTCGACCAGCGCGTCCAGGCCGTCCTCCGCCTCCTCGGGCGTGATGCCGGCCAGGGCGGCCACCGCGTACGGCTCGAAGTCGACTCCCGGGTGCACCCCGAGCAGGCGAAACAGTCGCTGTTGAGGCGGGCTGAGATACCGGTAGGAGAGCCCGAGCACCGCGGCGACCGTTCGGTCGCCGATGGTGAGGAAACGGGTACGGCGGCGCTGGTCACGCAGCCGCAGCACCAGGTCCGACACCGTCCAGTTGGGACGGTGGCGCAGCCGTGAGCCGGCGATGCGTACGGCGAGCGGCAGCCGGCCGCACAGCTCGACCACCTCGGCGGCGACCGCCCGGTCCGGCTCCGTCAGCGTCCGGCCGGCCACCTGCTCGAACAGCGCGAGCGCGTCCGGCCCCGGCAGCACGTCGAGGAAGAGGGGACTGGTGCCCTCCAGCCCGCCCAGGTACCGCCGGCTCGTCACGACGACCAGCGTCTTCGCCGCGCCGGGAAGCAGCGGCCGCACCTGGCCCTCGTCGACGGCGTTGTCCAGCACCACGAGCATGCGGCGGCTGGCCATCTGCGACCGCCAGAAGGCGATTCGCGAATCCTCGTCGGCCGGCACCTGCTCCGGGGGCACGCCGATGCCGCGCAGCAGCACGTCGAGCGCCTGGGCAGAGGTCATCGGGTCCTGGCCGGGGGTGAACCCGCGCAGGTCCAGGAAGTGCTGGCCGTCGGGGTAGTCGTCGCGGACCAGGTAGGCGAGGCGTACGGCGAGCGCGGTCTTGCCGATGCCGCCCATGCCGTCGATCGTCGAGATGGCCAGGGCGGTGGTGGCCGAGCGCGCGATGCCGTCGCGGAGCTGGGTGAGCTCGGCGGTCCGCCCGGAGAAGTCCACGATGTCATGCGGCAATGTGCAAGCCACCGCAGCGCTCGGCTGAGCCTGCGCGGCCGGTTCCGCCGGCGCGGCGGCAGGGATCGCCGTGGGGGAGGGGACGGCGTCGAGGAGGATCTGCTCGTGCAGGCGGCGCAGCGCCGCGCCCGGATCCAGGCCCAGCTCCTCGGCGAGCAGCCGGCGGCCCTGCTCGTAGGCGTCGAGCGCCTCGGCCTGCCGGCCGCACCGGTACAGCGCCAGCATCAGGCTGCCCCGCAGAGACTCGCGCATCGGGTGCTCGGCCACCCAGGTAGTGAGGTCGCTCAGGGCGCCGGCCGCCTCGCCCAGCTCCAGTCGCAGCGCGCCGAGCCGTTCCAGGCAGGTGAGCCGCAGCTCCTCCAGCCCGGCCACGGCGCTGCGGATCAGCGGGCCGTCGAGGCCGGGCAGGGCGGGGCCGGACCACAGGGCGAGCGCCTGTGTCAGATTGCCGACCGCGTCCCCGACCTCGCCGTCGGCCGCGTGCCGCTCGGCCTCGTGCACGTGCCGGCGGAACACCTCCGCGTCCAGTTGCTCGGGCCGGATCGCCAGCCGGTATCCGACGTCGGTGGTGTCGATCCGCGCGTCGCCGAAGGTGCCGAGCGAGCGGCGCAGCGCCGCCATCGCGTTGTGCACCTGCCGCCGTGCCGTGGCCGGTGGATCGTCCCACAGCTCGTCGACGAGGCGCTCCGTCGACACGACGAGGTTGGCATTGAGGAGGAGTACGGCGAGCAGCCGGCGCTGGCGTGGGCCATGGAGGGTCACCGGCCGGCCGTCGCATGTCGCCGTCAGCGGACCCAGCACGCAGAAATCCATCTGTTGCCCCCATATGCCCGGGTGACACCCCGTGAGCTGACGGCCGATGGTATACAGCCTGGGGGCCGTGCGCTGACCCTACTGTCGCGATTCGAGCACGTCAGCCCTCGGACGGGAGCACGCTGATGCCGTGTTCACAAATGTTGACGGGAACGACCATATCGATCATCGTGGATACCCAACGTCCCGGTGCACGGTGACGCCGGGCCACCCCATGATCGAGGTACCGATGACCAGGTTCGCCCCCTCCCACCGGTCGCGCCTCCGCAGATGGCTCGCCGCCGCCACGGCCGTCCTGCTACCCCTGCTCGGCGCCGGGCTGGCGGTGCCCGGCAGCGCCGCCGCGTCGGTCCCCACCACGGCCGAGCAGGCCTACTACGACGTGACGTCGCCGTCCACGACCGCTGCCGGTCTGGCCACCGACCTCACCCGGCGCGGCTACGACGTGCTGGAAGGGCCGCTGACCCACGGCGTACCGATTCTGGCGACCGCCGCGGACGCCCAGCGACTGCGGCACCGCGGCCTGACGGTGCACTACGCCGGCCCGCTCTATCAGCCGGTGGCGTCGACGTTCCGGGCGGCGGCCGGCACCTACTACGGCGGCTACCACACCGCGGCCGGGCATGAGGACCACAACCGGCAGGTCGCCTCGGCTCATCCCGACCTGGTCGTCCTGCGCGGCATCGGTCAGTCGTGGCTCAAGACGCAAAGCAGTGGCGGGCATGACATCCAGGCCCTGTGCATCACCAAGATCAAGGCTGGGGACTGCGCGACCACCAGCGGCGGCTCGAAGCCGAAGTTCACCCTCATGGCCCAGATGCACGCCCGTGAGCTCGCGACCGGCGAGCTGGCCTACATGTGGATCGACTACCTGGTGAACAACTACGGCGCGAACGCCGACGTGACCCGGCTGATGGACACCACCGAGCTGTGGGTCATCCCGATCGCCAACCCGGACGGCGTCGACATCGTCTCGTCGAACTCGACCCGGCCCGTCTCCCAGCGCAAGAACGCCCACGACAACGGATGCTCCGGCACCGGCCGGGGCGTCGACCTCAACCGCAATTCGAGCTACCACTGGGACGTCAACCAGGGCACCAAGTGCAGCGAGACCTATCCGGGGACGAACGCGGCCAGCGAGCCGGAGACCCAGGGCATCCAGAACTTCCTGGCCGGCATCTACCGCGACACCAAGCCCAGCGCCGACTTCTCGCCGGCGACCACCGACACCACCGGCACATTCCTCACCCTGCACAGCTACGCCGAGCTCGACATCTACCCGTACGGCTGGACCAACTCGCTCGCGCCGAACAACAACGACCTGCGGACGATCGCCACGGCCATGAGCCAGTCCAACCACTACGACGTCGTGCACGGTGACGGCGGCCTGAACTACTTCGCGCCCGGGGCGACCGACGACTGGATCTACGGCACGCGGGGCGTTCCCGGCTACACCATCGAGGTGGGCCCGGACACCTCCGGATGCAGCGGCTTCTTCCCGCGCTACTCATGCATGTCGTCCTTCTGGAGCCTCAACCGGCCCGCCTTCCTGACCCTGGCGAACGCGGCGGCGCATCCCTACCCGACCGGCCACTGACAGCACGACGGCCCTTCGCGGCTCCCGACGCGGGAGACACGAAGGGCCACAGTCGCCTGCCTGGGTGCAGGCTGCCACGGCGTTGTCGGGTACGGGCAGCGGTGAGGTCAGGCGACCGGCGTGGCGGTGGCCTTGGCCGGGCCATGCCGAGCCGGTCCCATCCGTGCCAGTGCCAGTGCCAGTGCCAGTGCCGGACCGGCGGATGCCTGCGCCGGAATGTGCAGCCGACGGTGAGCCATCGACGGAGAGCGGCGCCGGCGCCCGGCGAGAATTGCGACGGTCCCCACCACCGTCGCCGCGGTGACGTAACCGACGACCAGGTCCGCCGCCGAGGCGGCGAGCGGTGGCAGGACCAGGGCGACCACCGTGCTGACGGCGGCCAGCGCCGTGCGCTCGCGATGCCGGCTCGCGGTCGCGGCCAGGGGAAGCAGCGCCCAGAGCAGGTACCAGGGCTGCACGACCGGTCCGCACAGCAGCGCGACGACGAAGATCAGGCCAAGAGACCGGAGAGGGTTGGTTCTCCCGCGATACACATTGAGCAACAGCCGGATGACTACCGGGAGGCACACCACCGCGCCGATGGCGTTGGCGATCGTGACGGCGGTGGCTGTGGCATGCGCGCCGATCAGGGCGCCGACGAGGAGACCGGTCGCCGTGGTCGGTGCCATCCAGCTGTAGACGGTGGCGCTGCTGCGAAGGGCGCTGAGCCAGCCGAACCCGCCCACGGCGCAGAGCAGCACCATGCCGGCCGTGGCACCTGACATCACGAGCAGGGCGGACCGGACGGAACCGCCGCGGCGGCGGGCCACCTCGGCTGCCACACAACAGATCGCCGCGGCCGCCACGATCTTGATGCTTGCCGCAACCGTCAGCAACGCAACCCCGGCCACGAGCCGCATCGGGTCGGCTTTCACGAAACCCTGCGCGGCGCCGGCCCTCGTACGCCCGAGGGCGGCGAGCGCGAGCTCCATGCCGGCGAGCATCGCACCGAGCATGACGGCGTCGTTGTGCGCCCCCGCCACCAGATGCCAGAGCATGAGCGGATTGAGCAGGCCCAGCCACAGCGCGTACGCCGGCGACAGGCCGACCCGGCGCGCGAGCCGCGGTAGCGCCCAGCCGATCAGGACCACGCCGACCAGCGCGATCAGGCGGTAGAGCAGCACGCTCGGGACGATCCAGTTGCCGTTGATCTCGGCCACCGCACGGGAGATCGTCAGCCAGGCCGGCCCGTACGGTGCCGGAGTGTCGAGCCAGTAATGGCTGACATGCTGCGTCACCACCGAGTCCGGGCCGAGCGCTTGCGCCGGCCCGAGCCGGTACGGGTCGAGCCCGCTCGCCGCCGTGATTCCCTGGGCGAGGTAGCTCCACAGGTCGCCGCTGAACAGCGGTCGCGCGACCATGAGGGGAAGGGCCCAGACGGCCGACGTCATGTAGGCCTCCGTAGTGGTCATGGCCGCGAGGCGGTGACGCAATGTGAGCCACGCGAGTACCAAGACGCCCATGGCGAGGAGGCTCACGACAAGCACGACATACGACGAGGCGAAAAGCCCGGAGGTCGTCACCGCGACCAATGCGGTGGCGGCACACCCGGCGATTCTGGCCCCGTCCGACCTGGCGACTTCGACAGGTCGGGAACGATGCCGGGCAAAAGGAGTCGCAACAATAATCGCCATGGCGGCAACCCGTCCTTTCAGGTACCAGAAGGACCGGGTCGGAAAGCCGATATCGAAACGCCGGAATGAACGATTCGAATCAGCCCGCCCTGGATGCCCCGTGTCACACCCCGCAAGACGATCGGAATCGCCGTTCGGATCTCCCGCCACCACTCGGGGGAGGAAATCGGTACTTCGGTCGAGCGCCCGGCCCTTCCGATACGACTTTCGGCCGAAGGCCGTCTGCGGCATCGACGGTGAGGGAGGGGAACACCAACGGTTCTCCGATGAGGTCGTGGATCACACTGGCGCGCGGGCCGGCGAGGAGGGTGTGCCCTGGTCCACCGGGTGGACGCGCGTGACCGCCGTGGGAGCTAAAACGCATAAATCGACTGTTATGACTCATTGGACGGGCGTACTGCGGCGCCCCGTTGTAGACAACGGTCACGGGGTGAAATCGATTTAGTAGATCGTTCGGCAGTCGATTTCCTCGGGGTCGCGTCCGTCCTTGGCCAGGCCCTGCAGCGCAGGGAGGTTGTCATGAGCACTCCGGGTAGTCCGTACGGGGAGCTGCCGCCGACGGACGAGGCGGCCGTCGCGCTCGACGTCAAGGATCCGCACGAGCACCACTGGTTCGCCGAGCCCACGAAGCCGGTCACCTGGCGGTACGTCACGGGTCTGGTCTTCGCCCAGTTCGTCTTCTTCGTCGCGCTGCTGGGCCCGGCGATCATCGGCATCGGCGTGAAGGTCCAGCAGATCGTTCCCGACGATCAGAAGACCTCGGCGCTGGGTACGGTGGCCGGCTTCGGCGCGCTGTTCGCCGTGATCGGCAACGTACTGTTCGGCCGGTTCTCCGACCGCACCACCTCGCGCTGGGGCCGGCGCCGCCCCTGGATAGTCGGGGGCACCGTCCTCATGACCCTCGCCTTCCTGGTGATGGCCCTGGGGCAGAACGTCCCCACCGTCACCGCCGGCTGGTGCCTTGCGCAGCTGGGCGCCAACGCGACCCTGGCCCCGTTCATCGCCACGATCTCCGACCAGGTGCCCAAGTTCCAGCGGGGCAGCGTGTCCGCCCTGCTGGGCATCGCCCAGAACGTCGGCATCCTCGGCGGCACCTATGTCGCGCAGCTGTTCCAGCACCACATGGTGATCCTCTTCGTGGTGCCGTCGATCCTGTCGATCGGCGCGATGCTGCTGTTCGCGTTCATCCTGCCGGACCAGCACCTGCGGGCCCGGCCGCCGAGGATGGACCTGCGGGAGTGGGTCACGACCTTCTGGCTCAGCCCGCGCAGGTATCCCGACTTCGCGCTGGCCTGGTGGTCGCGGTTCCTCATCACGCTGGCGACGTTCATGTTCACCACGTTCCGGCTGTTCTTCCTCCAGGACGAGCTGGGCCTGTCCGAGGACGATGCGCCCGCGGCAGTCACCATCGGCGTGCTGGTCTACACGGTGGCCCTGATCGCCTCAGGCTGGGTCGCCGGGAAGATCTCCGACCGTACGGGCCGGCGCAAGTTCCTGGTGGCGGGCTCGACCCTGCTGTTCGGGGTGGGCATCGTCGCACTGGCGCATGGCCAACGCCCTGCCGCAGACCGTGGCCCCGGTGTTCGGTGCGGCGCTGCTCGCCGTGTCCAGCGCCGACAACCAGAACTACAACCTGCTGCTCTACACCGCCGGTGTCGCGGCGCTGGTCGGGGCACTGGTCGTATTGCCGATCAAGAAGGTGAGGTAGCGCGATGCTGGACGTCGATCGTCTGCTGGGCGAGCTCACCGTCGCGGAGAAGGCGGCGCTCACGAGCGGCTCGTCGTTCTGGTACACCGCACCGGTGGACCGGCTGGGGATCCCCAGGATCATGGTGTCCGACGGCCCGCACGGGCTGCGCGCCCAGCCGGGGGAGGGCGACCACCTCGGCCTGGGCGGCTCCGTCCCGGCGACCTGTTTCCCCACCGCCTCGGCGGTCGCCGGCGCCTGGAACCCCGATCTCCTGCGCCGCATCGGCCAGGCCCTGGCCCAGGAGGCCAGGGCATCCCGCCTCTCGGTGATTCTCGGCCCCGGCATCAACATGAAGCGGTCGCCGTTGTGCGGGCGCAACTTCGAGTACTTCTCCGAGGACCCCTTCCTGGCCGGTGAGCTCGCCGTCGGCATCGTCGACGGCATCCAGTCCCGGGGCGTGGGCACCTCGGTGAAGCACTACGCCGCCAACAACCAGGAGAGCGATCGGCTCCGGGTGGATGCCCAGGTCGACGAGCGCACGCTGCGGGAGATCTACCTGCCCGCCTTCGAACGCGTCGTCAAGGCCGCGCAGCCGTGGACGGTGATGTGCGCGTACAACAAGGTCAACGGTCTTTCGGCGTCCGAGAACCCGTGGCTGCTCACGACCGTGCTCCGGGAGGAGTTCGGATTCGAGGGTCTCGTCGTCTCCGACTGGGGTGCGGTCTACCACCGCGTTCCGGCGCTCCTGGCCGGGCTCGACCTGGAGATGCCGCCCGCGCTGGGCCGCAGCCCACAGTCGATCGTCGCCGCGGTCGATGCCGGCGAGGTCACCCCCGAGTTGCTCGACGCCCGGGTACGGAAGGTGCTCGAGCTGGTCGCGAAGGCCATGCCCGTACTGGACCTCGACGAGTCGTTCGACGCGGACGCGCACCACGCGCTGGCCCGCGAAGCGGCCGCCGAGTCGATCGTGCTGCTGAAGAACGACGGTGTTCTGCCCTTGGCCGCCGACGCCAGGATCGCGGTCATCGGCGAGTTCGCCCGCACCCCCCGGTTCCAGGGCGCCGGCTCCTCGCAGGTCAACCCGACCCGCGTCGACTCGCTGCTCGACGAGCTGCGCGCGGTCTACGGCGAGGTGCCCTTCGCGTCCGTCGACGACGCGACCATGCTCGCCGAGGCGGAGCGGATCGCCGGTGCGGCCGACACCGTCGTCATGGTGATCGGGCTGCCCGGGGCGGACGAGTCCGAGGGCTTCGACCGTACGCACATGAACCTGCCGGCCCACCAGCTCGAGGCGCTGCGAGCTGTGGCCGCTGTCAATCCCGACGTGGTCGTCGTCCTGGTCAACGGCTCGGCGGTGGTCCTCGGGGATGTCACCCCGTACGCCCGAGCCGTGGTGGAGGCCTGGCTCGGCGGTCAGGCCGCCGGCGGCGCGATCGCCGACGTGCTCACCGGCGCCGTCAACCCCTCGGGCCGGCTGGCCGAGACCATCCCGCACCGCTTGGAGGACAACACCTCCTATCTCAACTTCCCGGGAGATTCGCAGGTGGTGCGCTACGGGGAGGGGCTGTTCATCGGCTACCGCGGGTACGACAAGTGCGGTCAGGACGTCGCGTTCCCGTTCGGTTTCGGGCTGTCGTACACCAGCTTCGCTTCTTCTGATCTGACGGTGACCACCCACGGCTCCGTCGCCGAAGGCACCTTCCGCGCCACCGTCACCGTCACCGTGACGAACACCGGCGCGGTCGACGGCGCCGAGGTGGTGCAGGTCTACGTCGAGGACGTCGAGTCGAGCGTGGCGCGTCCGGTCCGGGAGCTGAAGGGGTTCGCCAAGGTGTTCCTGGCTGCGGGAACGTCCCAGGAGGTGTCGATCGAGCTGGATCAGCGCGCCTTCGCGTTCTGGTCGATCCGGCACCGGGACTGGGTGGTCGAGGCGGGGGACTTCGTCATCGCCGTCGGCGCCCACTCGCGCGATCTCCCGCTGAGCAGCACCATCAGCGTGGAGGCGCCCGCCCTGGCCGTCTCGCTGGACCGGGATTCCACCCTCCAGGAGTGGATGGGCGATCCGATCGGCCGGCACCTGATCGAGGACGAGGTGAGAAACGGCCAGCCGGCCGCGGTGCTGACGGACGAGCTGATCCACGTCATCGGGACGATGCCGATGAGCACGCTCGCCAACTTCGGCGGCATGAGCCTCGACCACGACGCCCTGGACCGGGTGGCCGACGCCTGGCGCAAACGGAACGACGACTTCTGATCCGCGCAGAGTGGTGATCTAGGGTCAGAGCCCATGGACAACACCGCAGACCTTTACGACAAGTACGGCGACGAGCTCGGCTCCTGCGACACCCAGCTGCGGCAGTACGGCGGAGCAGCCGCGTTCCACGGCCGGGCCGTCACCGTCGCCTGCTTCGAGGACAACGCCCTGCTCAAATCCGTACTGGGCGAGTCCGGCGAAGGGCGCGTCCTGGTGGTCGACGGCAAGGGCTCGCTGCACTGCGCCCTCATGGGCGACGTCATCGCGGGCCTGGCCGTGGACAACGGCTGGGCCGGCGTGATCATCAACGGCGCTGTGCGCGACGTCGCCGCACTGCGCACCCTGCCGCTGGGCATAAAGGCGCTGGGCTCCAACCCTCGCAAGAGCACGAAGACCGGCGCGGGGGAGCGCGACGTCGTCCTCGAGTTCGGCAATTGCCGGTTCACCCCGGGTGCCGAGGTCGTCAGCGACGACGACGGCATCGTGGTCCTCCCATCGCCGTCAGCCTTATTGTGATGAGTGTCGATGCGTTGTAGCGTCCATTGCCATCTCGGTGAATGGAGCGGCAATGCGTCAGCGGCATCATCGAACCGTCGCCCTGCCTGTCCTTGTGGCGATGGCGCTGGCCTGGGTCGTCACCGCAGGCTCTCCGGCCGCCGCCGGATTGCCGGCGAACCGCAGCATGATTCCCGCCCTGCGCGAGTGGACGGCCGGGAGAGGCTCGTTCACCTTCGGGACGACCGCCCGCGTCGTCGTGGACGCCACCACCCGGCCGTCCGGTACGACGTTCGCCGCGGACCTGCTCGCCCTCACCGGGCGCAGCGTGCCGGTGGTGACCGGCGGCACCGCGCAGCCGGGCGACATCCGGCTCGCCAGCGGCTCGACCGACACGCAGCTCGGCGCGGAGGGCTACCGCCTCACGGTCGGCCCGTCGATCACCGTGGACGCCCGCACCGGCACCGGCGCGTTCTACGGCACCCGCTCCCTGCTGCAACTCCTCAAGCAGTCCCCGTCGATCCCCGCCGGCACCGGACGGGACTGGCCGGCCAAGGCCGAGCGTGGCCTGATGGTCGACAACGGCCGGAAGTTCTTCACCGTCCAGTGGTTGCGGAACCACGTCAAGGATCTGGCCTACCTCAAGCTGAACTACTTCCACCTGCACTTCTCCGACAACCTGGGGTTCCGGGTCGAGTCCACCAGCCACCCGGAGATCGTCTCGGCGCAGCGGCTCACGAAGCAGGAGCTGGCCGGCCTGATCTCGCTCGCTGCCGAGTACCACGTGACGATCGTGCCCGAGATCGACTTTCCCGGGCACATGGACGCCATCCTGGCCGCGCACCCCGACCTCAAGCTCGTCTCCAGCAGCGGCACGGTCAACAACGGCTTCATCGACCTCGCCGACGACCGGGCGTACACGTTGATGCGCGACCTGATCAACGAGTACCTGCCGCTGTTCCCCGGGCCGTTCTGGCATGTCGGCGCCGACGAGTACGTGACGAACTACGGCTCCTACCCGCAGCTGCTGACGTACGCCCGCGCCCACTACGGCGCCGCGGCGACGGCGAAGGACACGTACTACGGGTTCGTCAACTGGGCGAACGCCATCGTGCGGGCCGGCGGCAAGACGATGCGGATGTGGAACGACGGGATCAAGTCCGGCGACGGCACCGTCAACCCCGCGCCGACCATCGTGGTCGACCACTGGACGAACGCCGGGCTGACGCCGCAGCAGCTGCTCGGCCGCGGTCACCAGCTCATGAACAGCGCCTACCACCCGACCTACTACGTGCTCGGTGGCCCGAAACCCGACATCACCACTATGTACGAGACCTGGAACCCCGACCTGTTCGAGGGCGGTGCGACGGTCAGCGACCCGAGCCGCAACTCCGGCGCGGCGATCCACGTGTGGTGCGACTCCCCGAACGCCGAGACCGAGGACCAGGTCGCCGCCGGGATCCGCGACCCCCTGCGGGCCCTGGCGCAGCAGACCTGGGGCACACCGAAGGCGACGGCCACCTACACCGCGTTCCAGCCGATGATCGCCGCGATCGGGCGGGCACCCGGCTTCCAGACCGGGCCGCCGGGGAATCTCGCCCTCGGCAAGCCGGCCGGCGCGTCCAGTGTCGAGACCCCGGCGTTCCCGGCCGCCTATGCGACCGACGGCGAGCCCGGCACCCGCTGGTCGAGTGCGTACACCGACACCGAGTGGCTGCAGGTCGACCTCGGCGCGAGCCGGAGCATCGGCCGGGTGATCCTCCGGTGGGAGACCGCGTACGGCAAGGCCTACCGGCTGCAGACCTCCGACGACGGCAGCACCTGGACGACCGTCTACTCCACCTCGAACGGGGACGGCGGCGTGGACGACGTCACCGCTCTGGCCGGCCACGGCCGCTACCTGCGCATGCAGGGTGTCACCCGGGGGACGGGCTGGGGCTACTCGCTGTTCGAGCTGGAGGTCTTCGCCGGATAGAGAACCGTGAGGATGCGCTCGAACCTGAGGATCATGTCGTCCGCGGTCTGCCCTGGGTGATGTCGCCACCACGCGACGGCGGCGCTCACCGTCCCGTACCAGAGGTGGGTGGCGAGGTCGGCATCCATCGGCTCGTCGACCTCTGAGCGGTCGAGGACCTCGGCCACGCCGACGGCGCCCAACCGGTTGAGTTCGCGCCGGTACGCGGTGGCAGCGTCGTGGAGCCGGCCCTCGCTCGGCAGCGTCGCGTCGTAGACGAGTGCCCAGTCGTGCACGCGCGACTCGAGGGCCCGGAAGATGGCCTCCAGGGTGCGTGCGGCACGGGTGATGTCGGACGGTCCCTCCTGGGCGGACCGTACGGCAGCGACGAGGCGGGCACCTGCGCGGTCCACGCAGGTGAGGTAGAGACCGTCCTTGGACTGGAAGTACTCGTAGATCAGGGGCTTGGTGATCCCCGCCCGCGCCGCTACCTCCGCGGTCGACCCGCGTGCATAGCCCTTGCGGGCGAACTCCTCCGCTGCCGCGTCGAGGATCAGTTGCTCCCTTTCCGCGCGGGGCATCCCTTTGGTTCCCACAGCCCGCGTGAGGTTCTCCTGCTTGCCCATCGCCCCACCCTATGTCAAAGTGACCGTCAGGTAACTTACCTTGCGTTCAGATCGGCGGTACGGCAGTGAGCGGCAAGACGCGTTCGTGGTGGGGATGGGGATACCTCGAGGATGCGGTGGCCGGCCCGGAGCGTGAGGAGCTCACCCGGCGCACCGCGCGCATGCTCCCGGGCGCGGACCTCACCGTGCACGAGGCGCCGCCGGTCGGATCGTTCGGCGTGGGCCCCAGCCGGATCCACGCGCCGCGAGCCCTCGAGTCGATCACCTCGCAGGACGTCCGCGACCGGCTCGCGCACAGTCACGGGCAGGCGTTCCGCGACGTGGTCCGGGCGCTGCTGGGCAAGCTGCCGCACGTACCCGACCTCGTCGTACGCCCGACGTCGGAACAGCAGGTCGTCCAGGTGCTGGACTGGTGCACCGGCGCGAACATCGCGGTCATCCCCTTCGGCGGCGGCTCGTCGGTGGTGGGCGGCGTCGAACCCCGGGTGGGCGACGAGTACGCCGGGGTGGTCAGCCTGGACCTGACCTCGATGAACCAGGTCCTGGAGATCGACCCGACGAGCCGGGCGGCGCTGGTCCAGGCGGGAGTTCTCGGCCCACACCTGGAGGAGCAGCTCCGCCCCCGGGGATACACGCTGCGGTTCTTCCCGCAATCCTTCGAGTTCTCCAGCCTCGGCGGCTGGCTGGCCACCCGGGCCGGTGGCCACTTCGCCACCCAGCTCACCCACATCGACGACCTCACCGAGTCGCTGCGGGTCATCACCCCCAACGGCGCCATCGAGACCCGCAGGCTTCCCGGTTCGGGCGCCGGTCCGTCCCCGGACCGGTTGTTCCTCGGCTCCGAGGGGTCGCTCGGCGTCATCACCCAGGCCTGGGTGCGGCTCCAGGAACGGGTTCGTTGGCGGTCCGGCGCCTCGGTGGCTTTCGCCGACTACGAGGCCGGCGTGCAGGCGGTGCGCGCGCTGTCCCAGTCCGGGCTGTACCCGGCGAACTGCCGGCTCCTGGACCCGATGGAGGCACTGATCAACGCGGGCTCGGCGACCTCCGCCCTGGTGCTCGGGTTCGAATCCGCCGACCATCCCGTCACCGCGTGGATGCAGCGGGCGCTGGAGCTGTGCCACGACCACGGCGGGGTCCTGCCCGAGCCGGCGCGATACACCGACACCGCCGACCAGGGCGCGCGCACCGGAGCCGCCGACACCTGGCGCTCCTCCTTCATGCGGATGCCGTACCAGCGGGACGTGCTCGCCGCGCAGGGCATGATCGTGGAGACCTTCGAGACCGCGTGTACGTGGGACCGGTTCGACACCCTGCGCGCGGCCGTCACGGAGGCAGCCGAGGACGCCATGCACCAGGTCGGCGCCACCGGCATCGTGACCTGCCGCTTCTCCCACGTCTACCCCGACGGCCCCGCACCGTACTTCGGGATCTACGCCGCGGGTGAGTGGGGCAGGACGGTGGAGCAGTGGGACGAGATCAAGTCAGCGGTCTCCGACGCCCTGATCGCCGGCGGCGCCACCATCACCCACCATCACGCCGTGGGCCGCGACCATCGCCCCTGGTACGACCAGCAGCGCCCCGACCTGTTCGCCGCCGCCCTCCGGGCAGGCAAGAGAGAACTCGATCCGGCCGGAATCCTCAACCCCGGCGTGGTCATCGGATGAGGATCGGGATCGGGTGTCAGAGCCGTCTCGTGGCGAACAGGGTGGTCCCGTAGACCGGGTCGACTTCCGTTCGCTCGGTCTCGGTGAAGCCGACCTTCGCCAGCACACGGCGGGACGCGGTGTTCCAATCCCAGACCGTGGCCCACACACGTTCGTACCCGGACGATCTCGCCCGGTCCAGAACCGCCCGCGAGGCCTCGGTCGCGTATCCCTGCCGCCAGACTCGGCGTAGCAGCTCGAACGCCAGCTCCGGTTCCCCGTCCGATCCTCGTCCGCCGTCGATCAGCCCGCAGTAGCCGATGACGTCACCAGCGGCCTTCCGTTCGATCGCCAGCAACCCGGTCGACGATGGCCGGCTGGTGCGAATCCAGTCCTCGAGCTCCGCGACCGTGGGGTGTCCATCAGCGTCGATTCGGCGGTGCGGCGGCACTCGTGGGTCACGTTCGGTCCACAACTCACGCTGGACGACGGCCTCGGCCACCCGCCAAGGCCGGAGCAGCAGGCGACCCGTCTCGAGGACAACCTCGCGGTCAGGAGTCGCTGCAGCTGCCATGACAGCAACCCTTTCACAGGCGAACGCCTCCTTGGCCGGCGGTCGACTCCTCCCAGAACCCGCACTGATGGTCGACCGCGAAGGTGCGGACGGGCCCGACCGCCAGCGGCGAGAGTGATTGGACCAGGTCGCTGCGGGGGCTGTACCGGGGCCAGGCCGGCGCTGGGGTCGCATTCGGAGAGCCGGCTGCGGCGAAGCGGCCCCAGTAATCCATGATGCGGTTGGAGAGCGTCCGCTGACGGGGCGTGAGCTGGTCCGCCCCGGGCCCCGTACCGAACAGGTACGGCAGCTCGGCGGCATGGAACGCGCCCAGGGGCATGAGCGGATCGGTGACGATGAACTCCGGCGCCGCCGGGTCGGCGAACTCGTAGGCGTACGTGGGCACGCGCGCCGACAGCAGCGCGGCGGTGCGCCGGGTCGGGCAGGCGAAGCTGGCGTCGGTGATCACTGTGGCCAGGGCGATACCGGGGCTGGCGTAGTGGTCGGCGGGGTACCGGGCCAGGACGGCTCCGGCGCGGTCGCCGAACTGTTGGCGGATCACCTCCGGGTACCGGGCTGCCGTGACCGGGTCGCCGGCGAGGTCGTACAGCAGCGCCACGAACAGCCGGTATTCGTCGTGGGTGGTGCCCAGCAGGACCGGTACGCGGTGCAGGCGACCGGCGGTGACGGCGGTGGCCGGCTGCTCCGGCAGTACGGCGCCGCCGACGGAGGGCCCGAAGCTGCCCAGATCGGCACCGGCCGCCGCGAGCAGGGCCGGCACCGGCAGGGCCCGCAGGCACGCCGGTCGAGTGGCCGGATCGGTGCAGCCCAGCGTCGTGGCGAGGGCGGCGCCCTGCAGCTCGGCAACGGCCGCGGTGCGCAGGGTGGCCACGCATGGCCCGCTCTGCACGACGGCGCGGTGGAACAGGCCGGCCGCCGTCGGCGACACGAGGTGCGCGCACACGCTCGCTGCGCCGGCGGACTCACCGAAGATCGTGACCCGGGACGGGGCGCCGCCGAAGGCGGCGGCGTTGCGGCGTACCCATTGCAGGGCGGCCTGTTGGTCCTGGAGCCCGGCGTTGTCGGCCCCGGTGGACAGGCCGGGTACGCGCAGGAAACCGAAGACGCCGAGCCGGTAGTTGACGGTGACCACCACCGAGCCGGTACGTTCGGCGAGCTCGCTGCCGTCGTAGTCGCCGCCGGCGCCGGTGAGGAACGCGCCACCGTGCAGCCAGACCATGACCGGGCGGTGCCGGCCGGCCGGGCGTGGCGTGTAGACGTCGACGTACAGGCAATCCTCCGTGGTGCTGCCCTTTGCGGACTCGCCGGGCAGGACCGACGGCAGCTGCGGGCACGGACTGCCTGATCGCGTCGCGTCGCGTACCGCGGACCAGGCCTCGGCGGGCTGCGGGGCACCCCAGCGCAGCGGGCCGACGGGCGGGGCCGCGTACGGGATGCCGCGGAACGCGCGGTGGCCGTCCGCCACGATGCCGGCCACCGGGCCGTCGGCCGTGCGGACCACCGCACCGCCGCCCGGGTCGGACGCGCGGGCGGCGGCCGGCGGGGCGAGACCGCCGCCGACGGTCAGCAGCATCAGGGCTGCGACGGCCATCCGCGGGACCACAGGGTTACCGCTGCTCATGACGGACTCCTTCGACGGCGCCGCGGCGAGCCCGCGGCCGGAGCGATTCTGTAGCGACCGTTCCATACAGATCGATGGACGTCTACCTCCTGACCATGGTTGTGCGGGATCCGCGTAACCGTCGTGTGTGGATCGGTGGCGTTGGCAGGATTCGTCAAGGGATTGTCATTGCGGTCATTTGGGCATTCGCGAAAGGGTCTATCCGTGGCGAAACGACGTGTGGTGGTGGTGACTTACTCCGGCAGCCAGGCGCTGGACATCACGGGGCCGGTGGAAGTGTTCGTTACTGCCACCCGGCTGCTCGACTTGCCGGACGCGGGCTACCTGGTCGAGTGCATCTCGGCTCAGGCGCCCCTCGTGCGGACGTGCTCCGGCTTGGCGATCGAGGCGGCGCCGCTCGAGGCGGGAGACGGCCCGATGGACACGCTTCTCGTGCCGGGCGGCTGGGGACTGCATGACGCGCTCGCCGACGATGCGCTGGTCTCCTGGATCGCTGCCGCCGCCGCGCGGTCCCGGCGGGTGGCCTCGGTCTGCGGCGGAGCGTTCCTGCTGGCGGAGGCGGGTCTGCTCGCCGGACGCCGCGCGACGACACACTGGGCGTACAGCGCGGACATGGCCCGCCGCTATCCGGACGTGGTCGTCGACCCCAAGCCGATCTTCGTCCGGGACGGCCGGTTCGTGACGTCGGCCGGGGTGTCGACCGGCATCGACATGGCCCTGTCCCTCGTGGAGGAGGACCACGGCCCCAGGCTCGCGCTGGAGGTGGCGCGGTACCTGGTGCTGTTCTTCAAACGACACGGGGAGCAGTCGCAGTTCAGCGCCGTCATGGACGCGCAGTTCGCCACCGATGCGCCGATCCGGGCCGCTCAGGAGTGGGCGCTGGACAACCTCGGCCGGCCCCTGCTCGTCGCGGACATGGCGGAGCGGGCGAACATGAGCCCTCGCCACTTCGCCCGGGTGTTCCGCCGCGAGGCGGGCGTGACCCCGGGGCGTTACGTCGAGCGCGCGCGCATCGCGCGCGGCCGCAGGCTGCTGGAGACCACGGAACTGCCGGTGACCAGCGTGGCCCGCCGATGTGGGTTCACCACCTCGGAGACGTTCCTCCGAGCGTTCAGCCGGACCGTCGGCGTCACACCGACCGAGTACCGCGACCGGTTCCAGACCACGTCCGTCGCCGGCGTCGTCGTCGACCCCGACCGGGTGGGAGCCGCGCACCGATGAGGACTGCCGAGTTTCGCCTGGTCGACCGGGTGGTCGATGAGCTGGCCAGGTTCGGCGTCGACCACGTGTTCGGGGTCGGTGGCGCCAACATCGAGGATCTGTACGACGCGATCCATCGCAGCCGGAGTGCCGTCCGCGGCGTCGTCGCCAAGCACGAGTTCTCCGCCGTCACGATGGCCGACGGATACGCGCGCGCCACCGGCCGGCTCGGCGTGGTCGCGGCGACTTCCGGCGGCGGCGCCATGAACCTGGTGCCCGGTCTGGCCGAGGCGTACGCCTCACGGGTTCCACTGCTGGCGTTGGTCGGGCAGTCACCCACGGCCCTGGACGGACGGGGCGCATTCCAGGACTCCAGCGGCAAGGGCGGCTCGTTCGACGCCGAGCAGGTGTTCGCACCGATCTCCCGGTTCTGCGCCCGGGTCGACCGGCCGGACATTCTCGAAGAGCTCCTCCCACAGGCGGTCGCGGCGGCACAGCGCGAGCCCAGGGGACCGGCCGTCCTGTTGCTGCCGAAGGATGTTCAGCAGGCACGGGTCGAGCCGGGCGGTCCGATCCTTCCCGTGCCGGCCGCGGCGGAGGTGGATCCGGGGGCCGTCGGCCGCGCCGTGACCGCCCTGCGCGCCGCGACCGCGGTGCTCGTCATCGCCGGTGAAGGAGTGGCTGCCACGGATGCGCGGGCCGAGGTGGCCGAACTCGCCCGGCGGACAGGGGCTTGGGTGGCGGTGACACCGGACGCCAAGGACGTGTTCGACAACCGCGATCCGCGGTTCGTGGGCGTGTCGGGGGTGATGGGGCACCCCACCGTCTCGGAGTGCCTGCGCCAGGCCGACGTCTGCCTGCTCGTGGGCACGAGGCTGCCGATGATGGCCCGGGGCGGGCTGGACGACCTTCTCAGCCGTACGACGGTGATCTGCGTCGACCCCGAGGCGCCGTTCGTTGCGGGCCTGTCCCTGCGCGGTGACGTGCGAGGCGCCCTGCGCTCCCTCATCGGCCGGCTCCCGGCACAGTCCAGGCCCTGTCCGGGGCACGCCGGCCCGCTACCCCTGCCCACGCCGCCGTTCCGCGGCGTCGGCACCCCGTACGCCGAGGCCATCGCGGTCATCGACGCGGTGCTGCCGGAGGACGCCCACGTCTTCGTCGACGCCGGAAACGCGGCCGCCGCGGCGATCCACCTCCTCCCCGCCCGGCGCCGGGGCCGGTTCGTGGTCGCCGTGGGGATGGGCGGCATGGGGTACGCCTTCGGCGCCGGCATCGGCGCGGCGCTCGCCTCCGGACAGCGCACCTTCGTGCTCGCCGGCGACGGGGCGTTCTTCATGCACGGCATGGAGGTGCACACCGCCGTGGAGTACGACGCGCCCGTCACCTTCGTGATCTTCAACAACAACGCCCACGGCATGTGTGTCACCCGCGAACAGCTCTTCTACGGCGACGACTACAGCTACAACCTGTTCCGCCCGACCGACATCGCCGGCGCGATGGCCGCGGGGTTCCCCACGCTCCCCGTCAGCGGCGCCGGCAGTGCGGGACAGCTGCACCGGGCGCTGCGGCGCAGCACCGCCGGTCGCGGCCCGGCGCTCGTCGAGGTGGTCGTCGATCCCCGCGAAGTCCCGCCGTTCCTGCCCTTCCTGGCCGCGCTCGGTCAGCACCCGCCAGACAGCGAGGAGACATCCCGTGAGCACCGACCCGTCCATGTTGGCTGACATCGCCGGCCTGCTGCGCGTGGAGAGCACCGGGCAGGACGAGATGGTCGCCCGGTGCCGGGAACTGACCCTCCCGGCCTATCCGCACCAGCAGGTCTACGGCACCTACTGCACCATCCAGGACCATGTGGACTGCCCGCCGGAGCAGGTCTACGACTACCTCCGCCAGGGTCATCACCTGGAGGAGTGGACCTACAGCCTGCGCGACTTCGAGCCGTCCGGCGTACCCGGACTGTGGGTCGGCTTCGACAGGTTGGCGGAAGACACCCGCATCTACTGCCGGACCGTCGCCAACCCCGACGCCATGACCGTGGATTACCACTGCTCGTGGGACCAGGGCGACGAGCTCTGGATGATCTATCTGATGCGGGTCATCCCGGCGCCGCTGGTGCTCGGCCGGCCGGGCTCCGTTGTCACGTGGACCAATTGCCGCCACCCCCACTACGACCGCAATCCCTACCCGAGCCTGGCCGCCCGGCCGGGCAGGCCCTGGGTGGGCGACTACTGGGACCTGTTCTACGCCGGCCACACCGTCGAGATGGGCAACCTCAAGGCGATCCTGGAGCACCGGTACGCCGCCGGGGTGCCGGTGAACGTGCCGCCGGCACGGGCGGTGGCTCGGTGACCGGCACCCCGGTCGTCAGCCTCACCGACGTCGCCTCGTACCTGCCCGGCGAACCGGTCGGGGTCGGCTTCTTCACCGGCGACCCGCAAGCCGGCGACGAGCTGCGGGACAGCGTGATGTTCAAGGCGCCGCGGTGGCGGCACCATGTCGCGGCCGACGAGACGAACGTCGACCTCGCGGAGCGGGCCGTGCGGAAACTGATCGAGCGGCACGGCGCCGACGAGATCCGCTCGGCGGACGTGCTGCTCGTGCACACGCAATTGCCGGACCTTCCCATCGTCGGCGCGGGCACCGAGATCGCGCGCCGGCTCGGGCTGCGTCCCGAGTGGCTGGTCGACGTGGCGAACGCCGGCTGCGCCTCGTTCGTGTACATGCTCAAACTGGCCCGTCAGATCCTCACCACCACGGACGCGACGAGGGCGCTGATCTGCAACGTGCAGACCGCCGCCGGTCAGCTGTTCACCCAGTCCGAGGTACGCCGGCTCGCCCAGTCCGCGATCCCCGGTGACGGCTGCGGAGTGGGCTACGTGACCGCCGGCGGCCCGTCGCCCGTGCTCGACGTGACCACGCGTCACATCGGCGCGTACGCCGGCGACATGCGGCTGGTCGCCGAGGACGGCCGCCGGTACTGGGAGACCCGTACCTCCCAGTTGAGGATCGGGTTCACCGAGCAGTCCGTGGCAGCCGTCCTGGCGCGGGGCAACCGGCTGGTCCCCGAAGCGGTCGACGAGCTGTGCCGGCGCCTCGCGCTGACCACCCGCGACATCGACGTGCTCATCACCAACCAGCCCAACCGGACGTTCCTGCGGACCTGGCGAGAGGCACTGGGCCTGCCGCCCGAGCGGCACCCGGACACGTTCGACGAGTGCGGTAACGCGTTCGGCGCGGCCATCCCGCTCACCCTCGACCACGCCGTCCGCTCGGGAAAGGTGCACGCGGGTGATCTGGTGGTCCTGGGCGGCTTCGCGCACGCCGGTGACTTCGCCGGCGCGGCGGCCGTGCGCTGGCAGGGGAGGGGATAGCAGGATGTCACTGGTTGCGGGGGGTCACCAGCCCTGATTCGTAGGCGAGGACGACGAGCTGCGCGCGGTCCCGGGCATTCAGTTTCGTCATGGCACGGTTGATGTGCGTCTTGGCGGTGACCGGGCTTATGACCATGCGGGCGGCGATCTCGGCGTTCGACAGGCCCTGCGCGACCAGGGCGACCGCCTCGCGTTCCCGGTTGGTCAGTTCCTTCAGCGCGGCGGCGGCGTCCACGCCGGGCGGTTGGGTGACGTATTCGTCGATCAGCCGGCGGGTGATCGACGGGGCGAGCAACGCGTCACCGCGCGCAGCGACCCGGACGGCATGCAGGAAGTCCTCCGGCTGGATGTCCTTCACAAGGAATCCGGCCGCTCCGGCGCGCAGCGCGTGGTAGACGTACTCGTCCAGGCCGTAGTTGGTCAGGATGACCACGTGCACCCCCGCCAGGGTCGGGTCCGCGGCGATACGCCGGGTCGCCTCGATGCCGTCGACGAGCGGCATCTGGATGTCCACGAGCGCGATGTCGGGCAGGTGCCGGCGGGCCAGCGTCACCGCTTCGGCGCCGTCGCCGGCCTCGTCCACCACCTCGATGTCGTCCTCGGCGTCCAGCAGGGCGCGGAACCCGCTGCGGATCAGCGGCTGGTCGTCGGCCAGCAGGACCCGGATCACGCCGTACGCTCCACGGGCAACTCGGCGTGAACCGTGAAACCGCCCTCGCGGCGCGGCTCGGCGCGCAGCCGGCCGCCGAGAGCGGTCACCCGCTCCCGCATCCCGAGCAACCCCACGCCGGGCACCGGCACGGACGTCGGCGTGGCTTTCCCATCGTCATCGATGCGGATGGCCACCGCGTCCGGGCGGTAGTCGATCCGGACCGTGGCGGTGGCGGCCCTGGCGTGCCGGGCAATGTTGGTCAGTGACTCCTGCACGACCCGGTAGGCGGCGCGGTCCACCGCCACCGGCACTGCGGAACGGTCGCCCTCGACCGTCAGCGTCGCGTCCAGGCCGCTCGCCTGTGCTCGTCGCAGCAGTTCCGGGACCTGGTCGATCCCGTACTCCCGCGGCTGGCCGTCGTCACGCAGCGCTTCCAGCGTCGCCCGCAGCTCACGGGCCGCGTCGCGGCCCGCGTCGCGGATCGCCAGCAGGGCTTCCGGCGCCGGCTCACCCCGCTTCGTGGCCAGATGTACGGCCACCTCCGCCTGCAATTTGATCACCGAGATCTGGTGGGTGAGCGAGTCGTGCAGTTCCCGGGCGATGTGCAGGCGCTCCTCCCCGGCTCGGCGCAACGCGCTCTCCTCACGGGTGCGCTCGGCCTCGTCGGCGCGGTGCTCGGCCTGCCGCAGCGCCTCGCCCGCCGCCGCGGCGGCGATCAGCCAGGCCAGCTCGAGGACGCCTCTGGCCTGTGCGAACGCCTCCGCGGTGCCGTGCAGGCCGGAGGCCATGGCCGCGAGCGGCAGGGCGGCCAGCATGAGCACACTCATCACGACGGTGGCGCCACGGTGGCCCGTCCGCATCGCCGAGTAGACGGCGATCAGGTACGCGACGGCGAACACGTCGAGGCCGGCCGCCTGGTAGCCCACCGCGCACAGACCTGTCACGACGAGGACGGGGACCGGGCCCCGCCGGTGCCAGGCCAGCGCCAGGCCGCCGACCGCCAGCAGCACGTAGCCGACCGTGCCGGAGCCGGGTGCGGAACCCTGCCCGGACAGCCCGATCGCCAGGAGGACCACAACGACGCCGGCGGCGAGCGACCAGTCCCGGACACCGATCCGTGCGCTGCTCATGCGCGCACCCTAACCGAGCGCCGAGCCGGGCGACTCGTACCAGTGAAGCAGCGGCACCTACCGCGCATGCAGTAGCTCGCCGGCGCGCGCCCGCATTCCTCGTAGCCGGATACCGCGCTTGCGGCAGCGTCGAATGCCCACGCCGAGAGGATTACCGGAGCGGTCCCGCCGGAGAGGATCGGACACGACCACCCACACGGGAAGACGGGGAAGACCACATGCCCATCGATGACCTGCTCGCCGCGTCCACCGTCGGCGCGAGCACCCTGACCGGCGATCGAATCGTCGCCACTGCCGCCGTCGTGATGGCACTCGCGGCAGCGATCGCCGGTGGACTGGCACTGGCACGCTCCACCGGCCGCGGCGACAGCCGTACCGGAAAACGCGGAACGACCATCGCCTTGGTGACCGGGGCGACCGGCATGGTCGTCGGCGGCTTGGTGGTCGCCACTGCCGACGGTGGTCCCGGCACCGGCAACGGCATCGTCGGCGGCTTCGCCGCACTGGCGCTCGGGCTGATCGCCGTCGTCCTCAGCGGGCTGGCACTCGCCCGGGCCTACCGCCGGACAACCACCATGGAGCGTTGATGTTCGCCGCGTACGTAACGGTCACCATTCTCGCGTCGGTCTTCAACGGCATCGCCGCGGTCACGTACCTGATCGGCCACGACTATCCCAAGGCCCAAGCGGACATGAAGCGCATCCCGCGGTCCTGGGTTCCGATATTGGGGATGGTGCTGGCGGCGGGCTCTTTGGGCCTGCTGGCCGGATTCGCCGTTCCCCTGCTGGGGATACTGGCCGCCACCGGTCTCGTGCTGTACTTCCTGGGTGCGCTCGTAGCTCACCTGCGGGTAGGCTCCCGCCGGCTCGCGGGATGGGCCGTCTTCTTCGCCACTGCGGTGGCCGTGCTAGCGGTGACCTTGAGCTATCGCGGGTGATCGGTGCAGGAGGCCGGCCGTGACGAGGACGCCCGTGGCGAGGAGGGCGCATACCGCCGCGTAGCCGAGGCTGCCGACCGGCGTGCCGGACGAGGTCCGTCCCGCCGTGGCGGTCAGGTACTCCGGCAGCGCGACCGCCCACAGGCCGGCGAACACGAGCAGGAAAGCCGCCCCGGCCACGACGGGATAGGTGCCGAGGAACCCGTCATCCGGTCCGGATCCGCCGGGCGAGCGCCATTCGCGCCGTACCGTCCGTGCGGCCACCAGGACGAACACCGCGAGGATCGCCCACAGTGCCACCGCCTGGCCGGTTGTGAAGCGGCCGGGCAGGCGGGACAGCACGCCGTACGGCACCGAGCAGAGCATCATGGCGAAGGGGGTGAGCACGCCGACGCCGACGACCCGCAGCACCGCCGAGAGCGGGGGGAGCGGTCCACGCGCGGCGCGCCGGGCCAGCAGCAGCCGGGTCAGCAGCACCATCCCGAACGGGGAGGCGGCCGCGAAGACCACCACGCTGCTGATCGGGACGGCCGCCAGCCATGGCGAGTTCGACGGCGCCGCCGGGTTCCAGGCCCACCAGCGCAGCTGCGGGCCGAGCTGATCGAAGATCTCGTAGAAGCAGTGGAAGACCACGGCCACGCAGGCGGCGCCGGCGGCGGGCGAGTGCCGGTCCAGCAGGCCGGTCCGCTGGACGAGCGCGTACGCCGCGTACGTCAGTGCCGGGTAGACGGCGACGATGTACAGCGGCAGCCGGTCGTGCAGGAACTGCACCGAGAACACGTTGTGCACGAAGATCAGGCCGAGCTGGTCCTGCAGGCCGAACCGCTGGGGGAAGTAGAGCGGCGGCTCGAGCACAGCGAGGTAGACGAGGGTGGCGCACCAGAGCCCGAGGTTCGTCGGGTCGCCGCGGCGGCGCCACCACAGCACCGCGTGGACCAGCGCGACGACCGCACCGGCCACCATGAACGCCTCGACGACCGGCATCGTGCCGTCCGCCAGCGAGGTGGGCGGCCGTACCGAGACGACCGATGGCGCGTGCGCGCAGTCGATCTCCCCGAGGGTACGGGCGGTCTCGGCGAATCCGGGCGGGCAGCCACTCACGGTGTGCCATCGGAGTAGTAACGGGTCATGTCGTGTCCGGCCGCGTACCGGTCGAACCAGATGTCCGCGAAGCGGGGCAGCGGCTCCCGGGCGGGTCGATGGTGCGGCACCTGCGACAACAGCAGCCGGTAGGCCATGATGAGCATCTCCCGGTTCGACGCCGGGGCGAACGTGGCGGGCGGGAACATCCCGAGGCGCGTCCGCCACGACGTCCGCAGGGGCAGCCGGGCCAGCAGTTCCTCCCGGCGTACGCCGTCCGGGGAGACGTTGCGGTACTGCGCCCGCCGGTCCGCCTCCGGCACGTGCTCCTCGAAGCCGGTGAGAATGTCGCGGTAGAGCTGCATGATGTGCCGGAACACGGAGCGGGCGATGCGGGTGCGGTAGTAGCGGTTGTGCACGACGGCATCGCACACCACCAGCGCCGAGCTGCGGTGCTCGACCTCCTCGACGAAGTGCCAGAGGAAGAGTGAGGCCACGCGTTCGTCACCGGGGCGGAACAGGACGTCCTCATGGTCGAGCATCACCTTGAAGATCGGGGTGAAGGTCGACTCGAGGTCCGCCGTGTACGCCAGCCGGTACTGCAGCGGTTTGGTCTCCACCAGCCGGTCGAAGGAGCCGACCGCCGCGTCGACGGTCTTCTGCAGCTCGGGGTACTGCCGGACCAGGGCCGTCACGTGCTTGCGGTGGTTCTTCGCGTGCTGCGCCTCCTGGCGGAGGAACGCCTCCGCCTCCTCGGCGGCGGCCGGGTCCTCGATCAGCGGGATAGCGGCCCGCGTGTTGGTGACGATGAACTTCTCGAACGCGATCGCCATGATGCTGATCGCGTTGGCCATCAACCCGAACTTCGGGTGGCTCGGCAGCCACTGGAACGGGGTGGTCTCGTCGAAGCGAAAATCGATCTTCCGGATCTGCAGGTGGGTCATGGGGACTCCGTCATGCCCGAGAAGAGGGGGAGCGCGCGAGGCCGTGCATCGGCGTGAAATTGACGCGTGTCAAATACGTTTATAGGCTCTGTCCCGGCGGGTTGTCCAGCGCTCGGGAGGCGGGCATGCGAGCTGAGCCGGGGTCACGCACGGGGGACCGCGGGCCGACGAGCCGGGGCGACAAGCGCCGGGACGCCCTGCTGCGCGCCCTGGACGAGCTGCTGCACGAGTCCGATCTGGAGTCCATCACCATCGCCGGCATCACCGCCCGAGCCGGGGTCACCCGGTCCGGGTTCTACTTCTATTTCGCCGACAAGGCGGCCTGCATGGCGGCGCTCGGCGCCCACGTGTACGTGGCCAGCATCGCCGCGGCCGCTCACCTCTCCGACGACTCGCTGCCCGCGGCCCACCGGATCGAGCGGATGGTGTACGACCTCACCGAGTCGGTGCGCCGGCACCACTACCTCTACCGTGCGATGCTCGACGCCCGCCGGCACAGTGGCACGATCCGTGAGATGTGGGCGGGCTACCTCGACTCGTTCGTGGCTCCCATGGCGCAGTACATCGACAGCGAGCGAGCGGCCGGGCGCGCCCCCGCCGGACCGCACAGCCGCACCCTCGCCGCGTTGCTGCTCGGACTCAGCGACCGGATGCTCGAGGGCCTCGGCCCGACGGAGACGCCCGACGACCAGCGGCGGGTGGATGCCCTGGCGACGATCTGGCTCCGCAGCATCTACGGCACATCCGAGATCGCACGCCCCCGGGCGTCTCCGGTCACGCCCTAGGAGATGATCCCGCGGGCCTGGAAGGCCTTGCGGGTCTGCTTCGCGGCGCGGACTCCGTAGAGGACGCGGGCGGTGGCGACGGTCGCCTCGGCTGCCTGCGGCATGGTGACGTCCGGGGTGAAGCGGAACTGGGCCTCGAGGATGACCCGGTTGGCCTTGGTGCGGCCGAGTGCCTTGTTGACGTCCCAGACGGCGTGGGACCAGATCTCGCCGTCGGCGTGCACCTCGCCCTCCAGGTCGCCGGGGTAGAGCTTCGCGGTGTCGGTACGGCGCAGGCAGTGCGGTTCGTCATCGGTGTACGCGGTCGCGTCCCAGTCCATGACGCAGGCCAGCGGCGTGACGGCGGTGTCGGGGCTGGTCGACTGGGACATCGTCACGGCCCAGTAGTCGCCGAAGCCCTCGCCGATCGCGCCGGCCTCTTCCGTGCTGCCGAAGCCCGGCACCTGGTCGTCCTGGATCGCGTGGCCGTACTCGTGCCAGATCACCTCGGCGTCCTCGGCGTCGTCGACGCCGCCGGTGCCGAGGGTGATCGCGTCCATCGACGGGTCGTAGTACGAGTTGTCCTCGGTGAGGCCGGTCGTGGCGTAGTCCTGCGGTTCGTTGTTGACGTCGACGAACCCGAGCCGGTGGATGTAGTCCTCGGCCTTGGTCATGCTGTGGTACGTCATCACCTGCTCGAAGCCGGGTTCCGAACGCGGATAGACATAGGTGCGTCCGGCGGAGGTGACGGCGGGGGTGCTGATGTTGTTCGCGTACGAGCCCTGCAGCGTGTCCTTGCCCGGGTCGAGGTGGCGCAGCGTGACCCGCCGGTAGGCCGCCTTCAGCGCGGGGTAGTCGGCGTCGTCCTGGTCGGTGAGCGACTCGTCCTGCAGGGCGACGACCGGGTTCGGGTCGAAGACCTGGCCGGTGCCGTTGGCCTCCCGGACCGTGTTCTCCTCCTGCAGCACGGCGCCGCTGCCCGCGTCGACCAGCGACCGGACGGTGCCGCGCGCGGTCGGGGTCAGGGTCTGCCAGGCCAGCTTGGCGGTCTGTCCCGGGACGATGACGAGTTCGGAACGGGCGGGCTGCCTGCCGAGCCGGCCGGCCACCGCGGACCTGGCTCGTCGTTCGGTGAAGCCGGCGGTGGTGCCGGCCAGTCCGGTGACGGTCTTGCGGCCGTCGGCGGTGGTCACCGTGCCGTCGGTGATTCGGTGGATGGCGTAGTAGCCGCCGACGACCGGGATTCCCCGGTAGGTCTGCTGGTACCAGGCATGGGTGCCGAGCAACGACTGGCGGGTCTGAACCGGCCGCAGGTCACCGGGTACGGCGGCCGGAGCGGCGGCGGCGGGTGCCGCCACCGCCGTCGTGAGGCTGGTGACCAGCACGGATGCAAGCACGAGCGGTGTCTTCTTCAATGCTTCCCCCACTGTCGCACGTAGATCCATCGATGCTAGTCAACTTCGATCACCATCGATAGCGGGGAAACGCCGAAGGGGCGGTGCCGGAAGTCCGGCACCGCCCCACGATCGTCGGTCGGGTACTACCGGGATCGGCCGCCGCATCCGTACGGGCAAGCCGTGCCGAACTGGGCGAAGTGCGGACGGCTGAGGCTGCCGAAGGCCGTGAACTCGCCGCCGACGGCGATCCGGCCGAGGGTGGGGTGAACGTCCATGCTCAGCACTCCCCATTTCCCGTTGCTCTTCGGGTTCCAGTCCAGCAGCGAGCCGTTCTCGGCATTCAAGGCCTCCAGCTTCGGCTGGCTTCGCAGATTGGCCGGGCACCATGAGGTCGCGGTCTTCGACGGTACGGGGCAGGCGACGGTGAAGTGCCCGCCGGCGTACACCGCTCCGCCCAGCTGAGTGATCGCCTGCACGTCGCCGTCCGTGACCGTGCTCCAGACCAGCCCCCCGTCCGGCCGGTACGCGGCCACCCGGCCGCCGGGTCCGGCCAGTGCCGCGTACACCTTGTCCGGTGCGACGGTGATCGCCCCGACGAAGTACGGCGTGACGGGCCGGAACGCCGTGTCGACCTGTCCGTCGGCGAGCCGGAGGGCGGCGAGCCGGACGGTGCCGGCCGCGCCGTTGAGGTGCTTGAACTTGCCGCCGACGTACAGCCGGGAACCTGCCACCGTGAGTGCCTTGACCTCCCCGTCGGCGCCGCTGCCGAACGAGGTGTCCAGGGCGCCGGTGGTCAGGTCGAAGGCCGCCAGGTTGGGTTGCGCGCGCCCGTCGACGGCGCTGATCGTCCCGCCCAGGAACAACCGTCCGCCACCCACGGCGAGCGTGTGCCCCTCACCCTTGATCGTGTGCTTCAGGGTGCCGACGGCGCCGGTCCTCAGATTGATCGCGGCCAGGCCGGCCCGCGCCTGGTCGCCGACCGTGGTGAACTTGCCGGTGATGTACAGCGACTGCCCGAATGCGGTCAGCCCCCAGACGGTGCCGTTGGTCGTCGGTGCCCAGGGCAACAGCTCACCGGTACGGGCGTTCAGGGCGGCCAGCCGTTTGCGGACCACCGACCGCCCGTCCACGATGGCGTTACGGAAACTGCCGGCCACGTACACCGTGGAACCGGCGTATGCGGTGGCGTACACCAGGCCGTCGAAACCGACCGAGCTGGCCGGCTTGACGGACACCAGCGGAGTGGCCGCGACGGCGGCTGTGGGCGTCCCCGTCGCGACGAGTACGCCGGCGAGCAGCAGTCCAAGGTGGCGCCGACGCGGAAGGGCGTGGCGCGCAATCGAAGCAAATCGCATGGACGCGACAATAAAGTGGTGGGATTCCTGAATTCGGAGAACAGGAAACGTACGCCCAAAAGTGCGACTCAGGGTCGGGGTGCCGGTTTGCCCGGTGGTTCCCAGCCCTGCTCGAGGATGTCGAAGATTGTTTCGACGGCAGCCGTGCGGTTGCGACGGTCGCGGGTCAGCGCCGGGATCTCCAGCACGAATCGCGCAAGGGCCACGCAGGCGACGTCGTCGTGGTCCACGCCGACGTCCTCCGCGATGGCCGCGCCGAGGCTGGCGGTGTGCCGGGTCCACATGCGTTCGCCGTACGCGCGGAGGGCCGGCGTGGAGTTCACCAGGTTGTTGAACTCGCCCGCCTGCGCATGCTCCGCCACCGGGAGCCAGGTGTCGAGGACGTGATGCCGGAGAGCGTCGAGGATGCTCCGGCCGGCGTCTCGCTCGCGTACGGCGGCGACCAGTTCCGCCTCTCGGGCCTGGTCCTCGTCGAAGACCAGCGCTTCCTTGCCGGCGAAGTGCTTGAACAACGTCGTGGTCGACACGTCGGCCGCATCTGCGATGTCCCGGATGCTCACCCGGTCATAGCCGTGTTCCAGGAAGAGCCGGAGCGCGGCGTCGGCGATCGCTTGCCGGGTGGCCGCCTTCTTGCGTTCACGGCGGCCGACGGGGAGGTCGGTCATGACTCGATCATAGCCGCAAGTGGCATCGACCACTAAGTTGACCCGTTGCACTTTTGGTGTCAGTCTGTTTTTCTGGGACGACCGACGACCCGAAGGGCTCGACCATGACCTCACCAGCACCCACGACCGCCAGGATCGGCATCATCGGCGCCGGGCCGGGCGGCCTCACCTGCGCCCGCATCCTCCAGCGGCACGGCATCGCAGTCACCGTCCACGACCGCGATTCCGGCCCGGATGCGCGCAACCAGGGAGGCACGCTCGACCTGCACGCCGACGACGGCCAGCTCGCCTTGCGCGAAGCCGGCCTGCTCGACGAGTTCTTCGAGCTGGCCCGCGCCGAGGGTCAGGAGATGCGCGAGATGGACGTCACCGGCGCGATACGCACCCACCACGTCCCGGACGCGGGCGATCTCTTCAAACCCGAGATCGACCGCGGGCAGCTGCGCACCCTGCTGCTCGAGTCCCTCCAGCCCGGGACCGTACGGTGGGGTCACGCCCTGGCGAGAGTGAGCGGGCCGGCCGGCGGGCGGCGCACCTTGCACTTCACCGACGGTACGGCCGTGGAGGCCGACCTGGTCATCGGGGCCGACGGCGCGTTCTCCCGGGTCCGCCCGGCCGTCTCGGCGGCCGTACCGCAGTACACCGGCGTCAGCTTTCTGGAAGCCAGGTTCGACGACGTGGCGAACCGGCACGCCGACCTCTCAGAGCTGGTCGGTCAGGGCGGCGCCCACGCGGCCGATGGGAAACGCGGACTCTTCGCCCAGCGCAACAGCGGCGACCACATCCGGGTCTACGTCATCCAGCGGGTTCCCGTCGACTGGATCGCCTCGGCCGGCCTGAGCATCGAGGACACCCCGGGCCTCCGCGCCCACCTGTCCGGCGAGTTCGCCGCCTGGTCACCCCGGATGCGACAGATGATCACCGACAATGACGGCCCGTACGTCGACCGCCCGATCTTCGCCCTCCCGGTTCCGCACACGTGGGAGCACGACCCGGCCGTGACTCTGCTGGGCGACGCCGCCCATGTCATGCCCCCGCTCGGCGTCGGCGTCAACCTCGCCATGCTCGACGCCTGCGAGCTCGCCCTCGCACTCGCGAACTCCGCGACCGTCGACGAGGCCCTCCGGACCTACGAGAACACGATGCTTCCCCGCTCCGCCGACATGGCCAAGATGCTCGAGAACGGCGCCGAGCACCTGCTCTCGGCCGACGGGCCCGGCTTCGGCGGCGACGACGGCCGGCCCTGACCGGCACGCGGCCAGGCGGGCCCGTCAGCTCGCCGGGTCGGCCTTGACCAGTTTGCCGTCGGTGCCGACCGCGAACCATGCGCCGTCCACGCCCTGCCCGTCGATGTCGCCCGTGCCGAGGTCACCCGCGTAGTAGTACAGCGGCCAGCCCCCGTAGACGGCCTGGGTGGCGCCTTCGGTCCGGGCGACCGTGGTGAGCAGTCCGGCGTCGACCCCGGTCGCAGCGGCGACCGCCTTTTCGCTGGTCAGTGCGGGCCACGTCGCGACGCAGGTTCCGGTGCAGCTGCTCGCACCGTTCTTGTCATTGGTGAAAGCGTAGAGGGTGCGACCGTTCTGGTCGGCCAAAATGGGTCCCACGGCGGAATCGGCCACCTGAATGCCGGTCGGCTGAACGGCTTGCGCGCTGGTGGGGGCTGCGGTCCACTTCGGTGCCTCCTTCGCCGAACTGCCGCTGCACGCGGTGGTTCCGGCGATGAGGGCCGCTCCACACAGAATCAGAGAGATGGTGGTTCCCGCAGTGCGTCGCATGACGTTTTCCCTTTCGCGATGGTGACGTGGCCCGAACGGTTACGGCGGGGGAAACGGTTCACGGGAAGACGTCGATTGTGATTCAGGTCATGGTCCCGGTAATTCCGCTGAACCGTTCGGGACCGCCACTCGTGTGCTGCCCGGAACTGCCGTCGATTTCTTGGAGAGCTCATGAAACTGCCCGTCACCGTGACTGCGCTCGCGCTGGGTATCGCCGGACTCGTGCTGGCCCCGGCGGCCGCTCCGGCCTTCGCCGCTCCGGCCGCATCCCCCGCATCCGGCCGGCCCGCGACGGCCGGGACGGACCACTCCGCGATGGCCGGCATGGACCACACGGCGCCGGCCACGGCGTCGACGTCCACCCACGACCGGGCCGCGGGCGTACGCCGCTCGCGCCAGCATGCGCGGTTCTTCGTGGCGACCCTGAACGGTCGCAACGAGGTGCCGGTGGCCGGTAAGCCCGCCGTCGGGGACAAGGACGGTCGGGCCACCGGCCTGGTACGGGTCCAGGGCGACCGCGTCACCTTCGCGTTCGCGTGGAAGGACATCGGCGCGCCGACGCTCGGTCACATCCACGAGGGCGGGAGCGGGGTCAACGGCGATGTGAAGGTCCCGCTGTTCACCACCGCGATGCCGAAGACGGTCAACGCCGCCGCCGGCGTGACCACGGTCAGCGACCCGGCGATCGCCGACGCGATCCGCAGCCGGCCGGCCGGTTTCTACCTCAACCTGCACACCGCCGAGTTCCCCGGCGGTGCGGTCCGGGGGCAGCTGCACGGGCTCCGCGGCTCGGCCGACGTGCTCGGCCTGCTGCGCGGCGGCACCCTGAAGGCGTTCCTCTCCGGTGACCAGGAGGTGCCGACGGCCGGCGGTCCCGCGGTCGGCGACCCGACGGGCCGCGCGGTCTCGTTCGTCCGGCCGCAGGGCACCACCAGCGTCGGCTACTCCTTCGCCTGGCTTGGCATCCGGCCCACGCTGGGCCACATCCACAAGGGCAGGGCCGGCACCAACGGCGACGTGGTCGTCCCCCTGTTCACGACCGCGATGCCCAGCACGATCGTCGCCGTCTCGGGCACGGCGACCGGTGTGGACCCGGCGATCGTCCGTCACATCAAGCACAAGCCGGGCGCGTTCTACGCCAACCTGCACAGCGCCGAGTTCCCCGGCGGCGCGGTCCGCGGTCAGCTGTTCCGTCGCTGACCCGGCGAGCCTCCCGAACACGACGCCGGCCCTGCGAAATCGCAGGGCCGGCGCTACGTGGGCATGCGTTCGCTACACGCCCAGTGCTCGCTTCATCGTGAAGAAGAGGTCGGTCTGGTTGGTCACGCCGAGCACGTTGGCCGCCTGCGGGCCGCCGGCAGCGATCCGTACCTCCGTGCCGGTGTGCTGCTGGGAGCCGGTGATCGGCGCGGTGGCGTAGCTGATCGTCATGTTCGCGCCGTCGTAGGTGGTCAGCGTCGCGGTGTAACCCAGCGTCGCGGCCTCCACGATCTGGCTGGTGTGGCCGTGGTCGGCGGTCACGACGACCAGGGTGTCGGGGTGCGACTTCTGGTAGTCGAGCGCCTTGCGGACCGCCGCGTCGAAGGCGACCGTCTCGCCGATCTGACCGCACGGGTTGGCGGCGTGGTCCTGCTTGTCGATGGAGGCGCCCTCGATCTGCAGGAAGAAGCCGCGGCGGGAGTGGCGGGTCTGCTTGTCGAGCACCTGCAACGCCTTGCCCGCCATGTCGGCGAGGTGGGGCTGGGTGGCCGTACGGCCGGCGTTGACCGCGCACTTTGCGGGCGCCGTACCGGTCAGCGTCGGGGTCGGCCCGGTCCACTCGAGGTCCATGTTGTTCTTCGCGAACGTGCCCAGGATCGGCTTGCTGCCGGAGGCGGCGTCGAGCCCGGCCGCGTCCGTGACGATCTGGAAGTCGTTGGCCTGCGCCTGCTGGAGCACGGTCAGGCCCTGGTACTTGCCGGCCTTCACGGTCTGGTCGAAGTACTGCTTACCGCCGCCGAGCAGGACGTCCGGCCGGGTCTGCACGAGCTGTTCGGCGATGGAGCCCGCGCCGCCGTTGCGCTTGTCGTTGACGGCGCAGGTGGCCATGGCGTCCGGGCCCTTGCAGTCGCGGCTGACGACGTGCGAACCGAGGACCGCCGGGGTGGCGTCCTGCAGCTCCGCGGTGGTCACGTCGCCGGTCCGGAAACCCGCCTTCTTGGCGAGCTCCAGAATCGTCGGCACCGGCTTGCCGTCCGGCAGCACCGAGATCGCGCCGTTGTACGTCTTGTGCCCGGTCGACCAGCCGGAGCCGGAAGCGGCCGAGTCGGTCACGTAGTCGGGCAGGCTGGGGTTCGCCTTCTGGACGGCGTACGTGGTGTAGGCGTCGGTCAGCGGGAGGGTGTCCATCGCGAGCCGACCGGCCGCGCCGACCTGATAGTTGCGCGCGATGGTGATCTCGCTGTCGCCCATGCCGTCGCCGATGAGCAGGATGACGTTGCGCGCCTTGCCGCCCTGGACGGCGTGTCTGGCGGCCCGGGTCTTGTCCGGGTGGGAATCGCCGGCCACGGCCACGGCGGGCACCGCGACCACCGAGAGGGCGGCCAGCACCACAGCCACCTGCCGCCTGCGGGAACGCAGAACACTCATGAAAGCGCACTCCAAGTTTGCGTCGCTGATGTCAAGGGACAACCCATCAGCCGAACGTGACCCGGAAGTGGCGCCGAGGTGGCCGCCCGTCCAACAGGCGCGGTCAGCGGCCCGCCAGCCGGATCGCCTCGACGCGGCCGTGCAGGTGGAGTGGGCCGGCGGCGTACGGAACAAGCAGCGTGTCGCCCCGCCGGACGGGCAGATCGTCCTTTTCGCCGGTCAACCGGCCCTCGCCGGCCACCACGACCAGGACGCCGAAGCCCCGGTCCAGGCGGTCGTCGCCGTGCAGGCGACGGGCGGAGAAGAAATCGTCCGCCGCGGCGGGCAGGAGCCGGCCCGAGCCCCGGAGCCCGTCGAGGCGCTCCGGCGTCCACGCGGTTCGGTCGACGCACTGCAGGGCCAGGTCGTAGCCGAGCCCCAGGTGGCCGTCGGGCAGGCCGAAGCCCTCGTACTCGAGCAGCACGGAGAAGTCGGTCGGCTCCTGAACCTCGACCAGCAGGATGCCGTCGCCGATCGCGTGCGGCAGGCCGGCCGGGCAGAGGATCCCGTCACCGGCCGCGACGGGAATCTTGTTGGTGGCAGCCAGCATCTGCTCGGTCTTCTGCCCGGCGACCCACTCGGCCAGCTCGCCGGCGGCCACGTCGCGGGCGAAGCCGAGATGGACGTGCGCGCCGGGACGTGCGGAGACGATCACCCAGGCCTCGGTCTTCCCGTACGGCGAGGCCAGATGCGCGGTCGCGAAGCGGCGGTCCGGGTGTACGTGCAACGGCAGCCGCTGACCGGCGTCGAGCAGCTTCACCAGCACGCCGGTGTCGGTGCGCTCGGGGCCGAGCCACCAGTGCGGGTCGGCGGCGATCGCCTCGGGCAGCTCGCGGCCGTCGGGCAGGGTGGACAGCCCTGCCAGGGCGTGCCCGAACCGGCTGGTCACGGAGCCCACCCAGTCCTCGGGACGGTCGGGCAGCGCGACCACGGTGCGGAACTCGGCGATCCGGCCGGCACCGCGGTAGAACGTCTCGGGCTGGTTGGCGGGAAGGGCTAGTACGGTCATGGTTGTTCCTCCCGCGCCAGCTCGGCGAGAAAGCCGCCGACGAAGGTGTCGCCGAGTCCCACGGTGGTGGGATCCTCGACGTCGAGGGCGAAGCCGGGGACGCAGCGGGTCCCGTCGCCCATCGACCGGCGCAGCGCCGCCGCGAGGCTGACGGATTCGGATCGTCGCGGTTGCCGGCGCAGGTGCTGGACGTTCTCATCGGTGAAGTCGTCGCCGTAGCAGTAGCGGGTGGCGGCCATCAGGGTGCCGGTGTCCAGGGCGTCGGCGTACTGCCCGGCGCGGTCGCCGAGCGCCGCCGCCCAGTACTTCGTGTGCAGCACCAGCGTCGGCGCCGGGATGAGCGCCCGCACCGCCGTGAGCGCGTCCGCGACCTCGCGCGCCGAGAGCAGGTCGACCGGGTGCCCGAGGTACGCCTGCAGCTCGTCCTCGTTCAGCCCGTACACGTCGATCTTGTCGATGAGCGCGTCGCGGACCCGGCGGCTGAAAGCGGGTTCGTGGTACGCCGCATCCTCGAAGTAGGTCACCGCCCCGGGCGGCAGCTGCCGCATGTGCGATCGCAGTTCCGCCATCCGCTGATCGATCTGCTCCGGGGAGCGCATGGCGTTGAAACCCGAGATCAGGAACACGTCCGCTTTGCTCAGCCGGTCACCGAGGTCTTCGGTGAGGACCATGGCGCCGTTGGCGGGGTCGTTGACGTAGATCAGCCGGTTCGGGAACGGCGCGGTGATGTCGAGGTCGCCGGTCCGGATCCGCAGGCCGCGGTCGTACTGGACGATCAGGTGCGGGTGGAAGGAGTCCTCGGCGCCGCTGGTGATGTACTCGCCGTCCGGCGGCAGCAGGCGGCGTACGGTGTCGTTGACGCTGACCAGGTGCAGCGTCGACGGCACGCCCAGCCGGCTCATCATGACGCCGGCCCGGACCGAGGTGCCGCCCAGGGTCGTCCGGTGCGGGAACCTGCGGGCGAAGGTCTCCAGTGCCGGGGCGGCGGCGACGAAGTGCTCGCCGCCACCGCCACGGGCCACGTACCCGAGGATCGACACCACGAGGTCCCGCTCGCTGGTCACCAGGGCCGGCGAGGTCAGTTCGGCGGCACGGATGCCGTGTACGGCGGCTAGGTGTTCCAGGACGGCGGCGGTGAGCTTCAGTTCGTAGTCGATGCAGCCGCCGAGGCCCAGGACGACACGCGACGCGTCCGCCATGTCAGTAGAGCGGCGCCTTGCCGGCGGCGCCGAACAGCTCGATCTTCTGGGCCGCGACCACCTTCATGGCCTCGATGCAGGCGGGCTGGATGGCGTTGGGCTCGCGCACCTTCGGGTCGTTGCCCAGCACCTCGCGCATCTTGTTGTGGTAGGCGACCTTGATGTCGGTGGAGATGTTGATCTTGTTGATGCCGGTCCGCGACGCCTCGGCGATCTCGTCGTCCGGGTTGTTCGACCCGCCGTGCAGCACCAGCGGGATCTGCACCCGGCTCTTGATCTCCTTGAGCAGGTCGAGCTTCAGCTCCGGCTTGAGGTTGGCCGGGTAGAAGCCGTGGTACGTGCCGATCGCCACGGCGAGGCTGTCCACGCCGGTCTGTTCGACGAACGTGACCGCGTCGTCCGGGTCGGTGTAGATGATCGTGGCGGCGCCCGCCTCGGCGTAGCTGTCGTTGGCGCCGATCGTGCCGAGTTCGGCCTCCACCGACAGGCCGAGGGTGTGCGCGGATTCGGTGACCTTCCGGGAGATCGCGACATTCTCCTCGAACGGCTTCAGCGAGCCGTCGATCATCAGGGAGGTGAAGCCGTACCTGATCGCCTGCAGCATCTGCTCGTAGGTGGCGCCGTGGTCCCAGTGGATCGCGATCGGGACGGCCGACCGGTGCGACCGCTCGATGATCCCGGTGATCATGTCGGGGCCGATGTGCCGTACCTCGTCCGGGTGGATCGCGACGATCAGGGGAGCGTTCGTCTCCTCGCTGACCTCCACGATGCCGTTGAACATCGCCCAGTCGCTGATGTTGAAGGCGGGCACGGCGAAGCTGTGCTCATTGGCGACGTCGAGGATCGCCTTGCCGGTCGTCAGCATTGTCTGTGTTTCTCCTTAATCGACTTCATCGACTGGCGTTGTCAGGCCTTGACGGCGCCGGCGGTCAGCCCGCCGATGAACCGTCGCTGGAAGAGCAGGAAGAGGACCAGGACGGGGATGGATCCGAGGATGCTCATCGCCATCATCTGGTTCCACTCGTAGGAGTGCTGACCCATGAGCAGCTGGATGCCGATGGGCACCGTGCGCATGTCGTCCGTGCGGGTCAGCGTGAGCGCGAAGAGGTATTCGTTCCACGAGATCATGAAGGTGTAGACCCCGACCGCGATCAGGCCGGGCACCGAGATCGGCACGAGGATCCGCCACAACGCGGTCCAGCTGGTGCCGCCGTCGACCTTGACGGACTCGTCCATCTCCCGCGGCAGGGTGTTCAGGTAGGCGGTGGTCATGATGATCGCGTACGGGAGGGTGAACACCATGTGCGTGAGGATGAGGCCGGGATAGGTGTTGTACAGGCCGAGCGCGACGACGAGCCCGAAGTACGGAATGACGAGCGTGATCGGCGGCACCGCCTGGACGCTGACGATCACGGCGTTGATAGTCCGCTGGAGCGGGAACGTGAAGCGGCTGAATGCGTACCCGGCCAGGATCGCGACCAGGAGCGTCAGGACGGTCACCGTGAGGGCGACGATGTAGCTGTTGAGGAAGAACCGCAGCTGGGCGCCGTTGCCGAGAATCTCGCGGTAGGCGTCGAACGAGAAGTTCTCGGTGATGAGCTCGGGTGGGTTCAGGAAGACGTCGCCGTTGCTCTTGAACGAGGTGGAGAGCATCCACAGGACCGGCAGGCCGGCGAAGAGCGCGCCGATGGTCAGCCCGGTGATGACGCCCGCCTTCGCGAGATGGTGTCGCGTCTTGACTCCTGCCATGCTCGTCTCACCGTTCCCTTTGCTGGCGTACGTAGAAGAAGGCCAGAACCATCGTGATGAGCAGGACGATCACGGCGGCGGCGGACGCGGTCGCGAACTCGTACTCGCTGAAGGCCTGCTTGTAGGTGAAGGTGCTGAGCATCTCGGTGGTGTTCAGCGGCCCGCCGCCGGTCATCATCCAGATCAGCGCGAACTGCTGGGAGGTCCAGATCAGGTCGAGCACCGCCATGCTGATGATCACCGGCCGCAGCTGGGGCAGTGTCACGTGCAGGAACCGCTGGACCGGGTTCGCCCCGTCCACGGCGGCCGCCTCGTACAGATCGGCGGAGATGCCCTGCAGCCCGGCCAGCAGACTGATCATGAAGAACGGGTAGCCGGACCAGATGTTGGCGAAGGTCACCGCCCAGAGCGCCGTGCCGGGGTCGCCGAGCCAGTTCACGCCGTTCTGGATGACGCCCAGGGTGTGCAGCACGTAGTTGACGACGCCGGACGGGTCGAGCAGCAAGCGCCAGATGACGGCGATCACCGCGATCGTGAACAGCCAGGGCAGGATGTAGACGATCCGGAAGACGGCCTTGGTGACCCCGCTCAGCAGCGAGGTGTTGAGCATCATTGCGAAGGCGAGGCCGAGGACCAGGTGGGCCGCGGTGCTGACCGAGATGAAGATCGCGGTGTTCTTCAGCGCGGCCAGGAAGTCCGCGTCGGTGAGCACCTTGGTGTAGTTGGCGAACCCGGCGAAGACCGAGTTCTCCTGGACGATCACGTTGTCCCGGAACGAGTAGCTGACCACCATGACGATCGGGACGACCATCAGGACCACGATCAGCAGCACAGTGGGGGAGAGATAGCCGTACGGGACCAGGTGCCGGGCCAGGGTCCTGCGCGGCTGCGCGGCCGGTTCGGCGGGCGTCGCGGCCTTCGAGGCGAGCAGGGATGTCATCGCTACTCGATCACCGAGGACCAGGATTCCTGCGACTTGGCGAGGGCGTCGTCCACACTCGCCTTGCCGGTCAGCACCAGCTGCAGCTGTTCGTCGAAGCTGCGCATCAGATCCTCGGACTTGGGCAGGCCGACGAACTCGTTGGCCGGATAGCCCTTCTGGTAGATGTCGAAGGCGGTCTTGAACAGCGGGTCGCTCTTGCTGAAGTCCGGCTTCGCGTTCTTGTTGCCGGGGAACCCGTTCGCGATCGTGCTCAGCTTCGCGTTCGTCTCCTGGCTCATCAGGTACTGCACGAGCTTGAAGGCCTCGGCCTTGTGCTTGGTGGAGTTCGAGACGCCGATGCCCCAGGACGCGTACGGCATGCCGCGCTTGCCGGTGTAACCGTCCTCGGCCGGGATGGCCGCCACCTCGAACGTCAGGTCGGGCTTGCTCTTCTTGATCAGGTTGATGTGCGCGAGCGAGTCGATCATCATGCCGACCTGGCCGTTGGTGAACTTCTCGACCTTGTCCTGCTCCTTCATGGTGAGCGAGCCGGGCGCGATGACGCCGGCGTCGTTCAGGCTCTTCACGTACTCGACAGTGCTCTTGACCTGGGGGCTGGTCAGGTTGGGCTTGCCGTCGGCGAGCATGCTGCCGCCGGACGCCCAGAGCCAGGACATGACGTCGTTCTGGATGCCGTTGGGCACGGCGGTGTCGAGCGGGAGCGCCCAGCCCTTGACGTCGCCGCCGCTTGCGCTGATCTTCTTGGCCGCGTCCAGGAATTCGGTACGCGTGGTGGGCGCGCTCGTGACGCCAGCCTTGGCGAGCAGGTCTTTGTTGACGAAGAGCGGGTAGACGAAGTTGACCACGGGGATCATGTACGTCTTGCCCTTGGCCTGCACCTGGCTTGCGAGCTGGCTGGTGTCGTAGTTGGCGTCGGTCATCAGCTTGGAGAGGTCGGTGATCGCGCCCTGCTTGGCGAAGTCGCTGACCCAGGCGCCGTCCAGGCCCACCACGTCGGGCAGGGTCTTCGACGCCGCGCCGGTGACGAGCTGCTGCTTGGTCGAGGCGTACGGCGCGCTCAGCAGCTTGACCTTGATGGTCGGGTTCTGCGCCGTGAAGTCAGAGATGATCTTGTCGAAGTCTCCCGCCGGGAGCTCCGCGCCCCACCACTGGGCAAACTCCAGCGTGACCGGACCGCCCGAGCTGGTGTCGCCCGAGTCGCCCGAACCGCAAGCCGCCACGAGCGTGACCATCGCGGCCGCTGTCGCGGCCCCCACTAGTCGCTTCAGCCGAGGTCCACCAACCGCCATGACGGGCTCCTTCTATAGATGATTCCTGTTCTCTGCCGTGGTTGCGCCACGTTAGCAGCGCGTTACTCAGGGGAACAAGCCAAGAACCGCAGAAAACGGCGAACAACGGCAGACTCTTGCGGCATGTGGGAGAACAGAGCTATCCGAGTCGCACTGTTCGTCACCGTTTACACGAGTAAGACCGGTCACCGCGGCGCGTGCGGTTCTCCGCTGGACCATGCGTGTTTGTGGCATACTTCCGCACTTAGACACGAGGGGGAGACGTGAGCGTCGACAAGGAGGAGCGGCAGCGCCACCTGCCTGCCGGGCGCAAGGCTCAGCTGGCCGCGTACGTCGCCGAGGCCGGGCAGGTCACGGTGGGCGAGCTGGCCGACCGGTTCGGCGTCTCCATCGACACCGTGCGGCGCGATCTCGATCACCTCAGTGCCGAGGGCGTTCTGGTGCGCACGTACGGCGGCGCCGTCAGTCTCGCCACGATCTCCCGCACCGACCGCGCCGTCGATCAGCGGCTCTCCCTCCAGGAGCAGGAGAAGGAGAAGATCGCCGCGCTCGCCGCGGCGCTGGTCCAGGACGGTTCGACGATCATGATCAACGGCGGGACGACCACCCTCGCGCTCGCCCGCGAACTGAGCCGGCACCGCGACCTCACGGTGGCGACGAACAATCTGCTGGTGCCGGGGGTGCTGGCGCCCAGCGCGATCCGGGACATCTACATCTTCGGCGGCGCCGTACGCTCGTCCACCCTGGCCACGATCGGGCCCGTCAGTTTCCGGGTGCACGGCGGCGCCGAACTGGACATCAGCTGCGACCTGGCGCTGATCGGCGTCGGCGCGGTCTCCGAGGAAGCCGGCTACACGACGAGCAACCTCGCCGAAGCCGCGATGATGAAGGAAATGATCTCGCGCGCGGCTCGCGTGGCGATCCTCGCCGACTCCTCCAAGTTCGGCCGCCGGCTGTTCGCCCAGGTCTCGGACCTGAGCAGCGCCGACTACCTGATCACCGACAGCACGCCGCCACCCGGCCTGAGAAACGCGCTCGCCGCGAGCAACGTGGAGCTGATCACGCCGGCGGCCTAGGTGTGCTGTCCAGGGACGTTGGTCAACCTGGTGATGGGTGGTAGGCCGCCGATTGCTGAGTGGGGCCGGTGGTGATTGTAGTGATG
>NZ_JBFAZZ010000018.1:0-161350 GCF_040689425.1 Actinoplanes sp. NPDC051475
GCATGGTCGCGGGCCAGCCGAGGACTTCCTCGCGGCGGTAGCCGTAGAGCCGTTCGGCGCCTGAGTTCCAACTGGTGATCACCCCGTCGAGGGTTCGGAGATGATCGCGTCGTGCGATGACTCCACGATCGCTGCCGAGGCGCTGCTGCTCGGCCAGCGCGGTGGCCCGCTGCGCCAGGACGGTAGCTCGCTGCGCTACTGGGCGATCTCGCCCAAGAGCGGGATGGTACGGCTGCCCGTCGAGGCGTTGCTCGCCGCCGCGGGACAACGATGCCGAGCGCCGCACGCGGAAAATCTCTGCTCCCCCTCTCGGGTGACCGCATTGGTCGTCCTACCCTCGATGTCGTAGCGTCGAAGAGCAAATTCGAGTCGATCATATTTGTCGCTCTGGACCCCGGCGGCGTTCCTTTCCGCCGAGCAGGAGCGAACCCATGCGGATCTTCCATCGTAAGCCGGCCCTCCAGCGGTCACATCTCGACGAGAGCACTCGAGGCCAATCCTCGGTCACACCGCTGGATGATCACCTTCGTCGGCTGATGCGACCGATCTCGAGGGGTAGTCAAGACGAGTTCGTCTCGCTTTTCGAGCACACCTGCGGCCATGTGCGTGCCCGGCTGGACTCCCGCCTGCGAGACCAACAGCTGGCGGTCATGGTGTTCGCTGCCACCTACGTCGAAGTTTGGTGGCTCGCCGGCTGCCACAACGGTCCAGACCTCGACGTCCTCGCTTGGATCAACAAGATCGTCGACAGACGCGTCGCCGATGCCCTGCGTCGCGCCACTCCCAAGGCACCCCTCGCGGACGCGGCGCAGGTCGACTGCGCCGTCACGCGAGCTCGCCGAGCCGCGGTGGAACTCGCCACGCTGCTAGGACGACCGGTCGACACCTGGATCCCCTACGACCTCGCCACCACCGCCCTCGAGGCCGAGGTGCGCGGTATGGCTTGAGCCCGGTTCGATCGTCCACGTGCGGCGGGTGGCATCGCCCGACGGCCGCGCCCTACCTCGCCGCGTGAACCAGAGGCGTCCCGCCATACCGCTCCCGATCTCCATGAGAGTACGGGCAGCCCTTAGTTGCGGGCTGGAGGTGTCCGCACCGGCGCTCAGCTGGGCACGATGACTCTTGTGGACAAGCCAGAACGTGGATGGCTTGTCGCTTGGGCGCAGGTCGTGTGCGGGCTTGCGGCCGCTGACGCCGGCGTCGGTGCGCGCCGGCCGCCAGGCGTTCAGGGTGCCCTTCGGTCAATGCTCAGCGGCCGTCGGGCAGGTCGCACTCACATGGGGGTCGCCCAGTTCATGCTTTCGCTGTAGCGCCCGGTGGTGGCGGGGTTCACGGTGGGCCTGGTGTGCGGCGATCAGGGAGCAACTGCTGGCTGGGTCAGGGCGAGTTAGTCGAGCTGGTCCTGATTCAACTGGCCGATCCCGGACCGGTGGTGTGCGCCCCTGGTGCTCAGCGCCCCGTGGTCGGGATCCTCGAGGATTGGCCGCTCAGCTCGTCGCGCTTGAGGCGCTTCGCGGTCTGCTTCTCCTTGATGGTTTTGCCTTTTTTCTTGACGTTCGCCTTGGTCGTCGAGTCCTTGGACATGATCGAACCTCCCTGAAACGGGCCGGTGGACGTGCAGTGTCGTGCTTGCCTGATCGCGGCACGCGGGCAAGGAAAGAGATCCTCGTAGCGGTCCTGGAATCCGAGCTGCATACCGACCCTACGCCCTTTCCAGCCGCCACGATGATTGAGAAGTGCTGCCGGGCAGTAGCATCGAGTTGCGCGGTGACCGGTCCGTCAGCCGATGATGACTCGGTCGCATAGTGCGACGACCACGAGAGCGGGCTGTAGTGAGCATCCACTTGTCCAGGGGAGGCGCGCTGCGGCGGGCCGTTCTCAGTTGCGACGTGGCGGGATGCCCGATCCAGTTGGAGCCGCTGCCCATCGAGGCGTGGCGCAATGACGCGGACGCCCGATCCTGGGCTCGTGATCACGCTGTCGGCTGGACCTCTGACCCGATCCGCCAGACTGACTACTGCCCCGAACATGCCCAGTTCAGCAAGGCCCCGGCTGCCGACCAAGTACCACCGCGCCCCACAGCAGCTGTGCGGGATAGTTCCGGCAACCCGCTCGATCGCGATGAGTACACCGAACGTCTGCGGGAACGGCTTGTCGAGGGGGACCGGTCCGCGGGACGAACGCTGGCGCTGGCGGCGGCTCAGGCCGCGGTCGTGGCCCGACTGCTGGACGAGCTGGCAGGTGTGTACCGCGGCGAAAGCCTGGGGGCACTTGCCCAGGAGCTTTCCGCGCTCCTGGAAAGTCGGCTCCGCGACCAGGGCTGATGTCGCTTCCGGAGGCAGCCCTCGGCTGCTGCACAGCTGTTGTCATGATTGCCCGATTCCGGCAGCGGCCCGGCGGCTCAGAGGCACAAGGGTCCTGGACGGGCGGATTTCACCGGTGGAGCCTGATCGCCCGGCGCGTATGCGTGCTGGGCGGCGTTCGACCACTCGCCCTATTCGGGGCGAGCCGGGCGCGTATCTCCAGCTCGGATGGTTGCCAGCGGGCGCAGGCATCGATGAGCAGCCGGCGGGCTCGGACCACCTCCGTCAGTTCGGGCTGCAGGCGCAGCCGTCGCGGCGGCTGGTCGGTCTTTGCGCTGGTGTTGATGAGGGCGGCGCGGCCTTCCGGCACGCTCGTGTATGTCGGCAGGTCTCGGCCCCGGCCCCGGCGGCGGAGTGCAACGGCCAACGGTGTCTGGGTGGGCAGGCACGCCGCGACCCGCGTCGATGGTTGCATCCGCTGGCCCCATCGGCGCACGGTTGACCAGAACGCGGCACTGGCACCGCTGGGATCGCCGAGGTCGTACAGGTCCATGATGATCGCTGCAGAATGCGCGGCGAGGCAGCCGTGCAGGATGCGGGCGCTGGCCTCGTGTAGCCGGCGGTCCCATCGGCCGCTGACCGTCACCTCGACGATCGTGGTGTCCGGGTCGGCGATCACCGTCACTATGCGACCGTCGACCCAGGTCGCGGAGTGGGCGGGTCAATGTGTCGAGGTCCTTCTCCGCGTCTACGCCAAGTGCCTCGTCGGATGAGACAAGATCGACCGCCAGCGCTTCGAGGAAGCAACGCGGGAGGCGTTCGACGACGCAAGGGCGACGCCTGACGTCACCGAACGTGACGGTGACCAGGGCGAACAAGCCGGGTAGCCCGCCGTTCCGACGGCGCGTATGCGGCGCGGACAGTCGTGAATCCTCGTTTCTGGCCGTTAACAGCTGGAATCGGCGCCCGCGGCGCCGCCCAGCTCACCGGCTCAGAAACGAGGATTTACCTGCGGAAACGCAGGTGAGGTGCGGAGGGCGTGGGATTCGAACCCACGGAGACGCGGAACGCCTCACCGGTTTTCAAGACCGGCGCCATCGGCCCCTAGGCGACCCGTCCTAGCTGCGGCAACGCCTCCGGCGAGCCGCTGAGCCCGAACTCGCCGACACGTATTCGACGCGCGGTTGATTCGAAGATCTAGGTGCGTCCGCCATTTCGTCCGGCTGGCTCCGCGACAGCTTACGTTCCGTAGCTGCCGCCGACCTGCGGCCGTGTACTAACGCATCCCCGACCGCGTCCACCGCCAGCGCGGAATCAAGGGTTTCGGTAAGCCTGTCGAAGGGGAGCCGTTCGCGGCTTTAGCTCCTCAACTACAGCAAGCGTCATCTGACGGCGAGGGAGCCGCGGCGCAGTAGTAGGCCGCTGGGCACGGGCTCGGGCCCTTGCCGTCCGACGGAGCCATCCATCCCCAGGCGATGAGCCACTCGGTGAGGTCGCTGCCGTCGGGGGACAACCATCGATGCGATGCGGAAAGTAGGGACAGCCGCCGAGAAAATCTAAGTTCGAACCACTAGACATCCCCGCCGTACGTGCTAGTGTTCCTGTCGTTGACAACAGAGATCGTCGAACACGCAGACGACGCACGTCGAGCGTTAAGCAGGGCCCGGAACGTCGTGGCTCGCTCGGCACAGCGGTGGAAGTTCTGATCACCGCGCGCAGCAAGGCATGGTAAGGCACGTGGAAGTGGGAAGTAAGACCTTGACGTAGTTCCAGGTCAGGGCAAGCAAGTAGGCGGGCCGACGCTGGTTCAGGGCTCGCCTGGAGCAGGACAGTCCGTCGCACGTGAACGGGGCTATGAAGTCGCGTGGGCTCCGGCACCGGTGGACAGCACGACAAGCACCACAGAAATTGAAAGCAGAGGAAAGGGAGGGCCGAACACCGTTGGATCGCCCGCCGCCAGGATGCAGTTTCGACTCTGGCGCGGACACCGTAGTTTCCATCGAACGAGAGGTGGTCTCCGGTCACGCTTATGCGATCCTCGCACCCCACACCGCCGATGGCGGCAGGTGCGGATACGGCAACCCGACGAACCTGTCGGTAGATGGTGTTTCAACCCGTAACCCCGGGCCCCGGCGCTTCCGCGCCGGGGCCCTCGTCATGGAGGTGTATATGGCCGAACCCGACGACATGTTCGGCGACGACGACTACCCCGCCTACACGATGGGCCGCGCCGCGGAGATCACCGGCGTTTCGCAGGACTTCCTGCGCCGGCTCGACGAGGCGAAGCTGTTCACCCCATTTCGTTCGGCCGGCGGGCACCGCCGCTACTCCCGCTATCAGCTGCGCCTTGCCGCGCGAGCCCGGGAGATGGTCGGTCAGGGCACCGCTCTGGAAGCCGCCTGCCGGATCATCATCCTTGAAGATCAGCTCGAGGAAGCGCTCCGGCACAATCAGAACCACCAGCGCCAACGGCAAGCGGACGCCGCCTGATCTCACCGCCCGCACGGTCCTTCTCTGCCACGAGAGGGACCGTTTGTCGTACCCGCTTGCCGGTGACGAGCAGGGCCATAGCCTCCGCGCTATCCGCGGTGCCGTTTGCTGGCCCGGTGGGGGTCGGCGCCGGCTGCCGTGTGGCGGGTATCGCCGTGCCCTCCGTGCCAGTCGAGGATCAGCAGGCAGGCGTCGTCGGGAAGGACAGGTCCGGCGACTTCAAGAACGAGGTCGCCGAGAACACGGACGACCTCCCTGGGGTGCAGCGCGCTCAGGTGCTGCAGCCGTTTGGACAGGTCCAGGGCGGCGGCGCCGCGTTCGAGCATGCCGTCGGTGAGCAGCACCAGCCGGTCGCCGGGCTGCAACTCAATCTCGGCAGCCCGGTAGGGCTTGTGAGGCAGCACCCCGAAAGGCCGGTTGGCGGGCAGCGCCACCGGTTGCACAGCCCCGTCGCGGACCAGCAGCGGGGTGGGGTGTCCGGCGTTGACGACCGCGAGGATTCCGGTAGACAGGTCCAGCCGGCCGAGAAGCCCGGTGGCGAAGGGCGAACTGGCCGCGGCGTTGGCGATGAGCGCCTCGTCCGCGGCCTGTGCCTGTTCGAGCAGGGTGCCCCCGCGGCGCCGGGCGTTGCGTAGTCCGCTGACGCACAGGGTCGCGGTGAGGGCGCTGTGCACACCGTGGCCGACCGCGTCGGTGATGCTCAGATGCAGCAGGTCTCGGGCCAGGCTGTAGTCGAAGGTGTCGCCGCCGATGCTGGCTGCCGGCTCCAGCCATCCCGCCAGAGTGAATGAGTCGGCTTCGCAGGTGAACGATGCGGGCAGGAGCCGCCGCTGGATCTCCGCGGCGAGGGTGAACGGACTCGTCCGCTGCCCCCATTCGAACAAGTCGGTGTGCCGACGGTTAGCGATCACCACGAACGCCAACGTGTGCGCGGCGCGCGATACCCGCTCCACGACCGCGTCGGTCGGTGCGGCAGGCAGGGCGATCTCCAGCAACCCGATGGCCTCGCCGCGCTGGGTGACCGGCGCCCGCACCACGTGCTGGTCACCGACGTACTCGACCAGCACCCGCTGCGCGCGTAGCGCCTGCTCCTGCGGACCGCCGTCGAAAGGCAGCACCATCGCAACATCCTCGTCCTGCCGACGGCCGGCAGGCACGTCACCCCCGATCGGGACGTGGACCAGGCGCACGAGGGCACGGCCGCTCATGTCCGCCACGAGGAACGACACCCACAACGCGTCCAGGTTCAACCCCACGCTCCGAGTCACCGCCTCAACCGCGTCGACCGGGGCGGCTTTCTCCACCGCTAGCAGCACCTCGTTGAGATCCATGCCGTTCACCTCGTTGTCGCGCACGCGGCGGAGCATAAACGGGAGTAGGTAGAAGCTGCGGTAAGCACGACGACCATCGGGTCTATGCCCCGGACAGCCCCGGAGCCAAGTCGCTGATCATGATTGAGTTGCCGGACCGGTCCGGACGCATCTGTACCGGGTGTCGGTCGCCCCACCGGGCACCCGACAGGGCGTTCAGCCCCCCTAATCGGCGAGTCCCGTAAAGCCCCGCCGGTCAAGTGCTCGGCCAGCGAGGGCCAAACGGTACAGTGCCGCCATGAAGGACCTCAGGGTCCGCTGTGCCGACTGTCCACCGACAGCGCCAAGGCCGAGGGCTGACTGCGGGCAGGGCGTCCAAGCTGAACGTGCAGCGCGAAGCGCACCTCGTGACACTGCAACAAGTCGGCGAGCACACCAATGCCGGGCTGGCGGAGCTGTTCAGCGTCGCCCGCTCGACGGTGTATCGGGCAATCGAATGGGCCGCGGCCGCGGCATGTGGATTCTCTGGCAATCTGTGCCCCCGATGGACCCCGCTCATGCTCGTGCACGCACGGGCGGTTCAAGACCCATCCAGCTGCCGCTGTTCGGCGTTTCCCCGCGATGCTGCAGTCGCAGGACTGCTTCCGGTCGACCGGGTCGCTGACCGGGCCGGCCAGTCGCGCTGATCTCGGAAGCGTCCCGCGAGGACCGGGGATGAAACGCCGAACGGCGGCCCGCTGAATCAGTCGGACCGCCGTTCGCGGAGTGTGGATCAGAGCGGGCGGATGTTCGACGCCTGCGGGCCCTTCTGGCCCTGGGTGATGTCGAACTCCACCTTCTGGTTCTCGTCGAGGCTGCGGTAGCCGCTCGTCGAGATCGCGGAGAAGTGGGCGAAGACGTCGGCGCCGCCGTCGTCGGGGGTGATGAAGCCGAAGCCCTTGTCGGCGTTGAACCACTTCACGGTGCCTGTAGTCATGTCTGCTCTTTCGCAGGTTGTTAGAGGCCGCACTGTGCGGACTCTTACGTCGCCGCGTTGATCGCCGCGCCGGAACCGACAGGTACAAACGGAAAGGCGCCTGGACGGGTTTTGGATGACCCATCAGGCGCCGAAAACGTCTACGGAAATCAAAACTGCAACTCGGTCACCGTAGCACATGAGCGCTCCGAGCATGAGACGGCGGCTCAAGGCGCGCCGTCGTCTCCGGCCAGGCCCTCGTCCACGTTTGCCAGCCGAGCCAGGTCAACCGCCGGCCTCCGTGAGGATCCGCTGGACGCTGGCGAGGGGTCGGGCACACCGTCGCAGAAGTGAAATGGTGGCGCGTCCTGCAACGCTACACCGGCCGCCGAGACCTGCTCCCCAAAACCATCAACGCCGTCGCCGGCCACGTCTCGGACAAGTCCGCCGGCCTCACCTGGTAAACGCCCAGCTCAAACAAACACCAACCACTGCGCACAAGGTCGTTAAAGTCTCTGCTGGCTCGGCCGGTGGCCAGTGGCCGGTGTGCCGCGGGCGTGGTTTGCGGGGTTGGTCCGAGCCTTGGGCCGGCAGGCCCCCCGAACCGCAAGAGCAGTGGGGATACCGCGGAAAATCTTGGGGATATCGACGAGCAGGGATCCGCCGTGCTGTACGACGCCGAGATGCCGGGCGGCACCGTCCGGTTCGCCGAATTCTTCACTTTCGGCGACGGCGTCATCGAGACGCTCAACCTCCACTACGACGGGCAGGACTACATCGCCAAGGGTGGCCGGTGACCACGCCTGCCCCGAGCCCGCGTGACGCCCTCGCGCGAGGGCTCCGGGATGTGCTGGCCGGACATCAGACGTGCGTGAAGTGCCCATGTTCGATGGCCTGTCGTTCATGGTGGATGAGCGCATCACAGTCGCCGCCGGTCGTGACGGTGACCTGCTCGTGCGCACCGATCCCGCAGAGTACGACGACCTGCTTCGACGAGGAGGAGAACCGGCGCACATGGGCAATGACCGGCCCATGGGCCGCAGGTGGCTCACCGTGCCGCATGACCAACTACAAAGCCATGGCGAACTCGCGTACTGGGTCAAGGTCGGCATCGACTCCCGCAACGCGTCGCGCTGAGCCGCGCAGCGAGCCCTGGGCTCGCGTCGGCGCCGCCTACGTCACCGATGGTCCTGCGCGGCAGCGTTCACTTCGCCGCCGGTATCAGGGTGCCGGTAGAAACGCGTCACCAGCCGTCAGATAGTTGATCTTTCGTCTATCGCTGGCTGTGACGGGTGAGCGTCGGCGCTGATGTTCCGTTTGGGGATCGTTCATCGGGACGCTCACTGACTGCCCTCCAATGCGGACCTAACCCGGCTACGGACCCGCGAAGGTATGAAGATCGCCAAGGCCAAGGGGCCGGCTACGGGGAGAGGCACCCAAGCTCAGCGTCAAGCAGGAGGCGCACCTGGTGGCCCTGCACCGGGTCGGCGAGCGCACCAGCGCCAAGCCGGCCGAGCTGTTTGGCGTGGCACGCTCGACGGTCTACCGCGCGATTGAACGGATTCCAGCGCTGGGCCGCCGATAACGGCATCGGTGACTTCGACGGCGCCGTGGCGGGAGTCCGTATCCTTCTGCGTCAGATTCCGGGCATCGGGCGCACCGCGGCCGCCATGGGCATCCTGCTGCCGGCGGCCGGCGCGGTCATCACACCGCTCATCATCGCCTTCGCCCGATCCACCGACTACAGCACCTCGCTGCCCGTCGTCCTCACCGAGATCACGCTGTCGATCGCCGCGTTCATCGGCGTCACCGTCATGGCACGGCACGGCACTGGTCACTGAGGCGCTACCAGGCAGCATGAAGCGCATTCTGAACTGAGCTCTTAAATTGAGGTCATGTGCGCTGTCACGCGGCTCGAATCAGGGCCCAGCCCTGACGTGGTAGGTGCAGACCGTTGACGTCGTGGTCGGAAGGTCTCCGTCCCCATTGACCCGGTGGCAGGTCTGCGAGACGGTGTCGCCGGCTCGTACGGCCGCGCCGCGGAGATCGGTGAACTGGTCGAGCTTGAGCACGTGTTGGCAACTGGAGCTGTGGTACGGCTTGGGCGACCGTGAGGGGGCGATGAGCTTGCGGTGGCGGTACTCGAAGGAGCTGGGGTCGTCGTATGGGTCGTAGTCGCTGCGGCACCCGATGATCGACACTGTGACAGTGCTGCCGTTGACGGATGTGACTTCGCCGTAGTCTGAGGTCTCGTTGGCGGTTTCCGCGCCGCAACCGGCGAGGATCACGGCAAGAAACAGCGCCGACGTGCCAGCCGCTGGTGGCCATGCCCGGCGACTCGGTCCAGCGTTCGCTGCGCCCATGACGATCACTCTACGGGCGTGGACGTGTCACGATGGCGTGGACGACCAGCTCGTGGTCGGTGGCGGCGTGCCGTTGGCGGACGCCGAGCCGGACCAGACGGACGTCGCCGTCGGCTACTGCGGCCCGCGTCACCCGCCCGGCGCCCGTTCCTCGACGGATCGCCGAGCCGCCACCCGGCAGACGTCGTCGGGATCGTAACGCGGCCCGGTGGACCGGCCGGGCTGGTGCGTCGCTCCGATCCGCGACAGCCCGGTGTGCGAGCGTACCCCCTGCTGCTGGGCTATCTCGGGGACCCGCGCGACTGGTACTCGCCACGCCTGGGCGACCTTCTCCGCGGTCCACCAGTTCTCGACCGTCAGCAGGGCCGGCTCCGTCACCGTCTCCCACTCCACCAAGACCCCGGCCGAGGCGAGGCGTTCGCTCACCCAACCGGCCAGCTGCGCCACGCCGACCCGCTCCGTCGGGCTGCCCTGTCCTGCCGTACATGTCACCGTCTCACCGCCGGTGTGCACCACCACCTGCACACCGATACGGCGATCCAGCTTGCGACGCTCTACAACCACCACGCGACGCAGGTCTGCCACCCGGACCGTCGACCTGCCCCACACCCGACGCACGACGAGCACCGTCGGGGCCGCGCCGGGCCGCAACTCCACCCAGCGCACATCCGTCCCGGCGGCGCGAACCAGAGCGACCGCCACCGCGACGCCGGCGAGCAGCAGCAGACCGAACAGGACCAGACCCGTGCGCAGTGCCCCAGCGCCGCCGCCGACCACGCCGGCGACCGGCAGTACGCAAAACAGTGTCGCCGGCAGTGTGACCACCAGGGGGATCACCATGCCGGCGGCGGCCGACGACAACAGGTGCCCGGTCAGGCTCGGGAGGAACACCAGCCGCCAGCCCTCCGGCATGGCAGCCGCAACGCCGCGCGGCACCTCGGAACCAGGCGTTGGCATCGGTCGACTCTACCGGCCCGCGGCAAACCCGGCACTCGTTGGCGCCTGGCTCAGTCATTCGGGGATGCTGTCCGCGTCGACCAGCAACTGCAAGGGCCCCCGGCGCGCCGGATAGCCATCACTGCACGCGCCATCCGAACCAGGCCCACGCCCGCCGAGACAAAAGCCCGAGGCGTTCCGGTATGGCGTCAAGTGGTCTGAGCAAGATTCTTCCGCGACCGCAATCAGGCAACACAAGGCGGCACCTACGGATCCGCCGTCCGCCGGCGGGGAGGTCGAAGACGAGGCGTTACGCCGAGTGTGCCGGGAGCAGGATCTGACATGGCTGATCACAGAGGTGGACGCGGCATTCGGGGAAGGATCTCGCTGAGTCCCTCAATCCAGGGAACAGCGGTCTGTCTCATTCAGTGGACTCCCGTTGGCTTCGGCGGAGGTGCCGCTGCGAGAGCCGGGCGTTCGGGAACGTGGCCACCAGCCGTCTGCGGGTCTCCGGCCGGGACGGCTGTTCCCGCCCGGCGTCTCCAGGCTCGCTGTCGGGCAGGGGCTGATTCGGCGTGGTGTACCAGGTCAGGCCGGCTCGTAGCGTCACGCGGGTGAGCACGTAGCTGTGCGACTCGCCCGGCTCGCCGGGACGCTCATCGCGGTACGAGCCGGAGGTGTGCACCAGGAAGATCCTCCTGACCCGTGCCGGGTCGAGCGTCTGGACCGCGCCGCCGGCGCGACGCATCAGCAGGACACCGGGCCGGCCGGAATCGGTCCAGACGCGCGAGATCTCGCGGCGACGCGACTTCAGCAGATGCAAGAGCAGCAGCCCGGTTCCGGCGATCAGCGCCAGGCCGAAGAACGGCGCGAGGCGAGGTGACCGGATGCGCCAGGCCACCCCGAGCAGGGCGACCGTGAGCAGCGCCGCGCCTACCAGCAGGGAGCGGGACCGGCCGGTCGGCGGGCTGTCGGCGTAGTGACTCCACAGCACGTGCTCCCCGCTGGCCGTCATGCCCTCCATCATCCACGGTCGTCACCAGGTGGGCGAAGACCCGGACGGTGAAGGCCTGGCATGGCTGCCCGTCGCGTGTCGCACGTTCTCCTTGCCGATTCCGGTGTGGGCCCGCAGCCGAGCATGACGACCCCACGGTGGCCGCGCCGCAAGTCGTCGGGGAGGTCGACCGCCGAACGGTCGTCAACCCCGAACAGGCGCGCCGCTTTCTCAACGCGGTGCGCGACTCCGGCCCACGAGGGCAGAGAATCGCCGCGTTCTTCGCCCTCCAATACTGGGCCGGCGTGCGCCCCTCCGAGGCGCTGCACGTACGGCGAAGCACCTTCCTCAAGCTCCCGGAAGCCGGCTGGGGCGAAGGACTGCTCGACGCCTCCAACCCCCGCGGCGGCCGGCGCTGGACCAACAACGGCGAGTCCCGCGAGGCGCGGCAACTCAAGCACCGCGCGGTCGGAGCGACCCGCCCGTTCCCCGTGCACCCGGAGTTGGTGAAGATCCTGCTCACCCACTTCGAGAACTACGACATCGGCCCCGGCGACCTGCTATTCCTCGGACCACGCGGCGGACTGCTGGCCGAATGGGCGTACCTCGAAACCTTCCACCACGCCCGCAAAGCCGCGTTCACGCCTGAGGAAGCAGCCTCGCCGCTGCTGGACGTGCCGTACAGCCTGCGGCACGCCTGCGTCTCCACCTGGCTCAACGCCGGCGTCTCCCCGGTCCAGGTGGCCGAATGGGCCGGCCACGGCGTCGACGTACTCCTGCGCGTCTACGCCAAGTGCCTCACCGGACAGGATGAGATCGACCGCCGGCGCATCGAAGCGGCCACCCAAGAGGAGCCAGCCGAGGCACCGCACGACGCACCCGAGCCTTCATCGACACAGAGTGACGCCGACAAGGGCGACGACCAGGGCTAACGCCGCAGTCTCGTCGACACGCATTCGACACGGACGCTCGTGAACCCTCGTTTCTGGCCGTTAACAGCTGGACATCGGCGCCCACGGCGCCGCCCGGCTCTCACGCTCAGATACGAGGGTTCACCTGCGAAAACGCAGGTCAGGCAGTGCGGAGGGCGTGGGATTCGAACCCACGATGAGTTTCCCCATACCGGTTTTCAAGACCGGCGCCATCGGCCACTAGGCGAGCCCTCCCGGACAGCGGCACTCAGTCTGCCAGATCGCCCTACGTGCGGCGGATCGGACACGGGGCGCCGTGACGCCGCCCTCACTAGGTGCCGGTGTGGACGTCGCCGGCCTGGAGGGGCGGGTTAGCCGCGGGACCTGGCGGCGCGCCCCCGCGCCGGCCAGGCCCCTGTCCCCGGGGACCCGTGCAGTGTCGATGAGCGTGGATGTCCAGGACAACGCCGACAAGGAGTTTCTCAGGAAGAGTGGCCGAACGGGCGAACTCGATCCGTTTTCTGTTATCAACCTTAACAGGTATCGGCTGCAACTTAATTTAAGGTCCAGAACATGGTCCTGAACTGGGCAGACCTTTCCCGCGGCCGGGTTCACGACGTTGACAAGACATCGACGGAGGTGTTAATTGTTCGCTTACTTATCTATCCCGGCCAGGCCCCCACCTCCGGTCAAGGGAGATCCCCGTCATGCCCCTCCGTAGCAAGCTAGCCGGTGCGGTGACTGCAACCCTGCTCGGCGCCGGCGCCCTCGTGGCGTTCGCGCCGTCCGCGGAAGCCGCGAACGAGCCGGTGCAGATCTACCTCACCACCACCAGCGACAGCGGTGGCCGTACGGTCACCCGTGGCCTGCAGCAGCAGACACCCATCGCGTTCGCGTCGAGCACCGGTGGCGCGAACCAGACGATCACGGTCAACGAGAACGTCACGTACCAGCAGTTCGAGGGTGCCGGTGCCTCGTTCACCGACACCGCCGCCTGGCTCATCAACGGCAGCGGGGCGCTTTCCGCTGCCGCCCGCAACGACGTCATGACGAAGCTGTTCAGCCCCACCGGCGGCATCGGTGTCAGTGCCGTCCGCAACGTGATCGGGTCCTCGGATCTCGCGCGGTCCAGCTATTCGTACGACGAGACGTGCTGCGACCTCAACGACTTCTCGCTGAGCCGTGACACCGATGTGCTGGCGCTGACGAAGCAGGCTCGGGGCCTCAATCCTCAGCTGACGTTGTTCGCCTCGCCGTGGTCCGCGCCGTACTGGATGAAGGACAACAATTCCTACAACCAGGGCTACCTCAAGGCCGAGTACTACAAGACGTACGCCCAGTACTTCGTCAAATACCTGCAGGGTTACGCGGCTCAGGGCGTACCCGTGAAGTATGTGACCGAGCAGAACGAACCCGGATGCTGTCCCGGATATCCCTCCATGCAGTGGTCTGTTTCCGGTCTTCAGTCGTTCGCCAGGAACGATCTGCTTCCCGCTCTCCAGGGCGCCGGAACGAGCACCAAGCTGCTGGTGCACGACTGGAACTACAGCGACTACGACACCTGGGGTGCGCCCCTGGTCAACGACTCGGCGATCCGCAACCATCCCAATTTCGGCGGGGTGGCATGGCACGGTTACGGCGGCGATCCGAACAAGGCTTCTTCGGTACGCGCTCAGTACCCGTCCATGAATCAGTACTTCACCGAGCACTCGGGCGGCACCTGGGTCGGCGATCAGCACGCCGAGGACATGAACACGCTCATCGACTACACCCGGAACTGGGCGCGGTCCTGGACCAAATGGAGCCTCGCCGTCGACCAGAACAAGGGGCCGCACAACGGCGGATGTGGCACCTGCACCGGCCTCGTCACGGTGCACAACGGCGACAGCCGGCACGGGCAGGTCGATTACACGATCGAGTACTACACGATGGGGCACCTCACGAAGTTCGTGAAGCCCGGCGCCGTACGGATCGACTCGACCGCCAACGGCACGGTCAAGAACGTGGCGTGGAAGAACCCGGACGGCTCGAAGGCGCTCATCGCGTACAACACCAGTGGCGGTACGCAGAGCGTCAAGGTGAACTGGGGCAGCCAGTCCTTCGTGTACAGCCTGCCCGCCCGGACCTCCGCGACGTTCACGTGGAGCGGCGGTCAGTCGGGCGGTGGCCGTACCGGTGCAATCAGCGGGCTTGGTGGCAAGTGCCTGGACGTGACCGGTGGATCGACCACCAACGGCACTCTGCCCCAGATGTGGACCTGCACCCCGGGTCCGAACCAGCAGTGGACCCTCGGCGCCGACGGCACCGTCCGCGTGCTCGGCAAGTGCCTGGACGTGGCCGGCAACGGCACCCCCGACGGGGCGACCGTGCACCTGTGGGACTGCTACGACACCGTCGCGACGCAGAAGTGGCAGGTGTCCGGCGGGGCGATCGTCAACGCGGCGTCCGGCAAGTGTCTCGACGTCAAGGACAACAGCACCGCGAACGGGGCGAAGCTGCAGATCTGGGCCTGCACCGGAGGCGCCAACCAGCGGTGGGCCGTGCCCGCCTGAGACGGAGGGCTCGCGGGTGGCGGTGGGTGCCGCCCGCGAGCCCTCTCCGTTTCCTGTCGGACCCCTCGGGCAAGCTTGATCCCATGCACGCCATCGTGATCGAGAAGCCGGGCGGCCCCGAGGCGCTGGTCTGGGCCGAGGTCCCGGACCCCGAGCCCGGCCCGGGCGAGGTCGTCGTCGAGGTGACCGCCGCCGCCGTCAACCGCGCCGACGTGATGCAGCGGCAGGGTCACTACCCGCCGCCGCCCGGCGCCTCGCCGTATCCGGGGCTCGAGTGCGCCGGGGTGATCACCGCGCTGGCCCCGGACGTCACCGGGCACCACCTAGGCGAGCGGGTCTGCGCCCTGCTGACCGGTGGCGGCTACGCCGAGCGGGTGGCCGTGCCGGCCGGCCAGCTTCTGCCGGTGCCGCGGGGCATGTCGCTGCAGGAGGCGGCCGCGCTGCCCGAGGTCGCCTGCACCGTCTGGTCGAATGTGGTGGACGTCGCCCGGCTGCGTCAGGGCCGGACGCTGCTGGTGCACGGCGGCGGCGGGGGGATCGGCACGTTCGCGATTCAGCTCGGCAAGGCTCTGGGCGCCACCGTGATCGTCACCGCCCGGGAGCGCAAGCACGAGCAGTTGCTGGCCCTCGGCGCCGACCTCGCTGTCGACTACACCACCGACGACTTCGTCGAGGCGACCCTGGATTTCACCGAGGGCCACGGGGCCGACGTGATCCTCGACATCATCGGCGCGAAGTACCTGCCGCGGAACATCGCGGCGCTCGCCACCGACGGCCACATCGTCACCATCGGCATGCAGGGCGGCCGCAAGGGCGAACTGGATTTCGGCGCCCTGATGGCCAAGCGGGGGTCGGTCGCCGCGACGACGCTGCGGGCCCGTCCGGTGAAGGACAAGGCCCGCATCGTGCGCGGCGTCCACGATCAGGTGTGGCCGCTGGTCGACGCCGGCACGATCCGGCCGATCATCGACCGCACCCTGCCGATGCGCGAGGCGGCCGAGGCGCACCGGCTGATGGAGTCCAGCGATCATCTCGGCAAGATCGTGCTCCTGCCGTGAGTGTGCTCAGACCTGGACGGTCGTGATGCCGGAGAACACGCGGAGGGTCCACGAGCAGTTCGACGCGGTGCTGATGTTGAAGAAGCCGAGGCGTCCGCCCTCGTGCCCGTTGAGCGTGAGCGTGCCCGACTGCTTCTCCGCGCCGACGTATTCGTAGCCGTTCGTCTTGCCCTCCCACGTCAGGTAGAGGAAGGAGAAGTCCGGCTCGGTGCAGCTCCAGGACACGATCGCCTTGAAGTCGACGGTCGGCACCTTGACGGTCGGGCTCTGCCAGCCGGCGGAGTCGCCCGTCCACCTGACGATCTCCTTGGAGCGGCGCTGGATCACCTGCACGGCGTCGAGGCGGGCGGCGTTCTTACGGGCCGCGGTGCCGGCGAAGACCGCCTTCCAGGTTCCGGTCGTCTCGGCGGTGAAGCGGCGGGTGAAGATGCCGGCGTCGGTGGCGGTCGCGAAGCCCTTGTAGGCGTACGCGGCGGTGCCGCTCTGACGGAAGTAGAAGCTGACCCGGGAACGGTTGCCGGTGGCGCCGATCCAGACCCGGCCGCTCAGGGTCACCGGCGCGCCCTTGACCACCGGTTCCGGGGCAGCGTTGAAGGTCATCTTGACGGCCGCCTGGGCCGCGTGGGCGGCCGTGCCCGCGCCGGCGACGAGGGTGACCGTCGCGGTGAGGAAGGCCAGGAGAAGGGAGGACGTGCGACGCATGAGGCGGGCGCCTTTCGGGGCTTTTCGGACTTAACGCTCGAATCTTGACAGGTGCGCGGGGCGGAGGCTACGCCCGGGAGAAAGTCCACTGAGTCCGGTTCGCCCGAATGGCGTCAGTCACCGATCAAGCGGCGGGGACCCGCGCCCAGTCGGCCCAATTCGTCGTTGGGATTGATCAGCGGGCACCGGTCGATCGACATGCAGCCGCAGCCCACGCAGCCGGTGAAGTCGCTGCGCAGCTGCTCGAGGTGGCGCATGCGGCGGTCGAGTTCCTCCTGCCAGCACTGCGACACCCGGGCCCAGTCCTCACGGGTGGGCGTGCGGTTGTCTGGCAGCAACGCGAGGACCGCGGCGACCTCCTTCAGCGGGATGCCGACCCGCTGGGCGATGCGGATGAACGCCACCCGGCGCAGCGCGTCCCGGCGGTAGCGGCGCTGATTGCCCGCGGTGCGCGTACTCGTGATCAGGCCTTGGCGCTCGAAGAAATGCAGCGCCGACACCGTCACCCCGCTGCGGTCGGCGAGCTGCCCCACCGTGAGCTCCATCGCGTCGTCCCCTCGTCGGCTTGACCTCAACATTAGTTGGGGTTTTAGCGTCCCCGGCATGGACATCACGCCGCTTCGCACCGCAGTCATCGTCGGGAGCACCCGGGAAGGCCGGTTCGGCCCCACCGTCGCAGCCTGGGTCGCCGCCGAGATCGGCGGGCGATCCGACCTGGCCGCCGAGATCGTCGATCTCGCCGACGGCACCGACACCGTCACCAAGCAGCTCGGCGAGGCCGACGCCTTCGTCGTCGTCACCCCGGAGTACAACCACAGCTATCCGGCGCCGCTGAAGGCCACGATCGACGACCACTACGCCGAATGGCAGGCGAAACCGGTCGCCTTCGTCGCGTACGGCGGACTGTCGGGCGGCCTCCGAGCCGTGGAGCACCTGCGTACCGTCTTCGCCGAACTGCACGCGATGACCGTGCGCGACACCGTGAGCTTCCACGGCGGCCGGCAGTGCTTCGACGCCGCGGGCCGGCCCGTGGACCCGGAGAGCGCCGTCGCCGCGCAACGGATGCTGGACCGGCTCGCCTGGTGGGGGCACACGTTGCGGGAGGCCCGCGCCGTTCGCCCGTACGGGACCTAGGCCATGCGGATCAGCGACCGGATGCCCGACCCGGCCCGTGACGACGTTGCCATCGTGCTCGCCGGCGAGTGGGTGGCTGAGGATAAAAGGGCCGCCGCGCAAGCGGTCGTGGCCGCGTGGCGGGCGAAGCCGTGGCCGGACGGGCTCCTGTCCCTCTCGCTCTTCGTCGACGTGGACGGCGATCGCGTCCTGCACTACTCACAGTGGACGACCGAGAACCCGACGCTGGACCTGCCCGGCCTGGCCGCGTACCGGCTTTACCGCGGAGACCGGCACGCCGAGGGCCGCACCCCGGGCGCGATCGTGAGCGTCCGGGTCGACACCGACGGCCCGGAGATCGCGCGGACCTGGATCGACGCGGTGTTCGACGCCCTGGCAGCGGACCGGGGCCTGCCCTCCGGGGGCATCGGTGGGTTCTTCCACCTCAGCACCGACGGCTCCCAGGTCTTCAACTACGCCGAGTGGGAGACCGCGGAGGCACACCGCAAGGCCCTGGCCGCCAACGACGGCGGCGTTTCGCGCGGCCCGCTGTGGGACAAGGTCCGGACCATGCCGGGGGTGCATCCGCGCAGCGTCACCCGCTTCCACCTGTACGCGACCCTGACCCGCTGATCAGAGCCGCGCGGTCGGCACGGTGTCGCCGAGACCCAGCAGCACCGCGCCGACCGTCTCGGTCACGTCGCCGGACACCATGGCGTGTTGCGTGGCCACGTGAACGTCGCGGAAATGGCGCTGCAGCGGGCTGGAGTCGTACACGGCGGTGCCCCCGGCGGCGTTGTAGACGAGGTCCACCGCCCTGGCGGCGTTGCGGGTCGCGGTGGAGATCGCGAGCCGCAGCGCCGCACGGGCGGCTGTGTCCGTACCGGCCGTCCGCACCGCGCTCAGCAGGTACGCGAGGCCCGAGCCGTGCAGCGCCGTGGCCTCCGCGACCGCCACCCGTACGGCCGGCTTCGCGCCGATGGAATCACCGGTCACCGGGTTCCGCTTGGCCCGGGCGAGCTCGCCGAAGTCCTCGATCGCCGCCCGTGCGATGCCCAGGGCCACCGCGCCGATGCCCAGCGCGAGCAGCGACAGGGCGGGGAACGCGTACAGCGGCCCGGCCTGCCGAGGCGGCTCGGCCAGGGAGAACGTCCGGTCGGCGGGGACGAACACGTCGTCGGCGGAGAAGTCGTGGCTGCCGGTGCCCCGCAGCCCGGCCACGTCCCAGGTGTCGTGGATGGACACGTCGGCCGCGTCCAGCACGGCCAGCCGCGCGCCGGCCGGCGTGACGACCCCGCCGACCAGCCAGGTCGCGTGGTGGCACGCGCTCGCGAAGGACCACCGTCCGCTCACCCGGTAACCGCCCTCGACCGGTGCCGCCCGTCCCAGCGGTGCGGCCACGCCGGCGATGAGGAACCGGGGGTCCCGCAGCAGGTCCGTTGCGGTGGCCGGCGGCAGATGGCCGAGCGCCATCGAGGTCGCGGCGCCGATCATCGCGCACCATCCCGTCGAGCCGTCGGCCCGTCCCAGCTCCTCGAAGATCTCGACCAGCGCGCCCGGTTCGGCCTCGAGACCACCGCACTCCCGCGGGGCCGCCAGCCGGAAGACGCCCAGCCCGGCGAGCTGTTCGATCAGCGCGGGCGGCACGCCGCGGTCCTGCTCGATGAGGGGCGCCATCTTGCGGATCGCCGGGGACAGGGCGCGGATGTCATCGATCGGTGAGGTCGGCATGACGCCGAGTATTACGGATGCCCGTGCCGGCGCAGGTAGGACCGCTCCGCCTCGTTCTCGGTGAGCTTCGAGGCCCGGTCGTAGGCGTCCATCGCCTCGTCGGCGCGCCCCAGCCGGGCCAGCAGCTCGGCGCGTACCGCGTGGAAGACGTAGTACTGGTTCAGGGCCAGGCCGTCGACGATCGTCAGCGCCGGTTCCGGCCCCGCGACCTCGGCCAGCGCCACCGCCCGGTTCAGCGCGACGACCGGCGTGGGGGCGAGGGCCAGGAGCTGGTCGTACAGCTCGAGGATCGTCGGCCAGTCGGTGGCCGAGGCGGTCGGGGCGGCGCTGTGCACGGCGTTGATCGCTGCTTGCAATTGGTACGGCCCCGGCCGGCCCCGCCGTACGCACCCCCGGACGAGCTCCTGCCCCTCGGCGACGAGCGCGGAGTCCCACCGGGAGCGGTCCTGGTCGGCGAGCCGCACCAGCCTGCCGTCCACAGTGGTCCGCGCGGGGCGGCGCGCGCTGATGAGGAGTTGCAACGCCAGCAGTCCGGCCACCTCGGGTTCGTCCGGCATCAGCGCGGCGAGCATCCGGGTCAGCCGGACGGCCTCGGCGCACAGGTCGTCGCGGACGAGGTCGGGGCCGCTGCCGGCCGCGTACCCGGCATTGAAGATCAGATAGAGCACGGCCAGGACCGGCCGCAACCGATCCGGCAGCTCGGCGTCCCCGGGCACCCGGTACGGGATGCCCGCGTCCCGGATCTTGGCCTTCGCCCGGACGATGCGCTGGGCCATCGTGGCCTCGGGCACCAGGAATGCCCGCGCGATCTCCGGTGTGGTGAGCCCGCCCAGCAGCCGCAGCGTGAGCGCGACCTGTGCCTCCTGCCGGAGGGCGGGGTGACAGCAGGTGAAGATGAGGCGCAAGAGGTCCTCCTCCTCGCCGGCGGGCTCCGGCGGGAGCAGCCGAAGCGCCTCGCTCTCCTTGGCGCCGCGCGCCGATTCCCGGCGCAGGTGGTCGACGGCCCGGCGGCGGGCCGTCGTGATGATCCAGCCGGCGGGGCTCGCCGGCAGGCCGTCCCGTGGCCACCGGGCCGACGCGACGGTGAACGCCTCCTGAACCGCCTCCTCGGCGAGGTCGAGATCGCCGAGGAGACGGGTCAGGACGGCCACCGCGCGGCCGTACTCCGTGCGGTAGACCTCGCTCAGCTCGAGAATGGCCGCACCTCGACCGGGAGCGTGGTGATCGCGGCCATCCGCTCGCCCCAGCGCAGGGCGACATCGAGGTCGGTCGCCCGGACGACGGTGAACCCGCCGACGTGTTCCTTGCCCTCGGTGAACGGGCCGTCGGTCAGCATCACATCGCCCTCCTTCGCGCGGATCACGGTCGCCGTGTCGGGCGGGCAGAGACCCGCCGTGAAGACGAACGCTCCGGTGTCGTGCAATTCCTCGTTGAGCGCGGCCAGGCCCCGCATGATCGGCTCGAGGACCTCGGGCGGAGGCGTCGGCCCGTCCGGCTGGTACATGCTGAGCAGGTACGTCTTCATGTCTGGCTCCTCTCGACTTGTTCGTCACGATCTACACGAACGCGCGTCACCGGAATCGACACCGGCCGGGATTAATTTTTTCTGTTCCGCCGAACAGCACCACGAATGTGTGTTGGCATGGTCGGCGGAATTAATCAATAACGTCCGGGTTCCCATTGTCGCCGTTCAACGGATGACAGCCGGCGCGGCGGCAGTTCCCGACCGCGCCGGGACGGGATGCGCGTGAGTGCCCCGGGCCTAGTTCGGAGGCTCTGCTGTCCCGTCCGTCCACCGGCCGCGTGCTGGCCGCCGGCGCCCTGGCGCTGGCCGTCACTGCACCGGTCTTCGAACCCATTACCCCCGCTGACCTGCCGCTGCTCCCGCTTTCCGCGGCCGCCGCCGAGGCGGCGATGCCCACCGTGCAGGAACGGGCGCGCGACCGGGCGGCGTCCCGGGCGGCGGCCCGGCGATCCGTCACCCGGCCTGCCGCGACGGCTCAGCGTCAGATTCTGACGGTACGGCGGGACCAGGAGTCCGCCCGCCAGGCCGAGGAGGCGATCCTGCTCGCCGAGCGCATGGCCGCGGTGGAACGGCGGATCGCCGCCGAACGCCGAGCCGCCGCCGTTGAACGAGGTGCCGCCGCCGTTGAACGAGGTGCCGCAGCGGTCCAACGCCGTGCGGCAGCAGCTCGACGCCGTGCCGCAGCCGCCCGTCGCCGTGCCGCAGCCGTCGCGAGTCGTGCGCAAGCTCGTCCGGTCCTGCGCAAGCGCGCCGTCCGGCGGGCCGTCGCGGCCCGCCCTCGCCTCACACGCGGCACGTCGCCGCGCATGGCGTCGGTGATCGCCTACGCCAGGGCGCAGGTCGGCAAGCGCTACTCCCCCGGCGGGGAGGGTCCGCGCGCGTTCGACTGCTCCGGCTTCACCAAGCGGGCGTACGCCCGTGCCGGCCTGCGGCTGCCGCACTCGTCGGGGGGTCAGGCGGCGCGGGCACGTACCGTCTCGCGCGCCGCGGCTCGTCCCGGCGACCTCGTCGTGGGGGCCGGTCACGTGGGCATCTACATGGGCCGCGGCATGATGATCGATGCGGGGAACCAGCGGACCGGGGTCGTGTACCGCCGGCTGTACGCGGGGCTGCACATCGAGCGGTTCTGATCCGGCACCGCCGTTCTAATTCGGTCGCCGCCGGGAAGCGGCGCGACCAGAATCGGCGGCATGATCACCGACCACTGGCCGTTGTTCGGGCTGCGGCTTCGTACGCCGCGGCTCGAACTGCGCCTGCCGGATCTCGATGATCTCGCCCGGCTCGGCGATGTCGCGGCCGCCGGCGTGCACGACCCCGCGGTGATGCCGTTCGTGGCGCCCTGGACCCACACGACGCCCGAGGAACGGGCCCGCAACACGATCAAGTGGCAGTGGACGCAATGGGGGCGTTGGTCGCCCGGCGACTGGGCGTTGCAGCTGGTGGTCGTGGCCGGCGACGAGGTCATCGGTACGCAGGACATGGGCGCCCGCGATTTCGCCACGGCGCGGATCGTCGGCACCGGGTCCTGGCTCGGGCTGGCGCACCAGGGCAGGGGATACGGCACCGAGATGCGGGCGGCGGTGCTGGATCTCGCCTTCACGGGCCTCGGCGCCGAGCTCGCGACCTCGGAGGCGTTCGAGGACAACGCCGCCTCGTACGCCGTCTCGCGCAAGCTCGGCTACGCCGACAACGGCACCGAGTGGCACGTCGTACGCGGGGAGCGGGTCCCGGGCCGGCGGCTGGTCCTCGACCGGCCGGCCTGGGCCGCGGCGCGGACCACCGAGGTGAAGATCACCGGTCTGGAACCCTGCCTGCCGCTGTTCGGCCTGTAGCCGCCCCGCATGGCAGTCGGCACCTGTCCGGCTGGACAGGTGCCGACTTGCTGGCCGCGGCTGCGCTGAGCGACCGATCACCACCGGGCACGGGGATCTCTGCCGCTCGAACCCGGTCGGATGTCTGACACCACTATCGCCCCGGTCAAGCCCCAGGGCGCGCACCAGCTGTGCGTTTCCTCGGCGAACCGGTCACGGGGGTTATCGGGTTCGAAAGCTGTGCGACATCTCACTCGGTTACTTTTAGCTCACAGGGGCAGTCTGGACCGCGGAGTCCGCACAGCTGGAAGGACAACAGCATGAATTTGGAGCGCGCAGAGGCACCGGATCCCTACGACATCCTGCCGCCGGTTCCGTCCTTCGCGGTGACCAGCACGGACGTGACCGACGGGCATCCGCTCGACGAGCTGTACGTGCATCCCAGCGTGGGTGGCAAGAACCTGTCCCCGCAACTCGCCTGGTCCGGCTTCCCCGCCGGGACCCGCGGCTTCGTGGTGACCTGCTTCGACCCGGACGCACCGACCGGCAGCGGCTTCTGGCACTGGGTGGTGGTGAACCTGCCGGCCTCGGTCACCGAGCTGCCGCGCGGGGCCGACCCGCTGCCGGAAGGTGCCTTCACCATCCGCACCGACTACGGCGAGGCCGGCTACGGCGGCGCCGCCCCGCCGCCGGGTGACCGCCCGCACCGGTACGTCTTCGCGGTGCACGCCCTGGACGTGGACCGCCTGGAGGTCGGCGAGGACGCGACTCCCGCGTACGTCGGCTTCAACCTGGCGTTCCACACGCTGGCGCGGGCGACGATCCGCCCGACGTACCAGGTCAAGGGCTGAATTCCCGCCCCTTGTACGCCGAAAAGCCCGCCAGGTCTGTGACCGGGCGGGCTTTCTGGTGTGCCTGGGTCAGCCGGGAACCTTCGCGACGACGAAGACCGACTGGCCGAACGGCGGCTTCACGACCTTCTCGGCGGCCTTGGTGACCGGCAGCACGACGCTGTCGTAGATCTTCACCATCGGCCCCTCCTTCGGGGCCAGCTTGAAGATGCTCGTCGCGGTGTAGTAGCCGATGAGGCCCAGCGCGTTCGCGTAGTGCAGCTTCTCGATGGTCAGGCCGGCCTCGGTCATGGCGGCCCGCATCGTCTTCTTGGTGTAGCGGCGGATGTGGCCCGTCGCGATGTCGACCTGGCTCATCGCGAACATGAACGCCGGGACGATCAGGATGACCCGGCCGCCGGGGCGGACCAGCTCGGCCATGCTGCGCAGTGCCCCGACGTGGTCCTCGATGTGCTCGAGCACGTTGTAGGAGACCGCGGCGCTGTACTCACCCGCGGCGTCGGGCGCCGGCAGCAGCATCTGCCGCACGTCGATGTTGGTGTGGTCGGCCAGGCGCTCCTTGAGCTGCACGAGCCGGTCCGGGTCCGCCTCGGTGGCGGTGAAGTGCGGAACGTGCTCCGCCCACTCCAGGGCGTAGTCGCCGAGGCCGCTGCCGATCTCGATCGGGTTCTCCCCCAGGTAGGGGAGAGCCAGCTCGACGAACCAACGACGGTGGTTCACGGCCATGGCGAGGCCTTCGAGCACTTCGGACTGGATCCGCTGGTCTCCAGTGATGTCTGCCATAAGTAAGGTTCCCTCGTCTTGCCGATCCGAGCTGACAGCGGGACCGGAAGAGTTAAGCATCCGGTGCGCGCAACCGAAAGTTGAGCGGGGGCTGACCGCTCCATTTTTGCCTGATTGAGACATTGCCCCGGGGGTACCCGGGATCGTTACCCATCATGCACCACTGGCGTGAGGCGGCGGTAAAACGCGCGTACATATCGGGTCGATCACGCCTCGGCCGCCCGTCACGACACTGTTACCAAGCTCCGTTAGGCTCGCCGATGCTATGACGATTACGGGTATTGACTCGACCGGCCAGTCGCCCGGCGGGAACGTTCTGCCACCGGACCCGGAGGCCGCCACCGAAGACCTGGATGCGGAGCTGCGCACCCTCGAAAGCGAGGTTGCCGCCGCGCCGATCACGGTCATACCCGCAGATCGCAAGGCGACCGAGGCGGCCCCCGAGCCGGCTCTGGAGCCGGCGCCGCGGCGCCGCTGGTGGCGCTCTCTCACCTGGCGAGACGCGCTGGCGATCGCCACCTTTGTCGGGGTAGCGCTCTTCCTGACGGCGCCCTTGTGGCTCAATCTTGATCATGAGTTGCGCGATGATCCTCAGGATCAAGCATTCTTTGAGTGGATGCTGGCGCACGGTGCGCGCGTGCTCACGGATGGCGCTTATCCGTTCTTCTCCGATCGCATGAATTACCCCGATGGGGTGAACATGATGGCCAACACCTCGGTGCTGGCCGTCTCACTGCCGATGACGCCGGTCACTGTCCTCTTCGGGCCGCATGTGGCGTTCAACGCGTTTCTCACTCTCGCCTTGGCGATCACCGGCATCTCGTGGTATCTCGTGCTCTCGCGCCAGTTCGTCACCTCGCGGCTGGCCGCGTGGGTGGGCGCGCTCTTCGTCACCTTCGCGCCGAGCATGGTCGCGCACGCCGGCGGCCACCCGAACATCGTCTCGCAGTTCCTGGTGCCGTTGATCATCTGGCGCACCCTCGCGCTGCGTACGCCGGGCCGCGCGGCCCGCAACGGGCTGATCCTCGCGGGCCTGCTCGTCTGGCAGGCGTTCATCAACCTCGAGATCCTCTTCATGACCGCGGTCGGGCTGGGTATCTTCTGCACCGCCATGGCGATCTCACGGCGCAAGCGAATCGCCCGGGCCGAGGTGACGACCTTCCTGCGCGCGCTGGGCGTGACCGCCGCGGTGACGCTGGCCGTGCTGGCATACCCGCTCTCCGTGCAGTTCTTCGGGCCGCAGAGCTATCACGGCCTGTCCGAGTTCGTCCGGTACTTCGGCACCGACCTCGGCGCTTTTACCGCGTACGCGCAGCGCTCCATCGCCGGTAACAGCGTGACCGCCGCCCGCCTGGCGCAGAACGCCTCCGAGGAGAACTCCTTCTTCGGCTGGGGCCTGATCATCCTTTTCTTCGGCCTGGTGGCGTGGATGCGCCGCAGCGCGGCCGTGCTCACGCTGGCCGGCCTGGCGCTGCTCTTCGGCGCCCTGTCGCTCGGCCCGCGGGTCCACCTCAACGGCGCCGACACCGGCGTCAACGGCATCTGGGCGCTGCTGCACAGCGTCCCGGTGCTGAACTCGGCCGTGCCGACCCGCTGGGCCATGGCGATCGCGCCGGTCATCGGCATCGTGCTGGCGCTCGGCTGCCAGAAGGCCTCGGATCTGATGAAGGCCCAGCCGTCCGCCCGCGGCCCGGTCCGGGTTGCGATGATCACGGCGGTGGCGATGGCCCTGGTGCCGCTCGCCCCGACTCCGCTGCGGACGGCCCCCATGGAGCCGGTGCCGGACTTCGTGACGTCGGGCGCCTGGCGCCAGTACGTCGACGACAACCACACGGTGGTCGCCCTGCCCCTGCCGGACAGCCAGTACCCCGATCCGATGCGGTGGAGCGCCTACACCGGGCAGGACATGCGGATCGCGAGCGCGTACGCGCTGCTGCCGGCCCAGAACCCGCTCGACCCGGCGGACCGCGCGGCGCTGTTCTCGCCGCCGTGGCGGCCGACCAGTGGGCTGATGAGCTCGATCAAGCAGGGGAACCCCACCCCGGAGATCACCGACACCCGGCGCGAGATGACGCTGGCCGACCTCCGCTACTGGAAGGCCGGCGTGGTGGTGCTCACGCCTCAGGAGCGCGACATCGAGATGCTGCGGGCGATGACCGACCTGCTCGGCTTCCAGCCGACGTGGACCGGCGGCGCCTGGGTGTGGAACGTCCGCGCGATGGTCGACGACCCCAAGGCGACGCTGAGCGGAGCCGCTCTCAGCTGACGGAGGTCAGTGCTGCTGGATGCAGCAGCCCATGCAGACCTTGGGCTGCGGCAGGGTGAAGGCCAGGCAGCAGGTCTTCCGCTGCACCTCCAGCTTGCCGGCGCGGCCGGGGACCAGCTCGATGAGGTCCTCAACGCCGAGGGCGCCGAGCAGGACCCCGATGGTCTCCGCCGACGAGCCCGGCAGGACGTCGGCCGAGCGGAGTACCGCGTACGCGATCCCGGAGGCGAGCGAGCCCAGCAGGGTGCGCCTGCCGAGCCTTACCCGGCTGTGGATCGCGTCCAGCAGCGGCGTCAGGTGCTCGTCCAGCAGCGACCGTCGCAGCTCCTCGAGCAGGGCCGCCTCGGTGGGGACCACCCGCACGCCTGCCCGGCCGCTCAGGGCCAGCGGGTCGGACGGCAGCACCGCCACCGTCACGTCAGGGTGCAGGCCGATCGTCACCAGGGGACGCGGGTCGTCGAAGTGCATCAGCACGTCGGAGCCGGTCAGCAGCGGCACTCGACGGGCCGAGGCCCAGCCCAGCACCGCCGGCAGGGCCAGCCAGTACGTGTACGCCTTCCAGGCCAGCGCGGCGGCCGCGTGGGGCTGCGCCTGCCAGCGTCGCTCGGACGAGTCGAGCATGACGTCCAGGGCGCTGCCGGTCAGCTCCGACGTCGGCATCCAGCCCGTCGTGTCGCGTACCAGAAGGTCGGGCGCCAGACCCGGCAGCTCGGTGGACGTGCCGAACATCGCTTGCAGGGTTGCGGTGACCGGTGCGAGGGGCGGCTCGGCGAAGGCCGAGTGACCGGCGACGGACCGGTCGAGGGTGGTGGTCACCGGCGGCCGCCGGCCCGGAGGTAGCAGGAGCTCTGCGGGATCACTGCTGTCACCTCGCCCTCGCACATCGTTCAGGATCACTCACCGTACTCTGTTAAGGCTAGCCTAACCATGCCCGGAAGGCTTCGCGATGTGGGGGCCCAGACAGGTATTTCTGTATCAATACCCCGAGCAAGGGTGACCTAACGCAGCGTTGCGGCGTTGCCGGTTTCGTCAAGGTATCTGTCGGCAACGCGCTACAAGCCCCATGCGGACACCGGAAGACATGGACACTGAACTTCCTGTCGCAAAGGGGACATCCGTGATGACCACCTCGCCAGTCGAGAGGGCCGCCGACCAGTTCGTGGCGGCGCTTGCGCAATGGCGGGTCGAGCGCGGCATGACCAAGAAGCAGCTCGCCGCCCGGATGGGCTTCGACCCGTCCTACGTCAGTCACGTCGAGGGCCGCCGGCACAAACCCACCGAGGACTTCGCCCGCCGGGCCGAGGCCGTCCTGGCCGCCGGCGGCGTGATCTGGCAGCGGTTCCAGGAGTACGACGAACTGCGCCACGCCCGCGGCACCCAGCTGCATCGCGACCCACCGGTGCCCGTCCAGTGGCTGCCGCCCGGGACGGGACTCATCGTCGAGCAGGAGATCGCCGAGCTCACGTACATGAAGGGCGCGTACCGCTGCCGGATCCGGCGCGCCCTCTACAACGCCGGCGTCGAGCCGGTGACCCGGTACCTGGTCAAGATCGCCGTGGACCGCTATCCGCACGACCCGGCCGGCTCCAACCAGCACCACCGCCAGCACCCGCTCAGCTTCGAGGAGATGGACCTGCACGCCGTCGCCGGGGAAGGCGACGCCGTCGAGCCGATGCAGTGGCGACTCAAACTGGACCGCGACGCCGCCAAGGAGGTGTGGCTGCTCTTCGCCAACGACCACGGCCAGTTCCCGCTCTATCCGGGCGAACGCACAACCATCGACTACGCCTACACGGTCGACGAGGAGAAGTGGGGGCACTGGTTCCAGCGGGCCGTGCGCCTGCCCACCCGCAACCTCACCGTGCGCCTGGACTTCCCGGTCGAATTCGAACCGCAGGTCTGGGGTGTGGAGACATCCCTGGCCGCCGAGGTGCCCGTCCGTACCCCGCTCGAACGGCACAACGACGACCGGCGCGCGGTCTTCGAATGGTCGACCGACGCACCCCTGCTCAACGCCCGCTACCGCCTCGAATGGCGGTTCCGCGGGCAGACCGCCCCGCACACCGGAGACGAAGGCGTCCCCCGGCAACGAACGGCCGTGGAACCCCGTACACCGGAGCCGAACGGCCATGAGCTGAGAGCGAGCCAGCGGATGCGCGGAATAGGCATCGTGCAGCGCGGAGCGGATCTGCTCCGCCAGCGCGCCCGGCACTTTCAACTGCCCCGGGAGGAATCGCACGCCCGAGAGGCCGTGGCCGCGCTGCGGGCCACCCTGGGCCGGCTCGAGACCGTGCACGACTTCAGCAAGGGGGTGGGGCTGGCCGCGCCGCAAATAGGCCTGGCGGTTGCCGCCGCCATGGTCCGGCCGCCGGAACGCGGCGCCCAGCCCGTCGTCCTGCTGAACCCCCGCGTCGTCGACGAGTCCGGGGAGACCGACGAACAGTACGAGGGCTGCCTCTCGTTCTTCGACTACCGCGGCCTGGTCGTCCGGCCGCTACGCGTGGACGTGGAACACGCCCGCTTCGACGGCACCCGGGTCATCACCTCCTTCGAACAAGCCATGGCGCGTCTGGTCAGCCACGAGATCGACCACCTCGACGGACGCCTCTACGTGGACCGGATGGCCGCCGACTCCGCCCTCGTGCCGGTCGAGGAGTACGGCCAGACCGGCCGCCCGTGGAGCTATTAGCGTCTCGCTACATCCCCGGTCTCGTCCCATCCCGTCACATCTCGGAGAAGCTGTCGTACTTGATGCGGATCGACGGAACCTGGAGCTCGGCCAGCGTCTTCAAGGTCGCCTTGACCATGGGGCCCGAACCGGAGACGAAGAAGTCGTGCTCGTTCCAGGGGCCGTACCGGGCGACGACGTCCGAGATGTTGCCCTGCTCGCCGGGGAAGGTGGGATCGTCGCTGCACGCGGTGACCACGGACAGCCACGGGTAGCGCGCGGCCAGGCGGTTCAGCTCGGCGAGGTCGTACAGGTCGTCACGGGTCCGGGCGCCGAAGAAGACGTGCACCCAGCGCGTGCGGTTGTACCGGGTCAGCTCCTCCAGCAGCGATTTGATCGGCGCGAGGCCGGTGCCGCCGGCGACGAACACCGCGTCCCGGGTCGAGCGCCGGTCCAGATTCATCGACCCCATCGGCGCGGCGAGCCGGATCATGTCACCGACCTCCAGCCGCCGGACCAGCGCACTCGACACCCAGCCGGCGCCGACCGCGCGTACGTGGAACTCCAGAGTGTTGTCGCGCCGGGGAGCGTTCGCGGGTGAGTACGTACGCCACAACCGCGGCTGGAACCGCGGGCACTCCAGGCTGAGATACTGCCCGGCCCGATACTCCAGCGGCTGCATCGGCATCACGGTGAAGACCGCGATGTCATTGGCGCGGCGCTCGTGCGAGATCACTTCGGCATACCAGTACGGCGGGTTCGTGTCCGCGTCGGCGCCGGCCAGCATCTTCGAGGCGATCACCGCGTACGCGTCGGCCCACGCCTGGTCGTACTCGATTCCCCACTGCTCGCCGCCGAAATGCCGCATGGCCTCGATCAACGCGCCGCCGACCACCTCGTAGTGCTCCGGTTCCACGTGGAACTTGCGGTGGTCCCGGCCGAGGCCCCGGAGATAGTCGTCGAACTTCTCCGGATCCTCGAGCGTCTGCACCGCGGTGACGATCGCGTTGAGCAGCCGCGCCCGCTGAACGTCCATATGGACGGGGAAGAGGTCCCGGAGATCGGGGTGCGAGAGAAAGATGCGCGCGTAGAAATAGCCGGCGACTTTCTCCTGGTGCTCCTCGACGAGGCTCCAGCTCTCCTTGAGCAAACGCGCGAGGTCTCCCATGCCCTTAGGGTGGGCAGAGCGAGAGGTTACGCATCGCACCGAAAGTGCGACATAGAGCGCACAATTGCCGACAGTCGGCGCGTCGCTTGTGCGGATAGGTCCGGATGTGCGTGCGCTTGGGTCACCCGATCGGGGTACGCCGCGAGTTCAGCCCTGGCTTCAGCGCCGGTAGAAGAGCGTGGCCCGAGCTCCCATGGTCTGTGCGGCGGCCCGGCTGGTCAGTACCGCGGCGAGCAGACTGGCGCCGGGGAAGTACCGGTTGGCAACGCGGAGAACCGCCCAGCCGCCGGCATGCACCGCGACCATCCGGCCCAATCGCCACGCGGCATCGGTCAGCCCGGCACCCTCGTAGCTGTGCTCCTGCGCGGACACCAGCGCGGCCTCCGCATCCTCCCGCTCAGGGTGGACCCGGGTCAGCACCAGCAGATCCACGGCCCGGGCCGGGTCGGCCGGGTCGACACCGTACGCCGCGGCCACGTGCAGCGCCAGCTCCGCCTGCGTCAAGGCCGCGGCACCGAGCAGCGCAATCGGAGCGTACGAGCCGGCGACCGCGGCGAAGACACTGTTCACACTGCCGAACCGGGTGAACTGCTGCACCGCCAGCCGAGCGATCGCATCAGGCCCCGCGGCCGGATAGGCATCCCGCATGCGCTGAGCCCATTCGGCGGCACGCGGGCCGATGGTCTGAACGGCGGCGACGGCGAGCAGCTCCGGGGAGTGGGCGGGATCGGCGAGGATGCGGGCCCAGGCCTCGAAGCGGGCCGCCGCGGTGCTGCGCCGGCGGGCTTCAACGGACTCGGTGTCCGTCGATGGAGCAATCTGCGGCGGAAGGGTCTGCTGTACGGGGACGACAGCCCCCGGCTGCCCCGGGGCCGTAGCCGGGGGCTCGGCAGCCCGGGTTGTCGCCCCGGCCTCTTTGCCGGGTGAGGGTTGCTCCGCCGGGCTGCTGGCTTTCGGCTCTGAGCCGCTGGGCGTGGCCGCTGCTGCCCTGGCCGCCGGGCCGCTCGGGGCGGACGTCGCTGCCTTCTCCTCCGGTGTGGGAGTCGGCTCGTCCGGGACGGTGGTCATGTCCGGCTCGACCACGGCCGGCGCCAGCTCGGAAGCGGCCGCCTTGACGGCCTTCTTAAGCGGCGCAGTCCTCCTAGCCGCCGTCGACTTCGTGACCTTCTTAGCCGGCACGGAATTCCTCGCTGGGGCGGCTTGCCCCGTCTCGGTGGCCGCGCTCGTCGGCGTGGCTTTCTTTGCTGGAGTGGCTTGCCCTGCCGGGGTGGCCGCGCTCGTCGGCGCGGCCTTCTTCCCTGGGGCGGCGTGCCCTGTCTGCGTGGCGTCGCTCGTCGGCGTGGCCTTTGCTGGCGTGTCCTGCCCGGTCTGGGTGGCGTCGCTCGCCGGCGTGGCCTTCTTCGCCGGGGTGGCCTGGCCCGCTTGCGCGCCGTCTTTCGCGGGCGTGGTGTTCGCGGGCGTGGGCTTCGGGGGCGTGGCCTTCGTCACGGCCGGGACGGGCCTCGCGGGTGCCGCCTTCTTCGCCACTGCCTTCCCCGGGGTGGTGGCTTTGCGGGCGCGGGGGGATGAGCCGTTCACTTTGGTGGACGGATCTGCTTCTGGCGACGGTGTGCCCGTACCCGAAGATTTCTGGGGTTTGTCCGCAGCCGGCGGCCGGAATGTCACCGGGGGCGGCGTCTTCCGGGCCCGAGGGGCCGGCGGCGCGGAGGATTCGGGCTGGTCAGACGTGCTGAACGCGGGCCGGGGAGCCCGCGGACGACGCGGCGGCGGCTGCTTCTCCTCCATGCCGTGGCAGCCTAGCCTGGCCGCGGAGGTTTCACCTGTTGGAGGCGCGTGTGGTCGATCAGTTTCCAGCGCGGCGCGCGGAGGGGAACCTCTTTGCCGGGCCATCGGGCGGTCCGGTATCCTCGACGGTCGGTGGCCTGTAAGGCTCCCGAGGAGACTTCGCCTAGTCTGGTCTATGGCGCCGCACTGCTAATGCGGTTGGGGGCTTATACCCCCTCCCGGGTTCGAATCCCGGAGTCTCCGCGTGTTGAGCCGGTGTGTATGCTGGCAACGCACTGAGCGCCCGTAGCTCAATGGATAGAGCATCTGACTACGGATCAGAAGGTTAGGGGTTCGAGTCCCTTCGGGCGCACTTCTCAGAGAAGGCCCTCCACCAGCCAATATGGCATGGTTGAGGGCCTTTCTCATGTCCACGGATTCTGCTCATCGGCCGTCGTGGGAGCCACGCTGGGAGCTACCGGGATTCTGGGAGCCGCTTTGGCTCCCGGCGCCCCGAGGAGCGCCCGTGACATCAGCTCTGCCGCCGAGCGCCGGCCTGCTTCCAGCAGGTGACCTTAGAGACGTCCGTCGTAATGGCGATCGACGTATGCCCGAGCACCACGGAGACGACGTGCAATTCGGGGCGAGCGTCAGCGATGCCCCGGAGTGGCGGCGCTCATGCGGTGCCAGTGACCGAGGTCCGCAGCCACGGCGTGAACGCGCGCCTGTCTCTTGAACGGGTCCGCACGACGTGAACCGTCGGCGATAGCATGCTGTCGATGCGAATGATCGCTACCGTGCTGAGCTTGTCGTCCGTCCTCGGCACCACCCCGGCCCCGTCCGGCATCGACCGGCACTACTGGATCGACCAACTGCGGCTGCCGCGGGCCTGGCAGCTCAGCCAAGGCGACGACGTGACCGTCGGCGTGCTGGACACCGGTGTGGATCGTGACCTGCCCGACCTCGCCGGCGCGGTGCTGCCCGGCCGGGCCTTCCCCGACCTGGGCAATGGAGTGAACGACGCCTGGGGCCATGGCACGGCGATCGCCATGCTGATCGCCGGGCGCGGCCGGTCGGGCGCCACCATCGGGGTAGCGCCGCACGCGACGATCCTGCCGGTGACCACGGCCGGGACCGCGGAACGCCGTTCTGCCTGCCCGACCTCCTCAGCGGCGCCTGCCTGAGCCGCGCCTCCTTCCACCCGAAGGACACCGGTACCGGCAATCCGGGATATGCCGGCGTCATGCGCACCACTCTTGACCAGATCGGCTACAAAGGTTCCTGATGTCCGCTGACAACACCGGCACGGGGTCGCGACGGCTCCGCCTCATCGGCGGGTCTGTCGTGACCCTGGCCGGTCTCGCGCTGCTGGCGTTCCTGCTTGTGGCGGGCGTGGTCGTCTGGCTGTTCGGGGTCGCGCTGCCACGGCACCAGGATACGGTCGACGACCAGTCGCTGGCGGCCGCCCGCAGCTTCGCCGACCATGGTCAGCAGAAGCTGGCGTCCGCGGTCGCCGACGGCAAGCTGACCGACGCCGAGGTGACCGCGGTGGTCGGGACCATGTGGACGATCGAGCGCTCGGCCGATCGGTGGGCCGTGACGACGCGCTACCCGGCCGGCAGCAAGGACGTCTGCTTCCGGTTCGACATCGCCCTGCCGCTCGGCCCCGGCGCCCGGGTGACCCACACCGAGTTGCCCGACTGCCCGCTGATCGGGCCGCACCCGGGGGCTTCGTAACAGGGCCTCGGTGCGGCGTTCCCGAGAACTCGGGGCGGGCATCCTGGCCGCCCGGAAAGCGGCGACACACAGTGCGCGGCTCCTGATGCGGTCCCGGAGAACTTTCGGGAGTACCTGGCGAGGTAGCCGCGCACGTCGCCTCGGCGATCAGGAAGATGCCGTCACGATGCGGCACTTCGGGCCGATTCGATGGCGTCAACGACGCCCTCGGCCTCCATGGGCGGTCATGAGATATAGGTAGTTCGATATCTTGTGCATGGCTACACGTTCCTGTTTTCCTACGGCCAGCCGTGAATCGGCATCGACCCTAGGAGCCCCTCATGAGACTCAGAACGGTGACGGCAGGACCTGCCCTAGCTGTTTTCCTCGCGGCGACGGTGGGGCTCAGCCCGCTGCCGGCGGCGGGCTCGACCGGCGTGCGATCGTCCGGCTCATCCGTGACGGCGAGCAGCGTTTCCCTGTCGGCGGCTCCGCCAACCGTCGATGTCGACAATGTCAACGCCCACCTGCAACAGCTGCAGACTTTCGCCAGCAGCAACGGCGGCAACCGAGCCACCGGCACGGCGGGTCACACCGCGACGACGACATATCTGCAGCAGAAGCTGCAGGCGGCCGGCTTCACCGTCACCGCGCAGACCTGCACCACCTGCAACGGCTCCGCAAAGAACATCATCGCCGACTGGCCGGGCGGCGACACCAGCAACACCTACATGTTCGGAGCCCATTCCGACGGCGTGTCGGCCGGGCCAGGCATCAACGACGACGGCTCCGGTACGGCCACGCTCCTCGAAGCCGCGCTCCAACTTGCCGCAAGCCACCCGACCATGACCAACCACGTCCGGTTCGGCTGGTGGGCCGGTGAGGAGCAGGGCCTGATCGGCTCCAAGTTCTACGTCAACTCGCTGACGACGGCCCAGAAGGCCGCGATCAAGGCGTACGGCACCTTCGACATGGTCGCTTCCACCAACGGCGGTTACTTCGTCACCGGCACCGACGCCATCGCCGTGAAGCTGCGCGAATACTTCACCTCGATCAACGTACCCACCGAAACGTCGACCGAGTGCTGCAGCGACGACGGCTCGTTCCGCAACGCCGGCATCCCGTCATCGATCAACTCCACCGGGGCCAGCTACAGAAAGACCAGCGCCCAGGTGGCCAAGTGGGGCGGCACCGCCGGGCAGGCGTACGACTCCTGCTACCACCAGGCATGCGACACCTACCCATCGAACATCAACGGCACCTCCCTGGGCCGCTGGGCCAACGCCGAGACGTACGCGTTCTGGACACTCACCACGGGCACCGCGCCGGCCAACGACTTCTCGGTGTCAATCAGCCCGAGCTCTGGCACGGTGAACCCGGGCTCCTCGGCCACGGCCACCGTGAACACCGCCACCACCTCCGGCAGCGCGCAGACCGTCTCGCTGACGAGTTCCGGTGCTCCCGCCGGTGTCTCGGTGAGCTTCAGCCCGGCGTCGGTCACGTCCGGTGCCTCGTCGACTATGACCGTCGCGACCACTGCGGCCGCCGCGCCCGGTTCGTACAGCATCACGGTGACGGGAGCGGGCTTGGTGACCCACAGCGTCTCGTACACCCTGACGGTCAACGGGATCGGGGGGTGCACCGGCGCCGGCCAGAAGCTCGGAAATCCCGGCTTCGAAACCGCGACGGCACCGTGGACGGCTTCGGCCGGAGTCATCGGCGCGAACACCGGCGACGGATCGCCGCGCACCGGCACCCGTGACGCGCGGCTTGACGGCTACGGTTCGACCCACACCGACACCCTGTCCCAGTCGGTGACCCTTCCCGCCGGTTGCAGCGCCTACACGCTGTCGTTCTACCTGAAGATCGCCACGGCGGAGACGACCACCACCCGTCAGTACGACAAACTGACCGTGCAGGTCGGCACCACCACGTTGCAGGTGTTCTCCAACCTCAACGCCAGCGCGTACACCCTGCGCTCGTACGATCTGGCCGCCTTCGCCGGGCAGACCGTCACCCTCAAATTCACCGGGATCGAAGACTCCTCGCTGAAGACGTCATTCGTCATCGACGACACCGCGCTCACCGTCAGCTGACAGCAACCGGACGATGCCGCAAGGCGGGCCGCCCTGCGGCATCGAGCCCGGCTCCATGAGTTGGGGCCGGGCTTCTTGACCAAGGCTGAGCGCGGCGAGGCCCGCGTACGGCCTCGCGGACCGATGTCAGCCAGGTGGGCAAGGAAGGTTCCCTGCGAAACCGCTCCTAACGCACCCTGCTCGCCGAGAACCGAAGAGTTCTGTCGAATCGACGACGGTCGACGACACGTCGGAACACTAAAGTGATTTCGCGGTCGCGATGTGCTGCGCGATCACGAAGGGGCACACACATCGTGGGCAGGAGAATGACCAAGCAGAAGCGCGCATTGGTACGGCTGGCATTGATCATCTGGGCATTCGCCACCGCGTCGGGCTCCGGTTATCCGGCGTTCCGGATTCTTCATCCGTGGTGGGCGCCCGCCCTGCGTCGGCGATAACCACGAAACCTGCGCGGCTTCGACGCGACGTTCGGGTTCATGTTCGTGTTCGCAACTGTGTCTCGCGTGCAGGGGTTATCGGGCGTGCTCGGCTGGGATGGGGCAGTGGTCTGCTGGTTGCCATATTTCGTAGCCGGCGAGGTTCCAGTGTTTTTGCCAGCTGCAGTTCGAGCGGGCTAGGGCGGTGTTGCGGGTGTCTGTAGTGCGGAAGACGTAGGTTGCTCGTGGGTCGGTTTGGGTTGCGGTGCGGTAGGGCTGGTAGCGGTCGAGTCCGGGGTGCAGGCCGTCGGTGGGGCCGCCGAACAGTACGGCGCAGGTGATGTGTTCGCGGCTGAGGAAGGTCAGCCGGTTGCATTCGAGGTAGCCGCTGTAGATGTGTGTTATGCCTTCGTGTTGCAGGGCGTTGATGAGTTGTCGGCGGGGTGCTTCGGTGGGGCCTTGGCCGGCGTCTCGGTAGGCTTGCAGGGTGCCCAGGCTCAGGGTGGTCGCGACGAGGATGAGTACGGCGTTTTTGAGTAGGGCGCCGATTTTGGGTGCTGCGCTGCGCAGGTGCCACAGCGGGGCTAGGACCGCGGGTGTGGCGATGAGTACGCCGATGATGTAGCGGAAGTTGTTGGCGGGGGCGACGCCTGGTGTGGGGCTGGCGGCGAACGCGGCGACGGTCAGGGCGGCTGCGGTCAGCATCGCCAGCCGGGTCCAGATTTGTGCCTGGGTGGGTGCGTCCCCGTTCCGCTGCTGCTGCTGCGGCTGGTGTTGTTGCTGGGTGTGGTGGCGGTGGCGCAGTACGCGGATGCAGGTGGTGAAGCCTGTGGTCCACAGCACGATGAGGGCGATGCCCCAGAGTGCGGAGGGTATGTCGTCGGTGGGTGGTTGCCAGCTTGCGGTGTAGCCGAAGAACCACGCGGGCCGTGAGTACGGGTGGGCGATGGCGGAGCCTCCGGTGACGTACGACAGGCTGGTCGTCACGGTGTTGGTTATTTGGGTGGCGAGTCCGGGTGACTGGGCGCCGTTGAGCCCGGTGCCGCCGTTGAGGTACATGTTGATGACGCTGACCACGCCGCTGTCCTGCCAGGGGCGGGTGAGGTCGTGCAGGATCCAGGGCAGGGCACCGGTGAGCAGACCCGCGCCGAGTACCCACAGCCTGCCGGGGATGGCGGCTTTCCGCCGGTGCAGGCTCATCGCCACGAGTACGGCGGAGGTGAGCACGAACGGGGCGATCAGTACGGTGCTCCACAGTCCGAGCGTGGCGGTGGCGCCCCAGCCGAGCAGCCGCCACCGCTGGGCGCCCGCGTGGCTGGGCTGGTCGGGGGTGTCCAGCAGCCGGTGGCCGAGCAGCAGCAGCAGCGTGCCGGCGAGCAACGTTTCGGGGATCGCGCCTTGAGCCACTAACTGGTGGCCGTACAACTCGCGGGAGCCCAGTGCCAGCAGCCCCACCGACACCAACGCCACCGAGGTGCCGTACAGGCGCCGGGCCAGGACGTACATGGCGGTGAGGAACAGCAGGTACAACAGCAGCATCGCGATCCGCAGCCCGATCAGCGACGGACCGAACACCCAGAACACACCGGCGGCGAGGTAAGCCTCCGCGGTGCCCATGTAGGACTGGCCGTACATGAAGCTGGGGACCTCGCGACCCTCGGCGATGTGCATCGCCATCAACCCGAACGTGGCCTCGTCGCTGTTACTCGCCGGCCACTCCAGAACCAGCAAACCCAACCGGACACCCGCCGCGACACACAACAGCAGCACCAGCACAGCCAACGACGGCGACCAGCGCGACCTCCACCAAGCCCGCCCGCCTTCACCCGATCCCGGCGCCGTCACAGCACCACCGGCCGGCTGCTCAACGGGCACACCCGACCACCCCGACGAGACCGCTGCGGCACTCCCCCGGACGAAACCGGCTCAATTCTTTGGTCGACATCGCCACCCATGCTTAACGGTACGTTGTAGACAATCGAAAGGTTCGACAGTGAGGTGCTCTCAGCAAGGAATGGATGCTGACTCGGTACGACACGGACGAAACGTAGCCGTACCGGATGATGCTGGAGGCAGGCGTGGAGCCATCGATAGACACGTCCTTAAGGCCGAGCCCACGGAAAACGGCGCGGCACCCGCGCGTTGATCTGCTTTACCTTGCAATTGCGACATCTGCAAGGATCTCTACTATGAGGCACTTCCGGAGTGCATTTTACAGCCTGGTCGAAGGATCTGCGTGTCGCCACCGGCGGTTCACACGTCGCTGCGGCTCTGCCGCGGTTGCTTGCCGACCGGGCCGGGCCGACCGGGCCGGGTGGTAGTCGATTTCGTGGTGCTGATCCCGGCGGCGTGAGGCGCTCGCCGACATCGACGTGCTGCGTCATCAGGGCGACGTGTTCGGGCCGGTGGCCTCGGACACGACGGTTTCGCAAGGCCGAGGACATGACGCTGCCGGGCCTTGGCTTCGGCATCTCCCGCGCCACCGTCTACCCCTACCGCGACGAGGGCATCGCCGTGCTCTCCGCCCTGGCGCCAGATCTACACGCGGCCTCTTGGCGGTGGCCTTCTTGTCGAGGGTCGTTGCAGTTCCGGCCGCGCATGAGCCATTCGAGCAGTATCAGGTGCTCATATTCTCGGATGTCGAGCGTGATGAACTTGAACTGCGCGGCAAGATGTCGCGGAAACGCTAAGGCAATAGTGTCCTAACGCACCACGGGGCGAACGGCTGGGGGTGATGAGGACAACGGCGGAGATCATGAGGTTGTAGCGTCCCCCCCATGGCCACCTCCACCCTGCCGTTCCTCGGGCGGAGACGCCTCTACCGATTGGGCGCCGTGATGGCGGCTCTCGGCCTGGCGATCACCCTTAGTGTGGTGTGGCAGTCGGTTGATCCGCCTGCTGCGGCGCGGGCTTCGACGGAGCCCGCCGCCGACTCCGAGTGCTACGCGGGCGATCCGTCCGATTCAGAACGGACGTACCTGAAGGCCGGCATCGAAGCGACCGGCACTCGCGATAAAGCCGATGAGGCACGCGCGGTAACGGTCACCGCGAGGGCGACCGGCTCCGCGTACGGCTGTGGGCCGGCCGGTCGCGCCAAGCAGGCGCCGATCATCACGGTCGCGCTCGAGTTCCGGCTCACGGGTGAGCGGTTGTGTTATCCCGACAGCGTCGACGGCGACGAGACGTGCACCGGCGACCGCAAGGAACTCACCGTCACTCACGCGTTCAGCTGTAAGAAGGAACAGGTCTGCGATCTCTCGTGGGCCGACGAGACGCTCCGCGCCAAAGTCGATGGCCGCATCTCGACGCAGGAGGCGCGGTCCATCGTGACCAACGTCGGCGACATCCTCCCGGCCACCAGCTCCTATCTGGTGGTCGTATCCGGGTGAACCCGGTGCAGCAGCACGAATCCGTCTGAGCCGGCGACCGTGCGATAGCCGGCGGCGCCCAGCGTGCTCACCTCGGCGCCTACTTCCGCAGTCCGGTACGGCCAGTCGTCCACCGCCGTATCGGCGACCACCCATTCCGCCGTCGATGCGGTGCCCGGCGGCGGGAACATGCGTACCCGGGCGCGGCCCGTCAACTGCGGGACGAGCCGGTTCGTCGCCGCCACCTCGGCGTCGTCCGGAATCCGGTCGAGGATCGCGTGCGCCGCCGCCACCCGCGGATCCCGCCGCCAGAACGAAGGGTCGACCACGGCTCGGAGCGGCCGTCCCGGCGCATGCACCGCGCACGCGACCAGGCACCCGGCCGCCAGCACGACCCCGAGCCGACCCGACGGGCGCGAGGCGGTCGCGTCCGGGGCGTGGCGGCCGAGGGAGCGTGCCGCATCGAGAAAGGCGGCGAACACGATCACCATCAGCACCGCGTTGTAGTGAAAGCCGGTGCCCCAGTAACTCGGGTTGTCCGCCAGGAAGCGCCAGCCGAGGGTCGGCACCGCAAGCAATAGGACAGGCGACCGTACGGCGACGAACACGCCGACGCTGAGCAGCGCGATGACCGTACCGGCCTGCGTCGCCAGGCGGTCGAACAGCGGGGTACCGGAACCTGCCTGCATCGAGTACGCGTAGTGGTGCGCCGGATTGAAGAGGGGCAAGGCCACCAGCACCACGAGCGCCGTGGTCGCCAACCCGAACGCCATCGTCCACAGGCCGAGCCGGCGCTGCCGTTGCAGCACCAGGTATCCGCCGAGTGCGGCGATCGTGAGGGGGAGGTCCTCCTTGACCAGCACCAGTGGCACCGCCCAGGCGACCGCCGCGGGCCACTGCCGGCGCAACAGCCGTTCGAGGCTGAACGCCAGCAGTGGCACGGCGAACGCGACCTCGTGGAAGTCGAAGCCGATCAGCTCCTGCAGGCCCCAGGACAGGCCGTACGCAACCGCCACGCAGGTCCCTCCGATCGGGCCCAGGATGCTCACCGCCGTACGCCCGATGGGAATGATGGAGACCGCGACCAGCGCGGCCTGGGCGATCAGCAGGGTTTCCGGGGTCGGGAACAGCCGGTACAGCGGCGCGAGCAGCATCAGGATCGGGTGGAAGTGGTCGCCGAGCAGGTTGAAGCCGGGGCCTTTCAGCTCCACCACCGGCGGCCGGCCGTCGGCGTACGCCCGCACCGCCTGCTCGAAGATGCCCAGGTCGTAGCCGGTCGTACGGATCAACCAGTGCTGTCGGAGCGACACCGTCAGATATCCGGCGAAGCACATCGCGGCTACGAGGTGCGGCCACAGAGGGCGCGCGCGGTTGACACTGTGCGGCGGGGCGGGGTCGAGGAGGGTCACGGCGTGGAGGCTGGCAACCTGCCGTTGAACCGGTCCTGAACCGCCTGAAGATCGTCTTCAGGGTCGCCGCGAGGGCGTGTCAAGCTGGGCGACGTGCGGATTCTGGTGGTCGAGGACGAGCGGGCGATGGCCGGCGCGATCTGCCGCGGCCTCGAGGCGCACGGCTTCACCGTCGATCTCGTGCACGACGGCCGGGCGGCGCTCGATTACGCCGCGCAGCAGCGGTACGCGGCGATCGTGCTGGATCTGATGCTGCCCGGCCTCAACGGGTACCGCGTCTGCGCAGAACTACGCCGCCTCGGGGACACAACCCCGGTGCTCGTGCTGACCGCCAAGGACGGCGAGTACGACGAGGCCGAGGCGCTCGACACCGGCGCCGACGACTACCTGCGGAAACCCTTCTCGTACGTGGTGCTGGTGGCGCGGCTGCGGGCGTTGCTGCGGCGCAAGGGTGGGGCGGCGCCGGACTTGCGCGTCGGCGACCTCGTCCTCGACCCCGCGGCGCGCACCTGTCAGCGGGCGGGCCGGGCAGTGGAGCTGACGCCGCGCGAGTTCGGTGTCCTGGAGACCCTGATCCGCCGGCCCGGCGAGGTGGTCGGCAAGACGGAGATTCTCGATCAGGTCTGGGACCTGCACCACGACGGCGACGTCAACATCGTCGAGGTGTACGTGAGTGCGCTCCGCCGTAAGATCGACGTTCCCTTCGGGGTGCGGACCATCCACACCGTGCGCGGCGTGGGGTACCGGCTGGAGGATCTCGGTGCGTGACCTCCGGGTCCGCGCGGCGTTCGCCGCCGGCGTCGCGGCCAGTCTCCTGCTGCTCGGTGCCGGGTTGTGGCTTCGGCACATCGTGTACGCCGAGAGGATGCGCGCCGCCGAGCAGGAGGCCCGCACGATGGTGTTGAGTCTGCAGGACACCATCGTCGGCAACCCCTCGCTCGACAAGGACGACCTCAACGTTTTCGTCACGTTCAGTCTGGGCGAGTCCTCGGTCCCGGAGTCGGACACGGTCGCCTACCTCCTGGTCTCCGCCGACGGGACGGTGCGCAGAGGCAGCGAGGAGTTGGAGCCGTACGTCGCGGACCGGACGCTGTTGCCCGCGCCGCCGACCGGCCGGGTCGTCGACTACCGGCCGCAGGACAGCTCGGTACGGCTCGGCGCCCCGCCGCCCGGCGCCCGGGGGAGGCTGGCGCACCGCACCTATCCCGTGCTGTACGCCGACACCGACCTCGACACCCCCTGGGATCTGACCCAGCTCGGGCTGCGCGCCAAGCCCCTCTACACCCCGCCGATCCGGCTGTACGTCATGGTCTTGCCGTTCGAGGCCGAGCGTGCGGTGGCACGTGTCGATCGTCTGCTCGCGCCCGGCGTACCGGTGGCAGTGGTCCTGGTGGCGTTGGTGGCGTGGCTGGCAACGGACCGGGCGCTGCGACCGGTGGAGCGGATGCGGGCGCAGACGGCAGAATTCAGCGCGCGGGGGCTCGACCGGCGGCTGTCGGTGCCGGACTCCGACGACCGCCTCGCCCGGCTCGCCGTGACGTTCAACGACACCCTGGACCGGCTGGCGGCGTCCGCCCAGCGCCAGCGCCGATTCATCGCCGACGCGGCGCACGAGCTGCGTACCCCGATCGGCAGCGTGCGGGCGATTCTGGAGGTGGCGGCCGCCCACCCCGATCCCGCCGACCAGGCCGCCGTGATCCAGGAGGCGGCCACCGAGGCGCGACGGTTGCACCGCCTCGCGGAGGATCTGCTGCTGCTCGCTCGGCTGGAGGCCGCCGTCGCGGTCCCCCGTGAGCCGGTCGATCTGGCGGCCCTGGCCCGTGACCAGGTCGCCGACCGGGGCCGTGCCGGCCCGATCCGGGTCAGCTGCGACGTGACGGGTCCTGCCATCGTGGCCGGCGACCGGGCGCAGCTGGACCGGCTGCTGCGCAATCTGCTGGACAACGCGGAACGCCATGCCCGGGGCGCCGTCACGGTCACCGTCGGACCCGATCCCGCCGCGGAAACGGTACGCGTAACCGTGGCCGACGACGGGCCGGGCATCGCTGCGGCCGACCGCCGACGGGTGCTCCTGCCCTTCACCCGGCTCGACGATGCCCGCGCCCGCGACGCCGGCGGATCCGGGCTGGGCCTGGCCATCGCCCGCGACATCTGCGCCGGTCATGGCGGCTCGCTGGAGGTCGTGGAAAGCGACCTGGGCGGCGCGGGCCTGCTCGTGCGGCTACCGTCGGCTGGGTAGCCGCACGAAGGGGCGCCTTACGACTCGCAGTTCGCGCTGGCGTCCCCGTGATCCGCGGTGCAGGCGTCCGTGTCGTCGCCGCCGTCGACGGTGTCGTTGCCCTCGATGCCGTCGACACCGTTGATGGTGTCGTTGCCGCTCAGGCCGTACAGGTGATTCGAACCGGTGTTGCCGACGATGGTGTCGCTTCCGGCGCCGCCGTAGACGGTCTCCACGTCGGTGCCGATGTTGTCGCCCTCCCAGCCGCTGCCGATCCACTGGCCGTCGTTGGCGACGCCGTCGAGCGTGATGCTGAGGTAGCCGCTCCGGTCGCGGTACGAGACCGTGTCGGTGCCCGCCCCGCCGTGCACCGTGTCGGCCGCCCGGTCGGCCGGGCCGGCCGGGATGGTGTCGTCGCCGTCGCCGCCTTCGATCGTGTCGCTGTCGTAGCCACCGTCCAGGGTGTCGTTGCCACCCACACCGACCAGGACGTCGTCGCCGCCACCGCCGTCGATCGTGTTCGCGGCGTCGTCGCCGGTGAGCGTGTCGGCGCCCCAGCCGCCGGTCAGGTTCTCGACGTCGCTGTGCACGTTGTCGCGACCGTTGCCGTCATTGGCGACGTCGTCGAGGGTGATGGAGAGCTTCTCGTTACGACCCGCGTAGGTGACCTCGTCCCGGCCGTCGCCGCCGCGGAACTCGCTGGTGGCGTAGACGCCGTACGTGGCCTTGAGGACGTCGTCGCCGTCGCCGCCGACCAGGACGTTGCCCTCGTGGCCGGCGGTCAGGAGGTCGTTGCCGGGGCCGCCCAGCAGCGAGTGGCTGCGCTGGGCGACGCCAAGGTCGCCCGTGAGCTCGTCGTCGCCGGAGCCACCCTCGATCTCCCAGACGCTCGCGTCGATGACGTCGCCCTCGCCGGCCTCGCCACCGCTGCCCTTGCCGATGCCGGCGACGACGCGCGCGGTACGGGAGCCGTAGCTGACCGTGGTGTACCCGCCGTCGCTGCCGAACAGGTCGCCGTCCAGGCCGCCGTCGAGCACGTCCCGGTCGGGGCCGCCCACCAGCCAGTCCTTGCCCGCCGCACCGATCAGCCGGTTCGAGCCCGAGCCCCCGGTGGGACCACCCTTGATCACATCGTCACCCGGGCCGCCGTCGAGGACGCCGGGCACACTCGCCGTCTTCGTGATGGTGTCGTCGCCCGCCCCGGCCGCCACGGACACGCCGGTGATGACGTCGGCCTTGCAGCGCACGGTCCGGCCGTCGACGGCGGTGCAGCCCGCACCCGGATCCAGCCAGCCCCACCGGTTGGCGATGACGACGTACCCGTCTTGCAGGTCGATGTCGATCTGGCTGTTCGCCTCGGTGTCCTTGAAGATCGCCGTCAGCGTGCCGTCAGCCACGACGGCGGTGTTGAGAATCTCCGCCGCCCGGGCCGGCGCGGCGAAGCCTCCGACCACCACAAAGGCGACGGCGGCCACTGCCGCGAAACGCTTGCTCCCCATGTTTCCCCCATGATCACGACCGCGTCACCCCGGCGTCGGACGGTTTCGCAGTCGACCGAAAATCAATCGGCATGAGTATCACGGGTACGCAGAGAGTGATCGCGCCGGGGTCGGCCACGACATTTTCTCCGGCCGGCGATGAGTTTGGCGCGCCCCGGAAGTCTGAGTTGGTGCACTCACCACTCGAACAAGGGGATGATCGTCATGACCGCCGTCAACGCCGCACCCGCACCGCTCGCCCGGGGACTTCACCGCACGCTGTGGGCACTCCAGATCACCCTTGCGCTGTTCTTCATCGTCGCCTCGGCCGGGCCCAAGCTCTTCGGGGAGGCGTACGCGGTCCAGACCTTCGAGGACATGGGCGCCGCGACGTGGTTCCGCTACTTCATCGGCCTGGTGGAACTCGCCGGCGGCATCGGGCTGCTGGTGCCACGCCTCGCCGGCCTGGCGGCGGCCGGCTTGGCGCTGCTCATGGTGGGGGCCACCATCACCCAGGCGTTCATCCTCCACGGCGGCGCGCTGGTGATCACGCCGATGGTGCTGTTCGCGCTCTTCGTCTTCGTAGCCTGGGGCCGCCGCCCGTCTACTTCGGAGGTTCCGTCCCGGCCTGCTCGCTGACGAGGAATTCGGCGTACCAATCGGGCCAATTCTCATCGGCTTCGCCGGTGCGCTGCTCATGCTCCCCATGAGCCGCCTCAGCCCGCCGGAGGGCACTTGCCAGATCATTCACCGACGAGTACGTCGTCCCGGCGCCGTCGATGCGGCCGGGCAGGCGGGAGGTCACCTCCTGCAGCACCCAGCCGTTCCCGTCCGGATCACTGAACGTGGCGTACGAGTTGTACGAGGCGCCGTCGGGCGCGGGCCCGCCGGCCTGGCCTTCCGGCGTACGGTGGAAGATCTCGCCGACCTGCACACCCCGCGCGGCCAGCTGCTCCCGGGCGGCCTTGATGTCGGGAACGACGAGGAACAAGCCCTGAGCCGAACCGGGCGCAGCGTCAGTGGCGAAGTGGATCGAGCAGGCGGAGCCCGGCGGGGTGAACTGGATCGCCCGCGCGCCGCCGAGGACGAAGTCGGCGTCGAGCCGCCAGCCGAGGCCGGCGTAGAACGCTTTCGCCCGGGCGAGATCGCTGACCGGGAGGGTGACTACCTCGAGCTTCAGGTCGGCGCTGTCGCGGTTGTCCGTCGCGGCCATCGGAGCCTCCTCAGGTCTCAAGGACACCGTTTCATACCGGTTGGAGGCTTCGGGAGGGGCGAATCGGCGTATCGCGTACACGCGCCAAGGTGGCGGACGGGCGATCTCCGCGAGGCCGAGTGGCCGGCTGGGCGGCAGCCGTCGAAGATCAGGCGTACGACAGCGAGGTATAGGACCAGCCGCCATGACAGCAGTGCAATTCCTCGTGAACGAGGTCTTCGACATTTCGACGCGCGGCGGGCTCATCGCTGTGGGTTCGACGCAGGGCGGTGAGTTCGTCGGGATCCCGCGGCTACGGGACGAGGCGAGCGGTCAGCGCATCCGCGTCCTGGGTGTGGATCATCCGACTCCGCGTACCCGGCGTACAGGAGAAACCATCCTGGTCGTGGACCGAGCCGACGCCGCCTACGTCGCGGTCGGGCGACGGTGGGTCGAGGAGCCGCCGGACGTACCCTCGAGGGGTGATGATCGGCAACCGCTTCGCTCGTGAGCTTTCCGGGATGGCCGTTCCGTGGCAGGCCGAGGATGTTCCCGAGCCGCGGCTGCTGGTGCTGGACGAGTCGGTGGCCGCCGACCTCAGCCTCGATCCCGCGTGGCTGCGCACCCCCGAAGGCCTCGGTTTCCTCCTCGGCACCGCACTTCCCGAGTCGGCCACCCCGGTTGCTCAGGCCTACGCCGGGCATCAGTTCGGTCGTTTCGTTCCGCGGCTCGGCGACGGCCGTGCGTTGCTGCTCGGCGAGCTCACCGACCGCAGCGGCCGGCTTCGGGATCTGCATCTCAAGGGCTCCGGGCGGACGCCCTTCGCCCGCGGGGGTGACGGGCTGGCTGCGGTCGGCCCGATGCTTCGGGAGTACGTCGTCAGCCGGGCCATGCACGCCCTCGGTATCCCGACGACCCGCTCCCTGGCGGTGGTGGCGACCGGGCGCCCGGTGTACCGGGAGTCGCCGCTGCCCGGGGCCGTGCTCGTCCGGGTCGCCGCCAGTCACCTGCGGGTCGGCAGCTTCCAGTACGCACGGGTCACCGGCGACCTCGACCTGTTGCGGCGCCTGGCTGACCATGCGATCAGCCGGCATCATCCTGAAGCCGTCGGCGCCGAGCGGCCGTACCTTGCGCTTCTCGAGGCTGTTGTGGCCGCTCAGGCCGCGCTCGTCTCCCGGTGGATGCTCGTGGGGTTCGTGCACGGGGTCATGAACACCGACAACATGACGATCTCGGGCGAGACCATCGACTACGGGCCCTGTGCCTTCATGGATGCCTTCGATCCGGCCACCGTCTTCAGCTCCATCGACCACGGCGGGCGGTACGCGTACGGGAATCAGCCGCTGGTTGCGCAGTGGAACCTCGCGCGGCTCGCGGAGGCGCTGCTGCCGCTGCTGGACGACGACGAGGACGCGGCGGTCGCGGCGCTGGGGCGGTTCCGCACCCGGTACGACGAGTTGATGTCGGCCGGCATGGGGCAGAAGCTCGGGCTGACGGGTGACGTCGACCGTTCGCTGGTCGACGAGCTGCTCACCCTGCTCCACAAGGGCGGTGTCGACTACACCTCGTTCTTCCGGTCCCTCTCGGGGGACGGGGAGCTCGGTGCGGAGTTCGAGGATTGGCTGGCGCGGTGGCGAGCCCTGGGCCCGGACACTGCGGCGATGGATCGGGTGAACCCGGTCTACATTCCTCGCAACCATCTGGTCGAGGAAGCGCTCGCGGCCGCGACCGACGGCGATCTGGAACCGCTGGATCGGCTGGTACGCGCGGTGAGCGCTCCCTACCAGGAGCGCCCCGGCCTCGAGCGCTACGCCGCTCCCGCGCCGCGGGATTTCGGTGTCTACCGGACGTTCTGCGGGACCTGAGCGGCTCAGTCGACGAACTCGATCGGTACGCGCTCGTAGCCGTCGGCCTGCTCCGGGATGCGGAACTCCTGGGCGCTCGCCGAGGTGACCAGCGTGTTGAGCAGGCTGGTCAGCATGCTCACGATGGCCTCCTTCTCGTTGTCGACGTCGGTGGCGATGAAGGCCGCCTTGGTGGCGATCTTGCCGAGCACCGCCGGGTTCGCGGTGCCGAACCCGTACGAGATGATGTGCGGCCTCCTGCGGAAGATCTTGTCCGTCAGCGAGCCGAAGTCGGCGGCCCAGTTCTTGTCCATGGGTGCGCCGTCGGTGAGGATGAAGACCGCCGGCCGCAGCACCGCCCTTCCGCTGGCGTGCAGCGCGGTGACGTCCGTGTCGATGCGTTGCTTGACCAGTTGGAACATCCGGCCGTAGTTGGTGGTGCCTTCGCAGGTGATCATCGGCAGGTTGGCCACCTGGTCGATGTCGGCCATCTCGAGCACCACGTGGGCGTCGGTGTTGAACGTGATGATCGAGATGTGGGCGAACTCCGACACGCGGGGGCTGTTGCCCAGGACGTCGAAGACGTGGTCCACGGTCTCGTTCAGCAGTTGCTCCTGCGGCTTCATGGAGCTCGAGGTGTCGATGACGACGTAGGCGGGCAGGCACTTCGATTTGACGACGGGGTCGATCACGGCCGGGTCCTTTCGGGACTGTCAGAAGATGGCGAAGGCGCAGAGCACGACGAGAACGATGAGGACCAGCACGGCGAGGACCGGGCCGGCGGCCCCACCGCCCGAGGGGGCGGGCCGGGTCGTCTGGGGCGGCGAATATCTCGGGGATACGGGCGGGACCGGCCTGTTGACGGGCACAGGTGCCCGTCCCGAGCCGGCGACCGGACGAGGGCCGACGACCGGATGAGAGCCGGTGGCCGGGTGAGAGCCGGTGGCCGGGTGAGACCCGACGACCGGATGAGAGCCGGTGGCCGGGCGGGGACCGGCGGCCGAGCGGGGGCCGGTGGCAGGGCGGGGTGCCGGGGCGGGAGTCCGTGGCCCGTTGTAGTCGCGGCGGGGCCGCCATGCGGGTGCCACCGAACCGGGTGAGGGATTCGGAGTCCGCGACCCGTTGTAGTCGCGGCGCGGCCGCCAGGTCACCACCCCGGTCGCGTCGGCGGCCCGGGCCGTGGGAACCGGCTGGCCGAAGCTGCGGGTCAGGTCGGCCAGGGTCGGCCGGTCGGTACGCTCCCCGGCGGTCAGCATGCGCAGCAACGTCTGCGGCACGGCGTCGGACATGGTTCCCAGCGCCGCGTACACCTCGTTCTTGCGGCGCATCCCGGTGAGCATGCGGCCGATGAGCAACGCCACCCGATACCGGTCGGTGTACGCGTCGACCGGGCTCTGATCCGGGGTCAGCGGGTCCTCGAACTCGGGCGTGAAGACATGCGGGCGGGTGCCGTACGAGCAGCCGTCGAGGTCGAAGACGTAGACGATGTGCAGGGTCGGGTGCCAGAAGGCGTTCGCGTAGGACCAGTCCGCGTACACGATCCCGCACCGCTCGAACAGGCACGCGACCCGGGCCAGGCTCATGCAGGTGGCCGCACGGTCCGCCGCCGACTGCTGCGGTATGCCGCGCTCGGCCAGCCACGAGTTCGGCTTGGCCAGGTAGTCCACCGGGATCGGGCCGTACCGGTTGGGATTGGTACGGGCCTTGGCCAGCCAGCTGACCGAGAAGGCGGAGGGCGCCTCCGGGGTCAGTACGCCGATCGTGGCTCCCCGTTCCACGATGCGGCTGGCGGGCCAGGAGGTGGCCTCGTCGATGAGCCTCCGGTCGCCGGGGTCGGTCAGGGTCTGCGGCTGCGCGACCAGCCGGTCCAGGGCGACGCTGTCGATCTTGCGGGCCGCCTCGGCGTTGAGCCGCTTGAAGAGGTGGCCCGGAAAGGCCGGCACCCGCCAGATGCCGTCGCTCTCGCCCGCCTTGTCGAAGTCCGGTGTGGACGGCAACGGGCCGAGCCGGCTCACGTCCAGGACGGCGGGAATGGTCCGGGGGTTCATCGCCGCGCGGCTCCGCCCGTCGCCGGTTGGTTTCCCGCCCAGACGACCACGGCGGTCCGGTCGTCCTGGAGCCCTTTGGCCTCGAAGTCCACGTCGAGCACGAACGACGCGAGCGGCGGCGGCCGGCGCCAGCGCTCGGCGAACCACTCGGCCGCCCCGCTCACCTCGGCGAACGCGTCGGCCACCCCGTCGGACAGGACGGCGACCGTGTCGTCGCCGGCGTAGTCGAACGTGGCTCCCCGCGCCGCCTCCGGGCGATGGGGCAGGAATGCGTCCAGGACGCTGCCGTCGTACGTGTCCTTGGCGCCGCCGGTGAGGCACTGCCAGCCGTCGTCGTCGAGCCGCCACAGGTGGGTGTCGGCGATCTGCGCGACCCACGCCGTCGCCACCTCCTTGGGAGCGTGGTACGCCGGCAGCACCGCGACGGCCAGCGTGGTCCGGACGTCGGCCGGGTCCAGTCGCCGGTCCCGCGCCGCCTGCACCAGCGCGTCCGACACCTCGCCGAAGAGCTCCCGGGCGCGCAGGTCGGCCACGTCCTTGCCGCCGTCGAGGTGTCGCCGTACCAATGCCACCGCGGTCGCGACCGCCACCGAGGCGCCGAGCTCGGAGCGGGCGCTGTCGGACATGCCGTCGGCCACCGCCACCACCAGATGCCGGCCGGTCCGGTCGCGCGCCACCCGGTACGCGTCCTGCCGCGGCTTCACCGGCTCCTCGCACCGGTGACCCGCGCCGATCACCGACGCCGCCCGGACCTCGAGATTGCGCAGGCGGGCCTGATCCGCGGCTACGCCGGACGGGGACGCACTCTCCATGGGGAGCAGCCAGGGCATCTGCGAGGCCCGCGACCCAGGCACGAAGCGGGGCGCCACAGCCTGCTCCGGCACCAGCGCCTTCTCTACCGTGCTCACCGCCGGGCGCGACGTAGGAGGTGCCGGGGCAGGTTCAGGGGCAGCGGCGGGTGTTGGTGCAGGGGCAGCGGCGGGTGCGGCCGCCGGCGGGCCGTCGGGTCCCGGCGGGGGTGGGTCGAGCAGGCGACCGCTCTGCGGGCCGGCACCGGACGGCCGGGCACTCTGGTGAGGAGCGTGCACGGGCGGCTCCTGTCGTGGGTGCGGGGTGTGGACGGGGTGCACACCGCTCGCGACGGTGGCGTGGCGGTGGAGCCGGAGCCGGAGCCGGTGCCGGGTGCGCGGCCTGCGGGGGCCGGACGACCGGCGCTCGGCCAGCACCATGGCGAGGATCGAGCCGACCAGCAGGCTCCCCATGACGACGATCACGACCAGCAGATAGAGGGATCGCACGTCAACCGGCGCCTGTTCCGGGCTGCGAGCCCTTCCGCGGCCGCCAGCCACCGACGCCGTTGGGATCCGGCGCGGGAGCCGGAGGACCGGCCGGTTGCGCGGCCGGCTGGGCGGCCGGCTGGGCGGCCGGCTGGGCGGCGGGCTGGGTGGCCGGACTGCCGCCCCGCCCCCGCACCGGCGGCGCGGGCCGGGTGGCCGGCACCGGAGGAGACGCCGGGGCCGGCGCTGCAGGAGACGCCTGGGCCGGCGCCGGAGAAGGAGCCGGGGGCAGCTGCGCGGGTGCGCCCTGTGCCGGAACGGAGGCGCCGCCGACCATGCTGAGCGTGTTCAGCAGCACCTGCCGCCGGATCTCCTCCACGTCCGCGGCCTGGACCAGCCCGGCGTCCAGCATCTTGGTGAAGAGCTCGTCGGAGCTGGCGAACCGGGCCTGCTGGTGCTGCTCGAGCTCCTGCTGCCGGTTGTGCATCATCTGGAGCACCTGCAGGCCCTCGTCCGGGTGGTGGCGCAGATGCAGGGCGATCAGCCCGAGCTCACCCTGTACGCCGTTGAGCACCGCGTCCATGCGCCGGCGTTCCAGGTCGTGCTCGTTGTCCAGCGCCTCGACGTTCAGGTTGTGGCTGCGCCGGCCCAGGTCCCGCTCCCGTTCGATGGCCACCTGCTGCTGCAGGTAGCGCCGGGCGCCGTCGTCGAGCGTCACGAACGCCGAGATGTGGTCGATCGTCAGCCCGAATTCCCGGATCGCGATCGGCCCCGAGCGGTGCAGGTCGTTGATCTCCTGCTCGACCTGCTCGCAGTCGGTGATCTCGTACCGGCGGCTGACTCCGCGCATCAGGCTCAGAACCCGGCGCGTGACGACTGCGCCGCCGTCGCGTACTCCCTCGCGGACAACGACGTCGGGGGCGCTGACCTGCCAGCCGACGGTCACGGTGGCCACGAACGAGAACCGGTCGTCGCGGGTCGGCAGGTCGGAGCCGCCGCTCGACATGTGCGTCTCGTGGCGGGACATGTCGACCTCGTACATCGTGCGGTAGGTGCCGCTGAGCGCCTCCCCGAAGGAGAGCCGGCGGCCCAGGTCGACCACGGTGCCGTCGGCCCGCGAGTACACGGCTGCGACCCCGGCCCGCAGGACCGGTCCGGTGAACTTCATCCGGTTCACCGGCTGTTCGTTGACTATCAGGGACGAGGGCGGGTGGTGGCCCGCATGCGGATACATCGGTACGGCTCCCGGTTCAGAAGGCGGCCAGGACGGCCTGCGCGGTGCGGGGTGCCCGGACGGCGCCCGGGCCGGTCATCCAGCCGCGGGCCATCCACCGGACGATCTTCTCGGTGCGGTCGTTGCCCACGGCCGCGGCCGCGAGCATCAGGGCCAGCGCTTGGCGTGCCCGCGGGTCCGGCTCGGTCAGTTCCGCCCAGGCACCCGCGATGTCCTGGGCGTACTCGTGGAAGAGAGCACCGTTGAGGGTGACGTCCCAGGCCGACGCCACGCTGTGGTGCAGGGCGCGGTCGGCCGTGGCGAGCTGGAGCAGCAGCGGCCAGCCGCCCTGTCCGGACTCGGGGACGGCGACCAGGTCGGCGGCCAGGGTGAGGAACGCGATTTCGCCCGTGGCGCTCCGGCCCTGGTGGCGGCTGCGCATCCAGCGCACCGTCATGTCTGTGGCCGGCAGGGCGTGGGCGTGGTCGGCGTCGATGAGCTCGGCGAGGCTGTATCCGATGGCGAACGCGACGTCCGGGTCGTCGTTCTCGGAGAGCCGGTCGAGCTCCTTGAAGGCGTGTTCGGGCAGCGTCGTGCCCAGGGCGGAGCCGTAGACGCGGGCGGCGGTGGCGTGCAGCTGCCAGGACGGTCCGGCGATCCATTCGTCCACCAGGGCCAGCGCCTGCTGCCGGAGCCGGGTGGACCGGCCGGCGGCCTGCAGGGCGTACGCGGCCATCTCCCGCTTGTTCTCCTTGTGGTCGGCGGCCCAGGGGCGCAGCACCACCTTGCTGATGTGGTCGAACGCGGTGGTGGAGATCAGCCCGACGGCCGCGGCCGCGCGTACCCGGACCGCGTCGACAGGGTGGTTCGCCAGGTCGCTCAGCCAGCTCAGCAGCGCGCCGCGGAGCTCGTCGTACTCGCGCCACACGAGTTCGAGCACCGCCCGCGGGTACGCCGGGTCCCGGTAGTGGATGACCTCGGCCGGCACCTTGCCCAGCCGGGTCATGACCTCGGTCTGCACGATCTGCGCGCGGATCTCCCGGATGCGATGGGTACGCCCGGTCGCGAACGGATCGGTGGCCGAGGTGGGCGCCGGGGTGCCGGGCGCGGATTCCAACCGGCGTTGCAGCGACTCGGCCGGTTCCACCACCGTCTGGTAGGGCAGGCCGTCCAGCAGCGCCGCTGCGATGGCCAGGTACTTCAGCGACGGCGTGGCGAGCCCGCTGAACCACGTCTCCACCTCGGCGGTGACCGACGTCCTCATCCGCGCCCGCAGGAGTTCCAGGTCCAGCCGGCCGCGGGCGAGCAGATCCTCGACGTGGATCGCGAACTCGGCGGCGCGTTCCCGGGCGGAGTCCGCCGTCACGACGTCGTCGAACACCGCGATGAGGCCCGGCCGCCTCAGCAGGTCGTCGGCGCGGGCCGCGCCGAGCCGGTACCGCAGGTGACTCTCCAGGATGGCCCGGTGCGCCGGCGGCCTCTCGAGCTGCACGACGAACCGCTGGACGCCCGAGTCGGGCAGTGTCACCCCGGCCGACATCGTGACGACCAGCTTGGCGCCGAGCGACCCGAGCCGCGCGTCGAGGTCGTGCAGGGTCAGGGCGCTCAGCTCCCGGATCCGCCGGTCGTCGAGGTTCTCGATCAGATAGCCGCCGCTGCCGCGGACCGCCTTCCCGATCTCGTCCGGCGACACGTCCGGGGTGAGTCCGTAGATCTCGCTCTGGTGGTGGTCGAGCAGCAGGCGCAGGGCGGTCGTGCCGCGCCCGGAACCGCGGGCCGCCTGGAGGATGATCACGTTGCGGCCGCGGCAGCGGCCGAGCAGTCCGGCGTACGCGGCGTCGGCCACGAACGCCTCCCGGACCAGGCGTACGTGGTTGGCGTCGAGGCGGTAGACCACGGTGGCCCGGGCGCCGGGCCCGGCGAAGTTGTACACGATCTTGTCGCGCGCCACGCTGTCGGCCATCGTGGCGCTGCCGAAGTACGCGCCGCCCGAGGCGAACACGACGTCGGCCTCGCGCCGGAGGTTGTTGACTTCGGCGGCCTTGCGCGGCTGCGCGGCGTTGGCGGCGACCTCGGTGCCGGCCTCCCTGATCCGGCGCGGGCCGTCAGCCGGGGCCGCGGGCTGCTGGGGCACGGCGGCCGCCGGGGCCGCGGCCTGCACCGGCGGCGTCGCGCCGGCCCCGGGGTCGGGACTCACGACCTGCCGCCGTGCACGTGCTTGTCGTGCGCCACGACGTCCCCGTTGATCGTCGCGCCCGCGGCCCAGACCCCGCCCTGGTGGAATTCCACGTGGCTCGGCGCCGGAGCCGGTCCGTCGTCGGGTGCCGGTGCGGGCAGCGGCGGCACGCTCGAGGACACCGCCTCGACCAGGTGCGACAGGTCCATGCCGGAGTGGCGCTGGCGCAGCCGCACGAACTGCCGCGTGACCAGCCCGTGCAGCGGGGCCGGCAACTCGTCCGCTGCCGGTAGCGACGCGTCGTTGAGCAGCACCGGGATGATCCGCAGCCCGGACTGCAGGGCGGCCTCGATCTCCTGCCGTACGTAGTCGTCGGCCCGGTCGATGCGCCGCGACCCGCTCCGGTCCGTCAGGGCCAGCCAGCGCCGTCCGATGAGGACGAGCAGTACCCGGCTGGACAGCAGCCGGCGCCACAGTTCCGGCGGGAAGTCGGTGCCCGCCTCCAGCGATCGGGTGTCCTTGAAGACGTTGTGGTCCCCGAAGACGGCGCGCAGGTGATCGTCCACGAGCGCCGCGGCGAAATCGTCATCGTCGGACCGGTAGTTCACGAAGATTCCGGACAAGGGTGGCGGCCTCCGATTCCCGCTTTGACCTGCGGGAAGGCAGGCACATGGCGACTCGCGCAACGGTTCCACCCGTACGGGGGGTGAGCAATCCGTTGCCCGATGCCAGTTGTGCTGGCAACAGGACACAGCCGCCACGCGCGGGTCGCGACGTCGCGATTCTCGTTTGATCGGCGCTCCCGGCGCCCGGACGGGCATCTCGGCTCGACCACTGCGCCGACCGCTAACGGGGTCGCTGCCGCCCTGACCTGGCAGCATGGGCGGAATGAGCATGCGATTCGCGGAACTGGCCTTCCAGCAGACCCCGATGGGCGACCTCAGCCTGCGCCGCCGCCGGGACCCGATGCTCAAGATCGACGTGTACGAGGTCAAGCTCGGCGACGAGTTCCTCATGTCCAGCCTGTTCACCGTCGCCGAGATCGCACTGGCCCGGCTGGGCCTGACCGAGCTGGACGCCGTCGGCGATCTCGACGTGGTCGTCGGCGGGCTCGGGCTGGGATACACGGCGGATGCCGTGCTGGCCGACCCCCGCGTACGGTCCCTGCTCGTCGTGGACGCGCTGGAGGAGGTCATCTCGTGGCACCGGCAGCGGCTGCTGCCGTTCGCCGAGGCGTTGGTGACCGATCCGCGGTGCCGGTTGCGGCACGCCGACTTCTTCGCCCTCAGCGCGGACCCGGCGGGCTACGGGCCCGTGCACGCGGTGCTGGCCGACATCGACCACAGCCCCCGCCACCTGTTGCATCCCGGGCATGCGGACTTCTACACGGCGGACGGCCTGCGCCGGCTGGCGGCCCGGTTGCACCCCGGCGGCGTGTTCGGGCTCTGGTCCAACGACCCGCCCGACGACGAGTTCACCGCCCTGTTGAGCGAGGTCTTCGCGACCGCCCGCGCCGAGGTGGTCGCCTTCGACAACCCACTGCAGGGACGGCTCTCGACGAACACGGTCTACCTCGCCCGGACGCGGACGGAACCGGCCGGGAGCAACTGACTCCCGGCCGGTGCGCGTACCGATGAAGGTCAGTTGGCCCCCACCAGCTCGCCGGTCGGCTCTTCCTCGGCCGCCGGCGAGACGGGGCCCCGACCGCCGGTGGCGTGCTTACCGCGACCCCGCAGCAGCTTCGGCGCCCACCAGTTCGCCGGGCCGAGCAGCGTCATCAGCGCGGGCAGGACCACCGCCCGGATCAGGGTCGCGTCGAGCAGGATCGCCGCCGCGAGACCCACGCCGAGCTGCTTCATGTCGATCGTGGACAGCGTCGCGAAGATCGAGAACACGGCGACCATCACGATCGCGGCGCTGGTCACGACGCCCGCTGAGCCGGTGATGCCCTCGGCGACGGCCTCGCGGTTGGGCACGCCGCGCAGGACCGCCTCGCGGATCCGGCTGACCACGAAGACGTGGTAGTCCATCGAGAGGCCGAACAGCACCACGAACAGGAACAGCGGCAGCCAGGTGACGATCGCGCCCATCGAGGTGAAGCCCAGCGGACCCTCCGCCCAGGTGTTCTGGAAGACCAGGACCAGCAGGCCGTACGCGGCCCCGGCCGACAGCAGGTTGAGCAGGATCGAGGTCAGGGCGACCACCACCGACCGGAACGTCCACGCCATCACCAGGAACGTCAGCAGCAGCACGAACCCGACGACGATGGGCAGCTTGTGCCACACGTGTGAGGCGTAGTCCTCGCTCTCCGCCACGCCGCCGCCCACCGCGTACGAGGCGCCGCTGACTCCGCGGAGTGCGGCCGGCACGAGATCCTCGCGCAGCCGGTGCAGGGACTGCACCGCCTCGTCGCTGCGGGAGGCGAACGGGGTGGCCACCGACAGCACCGTCACTGTCTTGTCCGGCGAGACCTCGATGTCCGGGCCGGTCTGCTCCTGGGGCGCGAACAGCCGGTCGCCCTGGGTGCGCCGGGCCAGCCGGGTCAGGGCGGCCTTCACCGCTTCGGCCTGGTCGGCCGGCGCCTGCACCGCAACGCTGTGCTGGGTGCCGTTGCTCGGGTACGCCGCCGTCAGCCGGTCGTACGCCTGCATGGCCGGTGTCGTCCGCGGCAGGTCCTCGGTGCCCGGGAACTTGAGCTGCATGCCCAGCGCGGGTCCCGCCAGGGCGAGCAGGAGTCCGACGCTGACCAGCAGGGTCGGCAGCGGGCGGCGCAGGGCGGGCCGGAGCACAGCCGACCAGAAGCGGCTGGGCTGGACCTGGCCGTCGGGGGTCGTACGGCGTGCGGCGAGGCGCCACAGCAGCGGCACGCGCGGCCGGTCGACCCAGCGGCCGAGCTTGGCCAGCAGGGCGGGGAGCACGGTCAGCGAGCCGATCACCGCGACGGCGACGACGAGGATCGAGCCCACGGCCAGCGAGGAGAAGATGGCGTCGTTGGCGAGGAACAGGCCGGCCATGGCGATGACGACCGCCGTACCGGAGACCACGACCGCGTGCCCGGAGGTCTCCGCGGCGATCTCCACCGCGTCGACGTGACCGCGGCCCTTCGCGCGCTCCTCCCGTTCACGGCGGACGTAGAAGAGTGAGTAGTCGATGCCCACCGCCATGCCGATGAGCAGGATGACGCTGGAGGTCGAGTCGTTGGCCGGGATCAGGTGCGACGCCAGCGTGGAGAGGCCGATCGCGGCGGCCACCGACGACAGGGCCAGCAGCACCGGGATGCCGGCGGCGATCAGCGCGCCGAACGCGATGATCAGGATCGCCAGGGTCACCGGCAGGCTCAGCCACTCGGCGCGCTTGAAGTCCTTGCCGAGGGTGTCGTTCAGGGCCTTGTTGATGGACGGCCCGCCGACCTCCTCGACCCGCAGGCCCGGATACTGCTGCTGCACCTTCTCGGTGGCCGCGCGCAGCGGTTCCACCCGGTCGGAGGCGGTCTCCGGATCGCCGCTCATCGTGATCGGCACGAGCAGCGCGGAACCGTCGGTTGCCGGGATCGCGTCACCGACCTTCGCCACCCCCTGCGCGGTCCGCAGCTGGGCCGCCGCGGCCTTGGCCGCATCGCCGGCGGCGCGCTTGTCGAGCGCCCCTGAGCGGGCGGTGATGAGGACGTTCTCGACGGCCGGCTCGTCGGCGAACTTGCCCTCCTCGATCATGACGCCGGCGCGGCCGGACTCGCCCACCGACATGTCCTTCGCCGTGGCCTCCTGGAGCCCGGCGGCGTTGCCACCGACGAAGCACAGCGCGACGAACACCATCCACAGCGCCACCGCGCGCCATGGGTGTTCGGCGCTCCACCGCGCTACCCGTACCGTGACCGGTCGCCTCTGCATCGTTGGTCCCCCTGCTCGATGTCTGTGTCGAACCTGAACCTAGGCAGGGCGGAGGCTGGGAACATCCGGGTCCGACCCGCGCTCACCCCGGATCTCCGGCGCGGCACCTCCGGGGTCGCCGGCCCCCTCCAGAAGCGGCGAAACGGCGCTATGGGGCACCTCGCCGCGTGGCGACCCTGAGTTGCCTCAGGGTTTATCCCGGCATCGGTCGAAAGTCGTAGGGCCTTGCGCCAGGTCCCTACCGTCGGCCGACGCCAGGACGCGGCGGTGCAGCCACTATGGGTTCGCTGCGATACGGGGAGGTTGTCGATGTCGGTGAACACGCGGGATGCCGCGGTGACGACGGAGCGTGGTGTGCCGCGGAGTTCCGCCCATCCGGTCTCGTGGCGGCCGCCGCCGTCACGGGCCGTGGTGGCACGGTGCGTCCAGGTGGTAGGCCTGTTCGACGCGGTGACCGCCATCCTGCCGTCCTGGCATCAGCGGATGGCGGCGCTCGCCCACCTCATGCCGACCGCGGGCATGGTGACCGCCCGGGCCGCGCTCGCCGTCGTGGGCCTGCTCCTGGTGTACCTGGGCGCCGGCCTGCGGCGCGGCAAACGGCGGGCCTGGCAACTGACCACTGTGCTCTGTGCGTTCAGCGTCGTCCTGCACCTGGCGAAGGCGACTCCGGCCTCCGCCCTGGTCGCGGCCGTGCTGCTGGTCGTCCTCGTGGTCGAGCGGGACCGCTTCTACGCCCGCGGCGACCTGCGGAACCGGTGGCGGGCCCTCGGGGCGTGCGCCGGCTTCCTCGGCGCCGGGTTCGTGCTCGGTTTCGCCGAGATCGCCCTGCGGGCGGGCCAGGTCACGGGTGGCGCCGGTCCGGCACGGTGGGCGGAGCACGTCGCCCTGGGAATGGTCGGGGTCAGCGGCCCGGTGCACTTCGACCACGCGATCGCTGCGACCACTGTGGACCTGACCACGGGCGCCTTCGGGCTCCTAGGTCTGGCCGCCGGTGCCGTGGTGCTGCTGCGCCCGGGGACCCGGGGAGCCGGCTGGGAGCCGGACGACGAGCAGCAGATGCGTACGCTGCTCACCCGGCACGGCGACGGCGACTCCCTCGGCTACTTCGCGCTGCGGCCGGACAAGTCGTTCATCTGGGCCCCGTCGCGCCGCGCGGCGGTGGCGTACCGGGTGGTCAACGGGGTCAGCCTCGCGTCCGGCGATCCGGTGGGCATCCCCTCCGCGTGGCCCGAGGCGATCACGGCGTGGCTGGCCGACTGCGACGCGCACGGCTGGACACCGGCGGTTCTCGCCTGCGGTACGGCCGGCGGCACGGCGTACCAGCGCTTCGGCCTCGACGCCATCGAGCTCGGCGACGAGGCGATCCTCGACGTCCAGGGCTTCACGTTGCAGGGCCGGAACATGCGTACGGTCCGCCAGGCCGTGGCACGGGTGCGCCGCGCCGGCTACACGTGCGAGGTCGTCCGGCGCAGCGATCTCGACGACGCCGCGCTCGCCGAGGCCCGCCACTGCGCGGTGGCGTTCCGGCAGGACAGTGTCGAACGCGGCTTCTCCATGGCGTTGTCGCGGTTCGGGAGCTCCGCCGACGGCGACTGTGTGCTGGTCCTGTGCCGCGACGGCGAGGGCCGGATGCGAGGACTGCTGCAGTTCGTCCCCTGGGGCGACACCGGGCTGTCGCTCGACCTCATGCGCGGCGACCGCAGCGCCGAGAACGGCGTCACCGAGCTCATGATCGTCAGTGCCGTGGAGGCCGCGGCCGGCCTGGGCGTCGCCAAGATCTCGCTGAACTTCGCGGTCCTGCGCTCGGTGCTCGCGCGCGCCGAGCAGCTCGGCGCCGGGCCGGTCGTCCGGATCTGGGCGCGGCTGCTGCGGGCCATGTCCGGGCTGTGGCAGATCGACTCGCTGTACAAGGCCAACGCCAAGTACCAGCCGAGTTGGCAGCCGCGCTTCCTGTGCTTCCCGTCGGGCCGGGACCTGCCGCGGATCGCGGTCGCCGCGCTCAGCGCCGAGGCCTTCCTGCCGTCGCGCCGCCGGCGGCTCGCGGAGCCCGCCCCGTGAGGCTGACCGGCATTCCGCTGATCCTGCTGGCCGGCGGCCTGGCGGCGGGCGCCCTGACCGTCACCGTGCGCACATGGTCCCGCGGCGGACTCCGGCGACGGGTCGTCATGCGTACCGTCGGACTGGTATTCGCCGAACTTCTGGTGGTCACCACGGCCGGCTTGATCGTGAACCGCTACCAGGCGTTCTACCCCTCCTGGCGGGACCTGACCGGCGGCGGGACGGAGGCGGTCGTCGTCGTCGCACCCTCGGACCGCCCCAGGGGCGAGCGGCCGCCCGGCGAGGGGATCGTCGTGCCGGTCGGGTACGCCGAACGTCCCCACGTCACGTTCCCGGTGATCGTCGTTCTCTGCCGACCGGCCGATGTGGAGGCCGTGCGAGCGGCGGCGCGGGTGGTCCCGGACGTGGTGACCGTCGCGTTCACCCCGAGGGAGGCCACCGAGGTGACCCGCCTGATCGGCCGGCTTCCGCGGCTGGCCCGCGTCACGGGCCACGCCCGGGCACTGGTGGCCGACCGGCCGCACCGCGAGCTCGCCCGCCGGCTCGGCGAGGCCGATCTCGACGTCACCACGGTGGTCACGGCGACCGGTGGATGGGATGCCGCCCTCGCCGAGGCCGCCGACCGACTTCCGGCGCCGCTGGTGGCGCCGCTGCGGCCATGACCATCGACTCCCCGGCCACGGTCGCACTGGGAGCCGTGGCAGTCCTGCTCGCCACGCTTGCGCTGGCATACCTCTGGGACGGGCGCCGGCTGCTCGGCCGTACGGTTGTCGCCGCGCTGGTGGTGGTTCTGCTGGCCGCGACGTCCGCCGTGCAACTGAACCGGCTGACCGTGGCGTACCCGTCGTGGTCCGACCTGATCGACGAGCCGGCGCGCGGGGCGTCGCTGTCGGCGGGGATCCCGCTCCGGCCCGGCGGCGGGCGGCTGCTGACCGTCACCGTTCCCGGCCGGGCGAGCGGCCTGACCCTCACGATGGGCGCCTACCTGCCAGCCGCGTACGACACCGCCGCAGGTGCGGGCCTCCGGTTCCCGGTCATCGAGGTGTTCCACGGGTTTCCGGGTTCGCCGAGCACCTGGATCCGCCGGCTCGACGTCCTGCGCCACCTGGACCGGGAGATGGCCGCCGGGCGGATGGCGCCGACGGTGGTGCTGTTCCCGTACCAGACGCCACGGCGGATGCTGGACACCGAGTGCACCGACCTCGTCGGCGGCCCCCGGACCGAGACGTTCCTGACCGAAGACGTCGCCGCGTACGCCGTCGCCCGCCTGCGGGTCCGTCCGGACCGCGCCGCCTGGGGCCTGATCGGCTACTCGGCCGGTGGCTTCTGCGCGATGAACCTCGCGTTGCGGCACCCGGAGCGCTACGCGGCCGCGGCGTCGCTGTCCGGCGACAGCCGCCCGGCGATCACGATCGGCGACGGCAGCGAGCACACCACCAACAACATCTCCTGGCGGCTCCGGCACCTGCCGCCGCCCCGGGTGGCGCTGTACGTGGGCTGGGCCGCCGACGACACCGAGTCCCGTGACGGCTCCCGTGACGTCGTACGCCTGGCCCGGCCACCGCTCAGCGTCACCGCCGTCGAGCTGCCGCGTGGCGGGCACAGCCCCACGCTCTGGCGGCGGATGGCGTCCCCGGCCTTCGACTGGCTGTCCGGGCACCTCGCCCGCAGCCTCCCGGACCGCGCCGCCTGACGCTACGGCGCCGACAGCGACGACGTATGCGGCGCTTCTCAGCAACGACTGTCCCGGCAACCGGCTCGTTTTCTCCAGCCGGCGATCAGCGCCTGAACGGCGCGCTCAGAGCCAGGTCAGCCAGTCCTTCGGCAGGAGCGTGTAGCCCACGAACGCGGCGATGTCGAGCAGGCTGTGCGCCACGATGAGCGGCATCACCCGGCCCTTGCGCAGGAAGAACAGCGAGAAGACCACGCCCATCACCGCGTTGCCGACGAAGGCGCCGAAGCCCTGGTACAGGTGGTAGGAACCGCGCAGGACGGCGCTCGTGGCGACGATCCAGCCCAGCCTCCATCCGAACGTGCGCAGGCGGGTCACCAGGTAGCCGACCACGATGACCTCTTCGAGGACCGCGTTCTGCACGGCCGCGCAGATCAGCACCGGCACCGCCCACCAGACCGGTTGCAGCGCCGCGGGGATGATCCGCGCGTTGAGGCCGAGCTGGGCCGCCACGAAGACCAGCAGCAGGCCCGGGATGCCGATGCACGCGGCGAGCGCCGTACCCCAGCCGACGTCCGGGCCCGGGCGGCGCGCATCCAACCCCAGCGTGCGGACCGGAGAGAGCCGGTCGCGGTGCAGCAGATACAGGGCCAGCAACACGGGTACGAGCGCGAAGAAGATCCCGAGCAACTGGTACGTGAGATCGAGGTACGGCCGCGGCGACTGCGACGGGTTCAGCGTGGCGGTCTGCTGGGACAGGGGCTTGCCGGCGGTCAGCTTCGCGACGAGGGACACGGCCGCGTACACCGCGGACTGCCCGAGGGACAGCAGCAGCACGACGGCGACCTCGAGGCCGAGTTCACGGCGGGTCGCCGGGGGCCGGTCGACGGTCACGGTCACGCTCAGGAGCCGATCTCGTCGATCTCTGCGAACGGTTTTCCGGCCTGCCACACCACGTGAATGATGAAGCTGTGGTTGACCTCGTTGAAGTAGACCGCGAGGTTGTCCGGTGAGTTCTGCACCGTCGCCACCGAGTAGCCGTCGCTCGGGGTGGCCGTCACCAGCTTGATCACGCCGTCCGCAGCCCGGATCACGGTCTGGCCGCCCTCGACCCGGAACGACCGGAGATAGCTGCGGTTGCCGTCGCCGTCCGTGCTGACGGTCCAGCCGTCCTCGGTCGTCGTGGTCGTCGTAGGGGTCTGGGTGGGCGGCGGCGTGGCCGGTGTCCGCGGCGGTGTGGCGCTCTTGCTGTGCGACGGGCTGCGAGCGGGATCCGGTGACTTGCTCGCCGCGGGGGACGCCGGATCGATGGGCAGCGGTGACGACGAGGGAATGGGCGGCGTGGTCGGCGGGCCCTGCTCCGAGTCACGCAGTTGTTCGACCGAGACCAGGGCACTTTCGTCCGACGTCGCGGTGCGTAGCACGGGCAGCATCGCCACCGATGCCAGCGCCACGCTGGTCAGCGTGGCCGCGCACCAGCCCAGCACCGGGAACCAGCTTCGCGGAGATCGCACATTGCCATCGTCTCACCTGCACCTAGGGTGGTGCCCATGGCGTTGATCCTGCTGGTCGAGGACGACCGCAACATCACGGCGGCGCTGACCCGGGCGCTGACGGACGCCGGCCATGTCGTCCGGCCGGTCGGGCAGGCCACCGAGGCGCTGAAGATCCTCACCGAGGAGCTTCCCGACCTGGTGATCCTCGATCTCGGGCTGCCCGACATCGACGGCACGGACGCGCTGCGGATGATGCGTACGGTCTCCGCGGTGCCCGTCATCGTCGCCACCGCGCGGCGCTCCGAAGCCGACATCATCAGCCTGCTGAGCGCCGGTGCCGACGACTACGTGACCAAGCCGTTCTCCAGCGGGCACATCCTGGCTCGCATCGCCGCCGTGCTCCGCCGTAGCCGGGCCGCTGTCGACACCGCACCCAGCGTGATCACCGTCGGCGAGCTGGAGATCAATCCGCGGCAGCGGCGGGCCGCGCTGCGCGGCGAGCCGCTGCAACTCACCCGCCGCGAGTTCGACGTGCTCACCTACCTGGCCGAGCGGGTCGGGCAGGTGGTCAGCCGGCGGGAGCTGCTGACCGAGGTCTGGAACCAGTCCCGGATCGGCGAGGAGCAGACCATCGACGTGCACATCTCCTGGCTGCGGCGCAAGCTCGGGGAGTCGGCGGCGGCGCCGCGCTTCCTGCACACCGTACGCGGGGTCGGCGTGATGATGGTCGATCCGCAGTGAGGTGGGAGCTGAACCGGCTCGCGCTCGCCATCACCGCGATGGTGGCGCTGGCCTTCCTGGTGCCGCTGATCTACGCCACCGGGAAGATCGCCCACGACCGGGCCATCGGCGACGCCCGGCAGCAGGCCGCGGCGATGGTGGCCGCGCTGGCCGTCAACTCGGACCCGCAGCTCCTGACGAGCGCGGTGGCCAGCACCGTAGCGGGCAGCGCGGGCCGGCTGGCGGTGCATTTGCCCGGCATCGCCCCGGTCGGTACGACGCACGTGACCGGCACCGAGGTCGCGCAGGCCAACCTGTACCGGAGGCCGGTGACCGCGGAGATCGCCGGCGGGATCGCGTACCTGCAGCCCAGCGTGCTGAGCGACGGCCGGTCCGTGGTCATCGAGGTGTACGTGCCCGACGAGGACATGCGCGAGGGGGTGTGGCCGGCCTGGCTCGCCCTCGGCGCGCTGGCGGTGGTGCTGGTCGCCGGGTCGGTGCTCTTCGCCGACCGGCTCGGCGGCCGCCTGGTGCGGGCCACCCGGGAGCTGGCCAGGTCGAGCCGCCGCCTCGGCGCCGGCGACCTCGCCGTACGCGTGGACCCCTCGGGACCGCCCGAGCTGCGCGACGCCGCGACCGCGTTCAACGTGATGGCCGCCGACCTGCGCCGCCTGCTCGACGCGGAACGGGAGCTGGCCGCCGACCTGTCGCACCGGCTGCGTACGCCGCTGACCGCGCTGCGGCTGGACGCGGAGACGATGCCGGCCGGGCCGATCGCCGAACGGATGCGGCAGGCCTGCGACATGCTCGACGAGGAGCTCGAGGCGATCATCGCGGGGGCGCGGCTCGGCATCGAGGCCCGCAACAACGAGCAGGCCGACCTGGTCGAGGTGCTGGCGGACCGGCTCGCCTTCTGGTCGGCGCTGGCGGAGGACCAGTTCCGGCCCTGGGAGGTCGTCGGTGGTGAGGTGCCCGTCCTGGTGCCGTTGCCGCGCAGCGAAGTCATCCTGGCCGTGGACTCGCTGCTCGGCAACGTCTTCGCCCACACGCCCGAGGGCGTCGCGTTCCGGGTCTCGGTGTCGTCCGCGGGGCTGCTCGTCGACGACGCCGGGCCGGGCATCGCCGACCCGGCCGCCGCGGTGCAGCGCGGTGTCAGCGGGGCCGGTTCCACCGGGCTCGGGCTGGACATCGTGCGCCGTGTCGCCGAGGCGGCGGGCGGGCGACTGGAGATCACCCGCGGGCCGCTGGGCGGGGCGCGAATCGGACTGCTGCTCCCCGTACCGGAGAAATCCACCACCGTCCGGCGGCGCCATGCGGCTTCATGAGTCTTTCCGGAGCCTTTAAGGCTCCGTTATGGAACGCGTCGTTACGGTCCTGCCGTAATCAAGGCCGACGACGACAGGAGACGAAGATGCGCAGGTCGATCGCATATCCGCTGGTGGCACTCGGGGCGGCGGGGTCGACGTTGGCGGTCACGTCACCGGCCCTCGCGCACGGGTACGTCTCCGCGCCGCCGAGCCGCCAGGCCCTCTGCGCGTCGGGCGCGGTGAAGGACTGCGGCCCGATCCAGTTCGAGCCGCAGAGCGTCGAGGCGCCCAAGGGCCAGCGCTCCTGCAACGGCGGGGTGGCCCAGTGGTCGGTACTCGCCGACGAAAGCCGTAACTGGCCGGCCAAGGCGGTCGGCACCAATGTCACGTTCACGTGGGTGATGACGGCCCGCCACCGCACCAGCAACTGGGAGTACTTCATCGGTGGCAAGAAGGTCGCCACCGTTGACGGGGGCAACCAGCAGCCGGACGCGGTGGAGACCCACAACGTCGACCTCAGCGGCTTCCGGGGCAAGCAGACGGTCCTCGCCGTCTGGAACATCGGCGACACACCCAACGCCTTTTACAGCTGCATCGACCTGAACGTGGGCGGCGGCTCCGACTCCGGCGGCACGCCGACAACCGCCCCGACCACCGCGCCCACCACCCAGCCGCCGACCACGGCCCCGACGACTGCTCCCACGACGGCTCCGACCACGGCACCCACGACGGCCGCGCCGGTCACCGATGCGCCGGGCTCCGGCGGCGGTGACTGGGCACCGGGCGTCGCCTACAAGACCGGCGACCAGGTGACCTTCGAGGGCAAGAAGTACAAGTGCCGCCAGGGGCACTCCTCGATCCGCAGCTGGGAGCCCTCGATCTTCACCCTCGCCCTCTGGCTGCCGCTGTGAAGCGTCTCGTCCTAGTCCTCTCGGCGGCGCTGCTGCTGGGCGCGTGCGGCACCGCGCCGGACACCCCGGCGCAGGTGACGACGAACGCCAAGGCCGTGGTGCAGGCCGAGGGCAAGTTCAACGACACCGACGTCATGTACCTGCAGATGATGGTGGCGCACCACGAGCAGGGCCTGGAGATGGTCCGCCTCGCCGAGAAGTCGGCGCAGCGCGACGAGGTCAAGACCCTGGCCCAGGCGGTCGACGCCACCCAGTCGGACGAGGTCGAGCTGATGAAGTCCTGGCTCACCGGGTGGAAGAAGCCGGCCACGGTCGACCACGCGCCCAGCGCGCACGCCGACCACGGCGGCCTCCCGGCCACCGGCGCGGAGGAGATCGCGGCGCTGAAGAAGGCCAAGGGCGCGGCGTTCGAGACGGCGTTCCTCAACCTCTTCGTCGCCCACCAGCACAACGCGGTCGAGATGGCCCGGCTCGAGAAGACCGACGGCGTCAACGCCGAGACCAAGGCCTTCGCCGATCGGGTACGGGAGAGCCGCACCGACCAGATCAAGCAGATGCTGACGCTGCTGAACAGCTGACCGGCATCCCCCGGCTGGATTCCCCCCAGCCGCCGGTCGCAAGACGGGCGCCTCGGTCTACCCCTTCATGACCGGCGCACCCGGCACCTCCGGCCGGCCCGCACTCGGGCCGGCCGGAGTTTGTTGCGTTTTGGGTGCTTCGTAAACTGCGGTGCCCGGGTGCCGATCAAAGGGGCCAGTCGGAACTCCGGGGGAGCAATCATGGTCATTGGCGTCGTCGTCGCCGCAATCGTCGGACTGGTCGTCGGGTTCGTGGTCGCCCGCAGCATGCGGCGCCAGGATCCCTCAGTCGAGGTGCTCGAGAAGGCCGCGGCCGGTGACCTCACCGTACGCGTCGAAGAGGGTGACCTGACCCCCGCCGGCGAGAACCTGAACCGCCTCCTCGACCGCTTCACCGAGGTCGTGCGCCTCTCGGAGACCACGAACGTCAAGATGACCGGCGCCACCGAGCGCCTCACCACGCTGGTCGCCGAGATGGTCAACGGGGCCCAGGGCTCGGTGCAGGCGGCGGGCGAGATCCTCCGCGCCTCGCAGGAGGTCTCCGAGAACATCGCCACCCTGGCCGCGGGCGCCGTGCAGATGGGCGCCAGCATCCAGGAGATCTCCCGCAGCGCCTCCGAGGCCGTCAACGTCGCGAACGACGCGATGGAGGTGTCCTCCGACGCCAGCCGCACGATGACCAAGCTCGGCGACTCGTCCGCCCAGATCGGCGACGTGGTCCGGGTGATCACGGCGATCGCGGAGCAGACCAACCTGCTCGCCCTGAACGCCACCATCGAGGCGGCCCGCGCCGGCGAGATGGGCAAGGGCTTCGCGGTGGTCGCCAGCGAGGTCAAGGACCTCGCCCAGGAGACCGCCAAGGCCACCGACTCGATCACCACCCAGGTCGGCACGATCCAGGCCGACACCACCGGCGTGGTCGACTCGATCACCCAGATCGGCGAGGTCATCGGCAAGGTCAACGGCTACCAGACGACGATCGCCTCGGCGGTCGAGGAGCAGCACGCGACGGCCGAGCAGATGACGCACAGCATCGCGGCGGCCGGCTCCCGGGCGCAGCAGATCGCCGACGCCATGTCCCGGGTCGCCGAGACCCGCGCCGAGGCCAAGGCCACCGTCGAGCAGACCGACGAGGTCACCCGCGAGCTCCGCGAGGCCGGCCTCGAGCTGGCGAGCGCCCTGCGGACCCTGCGGGTCTGACCCTCCTTCCCCCGCGGCGGCGCCCGTTCCCGGCTCATCGAGCCGGGAACGGGCGCCGCAACCGTGCGGGTTGCGATTGCGGTGTTCCGGTCCGAACCGCCGAAGGAGCCCAGAAGCGCTTCCCGATAGGGCGGGTGGCGCCGAGATCCGGCGCCACTTTCCTCGTGGAGGTGCCCCCACCGTGGCTCCGATGTTCGCACCGCTCCGGGAGCGCAATTACCGCCTCTGGGCCGCCGCCGACGTCGTCTCGGTGGCCGGCACGTGGATGCAGGTGCTCGGGCTCAACTGGGTGGTCCTCTCCGCGACCGGCTCGGCCGCCACCATGGGCGTCGTCGTGATGCTCCAGGCGCTGCCGGTCCTGCTGCTGGGCAGCTGGGGCGGCGCCCTCGCCGACCGCCTCCCGGCCCGGCCGGCGCTGATCGTCTTCCAGGCCGTACGGGCACTGCTGGCCCTCGCCCTGGTCGTCGACACCGGCCACCTGTGGCCCGTCTACGCGGTCGCCCTGGCGTCCGGCGTGATCAGCTCGGTCGAGGGCCCGTGCCTGGGCCGCTTCGGCTCGGCCCTGGTCCCGTCGTCGGCGCTGGGCTCGGCGCTGGCGCTGGGCTCGGTGCTCAGCTCGGCCGGCCGCATCGTCGGCATGTCCCTCGGCGGCATCCTCGTCGGCATCACCGGCGCCAGCTCCCTCTTCGCCATCAACGCGGCCACGTACGTCGTGGTGATCGTGGCGCTGGCGATCATGGGTACGGGATCGATGCGCACCCTCGCGGCGCCCGCCCCTGGTGAAGGCGGCGTCCGCGCGGGCCTGCGCTACCTCGCCGGCCAGCCGGTCGTCCTGGTGATCCTCGCCCTCTCGTTCGTCCTCGGCTCCCTCGGCCGCAACTACCAGGTGACCATGGCCGCGATGGTGGCCGGCCCGCTGCACGCCGACTCGGCGTCGTACGGAATGCTCTCGACGGTCTTCGCGGTGGGAGCGGTGGCCGGCGGCCTGCTGCTGGCCGGCAGCGGCCGGTCGACGCTGCGGGTCCTGCTGGCGGCGGGCCTGACGATCAGCCTGCTCCAGCTCGCTGCGGGCCTGGCACCGAACGTCCTCGGTTTCGCGGCCCTGATCCTGCCGATCGCGGCGGGAGCGGTCATCTTCGACACGGTGATCTCCACCCGCGTCCAGCTGGACACCCGCGAAGACATGCGCGGCCGGGTCCTCGCAACGCTCGGCGTGGTGTCATCCCTGTCCGGCATCGTGGGCGCGCCGCTGATCGGCTGGCTCTGCGACACGCTGGGCTCCCGCGGCGCGCTGGTCCTGGCCGGCGTGGTGACCTCGGCGGCGGCGATCGGCGGGGGATACCTGCTGGCACGGTTGAAGGGGCGGTCGCTCCCCGTACTGGGACGTCGCCTCGCGGCCCAGCCTGCCTGACTCGGCGCTCACGCGGCCATAAGCCTTGCGGCGTGGTAGACGTCCGCCGGCAGGGGATGGGTCAACCGCCACTCGATGCGCATCGGACGCTCACCGGTATGCCGGACATAGGTCATCGGGCCCGCGTAGAGATACGGTGGCGCACCCAAGTCGCCGTCCGCGTTCTTCACCTCTCGAAGGAAGAGATGCACGGACGAGCCGCGTGCCTCGTGATGGATGTAGCGCTGACCGGTCGGCGAGGCCGACGACGTGGTGCTCTGCGACTCCCATTGGAAGATGCTTTCGGTGATCGCCATGTCTTGGTACATGGTCGTCGGTGAGTAGTGCTGTTCCGTCTTGGTCAGGGTCACGAAGAAAACGTCTGCGTTTTCGTCGGGAAGCCATTTGACACCCTCGCGAACATTCGACGGGTCGCCCATCCCGAAGGCGGTGCAGATCTCGTTTCGCGTGTATCGGGCATGCAGGCGCAGCGGGTTGACGCCGGTCGGATCGAGCAGGGGCGTCACGCGTTCGATGCGTGCCTCCAGCACGTCGGCAATCTGAGTCAGTTCGGCCCGCCGTCGAGGGAGTGCGGCCAGGCGGGAGGCGCTGTCGGCCTGAGGATCGCCCCAGAGCGACTGGTTCATCATCGCGCCCAACCGCCCACCGACCCCGTGTCCTTCGGCAAGCCGACGGAGCGCAGTAACGCGGTCTGGATCGTCGATGTGCAGCATGCGACCGATGGCTGTACTCACCGGGAGGTCGTCCAGACCCTCAGGAATTTCCAGGCCCGCTTCCTCGCGAAGCCCGATCCAACCGCGGCCCGACTTACGGCGGAAGAGGTCTTCCAGCTCGAGTCCGGTTTCGCTCAGGAAGTCGACCAGGGTGACGTCACGCAGGGCCCGCAGTTCGGCGACCAAGTCTCGGCGCTGACGGCGAAGTGCCGCACGGATGTTGTCCAGCACGATGGTCTTGGCCACGCGGTCGAGCTCGATGTGGCAACCGGCCGGCAGCGTGGGGAAATCCTGCTCGACGTCGTGCAGGAGCCTGCGACGTGTCGCTCCGGTTAGAGCGCGATAGCGCAGGTCGAAGCGGAACTGGGCATTCTGCCCGCCGATGAAATCGAGGACGGTCAGGCAAGCCTTGTCATCAGCGAGCCGGAGACCTCGCCCCAACTGCTGGAGGAAGATAGTGGCGCTCTCGGTCGGGCGCAGCATCAGAATGGTGTCGATCCGCGGCAGGTCGACGCCCTCGTTGAAGAGGTCCACCGTGAAGAGCATCTTGAGGCTGCCGTCCTCGAGCTCTCTGACGGCACTCCGTTGCTGATTCGCGTCGACCCTGGAGTGCAGCGCGCGGGCAGGGATGCCGATTCGATGGAAATGAGCTGCCATGAAGTCCGCGTGCTTGATGCTGACGCAGAAGCCGATGCCTCGCATCCGGCCCACGTCGACGGTGTTGCGCAGGGACTCCACGATGAGCCGCACGCGGGCGTCGTCGCCTGTGTAAACGTTTTCTAGCTCGCTGATGTCGTACCCGCGTCCTCGCTTCCAGCGCAGTCCGGCGAGACTTACCTCGTCGTGGACACCGAAGTACTGGAAGGGCGCCAGGAGTTGCCGTTCCAGCGCTTCCCACAGCCGGAGTTCCACCGCGGTGTGGCCACCGAACCAGTGGCGAACGTCGAGCCCGTCCGCCCGCTCCGGAGTCGCGGTCAATCCCAGCAAGATCTTCGGCTGTAAATGTCGGAGCAGGCGTTGGTAGGTCGCGGCCTCCGCGTGGTGGAACTCGTCGACGACGACCATGTCGAACCGACTTGGGTCCCAGTCATCGACGCCGCGGGCGTGCAGCGACTGCACCGACGCAAACACGTGCTGCCATTGCGAGGGCCGTTGGCCATCCACGAACAACTCACCAAACGTGCCGTCGCGAAGCACCTGTCGGAAGACCCGCAAGCTCTGCCGCAGGATGCGATCTTGGTGCGCTACGAAGAGAAGGGTTCCGATCCCCTGGCTGCGGAGCCGGCGGTAGTCCAAGCCGGCGACGATCGTCTTGCCGGTGCCGGTCGCCATGACCACCAGGTTCTGCCGCCGCCCATGCACCATGCGCTCGGCATCAAGCCGCTCAAGAATTTCCTGCTGGTACGGGTACGGCCGAACATCAATGCTGGCGATGTCGATGGGCAGATCGCCGGGCCTGGGGCCGGCCGCCTGGGTCAATGCGGTCTGAAGCCGTTCGCGGTCGGCCGCTATCGCCGGGTCGTAGGACTCGAAGGCCGGATCGTTCCAATACTCGACGAAGGTCTTCCTGATCGTCTCCACAAGCGCCTCCTGTTCCAGCTGGGAGAGGCGCACGTTCCACTCGAGGCCGTCGATCATGGCGCTCTTGGAGAGGTTGGAAGAGCCCACGTAGGCCGTGCTCGTTCCGGTGTGCCGGTGGAACAGCCACGACTTGGCATGGAGCCGGGTGGTCCTCGTCTCGTACGAGATCTTCACCTCCGCGCCCAGCTCGACGAGCCTGTCGAGGGCTCGCTGCTCGGTGGCGCCCAGGTAGGTCGTGGTGATGATGCGAAGGGTTCCGCCGCGCGCGCCGAGGTCCCGAATCGCGTCTTGCAAGAGGCGTACGCCGTGCCACTTAATGAAGGCGCACAACAACTGCACCTCGTTTGCCGACGCCATCTCCTTGATGACCTCGGTGCCGATCCGGGGCTGACCTCGACCGTTGGTGAGGAGTGCCCCAGCCGCGAAGGGAGTTTCCGGGCGCGTGGGAAAGGCGACCGGAAGGGGCGCTGGCGGCCGGGTCGCGATCGCCGTGAGCAGCTTGGGTGGCGTACCCAAGAGGTCTTCGTCTTCGACGGCCCGCGGCGCCGCGCTCCTGATCGCGGCGGCGATCGTGTTGGCCAACTGCACCTGCGCCGTCAGCCGTGCGGATCCTTGGCCGGGCACCGCCTTGAGCGCCCGTACTGCCATTTCCGTGAGATGCCGACCGATGACCTCATGCGAGTCGGCGGGATCAAGGTCTGCCCGCAGGACGAGGTCGCTGTCGAAGTCGCCGAGGCGCCCTTGCATCCCGCGCGTAATGAGGTGCTCGTACGCACCTTCGGGAAGATCCGTCACGGCGGCAACATAGCGCGAGGGTCCGACAACGTCGCGTACATCGTGGCCGTCGTCATCCCGTCCCTACCCCGTCCGATAGCGTGACTGCACGGAGTCCGCTTGCGGTTAGGGGAACACGTGGAGCTGTTGCACTCGGGCAAGGTCAGGGACGTCTACGCCGACGGCGACGACATCCTGCTGGTCGCCTCGGACCGTGTCTCCATCTATGACGTGGTGCTGCCCACCGCCATCCCGGACAAGGGCAAGATCCTCACCCAGCTGTCGCTGTGGTGGTTCGACCAGCTCGCCGATGTCGTGCCCAACCACATCGTGTCGGCGACCGATGTTCCCGCCGAGTGGGCCGGCCGGGCCGTGCGGTGCGAGCGGCTCGAGATGGTCATGGTCGAGTGCATCGCTCGGGGTTATCTGGCCGGGTCCGGGCTCAAGGAGTACGAGAAGGACGGGGCCGTCTCCGGGGTCTCGCTGCCGCCCGGCCTCATCGAGGGGTCGAAGCTGCCCGAGCCCGTCTTCACCCCGACGACGAAGGTGGCGCCCGGCGAGGGGCACGACGAGTTCATCACGTACGAGGATGTGGAGCGTTCTGTCGGTGCCGATGTCGCGGCCGAGCTGCGGCGGATCACGCTGGAGGTGTACCGGCGGGGTTCGGAGATCGCGGCTCGGAACGGGATTCTCATCGCCGACACCAAGATCGAGCTCGGGTTGTCCGGTGGCGTGCTGAAGCTCGGGGACGAGCTGCTCACCCCGGATTCGTCGCGGTTCTGGGCGGCCGACGAGTGGCAGCCGGGCGGTACGCAGCGATACCTGGACAAGCAGTTCCTGCGGGACTGGTCGGCGAATTCCGACTGGGACCGCACGGCGCCCGGCCCGGAGATCCCGGACGAGGTCGTCGAGGCGACGCGGAACCGCTACATCGAGGTCTACGAGCGCCTCACCGGCGACCGCTGGCGCTGACGGGGCTTAGCTAGCTGTCCCTGGTCTCACCGGTAGGGGCCGAGTCGGCGGTGCGGGCGTCGTCGTCGGTGGCCGTGTCGTCGGCGGCCGCGGTGTCGGTAGCCGCCTGCAGGGCCTCGTCGTTGCGGACGATCTCCGCGGCCTCCTCGATGGTGGCCGGCCGGGGGTCGGGTTCGGTCATGGTGTTCCTCCAGGAGGGGGTCCGCATGAGGTGGGTGCCGTACCCGCCGGCGATCACCGCGACCAGCACACCCGTCCAGCCGCCGAGGACGATGCACAGCGGCGCGACCGTCCACAGCAGAACCGCGAGCGTGAGCCGCATCTTGCGGCGGGGGTCGCCGAGCTTCTCCAGCCGGTCGACGAAGCCGGCGTCCTCGGCGCGCAGGCCCGAGACGATGGCGTCGAACGCGGGGTCGGGCATCGTGCCACCTCCGGGCGGTGTGCCGGCGGGCTCGAGCCTGCCCGGCGGCCGGGATCTACCCCTGCCCCGGCCGGTCCAAACCCGAATCCCGGCGGTTCATGCCATGCCACCGGTCTGATAACCCAGAAAACCCAGCAGGGCCAACGGTACGGCCACCGCCACGCCCACCGCCCGCTGCCGCCACGTGCGCCCGGCCAGCGCGATCACCAGCACGCCGAGCACCGCCTCGATCGCCGCGGTGGCCGCCAGATCGCGGCGCAGGAGCCGGGCCGCCTCGGCGAACAGCACGGCACCCGGCAGTCCGACGCCGACGTATCCCCGCCAGTTCGGCAGTCGCGTCCAGCGCCCGGCGATGCCGAAGACGATGCCGGCGAGCACCCCGAAGAACATCCACAGCAGCGAGGCGGGCGCCCACATGCTGGCGAGGTCGTCGTGCTGTACGAGGACGGCGGTCAGGTAGTAGCTCGGTACGGCGATCACGAGGAGGACGGTCGCCGCGACGGCCGCTCGCGCCGCGCTTCCCCGTACCCGATAACCCAGCGCGAAGGCCGCGACTGCCCAGGCGGCGGCCGAGTTGGCCAGGTTCGCCCACGGGTAGGGCAGCAGCTTCTGCAGGGCGAAGTCGGCCGCACCGAGCGCTACGCCGCCCAGCACCGCCACCCCCGCGAGAACTCGATCTTGGGTCACGGGAGCCGAGGGTACGGTCAGCCGTCCAGGTCCTTGAGGTGCGCGGCCCACAGTTCTGCCAGCTCGGAGTCGGCGGGTGGGCGTACCCGTTGGCCGGAGGCGAAGATGTGGTTCCAGTGGTGCCCGGGGACGCCGTGCAGGAGCTCGGCGAAGGGCAGGCGGTCGGCCACCGGCACGACCCGGTCCCAGAGCACCTCGGCGTAGTACGTCACCTTGCCGGGGTCGCCGGCCCAGTGCGGCGCGGGGAAGATCGCGCCGTCGGCGAGGCGGCCGCTCGCGACGATGCCGCGCTCGGTCTGCTGGCGCAGGAGGAACACGCGGTCGCCGGTCGCCGCGCCGGATCGCCGGGACCCGAAGCTCCACCGGCCCCGCACGGTGCCGCCGCCGGCGGTGGCCTCGATGTCGCGGCGGTAGTTGGTGCGGAAGTAGCCGGTGTCGCTGCCGTCCCAGGTCAGGATGAAGGTCGTCACGCGGTGGTGGGCCTCAGCTCTGGTCGAGGCTCAGCTCGGGTTCACGGTCCCGGGGCCAGGCGGCCTTGCCCCCGCACGCGTCGCAGCTGAGCTGGTCACCGCAGTGCGGGCACCAGTCGTTGGTCCGGCGCAGGTACCAGCCCAGGGCCACGCCGCCGAGCAGGCTCGCCAGGCCGACCAGGGCGGCCAGCGCGACGGCGCCGGTCATCGCTGCGGCCTGTCGAGCACCGACGCGCCGTCGCCGCCGCTGCGAGGGCGACGGTACGCCAGCGCGTTCTCCTGGCGACGGTCCAGTGCCGGGTCCTCGTCGGCGCGGGAGGTCACGTAGGAGGCGGTGAAGGTGTCGACGCCGGTGCCGAGGTGGGATCCCGGGCGGTAGGTGACGGTCACGGCGCGCGGTGATGCGGCCTCGATCACGCCCGCGCGCCACCCGTCGCGGTATACCCACACCGGGTCCGCTTTGTGGTAGCTGTCCGCAGGCGCGACGTCCGCAGGGTCGCGTTGCGGTGGGGCGATGGTAGGGGTCGACATCGAGAGTCTCCTCCGATCCCGGGAACGACTCGGTCGTCGGTGCTCCACCGGCGTCCGCTGGGCTGTGATCGCGGAAATCCCAATACCCTGCGTCAGCAGCAAAGCAACCGCCTGTCAGATATCATGCTCGGGATCAAGTGCGTCCGCAAGGCCGGATGCACGTGCATCCGCAACGTGCGTCCCGGTCTGCGGTGGCCGAACGTTCGGTTTTCCGCCGGGCGATCTCACCCTTAGGATGCATTGGGCGACCGAACTGCAACTTGCAGTTCCGGGGGACGAGTCGGACGAGGAGCCAGGTGAGCACCGGTACGCAGGAGGAGGCGCCGAACAGCGGCCCCACCGTGCTGCGCATCCTGCTCGGCGCGCAGCTGCGTCGGCTACGCGAGGGCAGAAGCATCACTCGGGAGGACGCCGGCTACGAGATCCGCGCCTCCGGCTCGAAGATCAGCCGCATGGAGCTCGGTCGCGTCAGCTTCAAGGAGCGCGACGTCGCCGACCTGCTGAGCATGTACGGCGTCGAGGACCCCGCCGAGCGCGAGGCGCTGCTGGGCCTGGCGCGGCAGGCGAACAACCCCGGCTGGTGGCACCACTTCGGCGACATCATGCCGTCGTGGTTCCAGTCCTACCTGGGCCTCGAGGCGGCCGCGTCGCTGATCCGCACGTACGAGATCCAGTTCGTCCCGGGGCTGCTCCAGACCCCGGAGTACGCCCGCGCCGTGATCATGCTCGGTCACGCCGGCGCCACGGCCGACGAGATCGACCGCCGGGTGGAGCTGCGCCGGCAGCGCCAGCAGCTGCTGGACCGCCCCGACGCGCCGCAGCTGTGGGCGGTCATCGACGAGGCGGTGCTGCGGCGGCCGATCGGCGGCGCAGACGTCATGCGGGGTCAGATCGAGGCGCTCATCGAGGCGTCGAAGCGGCCGAACGTCCGGCTGCAGATCATCCCGTTCCACGCCGGCGGCCACGCCGCGGCGGGCGGTCCGTTCGCGATCCTGCGCTTCCCGGAGCCGGAGCTGCCCGACGTGGTCTACGTCGAGCAGCTCACGAGCGCCATCTACCTGGACAAGCGGGACGACGTCGACCACTACGCGATCGCGATGGAGCGTGTGTGCATCGACGCCGAGCCGCCGAACCACACGCAGGAGATCCTCGGCAAGCTGCTGCACGAGGTCGGCCGGCTCGCCTGATCCTGGTCGCGGTTCGATTACACTATGTAGTTAGTTGTCCGGGGCGTCATCCGGAGTGCGGAATCGATTCACCCGAGCAGGTGGTCGAAGTCTCCGTCCCGGACCCCGCCGAGGAAGGCTTCGATCTCGGCCGGCGTGTAGATGAGCGCCGGGCCCTGCGGGTCGCGGGAGTTCCGCATCGCCACGCTCCCGTCCGGCAGCGCGGCGCACTCGACGCAGTTGCCGCTGGGGTTGCTCCGGCCGCTCTTTCGCCAGGTCACACCCTGCAGCTGCCCAGCGGGCATGCCGTTGAAAATGTGCGTCATTCCTAGGCTCCCTAACGGTGAGACCGGTCCGGAGACCGGCGATGTGTGTCACGCCGCCGCCAGCTGTGCAGATGCACGTGCATTTGGCCTTGCGTTCTCACATGATTGTGAGCATGATAACGCACGTACCCCACACAAAGTGGGTCACGGAGGGTGACATCTTTGAGTGACGGGTCAGTCGCGGAACGGCCGCTGCGGCCCTCGACGCGGGGCTCTCTGGCGGGAGCGCCCGAGCGGGAGGAGATGCACATGTCGGTACCGAACATCGGCCCGGAACCGTTCGACCTCACCGAGCCGGACGGCACGGACACGCCTAGGCGTGGCAACCCGGCCCTCGTCTATCGCGACGAGAGGCTTCCCGACGGGATGGAAGCTGCCACGACCCGGGCCACGACAGTGTCCCACCGGTTCGGTGGCGTCCGCTATGCATTGACCCGGAACGACGGGAGTCACCCTCCGGACCCCACCCCGGACGACGGCGGTGATCCTCACGCGAGTCACTGAACACGTCCACTGCGCCCGCCGGCGTCGGCCGCAGGAAGCGGCCGGCCGGCGGACCTGGTCCCTCGTTGCGCCGGTCATCCGGGACGGACGGCTCCAGCTGAGCATCGCCCGCTGGCCGGTCCACGTCTTCCAGGAACGCGACTACTGCTACGGCAGCGGCCCGCTGGCGCTCCGGCTGCACCGGGTGGAGTGGGCCAAGCCGATCCCGTACGAGGGCGACATCTGGTTCGAGGTGAAGGGCGCGATGATCGACCGGCGGACCGGTGAGCAGGGACGCAGCCGCCAGGTGCTGGTCCGCGCCCGCCTGCTCCCGAAAATGCCCACGCGCGGACGCCCCCGGATGCGGCCCTGACAACGTCTTAGAAGGTGAGCGGCGCTGCGCAGGCGTCGCTCGTCGCGCACTCCACGAGGAGGGCGCGTTGCCCGGACCCCGGCCGGGCGGTCCGGTTCCCCCGTGCTGGATCGCTCGGCCGGCCGATCTTTCCGGCGATGTCTGCCCGATGGGGAAGCCCGGATGAGGCGATCGGGCCGGGAGCGGAACGGGTATCAGGGCTTGCGGGCAACTCCGGCCCAGTAATAGGCCGCCTCCGGAGCGTCGACCGGGCTGTCCGGACGCCAGGCGGACACCGGCACCAGCCCCGGCTCGAGCAGCTCCCAGTCGCCGAAGAAGCGGGCGACCTCGTCCCTGCCCCGGTCCTGGAACGTCATGCCGGCCCCGCGCGCCGCGGCGACCGCCTGATTCACCTCGTCCGGATTGAAGTCCGCCGTGGGGTGGGTGATCGCCATGATGCTGCCCGACGGCATGGCGTCGCGGTAGCGGGTCACCATGTCCCAGGGGTCGTCCTCGTCCGCCAGCAGCATCAGGATCGCGATCAGCGTCAGGCCGACCGGCTTGGTCAGGTCGAGGGTCTGCTGCAGGACGGGCTCGGTGAGGATCGACTCCGGCCGGCGGATGTCCGCCTCGATGTACTCGGAGCGGCCCTCCTCGCTGCTGACCATCAGGGCCCGGGCGTGGACCAGCACGATCGGGTCGTTGTCCACGTAGACCACCCGGGTCTCCGGGGCGATCTGCTGGGCGATCTCGTGCAGGTTGGGCCGGGTCGGAATGCCCGTACCGATGTCGAGGAACTGCCGGATGCCCTCCTTGGCGACCAGGTCGCGGGCCGCGCGATGGACGAACTTGCGGTTCTCGCCGGCCATGTAGCGCATGCCCGGGATGGCCTTCATCATGGCCTCGCCGACCGCCCGGTCGACCGCGAAGTTGTCCTTGCCGCCCAGCCAGTAGTCGTAGATGCGGGCGGAGTGCGGCACGTTGGGATTGACCCCCGGCGGTGCCGTCTCTGCCGGTGCCGAATCCGCGCTGCCCTGCGTCACGTCGACCGCCTCCTGATCAGGCCACCCCTGGCCGAGACTCCCGGCCGTCCAGGCCGGACCGGAGCCCGACCCTACGGCGAGATCCGTACCGGCCAGCCTAGCGCCAGAAGATGATCGAATTCAGCCCTGTCGCTCCAAGGAATTGTCACGCAGCGCAGTGCCCATCAGGCCGCGGTGGCACCGTCCCGGTAGGACCGGGCGCGGCCATCGCAAGGCTTGCCCGATACGACCCGATCGCGTCCGGCGTGCTTGGCGACGTACAGATTCCGGTCTGCTGTGGACAGAAGGGCCGATTGGGACGCGGCCGGCGCGTCGCACAGGTCCGCCGCCCCGATGCTCACCGTGATCGGCAGGCCGTGGGTCAGGGAGGTCCAGTCGTACGATCCGATCGCCCGGCGGATGCCGTCGAGCTGAGCGGCCGCCGCGGGGGCGGTGGTGCCGGGCATGGCGATGAGGAACTCCTCGCCGCCCATCCGCGCCACGAAGCCGTCCGGAGCGACCGCGGCCAGTTCGGTCTCCAGGAGCTTGGCCACGAGCACCAGCACCTGGTCGCCCACGTCGTGCGAGAACTGGTCGTTGACCCGTTTGAAGTGGTCGAGGTCGACCATCGCCACGGTCAGTCCGGCGCCGGAGCGAACCAGCCGGGGCAGCTCCTCGTCGATGTACCGGCGGTTGTGCAGCCCGGTCAGCGCGTCGCGGCGGGCCTGCTCGCGGAACCGCTCGGCCTCCTGCCGAGCCTCGGTGGTCTCGAACATCGCCTGCCGGGTGCGGGCCTGCGCCTCCCGCTGCGACGAGTGCAGCGCATTGTGGGCGGAGAAGAAGATCTTGTGTACGGCGAAAGCCTCGGCGAACTCCCCCCGGGCGGCGTGCAGCTCGGCCTGTTCCTGGTGGACCCGGACGAGCACGTCGCCGAGCCCGCGCTCGACGCAGAGCTCCCGCGAGACGTCCAGGGACAGCTGTGCGCGGTCGGTCGCCTGCAGGAAGCGCTGGGCCCGGGCGAGGGTCAGCATGAACTCGGCGAGCGCGTCGGCGTCCTCGTATCCGCCCTGGTGGTGGCGGCGGACGGCCTCGGTCAGCGTCTGCTCGGCCTGACTGTAGTTCCCGTTCTCGATCTCGATGGCGCCGATGGTGTCGAGCACCGCGGGGTCGAGGGTGAAGCCGTGCCGCTCGGCGACCTCCTGCAGCCGCCGGGCCACCGCCTCGGCCCGGGCGTTCTCGCCGGCCGCGTACTCGGTGTAGGCGTAGTTGTTGAGCATGCCCATGAGCAGCCGGGGCAGGCCCAGCCGGACCGCGAGCTCCTCGGCCTGGGCGTACCGCTGCCGGGCGGCGTCCATGGAGCCGGCCGCGCCGAGGGCGTCGGCCAGCTTCGCGCGGTGCCACACCTGCATGTGGTCGGTGGCGGTGTCGTCGAGCAGCTCGACGGCGAGCACCGAGTGTTCGAGGGACTGGGCAGCGTCGCCGAGGTGGCGGTGGATGTTGGCCCAGACGAGGTGCGTGCGCGCCTGCACCAGGGTGTCGCCCTGGTCGACGGCCCAGTGGTGGATCTTCCAGATGCGCTGGGCGGCCGCGGCGACCTCGCCCTTGCGCATGAGCATGTTGGCCTGCACGAGACGGGCGCGGGTGATCATCCGGTCGTCGCCGAGGCGGCACGCCGCGTCCTCGTACGCGATCGCGGCGTCATAGGTGGCGTCGGCGTCCCAGGAGTACTGGTCCTCGAGCTCGGTCAGGGCAGCCGACAGCTGCTCGGCGTCGTGCACCCGCCTGTCCATCCGGCCCACCCCTTCCGCTCACCGGGATTGATCGACACCCTCCGCCCCCGCTGTAGAACAAATGCGGTACGTGTTCCGAAGGTTAGCCCTGAGTGAACTTCTGATCCCAGCGTCGCACCCGTGATCCACGTCGCCGCCATGCGAAGTCGCACACCATGTACGTCGTACAGTTGAGGGATGGCCAAGCGGACCGTACGTCTCAGCCGCGACGTCATCGTCGACTGCGCGATGACCCTCGCCGACGCGGAAGGCCTGGACGCCGTGACCATCCGGCGCCTGGCGCAGGAGAACGGCGTCACGCCGATGGCCATGTACTGGCACTTCAACGACAAGGACAGCCTGCTCGACGGCCTGTCCGAGCACCTGCTCGCGTCGGTCAAGCTGCCCGAGCCCGGCGAGGCGCCCTGGGACGGGCAGCTGCGGGAGATCCTCCAGGCGTTCCTCGACGCCATCCGGCCGCACCCCGCCACGGCGGTGCTCGCACTGCGCCGCATCCTCGTGGCCGAGCCCGGCCTGCGAGTAGCCGAACGGGTGCTGGAGCTGCTGCGGGGGGCCGGGTTCGAGCCGCCGCGGGCCGCCGAGGTGGGCACCTTCCTGATGTGCTCGGTGATCACGCTCGTCGCCGCCGACCCTTCGCCCGGCGTGCCGCCGGCCGGCGAGGAGCGGGAGGAGATGCTCCGGCACAAGAAGGCGATGCTGGGGGCGCTGTCACCGGAGCGGTATCCGAACGTCATCGCGGCCGCGCCGTACCTGGCTGTCTGCCGGGACGAGGACGACTACTTCGCCCTGAATCTGGACCTGCTGATCGCGGGTGTCCGGGGGCTTCGCCGCAACTGATCTCCGTCACATCCCTTGACGTTCCTCTACGGCGTACATATACGGTGTACATGTACGCCGCACAGGGCGGCGCTCGCGTGGAGGTGGGACCGGTGCAACGCAATCCTTGGTCGACCCTGGCCGTGCTGGCGGTCGCCCAGTTCATGGTCGTGCTCGACGTGACGATCGTGAACGTGGCGCTGCCCGACATCCAGCAGGACCTGGGGTTCACCGCCTCCGGTCTGCAGTGGGTCGTCAGCGCGTACACCCTGCTCTTCGGGGGTTTCCTGCTCCTCGGCGGCCGGGTGGCCGACCTGCTCGGCCGCCGCCGGATGTTCGTGGCGGGCCTGGTGCTGTTCGGCGTGACGTCGCTGGTGGCGGGGCTCGCGCAGAACCCCGAGCAACTCGTGATCATGCGGGCCGTGCAGGGCCTCGGCGGCGCCCTGATGTCGCCCGCGGCCTTCGCAATCCTTACCGTGACCTTCGCTCACGGGCGCCGGCGCAACATCGCGATGGGCGTCTGGGGCGGCCTGGCCGGGCTGGGCGGCACCCTCGGCGTGATCGCCGGTGGCCTGCTGGTCGACTCGCTGACCTGGCGCTGGGTGTTCCTGGTCAACGTGCCGATCGCGATCGTGCTGGCGCTGCTGGTGCCGCTGTATGTCGCGGAGAGCCGGGTGGCGACCACCGGCCGCCGCACGTTCGACGTCGCGGGTGCCCTGCTGAGCACCTCCGGCCTGCTGGCCATCGTGCTCGGCGTCATCCGGGCCGAACCGAAGGGGTGGTCGTCGTTCGAGGTCGTCGCCCTGCTCGTCGGTGGTCTTGCTCTGCTGGCCGCTTTCGTACGCGTGGAGGCCCGTTCCGCCGCTCCGCTCGTACCGCTGGGGCTCTTCCGGTCCCGCGGCCTGACCACGTCGATCCTGGCGCTGGCGCTCAACGGCGCGGCGTTCCTCGGGATGTTCTTCCTGACCGCGATCTTCCTGCAGCAGGTCCGTGGCCTGACGGCGCTGGAGACCGGCCTGCAGTTCCTGCCGATGGGCATCGCCGCCATCGCCAGCGCGATCATCGCCTCGCAGCTGGTCACCCGGTTCGGCACGAAGCCCGTGCAGTTCGGCGGCGCCGCGCTGAGCATCATCGGCCTGCTGCTGCTCTCCCGGGCCGACGCGACCGGCTCGTACGCGCTCACGATCCTGCCCGGCATCGTGCTGTTCGGCATCGGCATCATCGCGGTCGGCACCCCGGCGTCGATCGCCGCGGTGGCCGACGTGCGGCACGACCAGGCCGGTGCGGCGTCCGGGGTGGTGAACGCCGGCTACCAGGTCGGCGGCGCGCTCGGCCTCGCGGTGATCACCACGCTGGCCACCTCGCACGTGCAGAGCCTGCTGACCGGCGGTACGCAGCCGCAGGAGGCCCTGGTGGGCGGCTTCGAGCGGGGGCTGCTCTTCGCGGCCGTGTTCGCGGCGGTCAACATGCTCACCGCGATCGGTGCACCGCGGCTACGTCCCACCACCGACCAGGTCGTCGAAGCGGCCGTCGCGGCCTAGCCGGAAAGAAGCGGCGCCCGGGGAGTCCCCGGGCGCCGCTGTCGAACCCGCTTACTTGGTGAGTGCCGGGGCCTTCTCCGAGGCTTGCGCCGTCTTACCGAGGTCGATCGTCGACCGCAGGGTGATCTGCTTGAACAGCAGCGACGCGATGACGCCCACCACCGCGATGCCCGCCGAGATCAGGAAGATGTGCCCGGTGGCGTCGCCGTACGCGGCCCGGACCATGTGCTGGACCGCGGCCGGCAGCTCGGCCAGGTTGAGGCTGCTGGTCTTGCCGCCGCCGCCGGCCGGTACGCCCGCCGCGGCCAGCTGCTTGGTGATCGAGTCGGTGACCCGGTGGGCCAGGACCGCGCCGAGGACCGAGACGCCGATCGTGCCGCCGAGCGAGCGGAAGAACGCGATCGTCGAGCTGGCGGCGCCGATGTCGCGCAGGGAGACGGAGTTCTGCACCGCGAGCACGAGGTTCTGCATCGACATGCCCACGCCGATGCCGACCAGGGCCATGCCGACGCCGATGTACCAGAGCGCCGTCTCGTGGTCCATGACCGACAGCATCGCGAAGCCGGCGACGAGCACGATGGTGCCCGCCACGATGTACGGCTTGATCCGGCCGGACTTGGTGATCAGCCGCCCGGAGATCGTCGAGGAGACCAGCATGCCGGCCATCAGCGGGATGGTGAGCAGGCCGGCTTCGGTCGGGCTGTAGCCGCGGCCGATCTGGTAGTACTGGCCGAGGAAGACGGAGCCGCCGTACATCGCCATGCCGACCGCGAGGCTGGCGAGGATCGCCAGGGCCGTGGTGCGCTGCTTGACGATCTGCAGCGGGACGACCGGCTCGACGGCGCGGGCCTCGACCCAGACGGCGATCGCGAGCAGGGCAAGGCCGGCGCCGACCATCGCGAAGGTCTGCCAGGAGACCCAGTCGAACGAGCTGTCCACGAACGACACCCAGACCAGCAGGACGCTGACGCCGGCGGCGATCAGCGTGGCGCCGGCGTAGTCGATCTTCACGTTCTCCCGGCGGATGACCGGCAGGTGCAGCGTGCGCTGCAGGACGATCAGGGCGACGATGGCCACCGGGGCGCCGATGAAGAAGCACCAGCGCCAGCCGAGCCACGATGTGTCGACGATGACGCCGCCGAGCAGCGGGCCGCCGACCGTGGCGAGGGCGAGCACGCCGCCGAGGTAGCCGTTGTAGCGGCCGCGCTCACGCGGCGGGATCATCGCGGCGATCGCCACCTGGACGAGCGCCTGGACGCCGCCCATGCCGATGCCCTGGAACGCGCGGGCGGCGATGAGCTGCCCGGCGGTCTGCGAGAAGCCGGCCACGATCGAGCCCAGCACGAACACGATGATGGAGACCTGGACCAGGGCCTTCTTGCTGTACAGGTCGGAGAGCTTGCCCCAGATCGGGGTGGTGGCGGTGGCGGTCAGGAGGGTGGCCGTCACGACCCAGGTGTACTGGGTCTGGCTGCCGTTCAGCGATCCGATGATCTTCGGCAGGGCGGTGGAGACGATGGTCGCGCTGGACATCGCGACGAACAACACGAGCAGCAGGCCGCTGAGGGCCTCCAGGATCTCGCGGTGGCTCATCGCGCCGTGTTCGGCGCGAGTGGTGGTGGGTGCGCTCATCGCGCGGCCTCCAGCGGTCGGTGATGGTGGGACATGAGGTCTGCGGAGAATCGCTGCAGCAGCGCGGTGAAGACGGAGATGTCCTCGGGGTTCCATTTCTCGAGGGCCCCGGCGAGGCGGTCGTCGGTCCACGCCATGGCGTCGTCGAGGGAACGGCGGCCGGCGGGGGTCAGGCCGAGCACGCTGGCGCGGCCGTCGTGCGGGTCCGCGGTGCGCTCGACCAGCCCGGCCCGCACCACGGCGGCGACGGCGCGGCTGACCGTCGAGGGGTCGAGCGACGAGCGGGCGGCCAGGTCCTTGACGTGACAGCCGGGGGCCGCCGGTTCCCCGCCCATGGCGTCGATCAGCGCCAGCACGCTGAGGGTCCCGGCAGGGACGTCCGGGTGCTGCGTCGACATGTCGTTCTTCAGCAGGCGTACGGCCTTCAGCATCTCGCGCAGGTGGGCGAGCAGCTCCCGGCGGGCCGCGCTACCGGCGTCGTCGACCATGAGCCACCTCCTCGGAATGGTTGCCTCATACAACTATCGGCCTAACTTGCCCAATGCGCAAGTTTGCACAGTGGGAACTGAGTCACATTCTCGGTACGCTCGACGCCATGACCACCGAGGTCCGCGTCCCCGAGCCCGGGCTGCGGGAACGTAAGAAGACGGCGACCCGCCAGGCGCTGCACGAGGCCGCCGTCCGGCTCGCGATGGCGCACGGCGCCGACAAGATCACGGTGGAGGCGGTGGCGGACGAGGCCGGCGTCTCCCGGCGGACGTTCTCCAACTACTTCGCCAACAAGGAAGAGGCGCTGCTGTACGGCGACCGTCAACGGATCGGCGCGCTGATCGACATCGTGCGCGCGCGTCCGGCGGGCGAGGCGCCGTGGGTCGCGCTGACCCGGGCGGCGCAGGAGTTCTACGAGCAGCTGGGCGAGCTCGACCCGCAGTGGGTCGCCCAGTCCCGGCTGATGCGCGCCCAGCCGGCGCTCGCCGCGCAGCAGGTGAGCACGTTCGCGGCGCTGGAACGGGAGCTGGCCGCCGCGGTCGCGGAGCGGAACGACGAGCCGGACCCGCAGGGAATGCGGGCCCGGCTGATGGCGGCCGCGTTCATGACGGCCATGCGCGTCTCGCTGCACGTCTGGCTCGAGGCGCCGGACGAGTCGTCCCTGGATGAGCTGGTGCAGCGGTCACTCGCGGAGACCGGTCGCGGCTTCGGGGACAGCGGACAGGCGCGCGGCGCCGGGAGGGGTGCTTTCCCGGCGCCGCGCTGATGGGGATGGTGGTACTTCGGGGACGGAACTTCTCTCAGCCGCGGAAGCCGGCGAAGATCTTGCTGAACTCGAAGGCCGACTGCGGCACGTTGGTGCACTGGAACAGCGCGCCGTTGCACGCGTTCTTGTCGCGGTTGAGCTCCCAGAAGGACGCGAAGCCGACGTGGTTGCTGTTGGCGAAGGCCACCAGGTCCCGGGCGTCGCTCTGGTTGAAGGTGCCCTGGTCGTCGTTCTTGCCGAGCATCGGGGTGACGCCGACCATCTTGAACGCCGCAGCGTCGCTGTTGCCGTAGATCGCCTTGATCTGGTCCTTGGTCGACTTCACGGCCTGGATGGCGAGGTCGCCGTAGTCCTGGGCGGAGCGGCCGTAGTCCATCGCCATGATGTTGACCAGGTCGACGTCGACGCCGGCGTTCTTGGCCGACTTCACGACGTTCAGGCCGTCGTTGGTGAGGCCCTCCGGCAGCACCGGCAGGGTCAGCGAGATCTTGAGGCCGGGGTTGGCCTTCTGCAGCGCGGCCAGCGCGGTCGAGCGGCGGGCGATCGAGGCGGTGTCGGCGGAGGCCGCACCCTCGATGTCCAGGTCGATGAACTTCAGGTCGTACGCCGACACCACGGCCTGGTACTCGGCCTGCAGCGCCGTCACGTCGGTGCAGGCCTGGGCCAGCTCGATGCCGGTGGCGCCGCCGAAGGAGACCTTGACGTCACCGCCGGCCGCCCGCAGCGCCTTGATCTGGTCGCCGAACTGCTTGGTACGCGGGTCGAACGCGCCGAACCAGCTGGCCTTGCAGCCCGCGCCGGTGACGAACGCCAGCGAGTACGACTTCACGCCGCTGCTGCTCGCGAGCTGGGCGAGGGTCGTACTCCCGTTGGAGAGCAGGCCCATGTCCACGTACGGGGCCACCAGCACGGTCCCGCCACCCCCGTTGGACGGCGGGGGCGCGGTGGTGGTCGCCGGCGCACTGGTCGGCGGCTTGGTCGGGGCGGTCGTCGGCGGCTTGGTCGGCGACGTGGTCGGGGCGGTGGTGGCGGGCTTGGTGGCCGGCGCCGTCGTGGGTACCGAACCGCCGGCGGTGCAGGAGGCGCCGTTGATGGCGCAGCTGGTCGGGTCGCCCTTGCCGACCACGATGAAGCCGAACTCGGTGGTGCCGCCGGCCGGGATGGTCGCGTTGTAGCCCTTGTCCTTCGCCGTGTTCACGCCGCCCGAGGTGGTGACCGAGGCCTCCCAGGTGCTGCCGAGCTTCGCGCTCGACGGCAGGCCGAACGCGAGCTGCCAGCCCGTGACCGCGGCGCCGCCGGTGTTCTTGATGACGTACGTGCCCTGGTAGCCCGTACCCCAGTCGGAGTTCTTGGTGAACGTGGCGGTGAGCCCGCCGGCCGCCTTGGTGGTCGGGGCTGTCGCCGCGACCGCGGCGACCGCGCCTCCGCCCACGGCGAGCAGCGCCGCTCCCACATAGATGGACAGGCGTAGACGGTTGCGTGTCATTGCTGACTCCGATCGCGGGGGGTACGAACGGCGTCGATCGTGGAATGCGAGGGCTTAAAGCGTTCTGCCAATTTCCTTAAGAGTGTCTGAAGTCGCCGAAGCGGGTCGACACGATCACTGCCGGTGAACGGGGATACGGTTCGGCCATGGACAAGACCACGGTGGACATCCCGACCGGCGACGGCGTGGCTGACGCCTACCTCGTGCGACCTGGCGGTGACGGACCGTTCCCCGGCGTCCTGCTCTTCATCGACGCCTTCGGCCTGCGCCCGCGCATCCTCGAGATGGCCGACCGCATCGCCGAGCGGGGATATGCGGTCCTCGCGCCGAACCTGCTCTACCGCGGCGGGCGCTCGCCGCTGGTGGATCCGGCCGAGCTCGGCGACCCCGACCGGCGCGACGCGATCTTCGGCAGGGTGATGCCGCTGGTCAAGGCGCTGGATGCCGGCATGATCACCCGCGACACCGGTGCGTACCTGGACTTCTTCGCCGCTCAGGACCGGGTCGCGGCGGGGCCGGTGGTGGTGACCGGCTACTGCATGGGCGGCCGGAACGCCGTCAGGGCGATCGAGGCCTACCCGGACCGGATCAAGGGCGCTGCCAGCTTCCACGGCGGCGGGTTCGTCACCGACGAGCCGGACAGCCCGCACCTGCGCGTCGGCGCGATCACCGGCGAGCTGTACCTGGCCCACGCCGACAACGACCGTTCGATGACCCCCGAGCAGATCCGCACCCTGGAGGCGGCCCTCGACGCGGCGGGCGTGGCCTACACCTCCGAGGTGTACCCCGGCGCGCCGCACGGCTTCACGATGACGGACACGGCCGCCTACCAGGAGGCCGGCGAGCAGCGCCACTGGGTGAAGCTCTTCGACCTTCTCGACCGGGTCCACCCCGCGGCTAGCTGATGCAGAACTCGTTGCCCTCCGGGTCGGCCATCGTGAACCAGGCGTGCGGGCCCTGCTGCTCCGCGTAGAGGAACTTCGCGCCGCGGACCACCAGCTCGTCGCGCACCTGCTCACGGTGGTCGGCCCCGACCCAGATGTCGATGTGCATACGGTTCTTGACCGTCTTGGGCTCGGGCACGAGGTTGAAGAGCATCCGGCGCGGCTTGCCGCTCGGCAGCGCCTCCGCATGGCGGATGCCGGCGCCGACCCGCCACACCAGGTGGCCCTCGTAGACCACCGTCTGGTCTTCTGTCGCGTACCCCTTGGCGACCATGTCTTTGATGAAGGCCTCGTCGACGGGCTCGACCTGCCACCCCAGCGTCTCGGCCCACCATGCGGCCAGGGGGTGCGGATCGGCGCAGTCGACGGTCACCTGGAAGTCGTATGCCATCCCCGCAGGGTAGGCGGCACCTCTGACAAAAAAGCCCGCTGCCGAGAAGCTCAGTCGTCGAGGAGGCCGGGGAAGTACCGGCGCAGGGCGACCACGTCGTAGACCTGGCGTACGTCGGCGATCCGGCCGTCCATGACCTCGAGGAACTCCGCGATGCGGACGGTACCGAACGGGGCCGTGCAGTCGTAGACGAGCGACGCCCGGTCCCCGTTGCACGCCGTCGACTTGATCGTGATCGAGTCGGCGAAGGCGGCGATGCGGTGCAGCGTCTGCACCATCTCCTCGTCGTCGACCGGGACGCCGAGGTTCCACTCGACCTCCGCGTCCGGGGCGATGAGCCGGCGGACGGCCGTGCGGTCCCGGGTCATCCAGGAGTAGGCGTAGAAGGTGACCAGGTCGGCGGTTCCCATGACGGCTCCTCGGCAGAGACGACGGCCGCCGCCCGTGAGGGCGGCGGCCGCGATCAGAACGCGATCAGTTGGCGAGCATCGAGTCGCCGGCCACGAAGCTGTAGCCCTGCGCCTTGATGCCCGGGACGAGCTGCTTGAGGTAGTCGGTGCCCAGGTACGGGTGGTAGAAGAAGCTCGCCACGCCGTCGCGGACGACCAGGTTGCGCTTCGCCGAGGCGAGCAGGTCGGCCGGGAGCCGGGCCGGGTGGTTGTTGAACGGCTCGGGCTCGACGTTGCCGATGTTCTCCGGGATGACCACCGAGCCGTAGACGTCGCGGACGGTGTACGGGAAGAACTGGCCGAACTGCCGGGCGTAGTCGAGCTTGCCGCCGGTGAGGACGCCGGGGAAGTACAGGCCACGGTCGTAGCGCTTGCCCAGGATCGAGTTCACGGTCTGGTAGTCGACGGCGCTGCCGGCGTAGTGCGGGAACTCGAAGGTGCTGGGCACGCCCAGGCCGGCGAGGGCGAAGGTGAGGCCCGAGGCGGCGATCCGGCTGGCGGCCCACGCGGCCGAGTCACCGGCGACCGGACCGTCGTAGATCACGCTGTCGCCGGCGTCGACGTGCGCGGCGTAGAACTCGAAGTCGTTCGCGCTCATGCCGTCGTACGGGTTGGCGACGTTGCCGAACTGGTGCGTGTAGCCGTGCATGAGGAGCGTGCCGCCGCGCTGCTGCATGTACTTCAGTGCCGCCACCACCTTCGGCTTCTGCACCAGGGAGTAGTCCTGCGGCTTGCCGTTGTTCTGCACGCCCTTCGGGTCCCGGAAGCGCGGGTAGACGGCGACGCTGAACGGGACCTTCTCGGCGTACAGGTAGTCGGCGATCGCGCGCAGCTCGGCCGGGTCAGCGTCGGGGCCGACGTCCTCGATCCGGGCCAGGGCGCGGTGCCGCTCGCGGGAGACGCCGGTGTCGCCGAGCGAGTCGAAGAGCATGTCGGCGAAGGCCAGGTAGCGGTCGTCGTGGGTCACGTACGCGAAGGGGATCTCACCCACGTACGTGAAGTTGCCCGACTGCACCGCCCACGGGAACGACGTGCCGTCCGGGCGTACGGCGGAGGCCAGGGTCTTGACCTTCGACGCGTCGCTGATCGACAGGTTCATGATCCCGGACTTGTCCGTCGTGTCACGGGTCAGCGCGGCGCCCTTGTAGGTGACCTCGGCGACCGCTGCGTCGTCGAACAAGCCACTGGTGAAGCCGTGGTTCGCCGCGAACGACGCGTCCCGCGACGTGAGCTGCCAGATGTTGTCGAAGACCCAGGTGACCGGCTTCTTCGTGGCGGCGACGTCGTCCAGGAACGCGGCCGGCAGCGCCTCGTCGTAGGTCGAGCCGAGGTACACCACCGCGGTGTACAGGTCCAGGTCCTTGGCCTTGTAGTTCGCCACCGGAGCGGCGGTCCAGGAGCCGAAGTGCGAGGTCAGGTTCGCGGTCTGGGTCGCGTAGACCTCACCCATCCAGCCGTACGGGCCGGTGGTGTCGTACAGGACGAGCGTCTTCGCCGTACCGCCGCCGGGAGCGGCCTTGCCGGACTTCGTGGCGATCGTTGTGGCTGCCGTGGTGGTGCGCTCGGCGGCGTCGGCGTTCACGACACCGACCCCGAGGACGGCGGTGGCGGTGAGCGCGGCGCCGGCGGCGACTAGAGCGCGGCGGCTGAATTTGCGAATACGCATCAGAAGGACGCTCCGTACGTGACAGTGGCGGTGGAAGCGAGGGCAGGCATGGCTTCGGGAGCCTCGGCGAGGCCGAGCAGGGCGGCGGTGGCCTGGGCGGTACGCCGTGCAGCGAGGCCGTCGCCGTACGGGTTGCCGCCGGCGGTCATCGCGTCGCGGCGGACCCGGCTGTCGAGCAGCTCGGCCGCCTCCTTGACGATCAGGTCGGTGTCGGAGCCGACGAGCCGGGCGCAGCCGGCGTGCAGCGACTCGACGCGCTCGGTGACGTCGCGCAGCACCAGGGCGGGTACGCCGAACGACGGCGCCTCCTCCTGGATGCCACCGGAGTCGGTGAGCACCAGGTACGCCTCGGAGAGCAGGCGCGACAGGTCCGGGTACGGCAGCGGGTCGGTGACCGTGACCCGCTCGAGGCCGGCGAGCCCCGCCTCGACCTGGGCGCGTACCGCCGGGTTGGGGTGGCTCGGGAGGATCACGTCGATGTCGGCGTACCGGCTGACCAGCTCGCGGACGGCGGCCAGGATGCGGTCCAGCGGCGCGCCCCACGACTCGCGCCGGTGGGCGGTGACGACCACCAGCCGGCGGTCCCCGGCGGCGGCCCGGGCGGCGGCGACCTGCGGGTTCTCCCACGGCAGCCGGCGGCCGGCGACGGCGAGCGTGGCGTCCACGACGGTGTTGCCGGCGATCAGGACGTCGCCGGTGGCGATGTTCTCGTCGAGCAGGTTCATCGCGGCCAGCGGCGTCGGGGCCAGGTGCAGTGCGGCGACCTGGGCGACCAGGCGCCGGTTGGCCTCCTCGGGGAAGGGCGAGTCGAGGTCGCCGGAGCGCAGGCCGGCCTCGAGGTGCACCACCGGGATCCGGCGCCAGAAGGCGGCCAGCGCGCCGGCGAGGCTCGTGGTGGTGTCGCCCTGCACGATCACCGCGGCCGGGGCCCGGTCGGCCCACAGCCGGTCGAGCTGGCGGATCATCTCGGTGAGCAGCTCGGCCTGGGTGCCGGTGCCGCGCTCGACCTGGAGCGTGACGTCCGGCGTGAGGCCGAAGGCGGCGAGGGCCTGGCCGACCATGGCCGGGTGCTGGCCGCTGGCGACGAGGACGGGGGTGAGCAGTCCGGCCTCGCGCATGGCGAGCACGACCGGAGCGAGCTTGACGGCCTCGGGGCGGGTGCCGCCGATCAGGTGCACTTCGGGCAGTGACATGGGGGGAGCCCTTACTTCGAGGAGGGGGAGCCTCAGGCGGGGACGGGGAGGTGCAGGGGTGCGGCGATCGGCTCTTCGGCGAGCCGTTCGGTCTTGGCCCAGGACTGCTGACCGCGGGCCTGGCGGACGATGGCGCGGTAGGTCGCGACCAGTCCGAGGAGCAAGAAGATCGGGTACGCGGCCGCGGCGGTGAGCAGCCGGGACAGGTCCTCGTCGCGGAGCCGGTAGCGGTGCACCAGCGCCCAGATGAAGCCGGGGAAGAAGGTGACCGAGAACCACACCGCGCCGGTGGTCGCCAGGTCCGCCCAGGAGTGCAGGTACGGCACCGGGTGTCCGGCCAGCAGGCCCATCACGGCGACCGAGACGCCGCCGAGCAGACCGACGGTGACCAGGGCGTTCAGCCACGGCGAGACCAGGTAGTGGAACATCTCCAGCAGGGCGGTGATCCCGATCCGCTCGGAGCGGGCCAGCCGGCGCAGGTACCGGGCGCACTGCAGGTTGCCCTGCGCCCATCGGGTGCGCTGGCGGGTGAGCCGGCGCAGGTCGACCACGGCCTGCTGGGTGACCGACGCCCGCGAGGTGTAGCGGATGCCGACCCCGTCGAGGTGCATGCGCAGGCCCAGCTCGAGGTCCTCGACCAGGCACGCCGACCAGGGCGCGTCGCCGAGAGCCAGCAACGCGGAGAGGCGGGTGAACTGGCCGTTGCCGCCGAGCCCGACGGTGTCGATCGTGTCGCGCAGGCTCTGGCAGGCGTTGACGATCGCGCCGAACTCGAGGTCCTGCACCGCGCCGAGGAGCTTGTGGCGGTTGCGGATCCGGACCTGGACCTGCACGGCGCCGATCCGCGGGTCGCGCATCATCCGGGAGATCTCGAGCAGGATGTTGGGGCTGCCCTGGCCGTCGCCGTCGATGATGCCGATGACCACCTTGTCCGGGCTGACGCCGTCCTCCGCGGTGCGCTGAGCGATGTAGCGGTACGCCGCGTTGAGCGCCTCGCCCTTGCCCTTGCGCGCATCCGGCAGCTCCCGGCGCATGACCGTCAGCCGCGGGTGGTCGATGGCGGCGAGCACCTCGGGGGTGCGGTCGTCCGAACCGTCGTCCACGACCAGGACCCGGGCGAGCGTGCCGCCGGGGCCGCCGAGGGAGAGCGCGGCGTTGACGGTGTTGGCGACCACGACCTCCTCGTTGAGCGCCGGGACGATGATCCAGAAGTGCTCGGGGGTGCCGTCGCCGCGCTCCAGCGACCTGGTGACGACGGCCTGGCGGTGCGACGCCGCGTAACGGACGGCGAAGCTGACCAGGCCGAGCGTGGAGACCGGCCAGGCGAGCAGGATCGCGTAGCCGACGACTACGAAGATCCAGCTGTCGGATGCCGTCACGGCCACGCTCCCTTCGTTGCTGTCTGTCATGTCGACCGGGTAACGCTTGCCGCGTCCCTGGACGTATTAGGACATTAGGTCGCTACACAGCGTGAAACAAGGGCGATCACCGGAGCGACGGGCCGGTCCGCCCGATCGGCCCATGCCAGACATCTCAGTCAGCGCAAAACGGGCGAAATGCCAACGAGGGCGGAGGGGTCAGGCGCCCCGCGCGTTCTGTCGGCTCGCGAGGAAGTCACTACAGTGGGTGATGTTCGCCGTTCGCGGCGGATCGTGGCGCGACGGTGACTCCATGTGACTCTGCGTGAGGTCTATGCTGCCTGCGTGAACCGGATCCTGGTGCGAGCGCTCGTCGACCTGGCGGTGTCGATCGAGCTCTCGAGCGACGACGAGATCGACCCCCGTACGGCGACGACCCTCCTCGACGACCTGGCGGCCAGCCTCGACGACCTCTCGGACGCCGAACGCGACGAGATCGTCGACTACATCGAGGACCAGGCGGAGTCGACGCGCGACCCGGACCGCCGCGAGGTCCTGCTCGACCTGCCGGACACCCTCGCCCTCACCGACGACTGAGGTGATCCACATCCTGTCCTGACGGCCGAGTGCCGCGGTTGAACGCGCCTGTCATCATCGACATCGCCGCAGCAGGTGATCCGCCACAGGGGGCGGAGAGCACCTGCGGGCGCATCAACGGGGGCGGGGCTGATCCATGGGTGGGTTCTTCGAGGCTGTGCTCAGCTTCCCCACCGTCGTACTCACCCCGCTCCTCATCGTCGTCATCGGCTACTGGCTGGTCGTCGTCGTGGGCGGGGCGGACCCCGAGGGCGACGGCGTCGGCGAGGGCGGATTCCTCGGCTTCCTCGGGCTCGGCGGCGTGCCGGTGTCCGTGGTGCTCTCGCTGCTCATCGCCTTCGCCTGGTTCGCCACGCTGGCCGGTGCGGCGCTGCTCGGTGCCGTCCCCGCCACCCTCGTGCTGGCCGGCGCCGTCGTGGCCGCCTGGGTCGTCACGCGACTGGCCGTCCTGCTCATCAGGCGTTTCCTGCCCGCCGGCACCGAGCCGTCGCGGGCCGACTTCGTCGGTCTGACCTGCGTCGTACGCACCGGGCGGGTCACCCGCACCTTCGGCCAGGCCGAGGTGCACGCCCCCGACGGTTCCTCCGCGATCGTGCAGGTCCGTCAGGCCGGCGACGACGAACTGCGGGCCGGCACCGTAGGCCTGCTCTACGACGTGGATCCCGACGGCGACTTCTTCTGGATCGTCCCCGCCGATATCGCTAACTCCTAAACCGAAGGCTCTTACATGGACGTGATCTCCACCGGATTCGGTGTGCTCGTCGCCGTGGTGCTGCTCATCGCGCTCGGCGTCGTGTTCTTCCTCAGCCGCATGTTCCGCAAGGTGGAGCAGGGCAAGGCGCTGATCGTCTCCAAGGTGCGCCGCGTCGACGTCACGTTCACGGGTGCGGTCGTGCTGCCGGTGCTGCACAAGGCCGAGACCATGGACATCTCGGTCAAGACGATCGAGATCTCGCGGACCGGCCGTGAGGGCCTGATCTGCCGCGACAACATCCGCGCGGACATCCGGATCACGTTCTTCGTGCGCGTCAACAAGACGACCGAGGACGTCATCAAGGTCGCGCAGGCGATCGGCACCACCCGGGCCAGCAGCGAGCAGACGCTGCAGGAGCTGTTCAACGCGAAGTTCTCCGAGGCGCTGAAGACCGTTGGCAAGCAGCTGGACTTCGTCGACCTCTACACCAAGCGCAACGAGTTCCGGGACCAGATCATCGAGGTGATCGGCACCGACCTCAACGGCTACAGCCTCGAGGACGCGGCCATCGACTTCCTCGAGCAGACGCCGATGAGCTCGCTCGACCCGAAGAACATCCTCGACGCGCAGGGCATCCGGAAGATCACCGAGCTGACCGCGATCGAGTCGGTGCGCACCAACGACTTCCGGCGCAACGAGGAGAAGGAGATCACCCGGCAGAACGTGGACGCCAAGGAGGCGATCCTCGAGCTCGAGCGCCGCCAGGCCGACGCGGAGATCAAGCAGCGCCGGGAGATCGAGACCATCCGGGCCCGCGAGGAGGCGGAGATCCAGCTGGCGCAGGCCGAGGAGCGGCTCCGCGCCGAGGGCGCCCACCTTCGCACCGAACAGCAGCTGGGCGTGCAGAACGAGAACAAGGCCCGCGAGATCGCGGTCGCCGAGAAGAACCGCGAGCGGGTCATCGCCATCGAGACCGAGCGGATCGAGAAGGACCGGATGCTCGAGGTGATCGGTCGTGAGCGGGAGACCGAGCTCTCCACCATCTCCAAGAACAAGGAGGTCGAGGCGGAGAAGCGCGCGATCGCCGAGGTGATCCGCGAGCGCATCGCGGTGGAGAAGACGGTCGCCGAGCAGGAGGAGAACATCAAGCGGCTGCGCGTCGTCGAGGAGGCGGAGCGTACCCGTCAGGCGGTCATCATCAACGCCGAGGCCGAGGCGCAGGAGGCCCTGGTCAAGGACATCAAGGCCGCGGAGGCGGCCGAGGCCGCCGCGAAGTTCAAGGCCCGCGAGGAGCTGCTGCTGGCGGAGGCCCGCCAGCAGGCCGCGGAGCTGGACGCCCGGGCGAAGATCCGGTTGGCCGAGGGTACGCAGGCCGAGGCGGCCGCCGCGGGCCTCGCCGACGTGCAGGTGCGCGAACGCAACGCCGACGTGATCGAGAAGACGGGCCGGGTCAACGCCGAGGTGGTCGAGAAGACCGGCCGCGCCGAGGCCGCCGTCGCTCGCGAGAAGGCGCTGGTCGCCGCCGAGGCGATCCGCGAGAAGCTCAAGGGCGAGGCCGAGGGCCTGCACGAGAAGGCCGGCGCGATGGCGGCACTCGACGACGCCAGCCGCGGGCACGAGGAGTACCGGCTCCGGCTCGAGATGGAGAAGGAGATCCGCCTCGCCGGCATCAACGTGCAGAAGGACATCGCCGAGGCGCAGGCCACGCTCATCGCCACCGGCCTGGAGAAGGCCGACATCGACATCGTCGGCGGCGACTCGATCTTCTTCGACAAGCTCGTCGGCTCGATCACGATGGGCAAGAGCATCGACGGCTTCGTCCAGCACTCCGACGTCATCCAGGGCCTGGGCGCCCGCTACCTCGACGGCTCGGCGAACTTCGCCGACGACCTGGGCCGGGTCATCGGCTCGGTGAACACCGGTGACGTGGCCAACCTGACCCTGTCGGCGTTCCTCACCCAGCAGATCAAGGCCGGCAACGGGGACTCCGGCAAGCTCAAGGAACTGCTGGCGGCCGCCCGCGAGATGGGCCTGGCCGACGCCAAGGTCCCGGCGGCACGGTGACCGCGGCGACCACGGAGACGCTCGACGCCGGCACGTACGAGGTCCTGCGCGCCCGGCTGGGCGCGCAGGCCAAGGAGCTGGCCGGCCGCGCCGAGGCGCTGAACGCCCGCCGGATGGAGACGTTCGGCGGGCAGCAGATGCGGCTGCTCGGCTCGGAGCGGATCCGTACCGAGAACAATTGCGTCCCGCGCGACCTCGTGCAGGTCGGCGGCTCGATGCTGTTCGGTTACAACGTCTTCATCGGGCTGCGCACCGAGACGACGGTCGACGACGTGTTCGCCGTGCACGGGTTCGCCGACGGCAAGTTCCAGCCGGCGACGCTGCCCGGTCTGCTCGACGACGCGACGTTCCAGCGCGACTTCGCCGAGCTGTACCGCTATTACCGGGAGACGCACCTGCTCCAGCTGCGCCGGCTGGAAGGTCTGCTGCTCGCGGTCTTCCAGACCGGCGCCCGTGCCGACGACCTCAAGGTGCTGCGCTGGCGGGTGGACACCGACGGGTCCGTCGCGTACGTCGACAACCGCGGCGAACGCGACCACGTCTTCCCGCCCTCGCACGACTTCGAGTGGACGCTCACCACCCGCGAGCAGCACATCCTCGGCCGGCACCCGCACGTGTCGATCGAGGAGCAGGTGTTCGTCGAGACGGTCGGCGGCACGCTCACCGTCAAGGTGGAGAACAACACCGAGGACGGCGAGGGCATCTTCTCCGAGCCCGTCGACGAGCCGCTGCAGAGCCTCGCCGACGCGGAGATCGCGTACGCCCGCATCGGCCCGCTGATCCTGCTGCGCGTGCTGCCGTACAAGGAGACCACGTACCGGTATCTGGTCTTCAACACCCGCACCCGCGACGTGGTTCGCCTCGACGGGATCGGGCAGGCCTGCCAGCGGCTGCCGGAGGACCAGGGACTGATCTTCCCCGGCGGCTACTACCTGGCCACCGGCATCGCGAAGACGTTCGACGCCGACGTCGCGGAGCTGGAGTTCGAGCGGGTCGTGCGCTCGGTCAACGGCGAGGACGTGCTCTACGTCTTCCACGCCCGGGCCGCCGGGCGGTATCTGCTGCTGCCGTACAACGTGATCCGCAAAGAGGTCGCGACTCCGATCCCGTGCCACGGCTACTCGCTGTTCGACGACGGCACGCTGGTCGCCTTCCGGGCCGTCTCCGACGAGCCGGCCCGGGTCCACCCGATGCAGGTCTGGCAGACGCCGTACGTCTCGGACACATTCGCCGCGGCCCAGCCGGTCGGCACCGGCCCGCTGGACCGGGTGGGCAACGCCGATCTGGTACGCGGCATCGCGGACGCCCTGTCGGTGTCCCGCATGATCGACGAGATGACCCCGTCCGGCGCGGTGTTCGAGGCGATCATCGCCGCCTGCACGCGCCTGTTCGACCAGTACCACTGGCTGTCCGAGGCCGAGCTGGAAGACCTGCGGACGCCGCTCGCCGAGGTGCGGGCCACCGCCGAGCAGGTCCTCGACGAGTTCGAGTCGGTGCAGGAGCTGACCGCGCAGGCGGCCAAGGCCGTCGACGAGGCGGGCGCCGCGACGATGTCGCTGATCCGCCGGGCGCGCGGCGAGGTGCCGACCACCACCGACGCCTGGATCCGTCAGCTCGCCGCACTGCGCCATGCCCAGGGCCGCATCGTGACCCTCCGGGAGCTGCGGTACGTCGACACCGCCCGGCTGGACGACCTCGCCGCAGAGCTGTCCGCCGAGGTGGACTCCACCGCGCGGCGGGCGGTCGACTTCCTTCAGCGTGAGGACGCCTTCGCCGGCTACCAGCAGTCCGTCGACCAGCTCGTGGCCGACGCGGCCGCCATCGCGACCGTGGCGGAGGCCGTACCGGTCGCCGAGCGGCTCACCGAGCAGGCCGACGGCCTCCAGGTCGTCACCGAGGTGGTCGGCGGGCTCGACATCGCCGACGCTACCGTCCGGGTCGCCATCCTCGAGCGCATCGGCGAGGTGCTCGGCGGCGTCAACCGGGCCCGGGCCACGCTCGACGCCCGCCGGCGCGAGCTCGCCGCCGTCGAGGGCCGCGCAGCGTTCGCCGCCGAGTTCGCGCTGCTGACCCAGTCGGTGACGGCCGCGCTGTCCGCCGCCGACACCCCGGAACGCTGCGACGAACAGCTCGCCAAGCTGATGCTGCAGGTGGAGGCGCTCGAGTCCCGGTTCGGCGACTTCGACGACTTCATCGACCAGCTCGGCGCCAAGCGGACCGAGGTCTACGAGGCCTTCGCCGCGCGCCGGCAGGCCCTGCTGGACGAGCGGGCCCGGCGGGCCGACCGGCTCTTCGACTCGGCGCAACGCACTCTCGCCAGCGTCCAGCGCCGGGTCGCGAGCCTCGGCACGGTCGACGACGTCAACACGTACTTCGCCACCGATCCCATGGTCGGCAAGCTGCGGAAGGTCGCCGACGAGCTGCGTACCCTCGGCGACACGGTCCGCGCCGAGGAGCTGGAGGGGCGGGTCAAGGCCGCTCGACAGGAGGCCGGCCGGGCTCTACGCGACCGGCTCGACCTGTACGGCGCGGACGGCAGCACGATCACCCTCGGCCGGCACACGTTCGCGGTGAACACCCAGGCCATCGACCTCACGCTGGTGCCGGACGGCGACGAGCTGGCGTTCGCCGTTACCGGCACGGACTACCGGGCGCCGGTCCGCGACGAGGCCTTCCTGGCCACCCGCCCCTTCTGGGACCAGCCGCTGGTGTCCGAGTCCAAGGACCTGTCCCGCGCCGAGCACCTGGCCGCGAGCCTTTTCGCCGAGAACCCCACGGCCCAGGCTGACGGCAGTCTCGATGCTCTCGTACGCCGGGGAGCCGAGGCCCGCTACGACGAGGGTTACGAGCGCGGCGTGCACGACAGCGACGCGACGCTGATCCTCGGCGCGGTGATCCGCCTGCACGCCGCGGCGGGCCTGTTGCGCTACCCGGCGCCGGTGCGGGCCGCCGCGCAGCTCTTCTGGGCCGGACTCCCCGCGGCCGAGCAGACGTCCTGGTCGGTGCGGGCGGCCTCGCTCGTCCGGGCGCGGGAACTGTTCGGCGCCGGGCAGGACCTCGCCGACCTGTGCGACGCCCTGGCCGTCGCGGCCGGCGCGGACCGGGTGGTGGGCGAGTATCTGGTCGAGGAGCTTGCCGCCTCGCCGGCCGGCTTCGTGACTAGCGCGACCGCCCGGACCTTCCTCGACCGCTTCCACCGGGCGCTGACCGCCGGACCCGCCCGCAGCTACGCGGACGATCTGCGCGCGCTCGAAGCCGACCCGGCCGCCCGCAAGCAGCTCGTGCGCGCGTGGCTGTCGGCGTACCACGGGGCCAACCCGGAGTCCGGGGACGTGAGCGACGTGGCCGAGGCCGTCGCGATCGAGCTCACCGGCACCGCGCTGACCCGGTACGACTCCGCGGCCGCCGTGAGCGAGACGGTGTCCGGGCTGCTGTCCCAGCACCCGCGGATCGTCGACGGGAAGCTGACCGTACGCCTGGACGACTTCCTCGCAGCGACCCGGCTGTTCCGTGCGGAGCGGGTGCCGGCGTACCGGGCGTACCAGAAGAAGCGGACCGCCCTCGCCCAGGCCGAACGTGACCGCCTGCGCCTGGACGAGTTCAAGCCCGGGGTGATGTCGGCGTTCGTGCGCAACCGGCTGCTGGACGAGGTCTACCTGCCGCTGATCGGCGACAACCTGGCCCGGCAGCTCGGCGCGACCGGCGACGGGCGGCGCACCGACCAGTCCGGCCTGCTGCTGCTGATCTCACCGCCCGGCTACGGCAAGACGACCCTCATGGAGTACGTCGCCAACCGGCTCGGCCTGGTCTTCGTGAAGGTCAACGGCCCGGCCCTGGGCCACGAGGTGACCTCGCTGGACCCGGCCGAGGCGCCCGACGCGACGGCCCGCCAGGAGGTCGAGAAGATCTCGTTCGCGCTGGAGATGGGCAACAACGTCCTGCTCTACCTCGACGACATCCAGCACACCTCACCCGAGCTGCTGCAGAAGTTCATCTCGCTCTGTGACGCGCAGCGGCGGATGGAGGGCGTCTGGGAGGGCCGGACCCGCACGTACGACCTGCGGGGCAAGCGGTTCGCGGTGTGCATGGCCGGCAACCCGTACACCGAGAGCGGCACGCGCTTCCGGATCCCGGACATGCTCGCCAACCGGGCCGACGTCTGGAACCTCGGCGACGTGCTCAGCGGCCGGGAGGAGGCGTTCGAGATGTCGTACCTGGAGAACGCCCTCACCTCCAACCCGGTGCTGGCGCCGCTGTCCGCCCGCGACCGGGCCGACCTGCCGCTGCTGGTCCGCCTGGCCGAGGGCGACGACTCCGTACGCCCCGACCGGCTCAGCCACGCGTACTCGCCCACCGAGCTCGAGCAGGTGCTGTCGGTGTTGCGCAAGATGCGGCTGGTGCAGCGGATCGTGTTGCGCAACAACAAGGCGTACATCGCCTCGGCCGGCCAGGCCGACGCGTCGCGGACCGAGCCGCCGTTCAAGTTGCAGGGCTCGTACCGCAACATGAACAAGCTCGCCGAACGCATCGTGCCGGTAATGAACGACGCCGAGCTGGAGGCCGTGGTCGACGACCACTACCTCGGTGAGGCGCAGACGCTGACGACCGGCGCCGAGGCCAACCTGCTCAAGCTCGCCGAGTTGCGCGGGCGGCTCACCCCGGAACAGGCGGCGCGGTGGGCCGAGGTCAAGGCCGCGTACCTGCGGGAGAAGGCGCTCGGCGGCGCGGAGGACGACCCGATGACCCGGGCCGTCGGCGCGGTCGGGTTGCTGGCCGACCGGGTCGGCGCGGTGGAGAAGGCGATCCTGCTCGCCAGGCCGCCTCTTGCCTAGATCTTGAGACGACTCCGAGCGTGGCTTGCGCCAGGCAACCGATGGTGGGTGCCGCTGCGCTGATCAGGCGCGTCATCTCATTGCTAGGAGTGGTGGATTTGCGTACGTCCCGGTCCGTTCTCTTGATGGCCGCGGTGTCGCTGGCTGGTGGCCTGTCGATTGCGCCCGGCGCCGCGTACGCCGCCGACACGACGACACGGCTGTCCGCGGCGCAGATGGTCGCGGCCTTGAAGCCGGTGGCTACCGCGTCCACGGCCGCGGCCGCAGCCGGCTGGCGGGCCGACGTCACGATTACCGGTACCTCGATGTCGGGGTCCGCTTCGTACCGCGTCGACCCGTCGCGCGGCATCGCCTACGACCAGTTCCGCCTCGCCGGAAGTCAGGAGGCCGGGTACGCGGTCGCTGGTAAGGGCCTCTACCGCACACTGCCCGACCGGGCGTCCCGGGCCGCGGTGAAGATGATGGGCCGTCCCACCGTCAAGTACGTATTCACCCCAGACGGGTCACTCACTCTCGCCAAGTACCTCAAGGATGACGCCCCGACACCGGCCGTGGTGCTGAGCGACGACGTCGATCACGCGGGTACGAAGACCGTGCACGACGATGGGTCCGCCGATTACGTTCAGGTCGTCGATGGCCAGACCACAACGCTGCAGGTCGGTCCGGCCGGGACTTTGAGCGGCGCGCGCGCCCAGGCGGACAGCTTCGCCATTGCGCTGACGTACACGTATGCACCGCAGACGATCACGCCGCCGGCGGCGAACTCCGTGATCGGCGCGCCGCAGTTGACGCGGGGTTTGTGGTACCTGCAAATGCCGGCTGCCGTCAAGCAGGTCAGCTACGCTGGCGCCGCGGAGGCGCGCCTGGCGGCACGAGGGTCAACGGTGAAGGTCGCGTCGCTGCGCAAGGCCGTGCGTCGGGTGGGGTCGATGTTCAACACCAAGGCACAGCTGAAGATGATCAAGGTGAAGGACGTGCGTGGCGGGGTACGCGTCTACGCGACGAACCCGTGGACGCACAAGACCGTCTCGTATGCGGTCACAGCCTCCGGTAAGAAGGTCGTCGTCCGCAGCTGAGCTCCGCCGCGTTGTCGCTTCGGGATCAGTCCTGAGCCCTCAGCAGTGACGGGTCCTCGCGGAGCATGGCGGCCAGACGCTTGGCCGCCATCTCCGTCTCCTCCTCGTTGACCCGCAGCGGAACCGGCTCGGGCAGCGGGGTGGGCATGCGCTGAGCGGCGGGCGGCTCCTGCGGGGCACGGTGCTGATCGGCCTGGACCCGGCGGGTCTGCGGCGGCACCGGGGGCGGCGGGGCCGCGGCGAACGGGTGCGGCTGCGGGGCCGCCTCGTCGTAGCGGTGCTGGCCGCGGTCCTGGTAATTGATCCGGCGGGTGTCCTGCCCGTGGTCGGGGGCCTGCTCCTCGTAGGAGTAGCCCGCCGGCTCGGGCTCCGGGTCGACGTCGATGACCTCGACGTCCTGCGGCTCGGCAGCCCGTCGCACCACCGAGTTGTCGGCGTTGACCTGCACGATCCCGTCCTCGAGGGCGAAATGCAGCAGCACGGGTTCGCCGGCGCCCTCGACGCCGACCGTCACGGCGAGTTCAGGGTTGCGGCCCACGACCGCGGCGATCGCCTCGACCAGCTCCGTCACCGCCGGCGGGGTGCCCGTGGCCTCCCCGGCGGCGCGTCGGCGCAGCTCATCGCGGCGTGCCAGCCTGTCGAGCGCGTCGTCAAGTCCGCCTCGCACGTCACCGTCCTCCCGTCAACGCCGTCGCCCCCGTACAACTGTGCCCGCTCAACGGCCCGTTTGGAAACCGCGTACGCACCGAATCGGCGCACACCTTACGACGAACGCATTCGCACGGCCTTGTCGAGGGCCTGGTCCAGCACCACGAGCAGGGCATCTCTCACCGAACCGCGGAATCGCGCGTCGAACTGAAGCACCGGTACGTCGTCACGCACAGCGAGCGCCCAGCGCACCTCGTCCAGGTTGTAGCCGACTTGCCCGTTGAAGCTGTTGACGCCGACGACGAACGGAAGCCCGGCGCGCTCGAAGTAGTCCACGGCGGGGTAGCAGTCGTCGATCCGGGTCGTGTCGACCACGACGAGCGCGCCCAGGGCGCCGCGGACCAGGTCGTCCCACATGAACGAGAAGCGCGTCTGCCCCGGGGTGCCGAAGAGGTACAGCTTCAGCGTCTGGTCGATGGTGACGCAGCCGAAGTCCATGGCGATGGTCGTGGTGGTCTTGGCGGTCGCCTGGTTCGGGTTGTCGACGCCGACCGACTCGGTCGTCATCTCCGCCTCGGTGGTCAGCGGCGAGATCTCCGAGATGGCGCCAACGGTCGTGGTCTTGCCCACGCCGAAGCCGCCGGCCACGATGATCTTGACCGGCACCGGCGGTGAAGTCTTCTGCGGCGCGCCGGGTACGCGCGCCGTGCCGACGACGCGGCGCTCAGGAGATGGATCGAAGCCCACGGATTACTCGCATGATGGTCTCGGGGTCGGGGAAGTCGCTCTCCAACACATGAACGTCAAGGTGCCCGGCGGCCCGCAGGTCGTCGACGAGGATTCGGGTGACGCCGAAGTGCATCCGGAGCCGCGCCGAGATCTCCGCCACCGACAGCGGCTCGGCGCAGAGCTGGACGATGGCCCGCTGCTCGGGCGAGAGCCGCGTGGTCAACGCCCCCGGGAGGGCACTGACCTGCGTCTCCAGCCCGATGCCGGCGTCCTGTCCGGCGACGCGGCCGGACGTGATGACGAACGGCCGCAACGACGTCGGGTGCTCCTCGGGCGGGTCCCCGGGCACGGGCCCGGAGACCGGGGCCGGCGTCGGTTCGTACCGCGCGCCGGGACCCGTGTTGCGCAGGAACGGCCGAACACCGGGGGTCGCCGGGAGGTCCGGGTCGTCGGAGTCGGCCGGGTAGGTCATTGCTGAACGGCGTTCTTCAATTCAGCGATGAGACGCGGGCTCAGGGCACCACCGGCGCGGGTGGCGAAGAGCGTCATCTCGTACGCGAGGGTGCCCAGGTTGGCGGTCCGGTCCGCGATCACGCCCAGCACCGAACCGGCGCTGATCGCTGTCACCAGCAGGTAGCCGTCGGCCATGTCGATGATGACGCGGTTGAGGCTGCCCAGCGCGTACCAGCTGGCGGCGCCGCCGGCCAGGCTGGTGAGGCCGGAGACCACCGCGGCGAGGCGTTCGGCGTTGGGCCGGTCCTTGATCGCCGACATCGCCATCAGCAGACCGTCCGAGGAGACGGCGATGGCCTCGACGACGCCCGCGGTGCCGGACGTGAACGAGTCGAGCAGCCAGTTGAAGGTCTTCGCCTCCGCACTGAGCTGCGACTGCGCATAGTCGCGTCCGTTGCCGGTGTCAGTGGAGTAAGGGGAAGTCATCGCGGTTGTCCTTCGGGTTGTGGCTGGGTTTCGTGCAGTGCCCGGGCTACGCCGTACTCGAACTGCTCCATCAGGGCCCGGGCGGCCTCCGGATCGAGGGGCTGGGCCGGCGCGGCCGGCGGGGTCGGATTCCTGGGCTCGGTCACCGGCAGCGTCGCGCCCGGCACCCGCCGGGTCAGCGGCGCATGCCCCACGGCCGGCGGCGCGGCCATGTCCTGCTCGATGACGTCCCACTGGGCGCGGGACACGCCCGCCTCGAAGGCTTCGAAGGCCTCACGGGCCGCGAGCGCGTCGTCCGAGGTGGGCGGCGCGGCGGGCAGCTTCGGTCCGGTCTCGGCCGGCAGCTGGGAGCCGGGCACCCGCCGGCGCAGCGGGGCCGCCGAGCCGTTGCGCGCCTCCGGGCTCGTGCGCGGCTGCGGCACGACAGCCGGCGGTACGGGCTGCTGCGGTACGGGCATGTGGTACGCGGTCTGCTGCGGCTCGGGCCTTTGCCGTGGCGTGTCCGGGTGTGCCGACCCGGCGATCGGGGCCGCCGGCAGCTCGTGCACCGCCGCCGGGAAGCGTCCCGCCACCGGCGTGGTCTCGTAGATCGCCGCGTGCTCGACCACGGTGCTGGGGACGGCCTCCAGCTGCGGCGCGGTGGGCCGCACCGAGAAGGCGTTCCACGACCGCGCCACCTCGAGCGTCCGGGTGGCCCGGTTGAGCACGTTGGCGTCGAAGGGCTGGGTGCTGCCCGGCGCGTGCCGCACCGACCCGCCGGCGATCAGCGGGGCGAACTCGGTGTGGCTGCTCGGCACGGTCGCCTGGATCGGCGCGAGCTCGGCGGGCAGCGGCTCCGGCCGCGCCAGCAGGTGGGCCGGGGCGAGGTCCACCCAGGCCGTCACGCCCCCCTCGGGCGTATCGGTCAGCGTGACCTCGATGCCGTGCCGGCGGGCGAGGCGGCCGACCACGAAGAGGCCGAGCACCTCGGTGGGTGCCAGGTCGAGGCGCTCACGGCGGGTCAGCCGCGCGTTCTCCTCGGCCAGCCGCTCCGGCGACAGGCCCAGGCCGTGGTCTTCGATCGCGAGGCGGGCGCCGCCGCGCAGCTCCGCCGCGCTGACGGTGACCCGGGTGTGCGGCGGGGAGAACGACGTCGAGTTCTCCATCAGCTCCGCGAGCAGCAGCGTCAGGTCGGCCACGACTGCCGGTACGACCACCAGCTCCTCGGGCACTTCCACGTCGACCCGGGTGTAGTCCTCGATCTCACCGAGGGCGAGGCGTACGACGTCGGAGAGCGCCAGCGGCGCCATGTGGTCGTTCGCGCCGGCCCCACCGGAGAGCACGACCAGCGAGCTCGCGTTCCGCCGCAGCCGGCTGGACATGTGGTCGAGCCGGTACAGGTCTCGCAGGCGGTCGCCGTCGGTCTCCCGGCGTTCCAGGTTGTCGATCAGGGCCAGCTGACGGCCGACCAGGTTCTGGGTACGCCGCCCGACGTGCCCGAACATCTGCGCGACGTTGCGGCGGCCGAGCACCTGGCGCTCCACCAGCCGGGCGGCGGTGGTCTGCACCCGGTCGAACGCGCGGGCCAGGTCGCCGATCTCGTCGCGGGCCTCCACGTCGACCGGGTCGAGACGGATCGGGCGAGCCACCTCGGCATCGTCGTCCGCCACGCGTTCCAGCTCGGCCTCGGCGGCGCGGGCGATCCGGTCCGCCGAGGTGGTGAGGCGGCGCAGCGGCCGGGCGACGGCGCGGGCCATGAACAGCGACAGCGCGATCACGAGCAGCAGCAGGAGGAGCGAGCCGCCACCGACCAGGGCGGCCGTGCGCAGCGCCGAGTTGCGGCTCTCGGTCACGGCCGTGTCCACGTCCGCTGCGACCCGCTTCTCCACGAAGCCACCGAGCACGATGGTGGACCGCAGCGAGGGGAACAGCGTCCGGACTTCCAGCAGCTTGACCGCCGAGTCGGGATCGGTGGCCGCCTCGACCAGGAACCGGTCGCCCACCCGCGACGCGAACGCCTGCTGAGCGCCCAGATAGAGCTTGTACTGAGCGTCGGTGAAGTACGGCTGCGAGTTGACGATCAGCAGCTGAAGCTGCACCAGCGTCGAGTAGAACAGCCCGACCATGGCCGCGTTCCTGGTCACCACGGCGGCGGTCAGGTAGCCGGACGCCTGGCTGATCATGTCGTCGGTGCGCAGGGCCTGCTCCAGCGCGTACACCTGCCGGCCCGCCGAGGTGTTCAGGTCGGCCTTCTGGGCCAGCGCGAGCTCGTTGATGATCGGCGTGACCACGGCGGTGAACTCGGTGACGATCAGGTCCGGGCGGATGGTCCGGTTGATCACGTTGGCCCGGGTGCTGGACAGCCGCGAGACGTCGTCGACGGCCCTGCGCAGGCCCTTCGACAGCGGCTGGTCGAGACTCTTGAGCCCCTGGATGCGGTCGGTCGCCTTGGCGCTCTGCACCGCCAGCTCCGGCTCCTGGATCAGGCCGAAGAGGTAACCCACCGACAGCAGACGCTCCTCCTGGAGCTCCTGCACGGCCGAACCCACCTGGGTGGCCAGCTGCACCGCGTCCGAGGTGGCCTGGGCGTCACGGGCGACGCCGATGCGGTTGGCGACGATCGGCACGGCAAGGGCGACAACGCCGATCAACGGTACGAGGATGAGCAGCGTCAGCTTGCCCAGGATGCGGAACCTACCGAAGAGCACCGGAACGCTCCCGCCGTGTCTGGGTGGCGTCGCCGTACACCGGCATCGCTCCGCCGAAGTCCCCACCCGGGGGGCCGACCGTCATGTCCCGGGTGGTCTCACCCGGAACCCGCGCCGGCGAGGGCGCCGCGGCCGTCCGCCGACGGGCAGTCAGCCGCAGGACGATCGCGGCCAGGGCGAGGAGGATGGCCGCACCGGCGGCGGCGAGCGCCTCCATCGTGCGGTAGTCGAGGGTGTCGAGCCGGTCATCCAGCAGACGCGACATCTCCCGCGTCGTGATCCCGGCCAGGTTCGCCAACGACACCTGCAGCTGGCTCTGCGCGGTCGCCATGGTCGCCGCATTCGGGGCGCCCCCGGGGTTGGCCCCCCGCGTCAACGACTCGACGCCGCGGCGGAACGTGTCCAGGCCACTGACCAGGTTGCCGCTCAGCGTGGGGCTGTTGGTGTCGTCGACAGCCGCCTGCAGATTGTCGGTGAGGCTGTTGACGGAGGTGTTGACCTCGAGCACAGCGGCGCCGAACTGCGGGCTGAGCTGCGCCTGCTGCTGGGCGTTCGCCTTGGCGACGAGTTGGCTGAGGTCGCCCATCCGGCTCACCTGCACGACCGTGGCGGGCAGCTCGACGGCCACCGCCTGCTGCAGGTGCGAGAGGTCGTTGTCCGGGTCGCGGATCAGGTCCGAGTTGTTGCGAACCGAGTCGTACAGCGCCAGCGCCAGGTCGGTGACCTCGACGTGGGCCTGGAAGACGGCGATCGAGCCGCCGGTCGCCTTGGGCAGCAGCTCGATCTTCTGCTTCAGCCCGGTCCACCGGTCCCGCGTACGCAGGTCGCCACCGAGACGCTGATCCACGGCGTTGACCCCGGTGACAGCGGCGGTCAGCGAACCGGGTGCGCTCGTCACGCCGGACAGCGCCGAGGACTGCGCCTCGGCCAGAGCACTGACGAGCGGACCGAGGGCGGTGAGGTACTCGACGCCCTTCTGCTCGAGCCGGGTGCTGTCCTTGCGGGCCGAGACGTCGTCCCAGACCCGGGCGAACAGGATGCCCGCCGGCACGAGTATCAAAAGCGTCAAAACAGCCGCGAGCACGGAGCGAGTCCGGGTTCGCCGGTTATCCACCGAGACTGACATTGCCCAATTCCTCCGCCATGCATCCGCGATAGACCGTTTTGGCGGCTACCCTCCGTAGCCGTGCGGGCGCACCGATCCGGGTCAATCTATCCGGGAAATAATCATGCGACCCCTTTCTTAGGGTCAGAGTTGGCTCGTCTGATCGGACGATGGACCCCGGGGGTTAGCAGGCCGTACATGCCCGCGCACCCCCTGCGAGCAGCCACTCGACTGCTGAGGAGCACCGCAGGCGGGCACGCTGGACGGGTTCCGGGGGCGATGAGCCCGCCTGGCCTGAGAGTTCCACAATGGAGTACGCTCCTTCGCCCAGAGCGTATTACTGGTGGGTAACGAATACGTCACGTAACGGGGTGAGGTTGCGGAGGGTATTCGCACGATCACTCAAGTTGTCTCACGAAGTGGACAAGAGCGTGGGAAAGTCCGAGCGGTGGATGCTCGGGCGGGCGTTTGGATCGCTTATGGCGCAATTTAGGCGGACGGGGCGGCGGAAACCCACGAGCCGGTCGGCGCAAGGACCGTCAACGGTCAGCCTTGCCGCCGTCCGCGGCTCCGGCGAAGGGCTGATCTGACCGACGACCCTTGACGCTCGGCATTTGACCTCCGGCCGCGGCCCCCGGGCCGGCTTACGCGCCCCGCGTCCCGGCCTTGGCGGCTGCCGCCAGCTGGTTCAGCTCTCGGGTCGGCCACCGAGTCGGTCGAGGACTCCGAGAAGGGTGTCCCGGCTGTCCCCGAGCTGCTCCCCGGTCCACCGCTCCTCCAGGGCGACCACCGTGCCGTCGTGCAGCTGCAAGTCCGCCTTGACCGGTGTCCGCTTCGTGATGCTCGTCCCGCGTACCTCCTCGAACGGCATGAACCGGCAGCCGGCCGCCAGCTGCTCGACCGACGTCGACGACAGCAGCTCCTGCAGCCGCTTCCTGCCGTTGTCGGTCGACTTCGGCCCCGGTACGAACACGAAGCCGCGGTCCAGCAGCACCAGGTCGGTGTGCGCGCCGTCGACCTTCAGGTTGGCCATGGCGGCGATGACGTCGGAGCCGTTCGCCGTGGCCTTGCGCTCGATGATGCCGGCGGACTCGATGCGTACGCCGCGGTCGGCCAGCCGGGCCCGGGCCTCCTCCAGGGTTCCCGGCGAGACCGCGAGCTTGGCGATCTCCTCGAAGTCGAGCTCCGAACCGTCGGCGTCGATGAGCCGCGCCGGACCCGACCACGACTGCTGCCAGAAGGCCGTGCCCGAACGGATCGCCGCCAGCATGAACAGCACGTCCATCAGGCCGGCGAACTTGAGTGCGGCCTCCTCGGGGGCGATGTTCGGGAAGAACTCCTCCGCCAGCTCACCCAGGCGCCCGGCCTCGACGAGGGCGAACAGCGTGCCCAGGCCGGGGTCCGGGGTGCCGGTGAGGCGGCCCAGCGATCGGAACAACCGGTCGGCGGTGCGCTGCAGCCGGGCCGTGGCTGTCGCCGCGGTGAACTGCGGCCACGGGAGCACCCGCCGGTCGGATACGTCGACGACCTCGCGCTGCAGGGCGATGCCGGCCTCGTGGATCGACGGCAGCAGCGCCGCCGCGGGACGGCCGTCCACCGGGTGCGGCTGCTGGGGCGCCGTACCCATCACCGCGATCCGTTCCGCCGTCGACGGGTGGGTGTCCCAGCGCGACTTGTGCTTCTCCGGCTCCTTGTCGCGGAGCTTGGCGAGCTCGTCCCCGCGGGCGGCGACCAGCTGGCCGAAGCCGCCGAAGACGTCGTCCGGCGCGTACCCGGCTTCCCATCCCGGGACGACGTACCGTCCGAAGTAGAAGTCCCAGGCCGCGTCGATGACCGGCAGTTCGCGGAGCGCGGACATCGCCACCTGCGGGCCGGCGACCCGCACCGAAGCGCGGTCGGCGTCGAGCTCCTGGCGCCGCGAGGCGGCGTTGTCGACGAGCAGGTAGAGCCGCGCGTAGCCGCGGAACACGATGCCGACCGGGTTCCAGCGCCCGATCCGGCTGATCGTGCCGCCGATCGCGAGCCGGCCCCGGTAGGCGACAGCGCCGAGCCGGGTGTGCCGGCCGGAGTAGTGACCGAGCTCGTGGGCGACGACCGAGCGGAGCTGGTCCACGGAGAGCGTCTGCACCAGCGGCATTCCCAGGTAGAGCCGGCGCCGGCCGCCGATCAGGCCGAGCAGCTTGGTGTCCTCGCCGACAGCCGCGTTGACCTCGGGCACCAGCCGGATCTCGTCCGGCGACCGGGTGCCGACCTCGCTCGCCAGGGCGTGCACCGTCTGCCACAGCTCCGGGGCGGCCTGCGGGGTGACGACGAGCCCGTGCATCGGCTCGGGCTGGGTGCGGATGGCGCGCCACAGCCCGACGGCCGTCGCGCCGACCGCGAGGAGCAGCGGCAGGCCGAGCTTGATGCCGGCCGCGGCGTGGTGCGACATCGCTGCCCAGACGACGAAGGCGAGCACGGCGGCGAGCTGGATCAGCGCGACGACATAAAAGCCGAGCAGCATCACCACGGACGCGGCAGCACGAAACATCGGTCGTTCCTTCCCCCATGACACCGTGGGTTCCGGCCCGCGGCGCGAGGAAGATACCGACCCCGATCTCTGCTGGGCAACCCCGTTCGGCGGGCCTGTGGACAACCGCGGGAAACCGGGTGACGGGGTCTGTGGACAACCGCGGGGAAAAGCCGATCACGGCCTACGCTGGGCGGCATGGCATCTCGTGATCCGGCCGCTGACCTGCGACGCATCGCGTTCCTGTTGGAGCGCGCCAACGAGGCGACATACCGGGTGAAGGCATTCCGATCGGCCGCCGCGACGGTCACCGCGCTGCCACCTGCGGAGCTCGCTCAGCGTACGGCCGAAGGCACGCTCGCCAAGCTTCCCGGTGTGGGTGAGGTGACCGCCCGCTGCATCACCGAGTCGCTCGGCGGCGAGGAGCCGGTCTATCTGCGCCGGTTGGAGGACACCGAGGGCACTGATCTCGTCGGTGCGGCGGCCGCGCTGCGCCAGGCGTTGCGCGGCGACTGCCACGCCCACTCCGACTGGTCGGACGGGGGCTCGCCGATCGAGGAGATGGCCCTCGCAGCCGTCGAGCTGGGCCACGAATACCTGGTGCTCACCGATCATTCGCCGCGGCTGACCGTGGCCCACGGACTGACCGCCGACCGGCTCCGCAAGCAGCTCGACCACGTCGACCGGCTCAACGACGCGCTGCCCGAGGGCTTCCGCATCCTCACCGGCATCGAGGTCGACATCCTGGCGGACGGCTCGCTCGACCAGGAGGACGAGCTACTGGCACGGCTGGACGTGGTGGTCGGATCGGTGCACAGCGGGCTGCGCGACGAGTCGCCCAAGATGACCCGCCGGATGGTGGCGGCGATCGCCAACCCGCACCTCGACATCCTCGGCCATCTGACCGGCCGCAAGGTGTCCGCGGCCGGCGAGGGGGACCGGGCGCACCGCCGCGGGCGTACCCGGCCGCCGAGCACCTTCGACCTGGAGAAGGTCCTGGCCGCCTGCGTCGAGCACGACAAGGCGGTGGAGATCAATTCGCGGCCGGACCGGCTCGACCCGCCCAAGCGCATGCTCACGGTCGCGGTCGAGGCGGGCTGCCTGTTCAGCATCGACACCGACGCGCACGCTCCTGGGCAGCTCGACTGGCAGCGTTTCGGATGCGAGCGTGCGGCGCTGTGCGGCGTACCGGTGGATCGGGTCGTGAACACCTGGACCACCGACCGCCTCCTGGCGTGGACGGGAGGTCACGCCCCGGCGGAATAACTGCCGCGTTTTGTCGGTGGTCTCCCGTAAGGTCGCCCCGTGGGACAGATTGATGACCTCGCAAACCGCTACGTGACCGAGTGGGCGCCGCTCAACCCGACCGGCGCGACCTTCATCGGCGTGCCCGGCTACGACGACAAGCTCGACGACCTGTCGCCCGACGGCTTCGACGCACAGGCCGACCTCGTCCGCCGCACTCTCTTCGAGCTGGATCCGCTCGAGCCGGAGACCGAGGCGGAGAACGTCGCCAAGGACGCCATGCAGGAGCGGCTCGGCCTCGACCTGGTCCGCTACGAGTCGGGTGACATAGCGAGCGAGATCAACGTGATCTCCAGCGCCCTGCACGGCCTGCGGATGGTCTTCGATCTCATGCCGATCCAGGGCGAGGAGGCCGTGACCGCCATCTCGGCCCGGCTCGGCGGCTTCCCGCAGGCCCTCGAGCAGTACAAGCGCACCCTGCTCACCGAGGCGGCCAAGGGCAATGCGAGCGCGCGCATCCAGATGGTCGAGGTCGCCGAGCAGTGCGACGCCTGGACCGACCCCGCCCGCGACAACTTCTTCCACGGCCTCGCCGACAGGCTCGGCGCGCAGGGAGCGCTCCTCGCGGAGCTGCAACGCAACGCTGCCGCGGCCACGGCGGCCACTGCCGGCTTCGGACAATTCTTGCGTACGGAGCTCGCCCCGCTCGGCCGCGACAAGGAGGCGGCAGGGCGTGAACGGTACGCCCGTGCCTCGCAGTACTTCCTCGGAGCCAAGATCGACCTCGAGGAGACGTACGCGTGGGGCTTCGAAGAACTCGCCCGGCTGGAGCGCGAGATGCGCGCCGTCGCCGCCGAGATCGCGGGTCCCGGCGCCACCGTCGACCAGGCCGTCGAGGTGCTCGACGCCGATCCGGCACGCCGCATCCCCGGCAAGGAGGCCTTCCGTGACTGGATGCAGGCCACCGCGGAGAAGGCGATCTCCGAGCTGAACGGCACCCACTTCGACATCCCCTCGCCGGTCCTCACCGTGGAGGCGTGCCTCGCCCCCACCAGCGACGGCGGCATCTACTACACGGCTCCGAGCGAGGACTTCAGCCGGCCCGGCCGCATGTGGTGGGCGGTCCCGGAGAACCAGACGGAGTTCTCCACCTGGCGCGAGACGTCGACGGTCTACCACGAGGGCGTCCCTGGCCATCACCTCCAGATCGGCCAGACCATCTACCGCGCCGACCTCCTCAACCGCTGGCAGCGCCTGCTCTGCTGGTGCTCGGGCCACGGCGAGGGCTGGGCCCTGTACGCGGAACGCCTGATGGACGACCTCGGCTACCTCGCCGACCCGGGCGACCGCCTCGGCATGCTCGACGGCCAGGCCCTGCGCGCGACGCGGGTCATCGTGGACATCGGCATGCACCTCGAACTCGAAATCCCGCGCGACAACCCGTTCCGCTTCCACCCGGGCGAGCGCTGGACGCCGGAATTGGGCTGGGAGTTCCTCCGCGACCACTGCCGCATGCAGGAGGACGTGCTCCGCTTCGAGTGGAAGCGCTACCTGGGATGGCCGGGGCAGGCACCGTCGTACAAGGTCGGCGAGAGGATCTGGCTCCAGGCGCGCGACGACGCGAAGGCGCGCAAGGGTGCCGACTTCAACCTGAAGGACTTCCACCGGGACGCGCTGAACCTGGGGGCGTTGGGACTGGACCCGTTGCGGAAGGCGCTAGGCCGCCTCTGACCTGGTCATGCTCCTTGCCGGGCGGGGCTGGGCTGGGCGTCTTGCCGGGCGGGGTTGCGTGGGCGTCTTGCCGGGTGAGGGCTGGGGTGGGCGTCGATAGGCTGCGGCTTATGCGGACCATTGACTGGGTGGACGGCGCTGTGGAGCTCGTCGATCAGACTGCTCTGCCCGGCGAGCTCAGAATGTTGCGGGCCACGACCGTTGCCGAACTGGTGAGGGCCATTCAGACGCTGGCCGTGCGAGGTGCGCCAGCGCTCGGGGTGGCCGGTGCCTTCGGCGTGGCTTTGGCGGCGCGGGAGTTTGCCGGGGACGCTGAGGGGCTGGCCGGGGCCGTACACGATGTGGAAGTGGCCCGGCCCACCGCGGTGAACCTTGCCCGGGGTGCCCGGCGGGCCGCAGCCCGGCTCGGGGACGGGTTCGAGAGCGTCCTCGCCGAGGCGTGCGCCGTGCGCGACGACGAGATCGCGGCGTCGGAGGCGATGGCGGTGCTCGGGGCGGATCTGCTGGTCGAGCTGTGCGGAGGCCGGCCTCGGGTGCTGACCCACTGCAACACCGGTGGGCTCGCGGCCGTAGTGGGCGGTACGGCACTGGGCGTCGTGTTCGAGTTGCAGCGGCGCGGAGTCCTCGCCGGGGTCATCGCGAGCGAGACCCGGCCGTTGCTGCAGGGAGCCCGGCTGACCGCGTGGGAGTTGGCGCAGGCGGGCATCGAGTTCCGGGTCTCGGTCGACTCGGCCGGCCCGTTCCTGCTCGCCCGCGGCGAAGCCGACGCGGTGATCCTCGGCGCGGACCGGATCTGCGCCAACGGGGACGTCATCAACAAGGTGGGCACGTACGCCCATGCTCTCGGAGCCCAGCGCGCCGGCGTGCCGTTCGTGGTGGTGGCGCCGGAGTCGACGGTGGACATGGACACGCTGGACGGGGCGGCGGTGGAGATCGAGGACCGGGGCGCTGCCGAGGTGACGGCCTTCTCGGCGGCGGTCAACCCGGCCTTCGACGTCACGCCGCACGACCTGGTCACGGCGATCGTCACGGACCGGCGGGTCGTCCGGCTGGACCGGGGCGAGAAGCTCTGACCCTCCGCCGACGGCTGGCGGCGGGACGGCGGCCGAGGCAGTGGAGCGGACGGCGGCCGAGGCAGTGGAGCGGACCGCGGCCGATGCGGTGGATCAGTTGGCCAGCCGGCGGCGGTTGGCGATCAACTCGCGGATGCGGGCCCCGCGGAGGCGTCGGGGCTGGGTGTGTTCGCGGGCCGATTTCGCGTCGGCCAGAGCGGCAAGGAGCTCGAGCCTGCGACGGCGACGATCCGGGTCGAGTCGCTGCGGTACGTGGGCCATGAGGCCGAGACTGCCGAGGTGTTCGGCGTTCGTCAAGGCCGAGTGCGCTGCGCCACGGCGGCAGTACCGTTCGTCAATGACAGACGTGCTCAGAGCTGGACATTCACCACAGCGGCCAGTCACTGGTGGTGATCCATCTCGCACCTACGATACTGGCGGCTATCGATAGACCGAGGCCGCTCGCGAGGGCCACGCCGACGGCTGCGCCGCGGTCGCCGAACAGGGACAGGAAGCCTGCTACGAGCCAGGCGGAGATCGCGGCGGCCACGGTCCACCAGGCGTAGCTCAGCAGCTCGCGGCCGATGCTTCCGAACAGGGCGAACCACAGCGATGCCGCGCCGAGGCCGGAGAGCAGGGGGGCCGTCCGGATCGGGTGCGGTTCGCGGTAGACGGGGCGGGGCGGCAGGCGCGGCAGTGCTGGGGAGGCGGTCGGCGGCAACCATCCGGGTGGCGGGCTCGTCTCCGCCCACCCTCCGTGCTGCTCCGGCATGCCATTCCTCCCGGCGTCGGTGACTTCCTGCCAACCCTATCCAGGGTGACCGGCCCCGCGCGGCAGGACGACACCCAGAGGCGACGGCCCCGCGAGGCAGGACGACATAGACGCGAGGCAGGACGGCGCGGAGGAAAAGTGCTGGGTGAGCGAGAAGCCCGGAATGCCCCCCGCACCTCGCGGCGGATCGAGGGGAATCGACCGCTCGGGTCGGCAACCCTTGGCCTCTTCTGCCAGGATGGCGCGGTGGTTTCCGTACGTACTCTCTCGGTTCTGACCGTTGCCGCGTTCTCGCTGGCCGCCTGTGGAACGTCTGACGGCGGGTCGTCGGCGGGCGTGACACCGCAGTTCGTGGAGCCGTCGGCGACGACCGCCGCGTCCTCGCCCGCGTCGGCAGCGCCGCCTGCTGCCGCCGGCAAGGTCAGTGTGGCGCCCGCGCCGAAGAAGACACCGAGCAAGAAGCCGCCCGTTGCTGCTCAGAGCGTCAAGTACGTGTTTCCGGTGAAGGCTTCGAACGTCGACTTCCACCCGACCCACAGCAAGTATCCGGCGACGGACATCTTCGCCGACTGCGGTGAGTCCGTCGTAGCAACGACCAGCGGTGTCGTGCTCGAGATCAGCCTTAAGGACGCGTACGTCGAGGGCCGCCCGGACGGGCCCCTGAACGGCGGCCTGTCGGTGTCGATCCTCGGTGACGACGGAGTGCGCTACTACGGCTCGCACCTCAGCAAGGTGCAGAGCGGCATCAAGGCGGGCGTACGGGTCAAGGCCGGTCAGCAGCTCGGCAAGGTGGGGCACACCGGCAACGCCAACGGGGTGTGTCACCTGCACTACGGGATCTCACCGCCGTGCGCCAAGGTGGGCGACTGGAAGGTGCGCCGTGGGGTGGTCTGGCCCGCGACCTTCCTGACCTCATGGCGCAAGGGTGGCAGCAAGAGCCCGGTCGCCACGGTGAAGGCCTGGAAGGCCGCCCACAACTGCCAGGCCTGAGCCCGCCGCGCACAGCGGGCCCAGGGCTGCGAACGGACACAGGGCCGCATCCGTCACCCACGGATGCGGCCCTGCTGCATGGTCGAACCTCAGCTGAACTGCGCGAACCTCTTCTGTGACGCCCCGTTGATGGTGGTGAACGCGCCACCCGCCGCGAACGCGCCGACCGTCGTGCTGGTCGCCATGGTCAGGACGCCCTCGATGCCGTTCATGTTCGCGGTCCAGTCGCGCAGGTGGCCGTCGTCGATCGCCAGGGCGGCCAGCTTGATCCGGTCGTCCTGGCCGTCCAGGCAGACGCCCTGATCTCCGGTACGGGCGGTGCGGCAGGCATGGTCGAAGTGGCCGCCGACGTAGACGGTGTCGCCGAGGGTGGTGATCGCCTGGGAGTCGCCGTCGAAGGTCGCGCTCCAGCGCTTGCTGCCGGTCAGCGTGTACGCGGCGGCCGTCCCGCCCTGGCCGCCGTGCGCGGTGTACACGCCGTCCGAGGTCAGCGCGATGGCGAACACGATCACGGCCGGCTTGGGCTTGAACCCGGTGACGATCGCGGCCGACGCGGGGTCGAGGGCGACCAGGCGGTCGTACCCGCTGGTGCCGTTGACTTTGTGGAACTTGCCGCCGACGTAGACCCGGCCACTGCCGGCGGCGAGTGCCTCGACCTGGTCGTCGGCCGTGGGCTTCCAGGCCGCGTCGAGCACTCCCGTGGACAGGTCGAAGGCGGCGAGCCGGGTACGGACCTGGCCGTTCACCTTGGTCAGGGTGCCCCCGACGTACAGGCGGCCGTTCGCGGCGGCCAGGGCGTACGGCTTGCCGTCGATCGCGTGCTTGAAGGTGCTGGACACCGCGCCGCTGGTGGCGTCGAGCCGGGCGAGGCTGTCCCGCTTCTGCCCGCTGACGTAGCCGAACTCGCCGCCGACGTAGACCGACGACCCGCTCACGGCGATCGCCTTCACCCGCCCGTCGGCGCTGGGCGCCCAGGGCAGCAGCTCCCCTGTGTACGCGTTGACGGCCGCGAGCCGGCTCCGCGCGTAGTTCTTGCCCTTGACGACGGCCGACGTGAAGTCGCCCCCGATGTAGATCGTGCTGCCCGAGTAGGCCACGGCCAGCACGGTCCCGTTGAAGCCCGGCACGGCGTCCGACGTCTCCGACACCGCCGCCTGCGCGGGGGTCGCCGCCGTGGCGAGGACCGCGCCGAGGGTTGCCAGGACCACCATGCACTGCTTGCGAAGTTTGCCCCTGTACGTCACATCCCGAACGTAACGGCATTGATGTGGGTTATCTAGTGACGAAACGGACTAAAACTCACATGGCCGTACGGATGAGGTGAGCCGGTGTGCGAGAGTCACCGGCGTGAACGTCGCGGTCATCGGTCTCGGTCTCATCGGCGGCTCGCTGCTCCGGGCCCTCGCCGCCCATGGGCACGACGTGACCGGGTACGACATCTCCCCGGACACGCGCGAGGTCGCCGCGGGCGCGGGCACGGGCACGGGCACGGGCACGGGCACGGGCACGGGAGCCTGGCAGGTGGCCGACAGCATTGCCGCGGCCGCCGACGGCGCGGACGTGGTCGTGCTCGCCGTACCGTTGCCGGCCCTGCCGCCGGTCCTCCGCGAGCTCGACGGATTTCCCGGTCTCATCACGGACGTCACCTCGGTCAAGGTTCCGGTGCGGGATCTTCTCGACAATCGACGGTACGTGGGCGGCCACCCCATGGCCGGCAAGGCGGAGTCCAGTTTCCGCGCCTCCGACCCGCACCTGTTCGACGGCTGCGCCTGGGTGCTCTGCCTCGAGCCGGAGACTCCGCTCGAGGACTGGGTGCGCCTGGCCGGGCTCTGCACCGCGCTGGGCGCCCGGGTCGTCCCGGCGACCGCCGCCGAGCACGACGAGGCGGTGGCCCGGATCAGCCACATCCCGCACCTGCTCGCCGCGGCCCTGACGAATCTGATCGACGGGCATCCGCTCGCCGGCGCGCTCGCGGCCGGTTCGTTCCGAGACGGTACGCGGGTAGCCGCCACCCGCGCGGAACTGATCGCGGCCATGTGCGGCGGCAACGCGCCGGCCGTACGCGGGATCCTGCCGGACGTGCTGGCGGACCTGGAGGCGTACGCGGGGCGGCTGGCGGAACCGGACCCGGTCGAGGCGTTGACGCCGCTGCTGCGCCGGCCGGGGGAGCTGCGTCGGGGCTGGCCGGCTGCTGCGGTCGTACCCGTGGAAGTGGAATGTGATCGGGAAGCTCTTCTGGCCCTGGGACGCGCAGGCGGCTGGGTGACCGCCATCGGCCCCAAGCTGTCCGGAATGCGGCCGGAAAGTGACCTCAATGGCTCCTAGGCTCGAGACGTAGCCACGAAGAACGACGACAGGAGAACGTCATGCCCGGTCAGGTCGGTGCCATCAGCAACGAGCGCGAGGGGCTGCTCGCCTACCTCGCCCAGATGCGCTACGTGCTCAGGCTCACCGCGTACGGCCTCACCCCCGACCAGCTGCGCGCCGCCTCGACGGCGAGCCCGCTGACCGTCGGCGGCCTGATCAAGCACTGTGCCTCCACCGAGGAGAGCTGGATCGACACCATCCGCCGCGAGTCCCGCCCGGTCGACTACCAGGCGTACGCGGACAACTTCCGGCTCGCGGACGGCGAGTCCATCGAGGACGTGCTCGCCCACTACGAGCGGGTGGCGGAGCGGACCGAGAAGACCATCGCGGAGATCGCCGACCTGAACCAGGACGTGCCGGTCGACCACTCGGTGCCGTGGAACCCCAAGGACATCGACAACTGGTCGGTGCGCTGGGTCCTGCTCCACCTCATCCAGGAGACGGCCCGGCACACCGGCCACGCGGACATCATCCGCGAGGCCGTCGACGGCGGTACGGCGTACCCGATCATGGCGGCGGCCGAGGACTGGCCCGACTCGCCCTGGATGCAGAAATGGCAGCCGGCGGCGGGGTGATCGGCCGGGACGGCAGCCGGCCGGCCGTGTGCCACGGAACGATGCTGTGCCCGTACCGTTAAGAGAGCTTGTCTCCTTCGGGGCGTGGCGCTGCGCTCGGGCCGATGCAGCCGCTACCGTCTCGCTGAGAACAGACGTTCGTGGGGGGATTCGTGTCGACTTTCGCTGCCGCCGTAGCTCGGGGCAAGAACGGCTGGACGGCGTCCGAGCTGGAGCTCGCCGGGCTGGCCGACATCGATGAGGTGGTGGACAGGCTGCGGGACGCCGAGCCCGACGCCGACCTGTCGTTGCTCTTCGTCGAGGCGGACGACCAGTATCTGGTGATACTGCGCCTCGACGAGGGTGAGGACCTGCGGGTCTTCGGGTCCGACTCGGCGTTCGCCGACGAGTCGCGGCTCGGGGCGCTGCTGCTCGCCGACGTGGAGACGACGCCGGCCTTGGAAATCGACGACCTGGCCGCGGGGCCCGGCGACGACGACGAGGACGACCGGCCCGCCGCCGACCCGGACGCCGATCCGGTCGGGGACGTCGAGCTGCTCGCCGACCTCGGGGTCAACTCGCACCGGCTGCTCACCCTGTGCGGGCTCGAGGGCATGCTGCCGTCGGACGTCACCGCGGAGATCTGCCAGAAGCTCGGCTGCGGCGACGAGCTCGAGGAGCTGCGCGAGGCGTGATGCCCGGTCCCCGGCACGAGACGTGGATGCGCCGGGCCATCGCCGTGGCCTCCTCGTTCCCGGAGGACGTACCCGTCGGCGCGGTCGTCTTCGACGCGGACGGCAACGAGCTGGCCGCCGCCGGCAACGAGCGGGAGGCGACCGGCGACCCGACCGCGCACGCCGAGATCCTGGCGTTGCGGCGGGCCGCCCTGCTCACCGGCAGCTGGCGGCTGCCGGACTGCACGCTGGTCGTCACCCTCGAACCGTGCACGATGTGCGCCGGCGCGCTCGTGCTCGCCCGGGTCGGCACGCTGGTCTTCGGCGCCTGGGAGCCGAAGACCGGCGCGGTCGGGTCGCTCTGGGACGTGGTCCGGGACCGGCGCCTCAACCACCGCCCGGAGGTGTACTCCGGCGTGCTCGAGGCCGAGTGCTCGGCCCTGATGCGGGACTTCTTCCGCCGCTCCTAGGCGATCGCCGTGTCCAGGCCGATCTGCACCATGTCGGAGAAGCCCTGCTCGCGCTGCGCCGAATCCATCTTCTCGCCGCGCTTGATGTGGTCGCTGACCGTCAGGATCGTCAAGGCCTTCGCCCGGTAGCGGGCCGCGATCGTGTAGATGGCGGCCGACTCCATCTCGACCGCCAGCACGCCGTAGTCGGCGAGCGTGTCGTAGAGGTCGGGCCGGTCGGTGTAGAACGCGTCCGCGGCCAGGATCGGGCCCACCCGCAGCGCGACACCCCGCCGGTCGGCGACGTCCGCGGCGGTCCGCAGCAGCCCGAAGTCCGCCACCGGCGCGTAATCGATCAGGCCGTCGAAGCGCACCCGGTTCATGTTCGAGTCGGTGGCCGACCCGATGGCGGCGATCACGTCACCCAGGTTCAGGTCCTCGGAGAGGGCGCCGCACGACCCGATGCGGATCAGGGACTTGGCGCCGTACTCGTTGATCAGCTCGTGGCTGTAGATCGAGGCGGACGGCATGCCCATGCCGGATCCCTGCACCGAGACGGGCACCCCCTGCCACGTACCGGTGAATCCCAGCATCCCGCGGACCTGCGTGTAGCAGACGGGATCCTTCAGGAACGTCTCGGCGATCCACTTCGCCCGCATGGGGTCCCCGGGAAGCAGAACCCGCTCGGCGATGTCGCCCGGCTGCGCGCCGATGTGCACACTCATGCCTGGAGATCCTGCCAGGCGACGCTCCGGCAGGCGGCACTACCTGCCTGTTCGCGTGTGAAGGGCAACCCGGCGGCGAAGCCCGGGAGCGGTCGGGTAACCTACTTCGCGGTGGTGTGTCCGAGCGGCCTAAGGAGCACGCCTCGAAAGCGTGTGAGGGTGCAAGCCCTCCAAGGGTTCAAATCCCTTCACCACCGCCATTGGAAACGCCCGGCAGCTCACTGCGAGCTGCCGGGCGGTTTTGCTTTTTCAGGTACGGGCGCAGTCCAGCACCGTGGCGCACGCCGCGCCGCTGCCGTCCCGGCCTGATCACGCCGCCGTCGGCCGTGACCTAGCATCGCTTCCATGGTCAGGCGCCGGCTGTTCCCCCTGGCTGGGGCCGCTCTGGTCCTTGCCGTCGCCTTCCTGATCCGAGCGATCGCTGACGGGCCCGTCGAGCAGTACTCCGGCACCGCTCTCTACGCCTCGCTGATCTACGCCGGCGTCTTCGTCCTTCGCCCCGCGACACACCCGATCCTCGCCGGCGTCGTTGCGATCCTTTTCTGCTGGCTCGTCGAGTTCTTCCAGCTCACCGGCATCCCCGCCGCCCTGCCCGCAGCCCGCCTGGTCCTCGGTGCGCGCTTCGACCGGACCGACATGGCCTGGTATCCCGTGGGGGTCGTGCCGCTGGTCGTCGCCCACCTGGCGATCAGAGCGCGGCGCGGATCCGGCGGGGGTCGGGGTTCACCAGGGGCTCGCCCGCCAGGATGACCGTCGGGACGGTCTCATTGCCGTCGGCCACCGCGCGGACGGCGGCGGCGCCCTCCGGGTCCCGCCAGATGTCGACCCAGTGGGCGCGGTGGGCGCGCAGGCCGAGGGTCGCGCGGAGGCGCAGGCAGAAGGGGCAGCCCGGCCGCCAGTAGACGATCGGTTTGCCGTCCGCGGCGCTGCGGCGCTGGGCCTCCGCCGCCGGGATCGAACGGGGAAACGCCAGGGGCGAGAAGGCCACGGCCAGCGCGGCCAGGACGATCAGCGGCACCGGACCGGCGGCGAAGGTCAGAACGATGCCGGTGAGGAGCAGCACACCGGCGGGGAGCCATCGACGCAGCATGGTTTCGACGCTACGGGATGCGGGCACCTTGGGCGCCTTGTGATCACTGTGGTGACGCTCGTGCTGCTGGCCGGCGTACTCGGCTTCGCCGTCGTGCGGCCGGGTGGGCTGCCGGAGGCGGTCGCCGCGGTGCCGGCGGCGGTCATCGTCGTCGCGACCGGGCTGGTGCCGTGGCGGGACGCCCTGCGCGAGCTCGCCCATCTCGGGCCCACCGTGGGCTTCCTCGCGGCGGTTCTGCTCCTGGCCTATCTCGCGGACCGGGCCGGGGTCTTCCGGTACGCCGGAGCCGTCGCCGCCCGATGGAGCCGGGGCTCGCCGCGGCGGCTGCTCGGCATCGTCTTCGTGATCGCCTCGGTGGTGACCGCGGCGCTGAGCCTCGACGCCACGGTCGTCCTGCTCACCCCGGTCGTCTTCGCCACCGCCTCGACCCTGGCCGTACGCCCGAAGCCCCACGTGTACGCCTGCAACCACCTGGCGAACTCGGCGTCGCTCCTGCTTCCGGTGTCCAACCTGACCAACCTGCTCGCGATGTCGGCGGCAGGCCTGTCGTTCGTCGCCTTCGCCGGCCTGATGGTGCTGCCGTGGCTGGCGGTCATCGCGGTCGAGTACGTGATCCTGCGCCGCTTCTTCGCGGACGACCTGGGCACCCCGGCGCATCCCGGCGAGGTCGACCGGCCGGATCCGCCGCGGTTCGCGCTGGTGGTGCTCGGCCTCACGCTCGCCGGCTTCGCCGTCGCCGGTCCGGTGGGGGTGCACCCCGCCTGGGTGGCGTTGATCGGGGCGCTGGCTCTGGCCGTACGCGAAAAGGAGCCCGTGGGAACCCTCCTGCGCCGGGCCAATCCGGGGTTCTGCCTCTTCGTCCTGGCCCTGGGCGTGGTGGTGCTGGCGGTGAGCCGTGGCGGAGTCGGGTCGCTCGTCGACCGGCTGGCGCCGCGGCAAGCTGGGCTGGTCGGGCTGCTCGTCATGGCCGGGCTGGCGGCGGTGCTGGCGAACCTGGTCAACAACCTGCCGGCGACGCTGATGCTGCTGCCGGCGGCGGCGCATTCCCCGGGACTGGTCTTGGCGGTGCTGCTCGGTGCCAACATCGGGCCCAATCTCACGTACGTGGGTTCGCTCGCCACCCTGCTGTGGCGCCAGATCCTGCACGGCCGCGGGCATCCGCCGGTGACCGGCGAGTTCCTGCGGCTCGGGCTGATCACCGTGCCGGCCTGCCTGCTGGCCGGGGTGGCCGGATTGTGGCTGAGTCTGCGAGTGTCAGGCCTGTGAAGGTCATGGTGTGGCTCGACGAGGGCACGTGGGAGGCGTGTGTGGACGCTGCCCGCGAGCTGGGCGGGGACATCACCCTGCTGCACGTGATCGACGTCGGCACCGAGGCGGCGCTGAGCGGATCGGCCGGGCTCCTCGGACGGGTGGCGGGCGCCGATCCCGCCGAACTGCTCGGTGCGGCCGAGAACCGCCTCCTGCGGGCCGCTGTCGAGCGGCTCGACCGTACGGCGAGAACGCTCACTCTGCGTGGCCGGCCGGAGCGCGAAGTGGTGGCCGCATGCGCCGGAGCCGATGTGTTGATCCTCGCCCGCGACGGCGACCGGAGCCGGCTCGGGCCCCGCAGTCTGGGGCACCGCACCCGCTTCGTCGTTGATCACGCACCGTGCCGAATTTTCCTCGTCTGGCCGGAGGCGCCACCCCGCATCGGCTCGATTCCATGATCAAATGCGCTGGTGGGCGTGGGTTGCGTGTCGGTACCGTTTCGTCGCCCCGGCCCCGGCCTCGCCACCTGCGATGACTACGCAGAGTGTCAATTAGGAAGCCGCCCTAATACGGGCACCTCTCCGCAAGTCGTGGGGCGGAAAACCACCGGATCGGACAATGCGCTCCAACCTGCCGTCGAAAAACTTTCACAGATTCGCCTCGCGCAGAGTCGTCGATGTCTGTCATAAGGTTGACACGTGAGAGTTGAGAAGCACTGGTGGAATGGTGACGTCCGGCTTGCACGCCGGGACGTCTACGTCCGCACCGATGGCGAGGTCTGGGAGGTCGAAGCCCAGATGGGTGGCCCTCAAGGCAAATCCAAGGTGCAGCAGTGTCCGGGGAAGGCGTCCGCGCTGATCCTGGCAGACGCGTGGCGTGGTCCACGCTGGCAGTGGCGTCAGCTGTAGGACGCCAGGAGCCGGGCTGCGCCGCACGCAACCTTCTCTCGGCCAGCCGTTGAACGGGCCGGACCCCTCGGGGTCCGGCCCGTTTCCGTTGCACCGTCGCCGTTTCGTCCGCTGCCGATGCTTCGGTGCGCCGTCGCCTCCCGCTCCCGTTGCCGCTCCGCCGGCCCCCGCTGCCGCTGCTGTTGCTTCGTCGCACCGTCGCTTGTGGAATCCACGCTCGTGTCCGCGTAATGCGGATGGTCATTCGCGATCTGGACGGACGCTTTGTGCGCTATCCGCTGATCGGCCAGATCTAGGATGGCAACCCTCGCAACCAGGACGAAAGCGATGCCATGCAGGCCACCGTGACCGACCACCGCACCGACGTCGCCGTGCTCCGCCTGAGCGGCGAGCTCGACGCCGACACCGCCTCGAAACTCCACGAGCTGCTCGCCGACCTGCTCGAACGGCCGGTCCCGCGGATCGTGGTGGACCTGTCCGCCCTCAAGTTCTGCGACTCCGTCGGACTCAGCGCCTTCATCACGGCCAAGCAGGTGATCTCCGCCCGCGGCGGCTGGCTGAGCTTCGCCGGACCGAACCGCTTCCTCGTCGACCTGCTGGACACGGTGGGGCTGAGCCGGTACTTCGCGATCTTCCCCGAGGTCGACGACGCCATCGCGGCGGCGCAGATATAGAGTCACGCCGTTTCCAGGCCGTCGGCGGTTCCAGACTGAGCGCCGCTTCCAGACTGAGGGCGGCCTCCAAGCCGAGGGCGGCTCCAGGCCGAGGGGCGGGGATGGCGGAGGACTACGACGCGTACAGGCGGGATCTCTGGCGGGACAAGGCCGACGCCTACCGGCGCAGCTTCGCCGATCTATGCGCCCATCCCGTCGGCGACCTGCTCGACGCCGTCCGTGCCTCGTCCGGGACAAGCATCCTCGACGTGGGCTGCGGCACCGGTTCCCTCACCGAGGCCGCGTCGACTCGCAAGGCCGACGTCACTGCCGTGGACGCGGAGCCGAGCATGGTCGCGGCGACCGCCGCCCGCGTCTCGTCGGCCCGTATCTCGGTCGCGGCCCTGCCCCGCCTCCCGTTCGAGGCCGGGACCTTCGACGGCGTCGCGGCCAACTTCGTCATCAACCACGTCGCCCGTCCCGCCGTGGCCGTGACGGAGCTGGCTCGGGTGACGCGCCCGTCCGGTCGGGTCGGCGTGACGGTGTGGCCGCAGCCGGCGCCACCGCTGCAACAGCTCTGGGACGACGTCGTCGAGGCGGCCGGGGTGATCAGGCCGCCGACGCCCGGGGTTGCTGCGGACTTCCCGCGTACGGCGGATGGGCTCCGGGGTCTGCTCGAGCAGAGTGGCTTGGACGAGGTCGAGGTTCGGACCGTGCGCTGGGAGCATCGGGTCGACCCGGAACGGTGGTGGGCGGGTGCGGCTGACGGCCTGGCGGGCATCGGGTACGTGATCAGCCGGCAGGACGCCGCCACGGTCCAGCGGATGAGGGACTGCTACGACGAGCTCGTCCGGATGCACCTTGATCGGGACGGGTTGCTCTGCCTGCCCACGGTGGCGCTGCTGGCCGTCGGAAGGGCCCGCTGACGCACCCGCACCGGACCGGCCGTCGGGAAGGGTCGTTAACGCACCGGGCCATCGAACCCGGCCGTCGCAAGGGCCCGTTGACGCACCTGGCTGCCGGACCGGCCGTCGGATAGGCCCGCTGACGCTGAAGGTCGGCGCCGGCGGACGGGACCGGCCTTCGTGCTGATCAGCTGGCGGAGGATACGAGCTGGAACAGCGGCGCTCGGAGATTCTGACTTACATCGGTGAGGCTCGCGGCTCAGGCGTTGAACAAGTGCGTACGGCACGCCAGACCGTTGAGCGAGCCCGTAAGGCGGCAGGCGAAGCGGTTGAACTGGCAGCTGAGGCCCACGAGGTCACAGCGCACGCTCATGACCGCGCCGCTGCCGTACATGAGCAACTCTCCACACTTGACGAACGTGGTCGCAAACACCATCTGCGCCGTGCGGCTGAACACCGGCGCGCGGCCTGTGAGGATCGCGCGTATGCATCAGGGGACAACCATCGTATGAATCGATCTTCCCCAGCGGGACCTGCGGTGTGACGACGAGCCGTAGACGTGTTAACGCGCTCGGGCGCCATTTACGGCCCACGAACTCGGCTGTTAGGTGGTGCGTTCCAACGGTCGAGTTCAGCATCCATGTCCCGCTGATCCATCTGAGCCTCGCGCCTGTCGGCGGTCTGGTCACTTAGTGAGTGTTTGAGAAGCCTGCTTTCCGAGCGTGCTTAAAATGCTGTCCGTCGAGGTGTCACTATGTGGTGCTGTCGCCGGAGCTGAGTCCGGGCAGGGCGTTCGGGTCGGTGACGGCTTGGCGGGCGACGTCTTTGAGTCGCTGGTTCGTGCGTCGTGCGTAGGCGCGCAGCAGGGTGAAGGCCTGGTCGACGCTGATGTTGTGGGCTTGAGCGATCGCTCCTTTGGCCTGCTCGATGAGGACTCGGCTGTCCAGTGCGGTTTGCAGCTGTTGGGCGTGGCCTTCGGCGTGTTTGATCGACCGGCGGTACAGCAGGCTGCTAGTGGCGACGTCGGCGAGGCACTGCACGATATGCAGATCGGTGTCGTCGAAGGCGCCGGCGGTGGTGCCGAATACCCCCAGCGCGCCGATGGCGTGCTCGCGTAGCCGCAGTGGGAAGGCGTGCACGGAGCGGAATCCGGCAGCGCTGGCGTGCGGTGCGAATTGTGGCCAGCGTTCTGCCGCACTCTGCAGGTCCGTGTTGATCACCGGTTCGCGCTGGTGGAACGCGTCCACGCATGGGCCGTCCTGCTTCTCCAGTTGCAACAGTTCCAGAAGCTTGGTGGTCTCGTCCGAGGCGGCCATGTAGTGCAGACGGCCTTGCGGGCCGGCCAGCAGCGTTCCGGCGGTGGCATCAGGGACTAGTTCGGCGAGGTGGTCCGCGAGCATCTGCAGGAACTCGACGACGTCGAATTCGGGGCTGTGGGTGTCGGCGACCTCCACGAACATCGTCGCGAGACGGTGCGGAGACACGGTAATCATGATCGGCTCCCAGACGCTTCGGTGGTGGGTGAAGACTCCGCTGACTTACCCAGCGCCAGCACCCGGGCAGCGTTTGTCAGGGCTGTTCTCGGACGTGTTGAACCTGCGGCGTGCTGTCGGGTGGCTGCACGGCCCGTTCGAGGCGCCGGACCATCGTATCGATCGCGGCCCACGGATCATCGCTTCGGAGACTGCAGGATCACGTTCGTAGTCGCGGGCCAGGCGGCGGAGTCCGACGGATACCGCCGCTCACGCTCCATCCGGCCAGCTTGGTGACTGTGCTGTTCGTGCTGGCGTTCCTCCCGGCCTGGGCAGTATTAGCGTTGGTGGCCCCGGACTGGCTGTGCAACACCGTGATAGCGGCGCTGGTGGCCGTGTACGGCTACCTCGGCGCCCCGGCCGACAAGCCGCTGCTCGACACCGCTGTGGTGCGCCACGACGCGGCACCGTTGACCTCGGCGGAGGTGTTCGCCGCTCTGGCGGCGTTGAACATCGCCGGGATCAATCAGGCCATCCGCCGCGGTGACAACGGAAAGCGCTGGTTCCCGGCGCCGGTCGCGCGGGAGAACGGCGTCGGCTGGCGCTGCGAGGTGGAACTCCCGCGCGGCGTGACCGCCTCCACGGTGGTCGAGAAACGCGAGGAGCTCGCGGCGGCGCTGACGCGCCCGCTCGGGTGTGTGTGGCCGGAGGCTAACGCCGAGGTGCACCCCGGGCGCCTGGTGTTGTTCGTGGCCGACAAGGACATGTCCCGGGCGAAGCAGAAGCCGTTCCCGCTGCTGTGCTCGAAACCCATGGATACCTGCGCCAACTCGAACCACCCGCACCGAAGCGAGTGGGCGGCCGACCCCCCCTCGCCGAGCTACCTCGTCCACCCCGACGTGCACCGACCCGCCGCCGCCACCGTGCACGCCCTCGACAGCGTCCGGCGGTCCGCGTGACCGCCCTGACAGAACTGACACAACTCCCGACCAACCGAGGTTCTGTCAGTTCTGTCAGTTCTGTCAGTTCTGTCAGGCCCACTCCTGTCCCCGGTTACGTCGAACAGGCGCGGGAGCAAACCCCGCCAGAGCCACACAGACACTCCGACCCATCCGTCCATACCGAGTCATCTCGGATCATGGCTCTGCGGCCTTCTTGGCGGGCAGGTAGGAGCCCGCCTAACGCCACGACATCCGTACGAGCCCCGGATGACACCGCGACGACGAACGGGGCTCACAGCCCCAACGGACCCGCTAGCGCAGCACCGCCGCATCGGAATGGGGAAGCCGAAGTGGAACCGCAGAACCTGGACTTTGTCTACACCGTCGCCGAGGCTGCTCGGCAACTCAAGATCGGCCGGACCGCCATGTACGAACTCGTCATGAGTGGCCGAGTCCGCTCGGTCACCATCGGCCGATGTCGCCGTATTCCAGCCAGTTGCATAGCGGCCTACTTGGCGCAGTTGCTGGAACAGCCTGAGGATCTTCCGCCGCCGCCTGAGGGGAATGCTGACAATGGGACGACGCAAGCCGAACGGAGCATCGAGCATCTATGAGGGAACCGACGGAGCTTGGCACGGCCGAGTAACGGTCGGCGTCAAGGACGACGGCACACCGGATCGCCGTCACGTGCGCGGCAAGACGGAAGCGATCGTCCACGCGGAAGGTGCGCGCGCTCGAAAAGGAGCGCGACGCGGGAATCGTTCGCAAGGCCGGTCAGAATTGGACCGTCGGCAAGTGGCTGACGTACTGGCTGGAGAATATCGCCGCGCCCAACGTGCGTGAAAACACCCTCGACGGGTATCGAGTTGCCGTCAACGTGCACCTCGTTCCCGGTCTCGGCGCTCACCGTCTGGAACGGCTGCAACCTGAGCACATTGAGAAGCTGACTCAGAAAATGCAGCAGACCGGCAGTGCGCCGGCCACCGCGCCAGCATTTCCGAGCGCAGGAACCGGGCGCGGTGGGCAATGGCTTTGGCGCTCGGGATGCGGCAAGGTGAAGTGCTCGGGCTCATGTGGGAAGACATCGACCTCGCCAATTTCTCGCTCCGCGTACGGCGCGGCCGGTTGCGCCCGAAGTACGCGCACGGATGCGAGACCGCCTGTGGACGCAAGGCCGGGTATTGCCCCCAGCGGCAGAAGACCCGAGCAGACACGAACGACACCAAGTCGCGAGCTGGTCGACGCAGCATCGGGCTCCCGCCCGAGATCGTGGAGCTACTCAAGCTGCACAAGGCAGAGCAAGGTGCCGAGCGCAAGACGGCAGCCCGAATGTGGGAGGAAGGCGGTTGGGTCTTCACGACTCCCGTCGGCCGCCCACTGAACCCGAACACCGATTACCACGACTGGAAGCAAATCCTTCGCGACGCCGGGCTACGTGATGGCCGCCTGCACGACGCCCGGCACACCGCCGCGACCGTGCTCCTCATCCTCCAGGTGCACGAGCGAGCCGCGATGGGAGTCATGGGCTGGGCGACCACGAGCATGGCAGCTCGCTACCAACACGTGACCGACCCAATCCGGGCCGACATCGCCAAGCGAGTGGGTGGCCTCATCTGGAGGTCCGCCGAGCCACCCCCGGCGGATCCGTCGGCCAACCAGGCAGGGGGCCAGAAGAGCGATCCGGAGGCCGCCTGACGACCAACTGAGACCACCTACGCAGAAGGGCCGATCCCTCAGAGGGTCGGCCCTTGCGTCGTGCCTGGTCAGGCTGGCGGAGGATACGAGATTCGAACTCGTGAGGGTGTAAACCCAACACGCTTTCCAAGCGTGCGCCCTAGGCCACTAGGCGAATCCTCCGTCCGACAGGATACAGAACCGGCCCACCGGGTTTCCGCGGGACTGCCCGGTGACTCACCGGAGGCTCCGGGTACGCTGTCCCACAGCCCCTCGTGCGGCGCGTACCCCGTGAACCTCCCCAGGGCCGGAAGGCAGCAAGGATAAGCGGGCTCTGGCGGGTGCACGGGGGGTCCTTCACTTCTGGGGCACGCCGTTTGTTCTTGTCACACCCTCGACGGAGAATGGCGCGGTCGTCAGGAGGAGGCAGGAGTGGCACTGGCCCTCTACCGCAAGTACAGGCCTCGCACGTTTGCCGAGGTCATCGGGCAGGAACACGTCACCGAGCCGCTGTCGCAGGCATTGCGCAGCGGGCGGCTGCACCACGCCTATCTGTTCTCCGGACCGCGCGGCTGCGGCAAGACCTCCAGCGCGCGCATCCTGGCCCGGTCGCTCAACTGTGAGCAGGGTCCCACTCCCGAGCCGTGCGGCGCCTGCGGGTCCTGCAAGTCGCTGGCCAACGACGGCACCGGGTCGATCGACGTCATCGAGATCGACGCGGCCAGCCACGGCGGCGTCGACGACGCGCGGGAGTTGCGGGAGAAGGCGTTCTTCGCGCCCGCCAACAGCCGCTACAAGATCTATGTCATCGACGAGGCGCACATGGTCTCGTCGGCCGGCTTCAACGCGCTCCTCAAGCTCGTCGAGGAGCCGCCGGACTACGTCAAGTTCATCTTCGCCACGACCGAGCCGGAGAAGGTGCTCGGCACGATCCGGTCGCGGACCCATCACTACCCGTTCCGGCTGATCCCGCCGGCGGTGCTCCGGCCGTACCTTCAGCAGTTGACCGAGGCCGAGGGCGCCCACGTCGATCCGGCGGTCTTCCCCCTGGTCGTCCGGGCCGGCGGGGGCAGCGCCCGGGACACCCTCTCGGTCCTCGACCAGCTCATCGCCGGGGCCGGCCCCGAGGGCGTCGGCTACGCCCGCGCGGTGGCCCTGCTGGGCGTGACCGACGCCGCGCTGATCGACGAGATGTGCGACGCGCTCGCCGCCGGCGACGGCGCGGCGGCGTACCAGACCATCGACCGCGTCGCCGAAGCCGGCCACGACCCCCGCCGCTTCGCATCCGACCTGCTCGAACGGTTCCGCGACCTGATCGTGCTCCAGCAGGTGCCGGACGCGGTCACCAAGGGCCTGATCGACGGCCCGGCCGACCAGCTCGACCAGATGGGCGCGCAGGCCACCCGCCTCGGCCCGGCAACCCTGTCCCGCTGCGCCGACATCGTGCACAACGGCCTGGTGGAGATGCGCGGCACGACGGCCCCGCGCCTGCTCCTCGAGCTGATCACGGCCCGCATGCTCCTCCCCGGCGCCGACAACTCCAGCGGCGCGTTGCTCCAGCGGTTGGAGCGCATGGAGCGGCGGCTCACCCTCACTTCAGACCACGATTCGGTACGCCCGGAGCACCCGTCCCCGCCCGCCGCAACGTCCTCGGGCGCCGCCGGAGCTCCGGCGGGGAGCGGGGGCCTGTCGGCGGCGCGGGCGGCCGCGGCCGCGGCGAGCCGGCGAGCGCCTGGTCCGGGCGGGGCCGGCGGCGCTGAGCCGGAGCCTTCTGGGCCGGCCACGGCTTCCGCTTCCGCTTCCGCCTCCGGTTACGCCTCCGGTCTCGCTTCCGGTTCCGCTTCCGCCGAGTCCTCGCCAGAGCCGGCGTCCGTCGTCGCGCCGGTGTCCGCTGCGCCCTCACCCGACCGGACCCACGCGGCTCCTTCCCCCGAGCCGACTCTCGCGGCTTCCTCGGCGGCTTCCTCGCCGGAGCCGACTCTCGCGGCTTCTTCGACCGGGTCGACTCTTGTAGCTTCTTCGTCCGAGCCGGCGTCGCCCCTTGCGTCCGCTTCCCCCGTTCCAAGTCCCGCGCCGCCAGCTGGTGCCTCCGAGATTGCCATCGATGCTCCGGCCCCATCTTCGGACGCCGTCGTGCCCACTCCCAGCACCGACACGGGATCGGCAGCTTCGGCGATTGCGGCGCCTGTGCCGGTCTCACCGGCGCCCGAGCCTCGACGGGCCGAGCCGGCCGGGATCATGCCGGATGCCCCCGATGAGCCCAGTGCCGTCGAGGCCGTCCCGGGCCAGCTCTCCGCCGCCTCGATCCGCGAGGTGTGGCCGGAGATCATGGTCGCGGTCGGGCGGAAGAGCAAGAAGATCGCCGCCCTGGCCCAGGGCGCGACGGTCCGTGACCTCGAGGGCCAGACCGTCGTCCTGACGTTCCGCTTCCCGGCGCACGCGCGCATGGTCGCCGCCGAGCCGCAGCTCATCTCGGACGCCCTCTACGAGGCGCTCGGGGGCCGGTGGCAGATCCGGTGCGACGTCGCGGGCGAGGGTGGACAGGGTTCCGGTGGGCGTCCCGCACCTCGGGGGCCGCAGGGTGGTGGCGGTCCTGCTCCTCGGGGGCCGCAGGACTCGGGCCCCGGGCAGCCTCGGCCGGCGCCGGATGAGGCCGTGGAGCAGCGGACGCCGGCTCAGGCGCGTACCGGATCGGGTGCATCCTCCCGGCAAACCGCGACCGCGCCGCAGAGCTCGGCCGACGAGGAGGATGACGGGGGCTGGCCGGAACCGGTCAAGCCCGGCGGCCTCGCGGCCCCGGAGGTCTCCCCGGCCGCTGATTCCTCGGCGGCTCCTCCGGCGCACGACGAGGATGAGGACGAGAGCTGGCCTGAGCCGGTCCAGCCCGGGCATATCGGCAACGCAGAAGTGCCGGCGGCCGAACCTTCCGCTGAAATTGCCCGTCGGCCCGCCGTGCCGGAGGCGCGCGCGGTTCCTCGCAACGACGCGCCGGGCGCGGCGACCGATTCCGGTGCAGGCGGGGCGGGCTCCGTCAACGTCGGAATTGGTGCCGTTGTCGCCGGCTCCACGAGTGACAATGCACCGAGCCCGGGCATCGCCGCCGCTCGAGCCGCTGCCGCCCGGGGTGCCGCACCCGCGGGCATCCGGCCCGGCTCCCAGACCGCCGCATCGGGCGCGGCCGACCGATCCGGCGCTGCGGGCGGCGCGTCCGGCGGCGTGGCCGTCCGGCCCGGCTCTGCAGGAGGCGCGGCTGGTCGGCCCGGCTCTGCAAGTGGCGCTGCGGGCGGTGCGGCTGTCCGGCCCGGTTCCGCGGGTGGCGCGGCTGCTCGGCCCGGTTCCGCGGGGGGCGCGGCTGCTCGGCCAGGTGGCGCGGGCGGGCGGCCCGGGTCTCAGGCTGGTCCCAACGGTGGGCCGGCGAACGGCGAAGGCGCCTGGTCCGACGGTTCACCGACCGAGGAAGCGCCCTACGACCCCGACTACGACGGGCCGATCCGCGGTGCCGACGGGTCTTCGTTCGAGGGGTTCGATCCCGGTGACGAGCCGCTCGACGACGTGATCGACGAGAAGACCGCGCGGCAGAGCAGTGAGCAGCAGGCGGTGCGGCTGCTGCAGGAGGCCTTCGGGGCCGAGAAGATCAGCGAGTCCTGACCCGGCTCCCCGGGTGCGCGGCCGCGCGCGGGACAATGGACCGTACTACCCCCTGGACTGAGGAGTGACGAATGCGCCCCGGTGGACAGCCGAACATGCAACAGATCATGAAGCAGGCGCAGAAGATGCAGCAGCAGGTCGCCCAGGCGCAGGCCGAGCTGGCCGAGGCCGAGCTGACCGGCACCGCCGGCGGTGGCCTCGTCACGGTGGTCGTGACCGGACTCGGTGAGTTCAAGTCCGTGAAGATCGACCCCAAGGCCGTCGACGCCGACGACGTCGAGACGCTGGAGGACCTGGTGCTCGCGGCGATCCACAATGCCGCCGAGGCGCAGCGCGTGCTCACCGAGCAGAAGATGGGCCCGGCCACCGGTGGTCTCGGCGGCCTGACCCTGCCGGGGTTCTGAGTCCGTGTACGAGGGCGCCATCCAGGACCTGATCGACGAGCTGGGACGGCTCCCGGGCGTCGGCCCGAAGAGTGCCCAGCGAATCGCGTTCCACGTCCTCTCCGCCGACCCCGCCGACGTGAACCGGCTGGCCACCGCCCTGCGCAAGGTGAAGGAGCTGGTCCGCTTCTGCACGATCTGCTTCAACGTGGCCGAGTCGGAGCAATGCCGGGTCTGCCGCGACTCACGGCGTACCAATGAGGTGCTCTGTGTCGTCGAGGAGCCCAAGGATGTCGTCGCGATCGAGCGCACCGGCGAGTTCCGCGGCCGGTACCACGTCCTGGGTGGCGCCATCAATCCGCTCGAGGGCATCGGCCCCGACAACCTGCGCATCCGTGAGCTGCTCATGCGGCTGGGTACGGGCGAGGTCAAGGAGCTGATCCTGGCCACGGACCCGAACACCGAGGGCGAGGCGACGGCTACCTATCTCGCCCTGATGGTGAAGCCGATGGGCATCGCGGTGACCCGGCTCGCCAGTGGCCTGCCGGTCGGCGGTGACCTGGAGTACGCCGACGAGATCACGCTGGGCAGAGCCTTCGAGGGGCGCCGCGCCGTCTGACGGCGGCCGCCCGCCCCGCGCCGCCGGGCCGGGCGCCGGGGGCGACCAAGGCGAGCAGCGGGGCGAGCGGGGCCGGGTGCCGGCCGCGACCGAAGACGAGCACCGGGCGAGGTGCCGGAATCGCCGCCCAGCCGCGCGGCCAACCCCGCATCCGCCGGAGCCGAAACAGCACCGATCGCCCGCCGCCGTCCAAAGCACCCCACGGCCGTCCGAAAGCAACAGTGACGTGTCGACAACCCCCGACCCGCCCGACACCCCGTAGTCCGAACGGCGGTCGAGGCCCCCGAACCATCCCTCGGCCGGATGACACCGCCCTCCACCGGTCAGCCGACTGTTCCCGACGTCACTCTTTCATCGTCGCAACCCGGTCTCTTTTGCCCGGTTTAACCTACTTCTCGGTCTTGTACCCGGTAGTTTTCCGTCTTGGCGGGCGCCTAGGTCACGGTCGCATCACGGGCGAGACACGGAAGCTACCGAGAGCTGGCGACAGCCTTGACCGCACCCCCGCCTTAGGTGAATGTTCCTAACGATGGCGGCACACCCGCCGTCGGCTGCCTCCGCGGCCCGGCCGGACCTGGCCGGTTCTCGGAGGACGGCACTCGAGGCTTGCGTTAACCGATCGGTTGCCGGAGCGCTGCGGGAGCCATCGCCTCCGGACGAACGGGCCTTTGCCCGCTTGAAGAGGCTATGGAGCCGTGTGGTGGTCGGCGGCCGGGGAAAGGACCGGCGGTTAGATGTCGATCGGCCCAGAGGCGTCGATTACCGATGAGCGGTCGGCGCCCACCGACGACCCCGCCGACATTCGCGACAGTGGCGAGAAGGCGGTCGTCGGCCGGTCGCTGAAGCAGATCGCCTGGCGGCGGCTCAAGCGCGACAAGGTCGCGATGGCCGGTGGCATCGTCGTCATCATCTTCGTGCTCCTCGCTTTTCTCGCGCCGGTGCTGACCGGCCTGTGGGGCCACCCGATCAACGAGTGGCACGGCGACACGATCGACACCACGATCGGTACGCCGTTGGGCAGGCTCGGTGGCATCAGCAAGGAGTACCTGCTGGGTGTCGAGCCGGGCTCCGGCCGCGACATCTTCGGCCGCATCCTCTACGGCGCGCAGACCTCGCTCGTCGTGGCCGTCCTGGCGGCCCTCGTCTCCACCTTCCTCGGCTCCCTCTTCGGGCTGGCCGCCGGCTACCTGGGCGGCTGGGTCGACTCGGTGATCAGCCGGATCATGGACTTCCTGCTGGCCTTCCCGCAGCTGCTCTTCGCGATCGCCCTCGTCTCCGTCCTGCCGCACGAGATGTTCGGCCTGGGTGGCCGGTGGTCCCGGGTCGGCGTGCTGGTCGGGGTCATCGGCTTCTTCGGGTGGCCGTACATCGGGCGCATCGTGCGGGGCCAGACCCTGTCGCTGCGCGAGCGTGAGTTCATCGAGGCCTCCAAGAGCCTCGGCGCCCGCTCCCCGCGCATCCTCTTCCGGGAGTTGCTGCCGAACCTGGCCGCGCCGATCCTCGTCTACACGACGCTGATCATTCCGACCAACATCCTCACCGAGGCCGCGCTGAGCTTCCTCGGCGTCGGCATCCCGCCGCCGAACCCGTCGTGGGGCGGGATGATGTCGGACGCGTTGAGCTACTACACGACCGACCCCATGTACATGATCATTCCGGGCGTCATGATCTTCGTTACCGTACTGGCCTTCAATCTCTTCGGAGACGGCCTGCGGGACGCCCTTGACCCCAAGGCCCGCTGATCACATCCGTGATCTGCCGGGTCGTGGTGCACCGTCGCACGGTTCGCGGAGCCGCTGGTTCCGTTTCAAGGAGGTAGGAGAACAGGTGGTCAGCAAGACGAGGGTGGTGGCGGCCGCAGGGGTCGCCGTCGCGTTGGGCTTCACCGCCGCGTGCGGTGGCGGTTCCAGCAGCGACAAGGGGAGCACCAGCTCCGGCAAGAGCGAGTACAACGCCGCGATCACCTCTGTGGTCAACCCGGGCGACAAGAAGGGCGGCACGCTCAACCTGTGGACCGCCCAGGACGCCGACTTCTGGGACCCGGTACGCGGCTACTACGCGTTCGTGTGGAACATGAACCGGCTGTACACCCGCAAGCTGGTGGACTACTCCGCGGCGCCCGGCAAGGAGGGCCTGAAGCTGGCCCCCGACCTGGCGCAGTCGGAGCCGGAGATCAGCGCGGACAAGAAGACGTACACCTTCAAGCTGAAGTCGGGCATCAAGTTCGACGACGGCAGCCCGATCACCTCCAAGGACATCAAGTACGGCGTCGAGCGCGTCTTCGCGCAGGACGTCCTGCCGGGTGGCCCGACGTACATGATCGAGCAGCTCGACCAGGGCCAGAAGTACCCCGGCCCGTACAAGGACACCGACCCGAACAAGCTGGGCCTGAAGTCGGTCGAGACGCCGGACGACTCGACCATCATCTTCAAGCTGGCCAAGCCGTTCGCGGACTTCCCGTACCTGCTCGCCATGCCGGGCTCCGGCCCGGTGCCGCAGAAGCGGGACACCGGCGCGCAGTACACCTCCAAGCCCGCCGCCTCCGGCCCGTACATGATGTCGGAGTACCAGCCGGGCAAGATCGTCAAGTTCGTGCGTAACCCCAACTGGGACCCGAGCACGGACACGATCCGCAAGGCGCTGCCGGACGCGATCAACGTGACGATCACGACCAACGCCGACGACATGGACTCACGCCTGGTCGCCGGCACGGCGGACCTCGACATCGGCCAGACGGGTGTGCAGGCCAAGGCCCGCGCCGAGATCCTGCAGGACCCGAAGAAGAAGGCCAACTCGGATGCCCCGGCCACCGGCTTCATCCGGTACGCCGCGATGTCCACCAAGGTCGCGCCGTTCGACAACGTCGACTGCCGCAAGGCCGTCATCTACGCGTCGGACCCGACCGCGCTCCAGACCGCCCGTGGCGGCCCGGTGGCCGGTGGCGACATCGGCACGAACATGCTGCCCCCGAACATCGGTGGCTCGGACCCGGCGTACGACCCGTACGGCCGCGCCCAGGGCAAGCCGCAGGTCGACAAGGCCAAGGCCGCCCTCGCGGCGTGTGGCAAGCCGAGCGGCTTCAACACGATCATCGCCGTCCGCAACAACAAGCCGGCCGAGGTCAAGACCGCCGAGGCGCTGCAGGCGTCGCTGGCCACCATCGGCGTCAAGGCCACCATCGACCAGTACGACGGCGCCCAGGTGTCGTCGGTCGTCGGTGCGCCGGACAACGTCCACAAGAAGGGCTACGGCATCATGATCGCCGGCTGGGGCGCCGACTGGCCGTCCGGCACCGGCTACCTGCAGGCCCTCGTGGACAGCCGCTTCATCCAGAAGAACGGCAACTACAACCTGGCCGAGGTCGCGGATCCCGCGATCGACGGGCTGTTCGACCAGGCCTCGCAGGAGACCGACCTGACCAAGGCGCAGGACCTCTACAAGCAGGTCAACACCAAGGTCATGGAAGGCGCGTACTACCTGCCGTTCGTGTTCGACAAGGCGCTCAACTACCGCAACCCGCGGCTGACGAACGTCTACATTCACGACGCGTTCGGCATGGTCGACTTCCAGGCCGTCGGCGTCAGCGACGGCAAGTAACAACTCCCGCCCGACCAAGTAACGGGTAGATCGAAGGGCAGGTGAAGGCCGCCCACGGTGGGCGGGCGTCGGTTCCGCGAGGAATCGGCGCCCGCCCGCTGTTCGGCCGAACGTCGTGCTGGCTTACCTCATCAGGCGGATCGTCAACGCCGTGATCACCCTGCTGGTGGTCACGCTCGTGACCTTCGGCATCTTCTTCATGGTTCCGAAGGTCACCGGCAGTGACCCGGCGCTGCTCTACATCGGCAAGACCGCCGACGCCGTGGCGCTGGAGGGCATCCGGACGAAGCTCGGGCTCGACGACCCGATCATGGTCCAGTACGGCAAGTTCCTGAAGGGCCTCGCGGTCGGCCGCGACTACGTCAGCGGCAACGACGTGACGCACTGCGACGCGCCCTGCCTCGGCTACTCGTTCAAGACCGAGCAGGAAGTCACCCCACTGCTCATCAGCGACATCCCGGTGACGTTGTCACTGGCGATCGGCGCTGCCGTGCTCTGGGTTCTCATCGGCGTGGGCACGGGTGTGCTCTCCGCCCTGCGAAGAGGCAGCTTCCTCGACAGAATGGCGATGACCGGCGCATTGGCCGGGGTCTCGCTGCCGATCTACTTCACCGGTCAGCTGGCACTGCTGATCTTCGTCTACTGGCTGGAGTGGCTTCCACCCTCCGCGTACACGCCCTTCTTCGAGGATCCGGTGGCCTGGTTCACCGGCCTCATCCTGCCCTGGGTGACGCTGGCCTTCCTCTTCGCCGCGACGTACGCCCGGCTCACCCGGGCGAACATGCTGGAGACGCTCGGCGAGGACTACATCCGGACGGCGCGCTCCAAGGGCCTGCCGGAACGTACGGTCATCGGCAAGCACGCCCTGCGCTCCGGCCTGACCCCCCTGATCACGATCTTCGGCCTCGACTTCGGTGCCCTGCTCGCCGGCGCGATCCTCACCGAGCAGGTCTTCAACCTGCGCGGCCTCGGCTACCAGGCACTCACGGCGATCCGGCAGAACGACCTCCCCGTGATCCTCGGGGTGACGCTGCTGGCCGCGATCTTCATCGTGATCATCAACCTCATCGTCGACCTGCTCTACAGCGTGATCGACCCGCGCGTACGGCTGGGCTGAGGAGAGAACCATGTCGACAGACTCCCTCGCGGGCCTCACGCTGCCGGGCGACCGCAGCACCCGACCATTCCTCGAGGTCAAGGACCTCACCGTCCGCTTCGAGACGGACGACGGCGTCGTCCAGGCGGTCAGCTCCTCGTCCTTCGCGGTCGAGCGCGGCCAGACCCTCGGCATCGTCGGCGAGTCCGGCTCCGGCAAGAGCGTCACCTCGCTCGCCGTGCTGGGCCTGCACCGGACGCGCAGCAACGCCAAGGTCTCCGGCCAGATCTGGCTGGACGACGAGGAGCTGGTCACCGCCGGCGACGAGCAGGTGCGCAAGCTCCGTGGCGGCAAGATGGCCATGATCTTCCAAGACCCCCTGAGCGCGATGCACCCGTTCTACACGGTGGGTGCGCAGATCGTGGAGGCGTACCGGGTGCACCACCCGAAGGCGTCCAAGAAGGAGGCCCGGGAGCGCGCGATCGACATGCTGGCCCGGGTCGGCATCCCGCAGCCCGAGCGGCGCTTCAACGAGTACGGCCACCAGTTCTCCGGCGGTATGCGCCAGCGCGCGATGATCGCGATGGCGCTGGTCAACAACCCGCAACTGCTGATCGCGGACGAGCCCACCACGGCGCTCGACGTGACCGTGCAGGCGCAGATCCTGGACCTGATCCGGGACCTGCAGGAGGAGTTCGGCTCCGCGGTCATCATGATCACTCACGACCTCGGCGTGGTGGCGGAGCTGGCCGACGACGTCCTGGTCATGTACGGCGGCAAGATCATCGAACGCGGCCCGGCCGCCGACGTGTTCCACGAGCCGCAGCACCCGTACACCTGGGGTCTGCTGGGGTCGATGCCCCGCCTCGACCGCGAGGTGCGCGACCGGCTCACCCCGGTGAAGGGCACCCCGCCCAGCCTGATCAACCTGCCGTCCGGCTGCGCGTTCCACCCCCGCTGCCCGTACGCGGGCCGCAACGGTGACCGGTCCTTCACCGACGTCCCGGAGCTGCGTGGAGGAGTGCACGCGGTGGCGTGCCACCTGCCGGCCGAGGACCGCCGGACGATCTTCGAGCAGGAAGTCGCTCCGAACCTGTGAGCGGGAGTGAGGAGAAGGACGGTCATGACCGACTGCACCGGAGCGAGGAACGAGTGAAGGGCCAGGAGGCATGACGAACGCAGCTCAGCGTGACGAGAACCTGCTCGAGGTCAGCGGCCTGGAGATGCACTTCCCGATCACCAAGGGCCTGCTCCGGCGCAAGGTCGGCGCGGTGCGGGCGGTCGACGGCATCGACGTGGCGGTCAAGGCCGGCGAGACGCTCGGCCTGGTCGGCGAGTCCGGCTGCGGCAAGTCCACCACCGGCCGCCTGATGACCCGGATCCTCGAGCCGACCGGCGGCAAGGTGGTCTTCGAGGGCCGCGACGTCTCCCACGTCGGCCAGTCCGGCCTGCGCCCGCTCCGCCGCGACGTCCAGATGATCTTCCAGGACCCGTACTCGTCGCTGAACCCGCGGCACACCGTCGGTTCGATCATCTCGGCCCCGCTGCAGATCCAGAACATGCCGACGCCGAACGGCCTCAAGAGCGCGGTGCAGGACCTGCTCAAGCTGGTCGGCCTGAACCCCGAGCACTACAACCGCTACCCGCACGAGTTCTCGGGCGGCCAGCGGCAGCGCATCGGCATCGCCCGCGCCCTCGCGCTGCGGCCGAAGCTGATCGTCGCGGACGAGCCGGTCTCGGCCCTCGACGTGTCGATCCAGGCCCAGGTCGTCAACCTCCTGGACGACCTCCAGCGGGAGTTCGACCTGACGTACGTGTTCATCGCGCACGACCTGTCGGTGGTCCGCCACATCTCGGACCGGGTCGCGGTCATGTACCTGGGCAAGATCGTCGAGATCGCCGACCGGAACGAGCTCTACAGCAGCCCGCGGCACCCGTACACGGTGGCGCTGATGTCGGCCGTCCCGGTGCCCGACCCGGCACGCCGCGACCGGGCCCAGCGCGAGCGGGTCCTGCTCACCGGCGACGTCCCGAGCCCGATCAACCCGCCGTCGGGCTGCCGCTTCCGGACCCGCTGCTGGAAGGCTCAGGACATCTGCGCGACCGAGGAACCGCCGCTGGTCGCGCGCCTCGACGACCCGGCCTCGCACCGGACCGCCTGCCACTTCCCGATCGTCGAGGACGAGGCCGTCGAGGGGCGCCGGCCCGCGGGGGCATCAGCTTAAAGATCAAGAGCTTCATGTCGTAGCTCGGTGGGTGGTGCGGACCGCAACTCCCGTCGAGGCCGGGCCCGGAGATCCAATCGCCTAGCGGCTCATGGGCGGATCCCCGGGCCCTTCATTCTGCGTAAGTGGTCGTTCAACCCCAATTGATCTGCGGCGACGGATAAAAGTTGACGCCTTGGAGGGTCCATCGCGGACCGTAGGAGCCGAGGCGGGTCGAGAACGACTCCCAGTCGTGCGTCGACGCCGGTGACCAGCCCAGCTCCGCGATCGCCGGCAGGCGCGGGAACGCCATGAACTCGATGTCGTCGAGGGTGCGCAGGGTCTCCGACCACAGCGGCGCCTCGACCCCCAGCACCGCGCTCTCGCCCACGCCGGTCACCCGGGTGGCCGGATCCCAGCCGTACGCCGTCCGCACCTCGATGTAGCCCGCCCACGACTGGCCCAGTGGGGTGTGCCGGTCGTACTTCATGTCGAGGTATGCCTGGTTGGCCGGGGACATCACCACTTTGGTGCCGCGCGTGACGGCCGCCGCCACGGTCGCATTGGTCGTGGCGGTGTCCCAGTACTGGGCGACAGCCGTGGTCGACGCCGGCGACTTGGCGATCTCGTTCCAGCCGTACGCGGTCTTGCCGTACTTCGCGACCAGCGGCAGCACCCGCTGCTCGAAGGCCAGGTAGTCGGCCTCCGGCGTGGCATGCGCCTCGTCGCCGCCGATGTGGATGTACGGCCCCGGCGTCATCGCGGCCAGCTCGCGGATCACGTCCTCGACGAAGCGGTACGTCGTCTCCGACCCGATGCACAGCGAGCTGTACCCGACCTCGGTGTCCGTACGCGGCGGAGGTGCCACCCCGTCACAGGTCAGCTCCGGGTACGCCACCTGAGCCGCGTTCACGTGACCCGGCATGTCGATCTCCGGCACGATCGTCACGTACCGTCTGGCCGCGTACCCGACGATCTCCCGGTATTGGCTCTTCGTGAGGAAGCCGGGACCCTCGCCGTCGACGCCGGTGCCCGGACCGCCGCTGACCGTGGTGAGCTTCGGCCAGCTGTCGATCTGGATGCGCCACCCCTGATCGTCGGAGAGATGCAGGTGCAGGTAGTTGACCTTGAACCGGCTGATCTCGTCGATGTAGCTCTTGATCTCGTCTGGCGTATGGAAATGCCGCGCCTCGTCGAGCATCGCGCCGCGATAGGCGAACCGCGGATAGTCAAGGATGCTGCCGCCCGCGACCGTCCAGGGGCGACGGACCGGTGTCGGCGAGTCGATCTCCTGGGGCAGCAGCTGCAGCAGCGTACGGGTGCCGGCGAAGAGGCCGGCCGGCTTGTTCGCCCGGATCGTGACCCGGTCGGCGGCGACGGTCAGCCGGTACCCCTCCGTCCCGAGCCGGCCGTCGCCGGCGCCGAGCAGCAGCGACACCACCGGCAGCCGCGGCGGCGCGACCGGCAGCACGGGGAGCCGGAAGCCGGTCGCTGGGCGCAGGTCCCGGGCCAGCTGCTCGCCGACCGCGCGGGCGGCGGGGGAGCCGGGCTGAGTGCGGATCACGGTCAGCGGCCCGAGCCGGAACGTCCTCCCGGCGGCCGGCGTGACCTGCACCGGAGCGGGAATGACGGCGGTCAGGGCCGGGGTGGCGCTCGGCCGGGATCCGACGGCCGGTGAGTTCGCCGCCGAGTGAACGGCCGCGGGGCCGCTCGCAGTGATGGCGCCGTTTGCGGTGATGGAGGCCGCCGAGGCGGGTGCGGCTATGAGGGGCAGGCCGAGCGCTGCCGCGGACAGCAGGCGGAAGATCGGGGGTTGGGCCATGGCCCGACGCTACAAAGAACGCGGTCTATCTGTAAAGCATCCTCATTGTCATCCCTCGGGACGGTTGAGAATCCCCACGACGACCGTGTGCACCGCCTCCAGATCGGCCGGATCCTTGAGAGCGGCCTTGGCTCCGGTGACCGCGTACCACTCGTCGGCGTCCTTGTACTGGGCCCGGACGACGACCTGGCCGCTGGAGAGCTCGGTGCGCAGGGTGAGATCGCCGGTGATGACGCCGACCTCGTCGGTCATCACCCCGCCCTGACCGGCCGTGATGTCCGTGGTCCTGCTCTCCGCGCCGGCGAGAGTCGCCGCACCGGCGCCGGCCGGAGATTCGGCGCCGGCCGGGGTTGCGGACGAGGCGGCGGTTGCGGGCGCGGCGGTGTCGGGGGTGGCCGGGTCGGTCATCGGCAGTTCTCCAGCATGTCGGCGAGCGCGGATTTCTCGGCGGAGGTCACAGTCAGCTTCCACCGGGTCTTCACTGCTACCCAGTCCTCGGCGTACTGGCACCAGGAACCGGTTCGCTCGGGCTTCCAGGTCGACGGGTCCTGATCTCCCTTTGACCGGTTGGCCGCCGCCGAAACCGCCACCAGCTGCGGGTCGTCCAGGTCGTTCGCGAAGTCCTCGCGCTTGTCCGTGGTCCACGCGCTCGCACCCGAGCGCCAGGCGTTGGCGAGCGGCACCATGTGGTCGATGTCGACCTTCGCCGGGTCGGTGAGCTTGTCGCCGTCGTACGCGCTGGTCCACGTACCCGCGACGACGTTGCATCCGGAGACCTTGACCTTCGTGCCGTCGCGCTTGAGGACGGTGTCGCGGACGTCGCAGTTGTCTCCGGTGCTGCGCCAGTGCGGGAACTTGTCACGGCTGTAGCCGCGCATGGATCCGGCCTTGGCGACGGTCAGCTTGGCGAGCTGCTTCCGGGCTTCGTCACCGTTGCGGGTCGAGCTGGTGCCGCCGGACTTGGAGCCGGGGTCCGTGACGGTCACCTCGCAGCCGGCGAGGGTGAGAGAGACGAGCAGGGCGGCGGCGAGGCGCAGGGTCCATCGAGGAGCGGGGCGTGGGGGCACGAAACCAGCGTATGCGGCGTACGCCCGTTTGGCGCCGCTCGTCATCCGTGCCGGATACGTTCCGCGCGCCGCCCGGGTGTCACCGGGCGGCGCACGAAGCCGTTCTGCGTCCCGCGCACCGCCGGACATTCACCCGGCGGGGGCGCGAGTCGCTGTCGGGCGCTTGCGACTCTTGTGGAGGGCACGCCGACGGACGCCGTCGGCTCGTGGCCGGCGGCGGTCCTCAGTTCGGAAGGTCAGCGGGCGCGGTTGACGGCGCTCGTCACGGCCTTGATCGACGCGGTGACGATGTTCGCGTCGAGGCCGACGCCCCACACCGTGCGGTCGTTGATCTCGCACTCCACATAGGCCGCCGCCTGCGCGTCCTCGCCCGAGGTCAGGGCGTGCTCGGCGTAGTCCAGCACCCGGACCTTGATCGCGAGCGGCTCCAGCGCCTGCACGTACGCGTCGATCGGGCCGTTGCCCAGGCCGATCAGCGGCCGGCGGGTGCCGCGGTGCCGGATCTCCGCGTCGATCTCGACCTTGCCGTCCACCGTGGCCGTCGAGTAGCGCTCGAGCTCGATCACGCCGAACTGCTGGTGGTCCACCAGGTACTCGCTCGCGAAGATGTCCCACATCTGCTGCGGGCCGACCTCGCCGCCCTCCTCGTCGGTGACGTGCTGCACCACGCCGGAGAACTCGATCTGCAGCCGGCGCGGCAGGTCGAGCTTGTGCTCCTCCTTCATGATGTACGCCACGCCGCCCTTGCCGGACTGCGAGTTGACCCGGATGACCGCCTCGTACGTGCGGCCCACGTCCTTCGGGTCGATCGGCAGGTACGGCACGCCCCAGGTGAACCGGTCCACCTCGACGCCGGCGTCCGACGCGTCGTCCTGCAGGGCGCTCAGGCCCTTCTTGATCGCGTCCTGGTGCGAGCCCGAGAACGCGGTGTAGACCAGGTCGCCCACGTACGGGTGGCGCTCGTGCACCGGCAGCTGGTTGCAGTACTCGACCGCGCGCTTCACCTCGTCGATGTCCGAGAAGTCGATCATCGGGTCGATGCCCTGGGAGAACAGGTTCAGGCCCAGCGTGACCAGGTCGACGTTGCCCGTACGCTCGCCATTGCCGAACAGGCAGCCCTCGACGCGGTCGGCGCCCGCCAGCACACCCAGCTCGGCGGCGGCCACGGCGGTGCCACGGTCGTTGTGCGGGTGCAGGCTCAGGATGATGCTCTCGCGGCGGGGCAGGTGGCGGTGCATCCACTCGATGCTGTCCGCGTACACGTTGGGGGTGGCCATCTCGACCGTCGCCGGCAGATTGATGATCAGCGGGCGGTCCGGGGTGGGGTCGATCACGTCGATGACGGCCGAGCAGATCTCCAGGGCGTAGTCGAGCTCGGTGCCCGTGTAGGACTCCGGCGAGTACTCGTAGAAGATCTCCGTGTCGGGGGTGTGGATCTCCGCGTACTTCTGGCAGAGCCGCGCCCCGGTCGTGGCGATGTCGGTGATGCCCGCCTTGTCCAGGCCGAAGACGACGCGGCGCTGCAGCGTCGAGGTCGAGTTGTAGAAGTGGACGATCGCGCGCTTGGCGCCGCGGATCGACTCGAAGGTGCGGTCGATCAGGTGCTCCCGGCACTGGACGAGCACCTGGATGGTCACGTCGTCCGGGATCAGGTCCTGCTCGATGAGCTGGCGGACGAAGTCGAAGTCGGTCTGGCTGGCGGCCGGGAAGCCGACCTCGATCTCCTTGTAACCCATCGCGACGAGCAGGCTGAACATGCGCCGCTTGCGCTCGGGGGACATCGGGTCGATCAGGGCCTGGTTGCCGTCGCGCAGGTCGACCGCGCACCACCGCGGGGCGGCCTCGACGCGCTGGGACGGCCACCGGCGGTCGGGGAGGTCGATGGCGAACTGCTGCTGGTAAGGGGTGTACCGCTGGAACGGCATCCGGCTGGGACGTTGCCGGGCGATGGGATCAACGGTTACGTCGCTGGACATGCGAGCTCCTACAGGAGGTTGGTCAGTTCACGAGGACCGACCGGCGCGCGTCAACTCCGCGACGAGGTGCCGGCCTCGGATGGGGCCTCGTCGCGGCAGCGAAGAAGGAGCGCATGCCACATGTCGAACGTCACCCTACGTGATCAACCTGGCCGTCGCTAACTGTACGCCCGGATCGTGGGAAACCGCAGCGTCCGGCGGCCGGCTTCACGCGGACGGGGACGGCCGGCCGGAAGCCGGGGTGGCGGGTGTGGACGCCGTCGTCGTCGGGGGTGTGGTCGGCGGCGGTGCGTCCATGCCCATCGGGTCGCCGCCGACCACCGGGCCCGGCAGGTCCACGGACGGGGGCGGTGCTGCGGCCGTACCCGAGATCGTGATCGTCCCGAAGGTCACCCGCGCCGCCGTGAGCAGGCCGTCGTCGGCATAGCAGTAGATGCCCACGTCAACCGGCGCGGACAGCGAAGCGGAGATCGTGTCGACCGAGTAGCAGCTGCCGGTCGAGCCGGGAAGCGGCTGCGCGGCGGTCACCGACAACGCCGCCTGGCGATCCGTGAAGACGGGCAGCCACTGGCGGAAGACGCGCTGGACCCTGGGGTCGTACCTCCTCGGTACGCGCTTGCCGCGATCGGCCACCCGCACGCAGGAGGGCGTCACCGGGTTGGTCGCCGACGGGATCGCGCACTGGAACACGCCCGCCTCGGTCTCGGCGATCGACACGTTCGTCGTGCCGCCCAGGGCGCCGCCGGGGACGTCCACCCGCCAGCTTCCGTCCGCGGCGACCGTCGCCATGATCGAGCGTTGCGCCCGGCCCGGGACGTCGAGGGTGTAGAGCGCCGCGAAACGGTGGTCCTGGGCCAGCGCGGCCCGAGCGGCCAGCTCGATGCGTGCGTCCTCGGCCTCGGGCGCCGCGCTGGGCTCCGGGCTCGCCGGTCCCTTCGCCGGGGCCGCATCACCGCAGGCGGAGACGCCGGCGGCGAGCAGGACGGCGGCCAGCGCGGGCAGAACACGCGAGGCGGGGCGGGAGCGCATTGAGACATTCTCGCCTCTCTTCGCCCGTACGGGTCGTTGCGCCGAGCGGAACCCTTTTCCGGCGTGTCGCGAAGTCCGCTCGGCCGGATTCTGGGATCGCATGTCAGCGACCGGGACATGCGCCGCTAGGGTGGTCACCGATTGACTCGACCGACGCCGCCGGCCGGAACGCCGGCGGCGTCGGCACGTGCGGCGTTGGAAGGAGTCGGCTGCCGTGGCCCTGGTGGTGCAGAAGTACGGCGGTTCGTCCGTGGCCGATGCCGAGCGCATCAAGCGCGTGGCGGAGCGGATCGTGGCGGCCCGCAAGGCGGGGGACGACGTGGTGGTCGTGGTGTCGGCGATGGGCGACACCACCGACAACCTCCTCGACCTCGCCAATCAGGTGAGCCCGCTGCCACCCGGCCGCGAGCTCGACATGCTGCTGACGGCGGGTGAGCGCATCTCGATGGCCCTGCTCGCGATGGCGATCCACAACCTCGGCTACGAGGCCCGGTCGTACACCGGCTCGCAGGCGGGCGTGATCACCACGTCGGTGCACGGCAAGGCCCGGATCATCGACGTGACCCCCGGCCGGCTGCGGACCGCCCTCGACGAGGGTGCGATCGCGATCGTCGCCGGATTCCAGGGCGTCTCGCAGGACACCAAGGACATCACGACGCTGGGTCGCGGCGGTTCGGACACCACGGCCGTCGCCCTCGCCGCGGCGCTGCGCGCCGACGTCTGCGAGATCTACACCGACGTCGACGGTGTCTTCACCGCCGACCCGCGAATCGTCTCCAACGCGCGCCACATCAAGCAGATCACCTACGAGGAGATGCTCGAGCTGGCCGCCGGCGGGGCGAAGGTGCTGATGTTGCGATGCGTGGAGTACGCCCGCAGATTCGGTGTGCCGATCCACGTACGCTCGTCGTACTCGAACAAGCAGGGCACTCTCGTCAAGGGATCGATGGAGGACCCGAACGTGGAACAAGCGCTGATCACCGGGGTCGCCCACGACCGGAGCGAAGCCAAGATCACGATCGTCGGCGTGCCCGACGAGCCCGGTGCGGCCGGCCGCATCTTCGAGACGGTCGCCCAGGCCGAGATCAACATCGACATGATCGTGCAGAACGTGTCGACCGAGGGCACCGGCCGCACCGACATCTCGTTCACGCTGCCGAAGGCCGACGGCCCCACCGCGATGGCGGCGCTGGACAAGATCAAGGAGCAGATCAAGTTCAAGAGCCTGCTCTTCGACGACCACGTGGGCAAGGTGTCGCTGATCGGCGCCGGCATGCGCTCGCACCCGGGCGTCGCGGCGCAGTTCTTCGCCTGCATCGGCGAGGCCGGCGTCAACATCGAGATGATCTCGACCTCGGAGATCCGCGTCTCGGTGGTCTGCCGCGACAGCGACCTCGACACCGCCGTACGCGCCGTCCACGACACGTTCGAGCTCGGCGGTAACGAGACGGCCGTCGTCTACGCGGGCACCGGCCGGTAACGCGACGGATGGGGTCGCCGCAGCCCACCCTCGCCGTCGTCGGAGCCACCGGCTCCGTCGGCACGGTGATGCGTGAGCTGCTCACCTCCCGCCGCAACGTCTGGGGCGAGATCCGCCTGATCGCGTCGGCCCGCTCGGCCGGCAAGGAGCTGTCCTGCCGCGGCGAGCAGCTCACCGTCCAGGAACTCACCCCGGAGGTCTTCGACGGCGTCGACGTCGCGATGTTCGACGTCCCCGACCACGTCTCCCTCGAATGGGCGCCGGTCGCCGTCGCCCGCGGCGCGACGGTGGTCGACAACTCGTCGGCGTACCGCATGGAACCGGACGTGCCCCTGGTCGTCCCCGAGGTCAACAAGGAAGACCTCGGCCATCGCCCCCGCGGCATCGTGGCCAACGCCAACTGCACGACGATGGCCATGATCATGGCGATCGCCCCGCTGCACCGCGAGTACGGCCTGCGCGAACTCGTCCTCGCGTCGTACCAGGCCGTCTCCGGCGCGGGCCAGATCGGCGTCGACACCCTGCACGACCAGCTCAGCAAGGTGGCCGGCGACCGCGCCCTCGGCTCCCGCCCGGGCAACGTCCGCCAGGCGGTCGGCGACGACCTCGGCCCCTTCCCGGCCCCGCTCGCCCTCAACGTGGTCCCGTGGTCCGGCGACCTGGCCCCGGACGGCTGGTCCTCCGAGGAGCTGAAACTCCGCAACGAGTCCCGCAAGATCCTGGCGCTGCCGGCCCTGAAGGTCTCGGCCACCTGCGTCCGCGTACCGGTGGTGACCGGCCACTCGATCGCGGTCCACGCGGTCTTCGGCTCGGAACTCGACGCCGAGGGCGCCCGCCAGGTCCTCCGCAACGCCCCGGGCGTCATCCTCGTCGACGATCCGGAGGCCGGCGAATTCCCGATGCCGATCGACGCGGTCGGCACCGACCCGTCCTGGGTTGGCCGCATCCGCCGCGCGATCGACGACCCTCGAGCGCTGGACCTCTTCATCACGGGCGACAACATGCGCAAAGGCGCGGCGCTGAACACGGTCCAGATCGCCGAACTGCTGGCCGCGGAGATCGCCAAGGGCTGACGCCCGCTTGGTGCAGGACACGCTCCCCAGTGGAGTATGCCAGGTCGGTCCGGCAGGTCACGGCTTGGTTCACGGAATCTTTGAAGTTTCTTTAGAGATATTGACGGGATCACCGGACATCTAGTTAGGTCGATGTCAATCCCCTCATCCCCCGATGCGGAACGGTGAACCATGCCCAGAAAACGGCTCATGGCGATCATGGCGACGATCGGCGTCGCCATCGTCGGTGCGGTTGCCGCAGTCATCCCCATGACGGCCTCCAACGCGGCGGAGGCGTGCGCTGCGGCGTACAACAACAGTGCGGTCTACACCGGTGGCGCGAAGGTGTCGTACAGCAGCCACAACTGGACCGCCAAGTGGTGGACCCAGTACGAGGCGCCCAGCACCGGTGGCTCCGGCGTCTGGCAGGACAACGGCGCGTGCGGTGGCGGCGGTGACGGTGGCGGCGGTGGCACGGGTTGCGACTACCCGAACTGGGCGGCGGGCACCTTCTACCCGGCCGGCTCGATCGTGAAATACACCGACGGCAATTACTACCGTGCCAAGAACGAGAACCCGGGCTACGACCCGGTCATCAGCACTTGGTACTGGGAGCCGTACACGTGCGGCGGCGAAACCCCCCAGCCTCCCGGAGGCGACGGCGGCTTCCCGGTCAGCGAGTCCCAGTTCAACCAGATGTTCCCGAGCCGGATCTCCTTCTACTCGTACGCCGGCCTGATCGACGCGGTGAAGAAGTACCCGGCATTCGCCACCACGGGCAGCGACACGGTGAAGAAGCAGGAGGCCGCGGCGTTCCTCGCGAACGTCAACCATGAGTCCGGTGGGCTGGTCTACGTCGAGGAGATCAACCAGGCGAACTGGCCGCTCTACTGCGATCAGAGTCAGCCGTACGGGTGCCCGGCGGGCCAGTCGGCGTACCACGGCCGCGGGCCGATCCAGTTGAGCTGGAACTTCAACTACAAGGCGGCCGGTGACGCGCTCGGCATCGACCTGCTCAACAACCCGGACCGGGTCAAGAACGAGACGTCGGTCGCCTATCAGACCGCCGTCTGGTACTGGATGACCCAGCGTGGGCCCGGCACGATGACCCCGCACGACGCCATGGTCAACAGCCGCGGCTTCGGTGAGACGATCCGCAGCATCAACGGCTCGCTCGAGTGCAACGGCGGCAACCCCGCGCAGGTGCAGAGCCGGGTGGACGCGTACAACCGGTTCACCGCCATCCTGGGCGTCAGCCCCGGAGGAAACCTTTACTGCTGAGCGAAAAACATGACGGGGGTACGGCCGCTCCGGCCGTACCCCCGTCGGTTTTCGGTGTTCTCAGAGCGCGAGCTGCGGACGGGCCGGAATGCCGACGATCACCGGCGCCGCCTGCTGGGGCACGGTCGGGTGCGGGATGAGCATCGACTCCACGGCGGGCGCGATCGAGCGGCGCTCGCCGAGCTGCATCAGGCGGGCGGCGCGCGCCAGCGAACCGGTCTCGCCGTCGCGGAAGCCCTCGCGATAACCCTTCTCGTAGCGTTCGCCGCGACCGAGAGCGCGGCCGATGGCGAAGCACGACGAACCGGCGAGAGCGATCAGGAAGAGCAGCGCGAAGGGTGTCACGACAAGCCTTTCAAAGGGTCGACGTTCATTACCCGCAAAATAGTCGAATCTAGACAAACCTCTACCCAGTCGTTCGAGCAATTACGCGTACGGGTGAAACGCGCCTGGCCACCCGCCCGGCCGGACCGGGCGGCGAGGTGAAAGGCTATGTCCTCGTGACTGACTCTGACCTTGCGCGGCAGGTCCGCGACGTGAGCCGACTGACCGGGGAGTTCGTGCTGCGCTCCGGCCGGACCGCCACCGAATACTTCGACAAGTACCAGTTCGAGTCGGATCCGGTGCTGCTCGACCGGCTGGCCGAACAGATGGCCGTGCTCATCCCCGAGGGCACCGAGGTGCTGGCCGGCCTCGAGATGGGCGGCATCGCCGTGGTGACCGCGCTCGGCCGGCACGCCAAGCTGCCCTGCGCCTTCGTGCGCAAGCAGGCCAAGGCGTACGGTACGGCCCGGCTGGCGGAGGGCGCCGAGGTCGCCGGCCGCCGCGTGCTGGTCGTGGAGGACGTGGTCACGTCCGGCGGCCAGGTCGTCATCTCGACGACCGACCTGCGCAAGCTGGGCGCACACGTCGACCACGCGCTCTGCGTGATCGACCGCCAGGAGGGCGGTGCCGAGGCGCTGTCCGCGGAGGGGATCCAGCTGCGTGCGCTGCTGACCCGCGCGGACCTCGAGGCCGCGGCCTAACTGCGGGTTTCCGCGAGAACCCAATTCAGGTACGCCGGGTTCCCGGCCAGGATCGGCAGGGCGAAGACGCACGGTACGTCGTACGGGTGCTCGGCATCGGCCCGGGCGACGATCTCCGGTACGAGCGAGGCGCGGGTGTGCAGAGCGACCCGCGCCTCAGGATCGTCGTGCACGGCGCCCTCCCACCGGTAGATCGACCGGATCGCGGTGACCTGCTGCCCGCACGCGGCGAGCCGGTCCTCGACCAGGCGCCGCGTGAAGCCGGCCAGCCATTCCGCGTCGGCAGCCGTGATCACCACCTCGCAGATCTCGTCGCCCTTCAAGCGGACACCGCCTCCATCAGGGGCTCTTCCACCACGGTCATGCAGCCGTCGTGGCTGCTCGAGCAGGCGATCACGGCGTCGAGCCGGTCGCGGGTCAGGGTGAGCTCCGCGATCTGGGCGTCGATGCGGTCGCGCTCGGCGGCCAGCCGGGCCCGCGACTCCGGCGTGCTGACCTTCGCGTCGACGCACGGCAACAGCTCCGCGATCGTCCTGCTGGAGAGGCCGGCGGAGTAGAGCATCTGGATGAGCCGCACCCGGTCGACGGCCGGCTCCGGGTAGTGCCGCTGACCGCTGGAGCTGCGGTCGGCGCCGAGCAGTCCCTGCTCCTCGTAGTAGCGCAGCGCGCGTACGCTCACGCCCGCCTTCGTGGCGAGCTCGCCGATCCGCATGGTGACTCCCGTCGCAGCACTTGCCTCTGACGTCAACGTCAGGTTCTAGCGTAGCCCGCATGAAGATTTCCGGATCGATCGCCCTGGTCACCGGCGCCAACCGGGGCCTCGGCAAGCAGTTCGTGACCTCCCTGCTCGAGCGCGGCGCGGCCAAGGTGTACGCGACCGCCCGCCGCCCCGACCTCATCGACATCCCCGGCGTCGACACCCTGCGCCTCGACGTCACCGACCCGGCCTCGGTCGCGGCGGCGGCCTCGGCGGCACCGGACGTCACCCTGCTGATCAACAACGCGGGCATCGCGACCGGCCAGAACCTGATCACCGGCGACCTGGCGGAGATCCGCCGCGAGATGGACACCCACTACTACGGGACGCTCGCCGTGATCCGCGCCTTCGCACCGCAGCTCGCCGGGGGAGCGATCCTCAACGTCCTCTCGGCGCTCTCCTGGTTCTCGTACCCCGGTGCCAACGCGTACGCCGCGGCGAAGGCGGCGGAGTGGAGCCTGACGAACGGCGTCCGCCTGGAGCTGGCGGCCCAGGACACTCTGGTCACGGGCCTGCACCTGGGCGCGGCGGACACCGACATGTCGGCCCGCTTCGAGGGGCCCAAGATCTCCCCGGAGCAGGCCGTGACGGCGGCCCTCGACGGCCTCGAGGAGCACCGGCTGGAGGTGCTGGCGGACGACTGGAGCAGGCACGTCAAGGCGGCACTCGCGGGCGACCCGAGCGCGTTCTACGCCCCCAGCCCGGCGGCCTGACCGCGGATCACTGTGCCTGGTCGTTCCGCAGCGCGTTCGCCTCGTCCGATCGGCCCGCCGCCAGATAGGCGGCGATGAGATTGCCGAGGGAGGTCTGGGTGTCCGGGTGGTCCGGCCCCAAGACCCGCCTGCGGTCGGCCAGGGTACGGACGTTCAGCGCGATCGCCTCGTCCAGCCGATCGGCCGCCTTGTACGCACCCGCGAGGTTGTTGCACGTCACGAGGGTGTCGGGGTGGTCCGGCCCGAGCACCCGCTCCTGATCGGCGACGGTCTGGGTGTACAGGTCGATGGCCTCGTCCAGGCGGCCCATCACGTGGTACGCGTAGGCGAGGTTGTTCCGTGACGTAGAGGTCCGGGGGTGATCCGGGCCCAGCACCCGGTGGCAGTCGGCGACGTTCCTGGTGTACAGCTCGACGGCCTCGTCCAACCGGCCCAGCGCCTGGTAAGCGTTGGCGAGGTTGTTGCGCGACGTCAGAGTGCGCGGGTGGTCCGGGCCGAGCAACCGTTCGCGGTCGGCAAGGGTACGCGCATAGAGGTCGGTCGCCTCCTCCAACCGGCCCACCGCCTGGTAGGCGGCGGCGAGCTCGTTGCGCGAGTTGAGGGTGTCGGGGTGGTCCGGGCCCAGCACACGCTCGCGATCGGTGGCGGTACGGGCGTGCAGGTCGAGCGCCTCGTTGAGCCGGCCCACCGCGCGGTAGGCGGCCGCCAGGTTCAACCGGGTGGTCATCGTGGTCCGGTCCATCCCACCGAGCGTGAGTTCGCAGTCGGCGAGCAGGGCGACGCCGAACGGCAGCGCCGCGGTGTAGTTGTGGACCTCGCGTAGCCAGTAGAGCACCGACAATCGCGCGGTGAGCAGGCTCCGGTGGGTCTTCTTCGCCACCGGGTTGGTGAGCAGGGCCTCCATGTGAGCGGCGTACTCGCCGATCAGGGCACGGGCCGCCCACTGGAGACCCACCCGGTCGGCGGCCTCTCGCAGAGCGGTCGCCGCCGCGATGATCGCGGCGTCGAGGGTGCCGGTGTGCCGGGAGCGTTCCCGGACCACCCGCTGGACCAGGCGGTGCACGACGATCCGGTCGGTCTCCTCGGCCGCGACGGTCAGGGAGCGCCCGGACAGGGCCGCGACGAGGGCGTCCGCCTCGACCGGTTCGTCGTCGGCGCGTTCCCGGCCGGCGTCGTCCGTGGCGATGAGGTGGTCGAGCAGTGCGGCGTCGGCGCCGGTCGGTGCCAGGACGGCGAGCCGGTCGAGCAGCCGGCGGGCGTGCCCGTCACGGTCCACGCTGGCCAGGTCCTCGATGCTGAGGAAGACCGCTTCGGCGAGACCGTGCGGGTAAGGATCGCCGGGCGACCGCGCCAGCAGCCGGGCGGCATCGGTCTCCTGCAGCGCGACCAGATATTTTTCGTACGTGGGATAGCGACGTCCGGGTCCGATCACGGCCGCCGCCTGTGCGAGCGCCAGGGGCAGCTGACCCAACTCCTCCGCCAGCTGCGCGGCGCGATCCGGATCGTCCACCTTGGTACGCCGGCGCAGGTAGTCGACGGCCTCGCCGGGTGTGAACAGGGTGACGTCGATCAGGTCGCCGAGACCGTCCAGGTCCCGGTGGGTGGTGGTGACCACCGTCTGCGCCGATCCGAACGGCGGCGTCCAGGCGCGGATCAGGTCGGCGTCCACCGCATTGTCGTACACCAGCAGGGCGGGCCCGGATCGGGTACGCAGCCAGCGCAGCGCGGCCCGGGCGGCCTGCTGTGGATCCGTACCGGCCTGACGCACCCCGGCCACCCCGGCCAGTTCGTCGAGGGCGGCCACGATCCCGGCCTCGGTCTCCGCCGTGGCCCACACGATGATCGGCCAGCCGTGCTGGATGCGCAGCCGGGCGTACGCCGCGGCCAGCTGCGTCTTACCCACGCCTCGCTGCCCCGCCAGCGCACAGACCACCGTGGTGCCGCCGGCCCCCGCGCTCTCGACCAGGTCCTGAAGCAGGCCGGGCCGGTCCTGCCAGGCCACCGCCTGCCCGGGCGGGTCGCCCACGACGATCTGCTGTCCGGCGTCGCTCGGGCCGGGCCGTGCCGGTCGAACGGTCACCGGCGGCGCGCCGGCCAGCTCGGTCAGGCGGTGCAGGAACCGATCGTCGGGCAGGCCGCCGTCACGGGCGTCGAAGTGGTGGGTCGTGCCCAGCGCGAAGAACGCCTGGCCGGAGATGAGCACCGGCAGAACCTGCTTGCCCAGGTCACGGGCGCGCTGCAGTTCGTTGCCCACGTGCGGGGACGCCTCGGCGGCCGGGCTCATCACGACCACCACCGCCGCGCAGTCGTCGACGCGGTCCCGGATCGTCAGCTCCCAACGGTCGCCGTACGTGATGCCCTCGGTGTCCCGCCAGACCGCCAGCCCGGCCTGCTGCAGGTGCGCCGCGAGTCGGTCGACATACGCGGTGTCCTGGCGGCTGTAGCTGACGAAGATGAACCCGGCCATGGTCCATCATGGTCCGGCGCCGGGGGCATCTGTCGCCCATTCGGTGGTCGTCGTCCGTCTGCCGGTCGTGCAGTGTGGACGTCGTGACCGCAGCCGCCTCCCGATCTGGGCCGGCGGAATCCCCTGTTGGGGCTGCTGTCTACCGCGTACCTCGACCCCGAGAAGTTCACCACCGACGAATGGACGGCCCGGCCGGCGCGATCGACGTGTCCGACGTGTTCGACCTGGTCGCTCTGGGGAGCAGGACGAGGCCGACCGGCTCCGGCGCGAGATATCATCGCGGCGCTCCGCCGGGCGCCCTGCGACGGCCTGAGGATCGCCACCGGGACACAACGAGGAGGACACGGATGGAACGGCAGGAGATCGAGGATGAGCTGTCCACGACCGGCGCGCGGGAGCTGCTCGACTCCACCTCGGCCGCTCATCTCGCCTACACCGCCAAGGACGGAAAACCCCGAGTGATCCCGGTCGGGTACTTCTGGACCGGCGACGAATTCGTGATCTCCACCGCCTCTACCGCCCCGAAGGTCGCGGCGTTGTCCGCCCACCCGGACGTTGCCCTGTCCATCGACGGCGGGAACACGCCCGGCCAGGCCCGAGCCCTCTCGATCCGCGGCCAGGCAAAGATCGAGATCATCGACGGCGTGGTCCCGGAGTACCTGGCCGCCGCCCGCAAGAGCATGGACGCCGCAGCGGCGGCCGAGTTCGAACGGCAGGTCCGCGCGATGTACGGGCAGATGGCGCGCATCGCGATCGCCCCGCAGTGGGTCCGCTTCTACGACTTCGGCGCCGGCCGGTTGCCCCGATTCCTGCAGGAACTGGCCGAACGCGCCCGGCCCTGACACTCCTCGATCGAGCGGGGCTGAGGGTGCCCGATGTGCGGCCGCCGTATCTGTTTGCGCGTTCGCGCCGCGCACCCGGCGCTTGTCACCCGAGCAGCGCCTCGAGTTCGGGAAGTCGGCCGAACAGTTCGGGGAGGCCGCGCACTCCGTTGCGCACGGACTCGTGCGACAGCGCGAGGTCAGGGCCGGTGCTGGCCTCGACACCTGCGAGGCAGCGGAGGATGTTCCACCTCGTGTGCCCCAGCCAGCCGCTGATCATGAACACGAACCAGCCTGGACCCCAAGGCGGCAGCGCTCCGCCTCCTGCGACGTAGCCGTCGAGGACCGAGCGGAAGATGGCGGGCTTGACGTCGTCGAAGCCGGGTCCCTTCGCGAGGCTCAGCGCTGTCGAGCCCAGCTCGCTGGACAGGTTGAGCATCCCCGAGAGCTCCCAATCGAGCACCACCGGCCGACCCTCTCGAGCGAGGAGGTTCCACGGTTGGATGTCCTTGTGGGTCAGCACGACGGGGCCCGGTCGCTCGCAGGTGTCGACGAAGTGGGCAATCGCGAGGAACGTCTCGACCTGGGAGGTGAGTTCCTCGGCCCACGGCTGTCCGGTCGCCGTCGCCCGCTCGGCGAGTTCGGGCCAGTCCCGAGACGTCGGGTCCTCGATCGAGACGGGGGTCCACGCGACGTCGAGCGCGTGGATGCGCGCGAAAATCTCACCGATCTCGAACGCGTACGCCGGCGACACGGGTGCTTCGGGCATCTTCTCGCCCTCGACCCACCGGTGGACGAGTGTCTGGTGGCTGGCCGAGATCGGCTCCGGCATCGGGATGCCGGCGGCGAAGGCCGCCCGCTCGAACCTGAACACGTCATCGGCGCGGTAGGACCAGCGGCGATCGAGGAGGTTCAACTCCTTCACCGCGAATGACCCCTGGTCGGTGTCGAGTCGGTACATCCGGTTGGCGAACCCGCCGTGGACCCGGACCATCGGACCGATCGGCGCGCCGAGATGTGAAAGGTCCATCCCACGCAATCCAGGTTTGGTAGTTCGTCGATGCATGAGCACATCACAGCAGGCATGCGCCGACGGTTGGTGGAGGGCCTGACCGAGATGTAGCAGGCAGCCTTGGAAGCCGGCGGCAGCCGGCTGAGGAGGAAGGACTTCGCAAGACCGGCCGGGGAGAAGCGGCAGGCCCGGCTCCCGTGACCGGGCCACCGGGCCTGACCTGCACTTTCACGTGGTCGGGGTGGCCGGATTTGAACCGACGGCCTTCTTGACGACCAACACCCGCCGGCCTTGTTGTTGACAGTCAAACTGGGCTTTGACCTGCACAAACACCGCCGCCCCCGGTCACCGGCCTCCTGGGAGTCGCCACGTCGTTGTCAGTGGTTCGAGAGTGGCGCTGCCGGAGATTGATCACGCCGGATTCCTTGGATCGGGTACTCGATCTTCCGATAATCCTGGCGATCGGTCGCGGCACGTCCCCGGCGGTCATCACCCCCAGGGAGTCACACATGTCCACTCGCCAGTTCGTCACCTTCGAGGTCGCCGGCCAGTTCTTCGGCGTGGACGTGGACGCCGTGCAGGAGGTGCTGTCGTACGGCGAGTACACGCTGGTGCCGCTGGCACCGAACGCGGTCGGGGGGCTGTTCAATCTGCGCGGGCAGGTGATCGCCGCGGTGGACCTGCGTGTGCAGTTCGGGTTGCCGCGCCGGGACATGTCCGGCCTGGTGATGAACGTGATCGTGCGGTACGCCGGTGAGTCGGTGAGCCTGTTGGTGGACCGCATCGGGCAGGTCGCCGACCTGGACGTGCAGTTGTTCGAGGAGCCGCCGGCAACACTGACCGGCCCGTCACGGGCGCTGATCACCGGCGCGTACAAGACCGAAGGTCCGCTGATGCTGGTGCTGGACGTCGCCGAGTGCGTGAACACCTCCCGCGTCACGGCCTAAGACCAGGCTGCTCGGCAGGCGCGCTCGGCGCCCCTGCCTACCACCGATCCTCATTCCTGCGGGGGCGTTATCGACGAGCCACACCGGGTAGCCACGGTGACGTGAGTACGGACCGTGGCCGGCGAACAGAAGCCGACAACCGGCCGGACACCGGCCTGGATGCCGGTCTGCATCGGCTGGAGGACCGGGTCGAGCACGGCCTGGACCATCTCAACTCCATGATCAAACCCCGGCTTCGAGGGTGGCTGCACGCCGCCACCCTTCCTGTCGCCGTCGCGGCCGGCGGGCTCTTGACCGTACTGTCACCGAATGCCCGTTCCCGGCTGGCCTTAGCGCTGTTCACGCTGTCGGCGACGCTGCTGTTCGGCATCAGCGCGCTCTATCACCGCGGCGACTGGGCCGAACGCGCCGAGAAGGTGCTGCGGCGCTTCGACCACGCCAACATCTTCCTGATCATCGCCGGCACCTACACACCCTTCTGCGTACTCGTGCTGCCACCCGGGCAGGCCCGAACGTTGCTGTGGATCGTGTGGTGCGGCGCGGTCGGTGGCATCGCGTTCCGGGTGCTGTGGATCGGCGCCCCCCGCTGGCTGTACGTGCCGGTGTACATCGCCCTGGGATGGGTCGCCGTGATCTACCTCCCCCAATTCTGGCGGACCGGCGGCGCGCCAGTCGTCACGTTCCTGTTTCTCGGCGGCGCGCTCTACACCGTCGGCGCCGTGGTCTACGGCCTCCAACGGCCCAACCCCAACCCGCGCTGGTTCGGCTTCCACGAGGTCTTCCACGCCCTGACCATCGCAGCCTTCACCGCCCACTGCATCGGCATCACCCTCGCCCTTCGCACCGCCACCGCCTGAACACCCCACCCGCCGGTCAAGGCCAGAACCCGCATCACCACATCTTGCTCACGACCGCGCCGGCGTCGAACCTCGCCCCCCGCAGATAGGGGGTAGTGCCGGGCGGGCCTGTGGATTGCTCCTCTGTCAAGCGACGGCTGGTTGGCGGCCGTTGACGTCGGTGCGAAGCGCTTGGTAGACGACGTCGGAGAGGCGTCGTTTCA
>NZ_JBFAZZ010000019.1:0-141340 GCF_040689425.1 Actinoplanes sp. NPDC051475
CCCCCCGGCGCGTCGTCACAGCCAGTGCACCGTGTGTTGTTCCGCCCGACAGTCTCAACGCGCGAGGCACCCCGGGTCCGTCATGTCGCTATGCGTGAGTGACGGGCACTGTTCGAAGCGAGGCGAGTCCTGCTTGCCATTGACCTGAAGATCAATCATTCTTCGCGGTACAGAACCGAGTTCCAGAGCCACGCGTCGGTGAGATCCGGATCCGTCTCGTGTGGCCAGAAGTTCGTGTCGCTCAGTTCCAGAGCCACCAGCGCTACGCGTGTGGGTGCGCCGGCAGGTCGACGACGGAGCGCCCATAGGGACTTCGCCTTAGTCCCTAAGACCTGCAATCGGCGGACGCGCCGGCGCTCTCATCACCGACTCCACCGTCTCCTGGACCTCGAACTGCTTCACAGACCGCTCAAGCCGCTGAACCTGCGTGCTGGCGAATCTTCGTCCACTGGCCGTGGGCGCTACATACGGGGCAGCGTCTAGCTGAACTGGGGATGGTGCGGGCCGCCCAGTTTGACGGAGATGGCGTCCACGAGCCTGCGGTAGGGGGCGCCGTCCGGCGCTGTCGGGTCGTCCTCGTCGGCTTCGGCGGCGACTTCGTCCGCGATGAGAGCCGATTCGATCAGTTGCAGGAGCAGGTCTGTCCAGCGCGGGCCGGTCATCGTCATCCTGGCGTCGGTCCGCTTGACGTCGGTGCCCGCGCGGAGCAGGCGCTGCTGGCGGCCGGTCAATTCAACGGCGTATCTGCGGTCGGGACGCAGGCCAAGCTCGTTCAATGCTTCCAGGCTGACGTCGCCCAGCCCGCGATAGTCGATGGCGTCCGGGGACACGGTGAACTCGCACCAGGACGTCCAGGCCTGCTCGTCGTTCGGGTCGCTGAAGGAGAGGGGGTTGCGGGCCCGTTCCTGGGTGTCGTCGGCTCGTGCCCGCCAGCGGTAGCTTCTGCCCGGCGCCAGGTCGCCCGGACCGAACTCCAGGATCTCCGTACCGGATGTGTTGATGGTTTCGCTGCCGTCGAGCTGCTGGTACTGGTAGGTGATCGCTTCGCCCGGCCCCGCTGTCGCGGACACGCTGGTCAGTGTCGTGCCGACCACTGGCCGCCCGGTACCGGCGACACAACCTGCCTGGCCCGCGGTAATCGGCCGGGTCGGTGCCGGCCGGGTGGGCGCGGCCGGCCACCACAGCTTCGGGTCCGCGACCGTGCCGTCCGGCCGTTCGCAGGCGATGTCGAACAAGGCGTTCTCAACTTGGCGGTACTTATCGGCCAGTTCCTGCGCCGCCTTGCGGCACTGCGCGTACAAGGCCTTGTCATCGTCGCCTGGCCCGGCTTGCGCGGGCACCGACCCGGCGGCGGCGAGCAACATCACGAGAGCGGCGAACCCGGCTGGCCAGCGCAGCACCGCGCGCGTACGCCCCGCAGCCACCACCGCCACCCCCCATGCATCCGACCGCCACTCCATCGGCTGCCGGACGCCGGACTCAAGGAGCCTTACCCGTACGGGGCTTCAGGGCGCGCGCTCAAGACCTTCGACGGCCGTGGTCGTAAGCGCGCCTCGTCGCGATCAACACTCGCAAGCCGGCTCAAGTTCCAGCTTCGCCGCCACGTGCCGCCGATTCCGTGCGGGCGGATCTCAGGGGCGGAGCGCCATGCGGGCTCGGAAGCGATGGATCCCGGCGGCAACAGCGCCCGTGGTGGCAGGTGAGTTGGATCACCGGCGGGCAGCCATGACGGCATATGCTGCCCCCTGTCGCCAGGTATCAGCGTCTCCGGATCACGCATGGATCACGCAAGCGTCCACAAGGGGCACGAAAAGGGCCCCGACCAGAGCAGAAATGCCTGGTCAGGGCCATGATCACCTGTGCGCCGCGTAGGACTTGAACCTACAACCCGCGGATTAAGAGTCCGCTGCTCTGCCAATTGAGCTAGCGGCGCTCGCTGGCAACGGGAGAAACATTAACACGACCTTCCGGCGCTCCGAAAATCGGGGCTCCGGCATGATCGCCGTCGGCAAGCCGCCGCTCGGTGGGCCCCTTCTGTTGCTGCGGTAAGGCAGGATGTGCCCGCGGAACGTGAGAACGGGGCAGAGGATGGTCGGCATGCGGCGGCGCTCGCTACTGGCGGTTGTGGCACTGGTGGTGGTGGCGCCGCTGGCGCTGGGCGGGTGTGGGAAGGGCCGGGCGAAGCCGGCTGACGCCGCCTGGGTCGGGGCTTCCGCGGGGCCTTCGGCGGGGGCATCCGGTTCGCCGGGTTCCGGGCCGGCTGGGCAGAACGGCGGGAGTTCGGCCCTCGAGTTGAGCGTGACGCCTGCCACCGGGAAGAAGGGCGTGCCGGTCAGTGCCGAGATCGGGTTCAAGGTCGCCGGCGGGAAGGTGACGACCGTCTCCCTCGCGGACGACAAGGGTAAGGCCGTCTCCGGTGAGCTGCGCGAGGACGGTTCCGCCTGGGTACCGGGCAAGACCCTGCAGACCAGCAAGAGGTACGTGGCCACGGTCACGGCCGTGAACGAGGCCGGGCAGTCGAAGACCGAGACCACCACCTTCACCACCATGGGCCGGCCGGGGCATGAGACCGGTACGGGCCTGTACCTCTTCGACGACCGCACCTACGGGGTCGCCATGCCGGTCGTGGTCGAGTTCAACCCCGGCATCAAGAAGAAGGACCGGGCCGCCGTACAGAAGCGGATGTTCGTCAAGAGCGCGCCCGCGCAGCCCGGAACCTGGTCGTGGACCTCGAGTGGCACCCAGGCCTATTACCGTGCTCCGAAGTTCTGGCAGTCGGGCACCGAGCTCGCCGTGCGTATCGCTGTCGGCGGGCTGCCGACCGGCGGGGGACGGTACGGCGACCGGGACCGGGCCGCGACCGCGAAGATCGGGCGTAGCTTCGTCATGAAGGTCGACAACAAGACGAAGAAGATGGCCGTCGTCCAGGACGGAAAGACCGTACGGACGCTGCCCGTCAGCCTCGGCAAGAAGAGCACCCCGTCGTCGAGCGGGACCATGGTGGTGATGGACAAGCAGGCCTCGACCGTCTTCGACACCATCGCCGAGCTGGGGCCCGAGCAGGGCTATCGCACCGAGATCGAGTACGCCCAGCGGCTGACCTGGTCCGGCCAGTTCATCCACGCGGCGGAGTGGTCGGTGGGTGCCCAGGGTCACCGGAACGTGTCACACGGATGTGTCAATGTCTCTCCCTCGAACGCGCGGTGGTTGTTCGGCAAGACGCTCATCGGTGATCCGGTCACCGTTCGGGGTACGGAGGACAAGCTGACGTACGGCAACGGGTGGACGCCGTGGGACGTGAGCTGGAAGGAGTTCGTCAAGGGCAGCGCCCTCCCGGTGCCCGCCGAGCTGGCCGCGCAGGCGGGTCAGGACTGACGCTAAAGGCGCGCGGTCGGAAACCCGTCACTCGGGGGCCTGCGCCCGTATCGGGGGCGCCTGGCCAGGCCGGATGGGGGTACGCGGCACGAATCCGGGATTGGAGCTCTGGCATTCATGACGGATGATGGTCGCCGGGACGACAGCGCGGTGAGAGGGATCATGAGACTTCGCAGAGTGACCGGCCCGGCCGGGCGGCGCCAGTGGCGTAGTGCCGCGGTGGCCTTGGTGGCTGCCGGTGTGCTGCTGAGCGCCGGTTGCAGCGGTGACGACAAGTCCGATTCCCCCTCCTGGCAGGGCGGGTCGGCCGGACCTGGCGAGTCGGGCGCGCCGGCGCCGGCGCCGACCCTGAGCACCGTCGCTGTGACCTCGCCGGCCGCGAACGCGACCGGGGTCAAGGCCATCACCGAGATCAAGTACGAGACCGAGGACCCCGCCAACACGTCCGTCGAGGTCAAGGACGGCGACGGCGGCGAGGTCAAGGGCACCCTCGACAAGGATGAGAAGGTCTTCCGGCCGGCGAAGGCGCTCGGCTGGGGCGAGACCTACACGGTGACCGTCAACGGCACCCCCTCGGGTGACAAGGGCGGGTCCACCACCAGCTCCTTCACGGTGATGAAGAAGCCGTCGAAGCTGGTGCGGATTTCCAGCTTCCTGGCGGACGGCCAGACCGTCGGCGTGGGCATGCCGATGATCGTCAGGTTCGGCCGCTCGGTCCCGGAGAAGTACCGCGCCGACGTCGAGCGCCGGATGGCCGTCACCGCCACGCCGGCGCAGGAGGGCACCTGGCACTGGACCAGCCCGACCGAGGTGCACTACCGCCCCAAGACGTACTGGAAGCCGTACACGAAGATCTTCTACAAGGTCCAGCTGGCCGGCGTTCCGATGGGTGACGGCTGGTACGGCCGCTCCGACGTGACTGTGGATCTCAAGGTCGGCCGCGCCTTCGTCATGACGGTGGACAACCGCACCAAGCACATGACCGTCAAGCAGGACGGCAAGACCATCAAGAGCATCCCGGTCAGCCTCGGCAAGAAGTCGACGCCGTCGTCGAGCGGCACCATGGTCATCATCGAGAAGAAGCGGCACACCGTCTTCGACACGATGGACGAGCTGCCCAAGGGCGAGGGCTACCGCACCGAGATCGACTTCGCCCAGCGGATCACGTGGAGCGGCCAGTTCGTCCATGCCGCCCGCTGGTCGGAGGGTGTCCAGGGGCACAGCAACGTCTCGCACGGCTGCGTCAACGTGTCGGAAGCGATGGGCAAGTGGCTCTTCGACCGCACGATGATGGGCGACCCGATCACGGTCAAGGGCACCGAGGCGAAGCTCCAGAACGGCAACGGCTGGACCGACTGGAACATGAGCTGGGACCAGTACAAGAACGGCAGCGCCCTCTAGGGCCTATCCGGCCGTCTCCAGCCCGGAGTCGGCGCAGACGGAGACCATGTCGGCCGCGGCGGCGCTGACGGCGGCCACCAGATCCGGTTCGTCCTCGCTGCCCTGGGCCTTCACCGCCTGCTCGTACGCCTGCTGGAGGCGGGCCGCCGCGTCCGCCACCGGGGCGTCGGCGGTCGCGGTGGACGCGTTGACGCCGGTGATCACGCCCGGCTGCATCAGGGTGGCGGCCTCGACCGCCTCGGCGATCCTGCCGCAGGCGATGGTGCCGGGTGGCTCGTCCGCGGCGGCGAGGGACGCCGGCGACGGTGCGAGCGATGCGGCCACCGGTTTCGGGCCGGTGCCCGAGCAGCCGGCGAGGGCCAGGACGACCGCGGAGATCGTTACGGGGAGTCGGTGCGACACCATCTCACCGTAAGCTTCCGGCGGGCGTCGGGCGGCTGGAACATCCGTGATCACTCAGACAGCTTGGCGCGTAGTTCCGCCGCGTCCGGGTGGTCGAGGTCGGTGAAGATCTGCAGCGCCTGACGCCACGCCTCCCGCGCGGCCGCCGGGTCACCCGCGGCCTGGTGCGCGTCCCCGAGGTGGCTCAGGATCGTCGCTTCGAGGCGGCGGTCGCCCTGCCGGTGGAACAGCTCCTGGGAGCGGCGGTAGCACCGGATGGCATCGTCGAATTCGCCGAGGTGGTGGTGGACGTAGCCCAGGCTGTCCCACGAATGGGCCGCTCCGGGCCAGTTCGCCACCTCTTCCTGGATGGCGACGGCGCGCTGGCAGTATTCGAGCGCCTCCGCGTAGTTTCCCAGCGTCACGTGGCACCAGCCCAGGTTGTTCAGCGCCGACGCCATGCCGGGCTGGTCGCCCAGCTGGCCGTACCGTTCCAGGGCCTGCTTGCCCTGGCGGAGGGTCTCCTCGTAGTGGCCGAGGCGGCGGGCCGTGGTGCCCAGGTTGAGGTGGACCAGGGCGCGCTCGTCGAGGTTGCCGGTGTCGCCGAACAGCTCGAGGGCGCGCGTCAGGTGGGTGTGGGCCTCCTCGGGGCGGCCCAGCTCACGGTAGGCGTTCCCCAGGTTGCACAGGATGCGGGCCTGCCAGAACGCGTCGCCGGCCCGCTCGGCGGCGGCCAGCGAGACGCCCAGGCAGGCGAGCCAGTCCCGGCCGTTCCACTGGCGCTCGAAGTACGTGGACATCGCCCACGGCAGCAGCCACGCGTGGGTGTCGAAACCCTGGGCCGCGGATTGGTCGACGGCGGCGCGCAGGCTGCGCTCCTCGGCGGCGAACCAGGCCAGCGCCGCCGGGACGCCGGGCAGATCGGCGGGGCGGACCTCGGGCGCGGCCGGCTCGGGGCGGTAGTGGAACCGGTGCCGGTGCGGGTACAGCCGCTCGTCGCCGGCCAGCGCGGTGTGCAGGTAATAGTCGAGGATGCGCAGGGTCGCGGCCCGGCGGTCCGCTTCCGGGTCGTTCCAGTCGGCCAGTTCCCGTGCGTACGCCCGCAGCAGGTCGTGACAGCCGAACCGCCCGGCCGGCTGCTCGACCAGGAGGTTGGCCTGCACGAGCCGGGCCAGCGGGGCACGCGCTTCGGCGGCCGGCACCCCGAGCAGGGCGGCGATCCCGGCCAGGCCGGCGTCCGGGCCGGGGTGCAGCGCGAAGAGCCGGAACAGCCGGGCGGCCGGCGGGTCCAGGGTCCGGTACGACCAGGAGAACACCGCGCGGACGTCCGTGGCGGGGTCGGTGTCGGCCAGCGCGTCCAGGCGGTGCCGGGAGCCTGTCAGCTCGGCCGCCACCGTACCCAAAGCGAACTCCTCGTCGGTGGCGGCCCGGGCCGCCGTGATGGCCAGGGCCAGCGGGAGGCCGGCGCAGGCGGCGACGATCTCCGCCACCGCCGACGGTTCGGCGTCCACCCGGCGCGGCCCGATGCGCCGGGCCAGCAGGTCGCGCGCCTCGCCGGCGGGGAGCGTCTCCAGCCGTACGGGATGGGCGCCCTCGGCCGCGACCAGCCCACCCAGCCGGCCGCGGCTGGTGACCAGCACCAGGCACCCGGCCGCGCCCGGCAGCAGCGGCCGGACCTGCCCCGCGTCGGCGGCGTTGTCCAGCAGGATCAGCATCCGGCGTCCGCTGAGCAGGCTGCGGAAGAGCGCGGACTGGCCGGCGAGGTCCCCCGGCATGCGCTGGGGGAGCACACCGAGCGCCTCGAGGAAGCCGCGCAACGCCTCGGCCGGCGCGGCCGGCGGGCCGCTCGGATCGAAGCCGCGCAGGTTGACGTAGAGCTGACCGTCCGGGAACCGGTCATCGAGGCGGTGCGCCCAGTGGACGGCGAGCGCGCTCTTGCCGACGCCCGCCGTGCCCGAGAGCGTCGCCACGACGGCTTCCCGCCCGGTACGGCCGAGAAGGTGGTCGAGGCGCGCCAGTTCCGCCCGGCGCCCGGTGAATCCCCGGACGTCCATCGGCAGCTGGCGGGGGCGGCCGGCGTCCGGTGCGGGCCGGCTCTGCATCGCCTGCCGCAGCTCGGCCCCGGGTGCGGTGCCGAGCTCGTCGTGCAGGCGCTGGCGGGTCCGGGCGAACACCGCCTGAGCCTCCGCCTCCCGGCCGTCCCGGCGCAGCGTGCGGATCAGCAGCACGGCGAGCGGCTCCACCAGCGGATGCTCGTCCAGCAGCGGCCGCAGCAGCTCGGCCACGACGGCCGGGGCGGTGCCGAGGCCGAGCTCGACGGGGGCCAGCGCCAGGGCCGCCCCCAGCCGCTGCTGGGCCAGGTCGTCGCGCAGGCCGGCGGCCCAGTCACCGCCCAGGCCGGCCAGCGGCTGGTCCGTCCACAGCGCCAGCGCCTCCCGCAGGTGCGCCGCGACCTCGGACGGGGAAAGCCCGCTGCGGCGGGACCGGGCGATCAGCTCGCGGAAGCGGCTCAGGTCGATCCGGTCGGGGTCGGCGGCCAGCGCGTACCCGCCGCTGCGGAACTCCAGGCGGGGAGCGTCCGCGCCGATCTCCTCGAACACGCGGCGCAGGCGCAGCACGTATGTGTGCAGGGCGTTACGGACCGTCCGCGGCGGCGTGCCGTCCCAGACCCGGTCGATCAGCTCCTCGAGCGGCACGGCGCGGCCGGCCTCGGCGGCGACCCCGGCCAGCACCGCACGCTGCTTCGCCGGGCCCAGGTCGAGCCGGTTCCCGGCCACCCAGAGCTCGACCGGACCGAGCAGGCGTAACTCCCACATGGGTTTCAGTCTTCATCAATCCGGATTTCAGCGTAAGCGGGCAGGATCGGGCGTGCTCGATGCACGGGGGTGGGTGGCGCCGTCGATGCCCTCGCGGCGCCACCCAGAGCGCACCGGTGGTCGGTCAGACCACGCTCGCGTGCGCCGCGAGAATCCGCCAGCCGCACGCGTCGTCGTGGATCCAGGTGCGGGTGTAGCGCATCCGGGCGTCGAACGGCACGCCGTCGATGCTGCCGCTCAGCCGGCCGAGGAACCACGTCACCCCGGTGCCGCCGGCGACGAGCACGTCCAGGTGCTCCTCGTCGAGGGAGCGGATGACCTGCGAGCCCTCGCGGTGCACCCGCAGGTCGTCGGCCTTGGAGTAGAGCCTGCCGTCCGGCCCGGTGAAGACCAGCCGGTCGTGGAGCAGCCGGTCCAGCGCCGTGACGTCGGATGCGACCTGGGCGGCCTGCAACCGCCGTTCGGCGTCGCGGAGTTCGTCATCCATGCGTTCTTTCTAGCCGTCCGCGCCCCGTGCGCCGGCGGCGGGCGTCACTTCGGCTGGACGAGCCATTTCCACGCGCGCCGCAGGCCGTCACCGAGGGAGTCGTTCTCCGCGGCGGCGTCCTCGCTGGGCTCGGGGAGCCGGCCGGCCGGCACGGCGACGATCACGCCGTGCGCGTAGATGCCGTCGACCTGGTCGGCGGCGGCGTACCGGTGGCCGTCCCCGGTCTTCACGACCAGGCCGTGGAAGATGTCCTCCTGGTCCCCGGCGAGGACGTGCGCCACGGTGCCGACCCGGTCACCCGCGCGGTCGTAGACCGGGGTGCCGTCGGCCAGGACGAGGAACGACTGCGGTGCCCCGAGGTCCTCGGGTGCGGAATCGGTGTCGGGCATGCGAGGGGACGTACCCAGGCCGGCCGGCGGATAACCGGGCCGTCAGTCGCCCGGCGGCAGGACGGCCACCTCGCGATAGAACCGGTTGATCGTGCGTACGGTCGATTCGAAGTCGTCCAGGGTGAACGGCTTGGTCACGTACGCATTGGCCTGGTGCTGGTAGCTGGCGGCGATGTCCTGGTCGGCGCCGGACGTGGTCAGGATGACCACGGGGATGGCCTTGAGCCGGTCGTCGGTCTTGATCGCGGCCAGCGTCTCGCGACCGTCCATGCGCGGCATGTTGAGGTCGAGGAGGATGAGGTCCGGACGGTGCGCTTCGCCGTACGGCGCGATCCGCCGCAGGTAGTCCAGCGCCTCGCGGCCGTCGGACACGCGTTTGACCGTCGTCCGGGTCTCGGAACTCTCCAGCGCCTCCGAGATCATGAAGGCGTCCGCGTCGTCGTCGTCGACGACGAGGATCTCGAGACTTCGCACTCTGCCCCCTTATTTGCAGTGCGGCAAGCATAGGGGCGGGCCGACCGGAATACCACCTCTGCCAGGTATGAAATGCGGCGCGGCGAGACATGTCTCATAACCGGCCATCGAATGCCACTGATGCCGGGGTTGCCGCGTCTTGTCGTCGTGGAGAAAGAATCGGACCGGAAGCCGCAGCGGCGGCGCCTTCTCCGTCGGATCGTCACCCGCCTGGTGGTGATCGCCCTCTTCTACTGCGGTACGGGAGCAGCCGCCGCGGAGGCGTACGTCGAGTCGGTGCCGGTGCCCCCGGCGCCCGTGGCACCCCAGGCCTCGACGCTGTACTTCCGGGACGGCCGGACGATCCTCGCGCGGGTCGGGACGATCGACCACAGTGACGTGCCGCTGTCGGCGGTGCCCCCGGCGGTCCGCACGGCGGTGCTCGCCGCCGAGGACCGGGACTTCTACGAGCACGCCGGCGTGTCGGTACGCGGCGTGCTGCGCGCGGTGGTGGCGGACGCGGGTGGCGGGCGGCAGGGCGCCTCGACCATCACCCAGCAGTACGTCCGCAACGCCTTCCTGACCCAGGACGTGTCCGTCGAGCGCAAAGCGAAGGAGGTGGCGCTGGCGATCCGGCTGGAGCGCGAGCACTCCAAGGACGAGATCCTCGAGCGCTACCTCAACACCATCTACTACGGACGTGGCGCGCAGGGGATCGCTGCGGCCGCCCATGCGTACTTCGGCATCACCCCGGACCGCCTGACGCCGGCGCAGGGTGCCGTGCTCGCCGCGGTCATCAAGGACCCGTACCGCTACGACCCCGCCAACGACGCCGCCGCGGCCCGCAGGCGGTGGAACTGGGTGGTGAAGGCGCAGCGGGACCTGGGGTGGCTGGCCGGCGAACCCGCGTACCCCCGGGTCGAACCGCCGTCGGCCAAGGGCCCGGGCCCGGACGGGCTCGTCATCGACCGGGTCGAGGCGGAACTCGCCGCGCACGGCGTCACCTCCCAGGCCCTGCACACCCAGGGGCTGTCGGTGGTCACGACGGTGGACCGGGCCGCGCAGCAGGCCGCCGCCGACCAGGTCGCGGGGCACCTCGCCGGCCAGCCCCGAGACCTGCGGGCGGCGCTGGTCGCGGTCGACCCCCGGACCGGCGGCGTCCGGGCGTACTACGGCGGGAAGCGGGGCCGCGGCTTCTTCGACGACGCCTCGGCGGCCCATCCGGCCGCGTCCACGTTCAAGCCGATCGTGCTCGCGGCCGCCCTGCGCCGGGGGATCAGCGCGACGTCACGGTGGGACGGCAGTTCGCCGCGCATCTTCCCGGGCCGCCTCGGGGTGCCGCTGCGGAACCAGAAGAACCTCCAGTGCCCCGACTGCACCCTCGAGAAGTCGATGGTCGAGTCGCTGAACACGCCGTTCTACGCGGTCACCGAGGAGATCGGCGCGGACACGGTCCGGGACATGGCGCACGCGCTGGGCATCTCCGAGCGGTACGCCGGAGCGCCCACGCTGGTCGACGCCAAGGGCGATCCCCGGCCCGGGAGGACCCGTCCCGACATCGCGATCGGCCGGTACCCGGTGACCCCGGGCGACCTGGCGACGGTCTACGGCACGTTCGCCTCGGGCGGCGTACGCCACGAGCGGCACTTCGTCGAAGCGGCGGCCGACTCGCAGGGCCGGCAGCTCTGGACCGCGGCGCCGGGCGCCCGTACCGTCCTCGCCCCCGAGATTGCGGCGGACGTCGGCTCGGTGCTCGGCGCGGTCGTGACCGCGGACCGGGTGCGGCCCGGGCGGCCTGCCGCGGGCAAGACCGGTACCCAGCAGTGGCGCGACACGAAGGACAACCAGGACGCGTGGATGGCCGGGTACACGCCCGACCTGGCGACCGCGGTGTGGGTCGGCCGGGAGCGGCCAGGGCCGATCCGGGACTCGTCCGGTAAGCCGATCCAGGGCGACACCGTGCCCGCGAAGCTGTGGAGCGCCTTCACGCGCGACGCTCTGATCGGGACCCCGGTCCGGACGCTGCCCGCGGCCGCGCATGTGGGGCGTACTGATGCCGGCGATGCGGGCCGGTCACGCCCTTCGGGCGACGCGGCGCCGGAGAAGAGCGCCAAGCCGGGATTCGGTACGCCGGTGGTGCGCACCGAGGGCTCCGGGAAGCGGCTGGCGCTGACGTTCGACGACGGCCCGTCGCCGTACACGCCGCAGGTGCTCGACCTGCTCGGCCGGTACGGCATCAAGGCGACGTTCTGCCTCGTGGGCGAGGAGGCGCAGCGCTACCCCGCGCTGGTGCGCCGGATCGTCGCCGAGGGACATGCGCTGTGCAACCACTCCTGGAAGCACGACGACCTCGGGGTGGTGCCGGCCGCGGCGACGCGAGCCGACATCGAGCGCACCGACGCGGCGATCGCGGCGGCGGCCCCGGGCGCCACCGTGCCGTTCTTCCGGGCGCCGTACGGCTCCTGGGGTGCCTCGGCCCGCGAGGGCGCCAAGCTGGGACACACCCCGCTCGGCTGGGTGGTCGACCCCGACGACTGGCTGAGGCCCGGCGCGGAGGTGATCGCCGACCGGATCGAGAAGCAGCTCGAGCCCCGGTCGGTGGTGCTGGTCCACGACGGCGGCGGCGACCGCAAGCAGACGGTGGCCGCGCTGCGCGAGCTGATTCCCCGGCTGCGGGCGGACGGATGGCGGTTCGACCTGCCGGAGCGCACCGTATCGCCGCGGGCGCTCCCGTCACCTGCCGCAACACCGTCCGATTCGCCCAGCCCTTCCCGCAGCCCTTCCCGCGGCCCCGAACCGTCCGCGAGCGCTTCGGCGGTGCCGGAGGTCAGTGGGTCACCGGCTCCGTGAACCATGCGGCGACCTCGGCGGGCGTCAGGTCGAACCCGGTCGCCCGGGCGCCCGCCCAGTTCGCCCCGACGAGCACGCCGTCCCGGTCCAGGCCGGGCAGCCAGCTCCCGAGCCAGTCCGGCAGGGGGATCTCGACGACCTCGAAGTCCCGGTACGCCTCGACGGCACCGACGACCCGCTCGGCGCGGGACCGCTTGGACCAGAAGGGCATCGCCCGCGTACCGTCCGCGTTGCGAGGGGCCGGGTAGCCGCCGGTGTCCCGGATGGACCAGACCCGGCCCTCCAGGGGTACCTCGCGGCGGAACGCCTTCGAATGGGCCGCGCTGAGCGACATTGCCGTTCCTCTCTCCGCCTCCGATTGCCCCTATCGTCGCTCCCCGGGCGGCTCCAGGTGATTTGAACGGGCAAATGTCAGCTGACGGTCGTGCACCCGGGCGAACACCAGCTGGCTGAGGATCGCGCCGACCATGGCGAGGAACATGTCCCACTGGGTGTCCCAGACGTCGCCCTGGGTGCCGAGGAAGTCGTCGGCCGCCGACCCGCCGATGAGCGCGGACCACCACTCGAAGAACTCCCAGCAGGCGCTGATGCCGAGCACCACGCAGACCACCAGGGCGAAGAGCCAGCCGCCCGGCCGTAGCGGGGTCCGGCGCAGCAGGATCTCCCGCGCGACGATTGCCGGGGTGATGCCCTGGAACAGGTGGCCGAGCCGGTCGTACGGGTTGCGGTCCAGCCCGAAGAGGTCGCGCACCCAGTCGCCGGCGGGCACCTCGGCGTAGGTCCAGTGGCCGCCGACCATGAGGATCAGCGCCTGCGCGAGGATCAGCCGGTACGCCAGCGGGGTCAGCGGGAACCGCCGGTACGTCAGCACCAGCAGCGGCGCCGCTATCAGGGCGGGCAGAACCTCGAGCAGCCAGGTCCCGTACGAGGCGGGCCGGATCGCCGACACCGCCAGCGCGACGGCGCCGGCCCCGAGCAGAAACGCCGGCTCGCGGCGTACCTGAGTCATGCGGGGAATGCTGTCAGCCGGCGCCGGCCGCCGGTATGAGTATCCGTACCAGTTCGCTCTAGGGTCGGACCATGGACATCAGGGTGGCGACTCCGGAGGACTGGCCGAGCATCTTCCCGTTCTGGTCCGCGATCGTCGAGGCCGGGGAAACGTACGCGTACCCGTTGGGTGCGAGCAGCGAAGAGGCCCGGGCACTGTGGATGGAGCAGCCGCCCGGACTCACCGTGGTGGCCGTCGACGGCGACGAGGTGCTCGGCTCCGCCAAGATGGGACCGAATCGTCCCGGGCGTGGCGCGCACATCGCCACCGGCAGCTTCATGGTGGGTCCCGCCGCTCAGGGACGTGGGGTGGGGCGGGCGCTGGGCGCGTACGTCCTCGACCGGGCGCGCAAGGAGGGCTACCACGGCATCCAGTTCAACGCCGTCGTCGAGTCGAACGCGGCCGCCGTACACCTGTGGAAGTCGCTCGGCTTCGAGGTGATGACGACGATCCCGGAGGCTTTCGACTCCGCTTCGCACGGGCGGGTCGGCCTGCACGTCATGTATCAGAAGCTGTAGAGGACGCCGGGGATGCGCGCGGCCGGCGGGGGCGGCCGGCCGCGCGCAAGTCTCTCTACCGGGTGGCCATGATCAGTGCGGCCGGGTCGGTGCAGACCAGCTGCAGCGCCCGGGCCACCACGGCCGGGTCGTACGTCGAGGCGTGGAACGTGGCCTCCAGGTGCAGCACGCCACCCATCTCGGAGGTGGTCAGCGTGATGCCCTCGGGGCCGTTGAGCGTCGGGACGCTCTGGTTCACCCGGTCCGCCGGCTCGGCCGCCCACGGCAGGTCGGCGAGCACGTCGTGGCGCCCCTGGTTGCTGAAGGTCAGCCGCGGCCGCGGCGACGCCGGCGCCTCGCCCGGGTAGGGGTCCGGCAGGCCGGGAGCCCCGGTGACGAGGAGCTTGCCCTCGCGCAGCAGCATCATCGTGAGGATCCGGCCGGTCGCCAGCTCGGCCTTGAGCGTCGTGTGGATCGCCGCGGGATCGGTCAGGCTCGCCGGCGTCAGGTACGGGCCCATGCAGAAGTTGCTGTCGATGCTGACGCCCTTGTCGACGTAGCGCCGCGCGTCCGCCAGGAACGTGCCGCCGGCCATGTCGGGGTTCAGCCCCAGCTCCTGCAGGGCCGCGGTGAACGCCGCGAAGGTGATCGCCGAGGTGGTCACGCCGGGGGAGTGCTCGTCCCGCCACACCCGCATCTTCGGCAGGACATCGGCCGAGCGTGCCGTCTCCACCGTCAGGCTCGCGGTCCAGGGGCGGGTCTCGGACTGCTCCGAGTGCGGCGGCCGCGCGAAGCTCAGGCCCTCCTTCCACCGTCCCGGCTTGGTGCCGAACTGCTTCCACCAGGCCTTCGGCAGCGCCCAGCGGTGCCGCTGCGACGGCGCGATCACCGCGGCCCGCTCCTCGCCGGCCGCCCGGACCAGCTCCCGCAGCAGCGTGTTGACCGGCCCCGCGTCGCCGTACGCGTGCGCCACTTTCATCGCCACGTAGCCGCCGCCGGCCAGGATCCGCACCGGGTGGTGGCCGCGGGGCTCCGCCTGCAGCTGCCGGGTCATCGCGTCGAAGTCGGCCGGTCCGTCGCCGAGGTCGGTCACGGCGTCCTGGACGTACGCGGCGAAGGCGTCAGCATCCATGTGCAGCCACCGAGCGCCGCTGCGGTCGAGGCGCGACACCGCCCGGTGCGCCGGGTCGGCCGCGTGCAGTCCGACCAGCGCGGCGCGCAACCGCGCGGCCGTGACCCCGGTCAGCGGTCCGACGGTACGGATGTACTCCAGCGGGAGCCACGCACGCTCGTGCAGGGTCAGGCTGGTGCTCGACATGATGTTCTCTCCTTCGGGAGCTGCCTTGGCGAAGACCACTCGCAGCACGGTCGGGGCGACGAGGACGGTCTCCGCCGCCATCACCAGCGCCACCCAGGTGACGAGCTCGGTGAGGCTGCCCCGGCTGCCGCCGTACCAGGCCGCGACGAGCTCGGCGACCCCGGCGAAGACCGAGAAGACGCCGGCGCCGCGGACGGTGCCCTGCACCCGGGAGATCGCCAGGAAGAAGTGGTGGAAGACGAACGGCAGGTAGGTCAGCGCCAGGATGGTCAGCGCCGTGCCGGCCGAGGCGGCGTAGCTCGCGCCGAAGATCGACATGATCGGGCCGGCGGCGATCGCGACCACGAGCGAGACCGGCAGGCCGCCACCGAGGCAGATGAGCAGGCCCATCCGCACCTTGGAGCGCAGCGCGGCCTTGTCGCCGCTGGCCACCGCGAACAGCGTGAGCGCCACGTTGCCGGGCACCATGGCAAGGAACGACAACACCATGAACGCGGTGTAGAACGACGCGTTCGCCTCTGCCGACAGCACCGCGGTGACCACCAGCGGCAGCGCCGCACGCGGCAGGTACGTCGCCAGGTTCAGCAGGTTGTGGTCGAACGTCGCCCGGCCCCGGCCGCGCAGCAGCGACGCGCGGGGGCGTACCGAATCGACCATGCCCTTGCGGCGCAGTGCCCGGCCCAGGACCGCGACCGAGAACACCATGCCGGCCACCCAGGTCAGCAGCAGTTCGCCGCCGGTGAGGGCGAGCGGGAGCAGGGCGAGGACGCCGAGCAGTGCCAGCTTGATCGCCGAGAACCAGGCGTTGCGCATCAGCTGCAGGGGGCCCTGGAGGAGGCCGACCAGGGCCTCGTCCAGCACCAGCGTCATCGCGTTGAGCGCGATGCCGAAAACCAGCAGCACGGTGGCGGCCGTGCTGCCGAGCGCTTCCCGCAACCCGGGGACGGCGAAGTGGGCGAGCCCCACGTAGATCAGCCCGCCGAGCGTCGCGGCGCTGCCGGCGACGAGCAGGCAGGTGCTGATCAGCTCCCACTTGCGGCCCTTCAGGGCGGGCAGGTCCGAGATCAGCATGGTGCCCATGCCGAACATCCCGATCGTGCCGATCAGGGTCATGGCGGACACCGCGGCCGAAGCCTGTCCGACCGCCGCGGCCGGGGCGGTGCGCGCCGCCAGCCACCAGTACGCGAACCCGAACAGCGACGTGATCGCGGTGGTCGCCATGAGCGAGCCGGCATTCAGGAAGAGGTCGAGGTGACCCCGCAGAACGGTGACAAGCCCACCGCGGCCGGGACCCTCGGGTCCGGGATCAAGGCTCTCCGGTACGGCCTCGGTTATCGTGCTTTCCACTACTACCGCCCCCAGTTGCAGTGATCGACTCGCAACGGTAGTTACCGACCGTGTTCGACGGCCATGGCAGAGTGGGGTAGATCGAGTGTTCCGTCCGGAGTGGAGCGTCTGCGGTCCGGCGGAGGGGCCCGGGACCGAACGGACGAGGTTTGTGACGGGTGTGGTTCGTGACTATTCCTCCCAGACCGGAATCGGCGGCAGTCCGCGCCCGGTCCGGGCGGCATCGGTCAGCTCCTGGATGAGCGCGGTCTTACCGCGCGTATACGCCTCGCCCGGCCCATGCCGGTCCATCAGCTCCCGCTTGAGGGCCGCGTAGCGCTCGCGCGCCTCCGGGTGGGCGAGCAGATAATCGCGCAGCAGACGCTCGTTGCGCGTCGCCCATGTGTCCATGGTCACGACGTGCAGGTGGTACGCCGTGCTGTCGTAGTCCTCACGCCGGTAGACGAGCCGCCGCGGCATGTCCGCCGGCTGGATCCGGTAACCGAGAGACTCCAGAGCGCCATCGTTGACCTCGTCGAGGTCGTCCAGCGCGGCCATCAGGTCGATGACCGGCTTGGCGGGCATCCCCGGTACGGCGGTGCTGCCGATGTGCTCGACGGCGGAGAAGAGCGGCGCCAGCGTGATGCACGCCTGCCGGCCGAGCTCGGCCCAGCGCGCTTCCGGCTCCGCGATCGTCACAACCAGCCCACCCTCTTCAGCCTGCGGTACAGCACCACCGATGCGACCGCCATCAGCAGCAGGACGGCGGGATAGCCGTACTTCCAGTCCAGCCCCGGCATGACCTTGAAGTTCATGCCGTAGATGCCGGCGATGGCGGTCTGCACAGCCGCGATGGCCGCCCAGGACGCGATCTTGCGCATGTCATTGTTCTGGTCGACGGAGACCTGGGCCAGTCGGGCCTGGAGGATCGAGTTCAGCAGATCATCGAACCCCGCGACCCGGTCCACCGCCCGCCCCAGGCGACCCCGTACGTCCACAAGGTACGGATAGAGCGCGTCGGGCACCACCCCACGGTCCAGCAGACGCTGCAACGGCTCCTGCAGGGGCAGCACGGCCCGCTTGAACTCCACCATCTCGCGCTTCAGTTGGTAGACGTGGGCGATGTCGGGCGCCTTGTCCGCCGCGAAGGCGACGGCCTCCAGCGCCTCCAGGTCCCGCTCGACGTGCCCGGCGACCTCCAGGTACAGATCGACCATCCGGTCACAGACCGCGTACGCGACCGCCCACGGACCGGCCGTCAGTTGCGCCGGTCGCGCTTCCAACTCCTCCCGTACGGGCTTGAGCGCGCCGGCCGCCCCGTGCCGGATCGTGATGACGAACTGCGGCCCGATCAGTACCGTGACGTCCCCGGTGTCCACCACCTCGGAGGTGGCGGTCAGCTCCTCGTGCTCCACGTAGCGAGCGGTCCGCAGCACCAGCCGGGTCACGTCACCGATCGTCTCGGCGGCCGGGCGGTGACCGGCCGCGGCGGCCTGGACCGCGGTCAGCTCGTGCAGCCCGAACACCGCGGCGATGGAGGCCATCGTGCTCTCGTCCGGCTCGTGCAGGCCGAGCCAGACGAAGGCGTCGCGCTGCCGCTGGGCGGCCTGGACGGCGTCGGCGTAGTGCGACAGCCCCGGCCGCCGCTTGCCGCCGTGGTAGACGGCGCAGTCGACGACGGCACCAGGATTGCGCCGCCGGGGCTGCGGAACGGTGTGTTCCGGGCGGCTCAAGCCCTCGATGAACCGGCCGAGCGTACGGGGGATGAGGTACGGCTCCCGCCGTCGCCGCCAGCCGAACATCCGCCGTGCCCTCCCGTCCTCGACGATCAACGGCCCCCGACGTTATCCGGCGGGTGCCCGCACCCGCCGCACTCCCCGCCCGCCGCGCTCACCGTCCGCCCGATACCGGCCACTTCCTGACCGCAAAGGGTGGGACGCTCGTCCCATGGCGAACACGAGCGCCCGGATGCTCCGGCTCCTCTCCCTCCTGCAGACCCACCGCTACTGGCCGGGATCCGAGCTCGCCGAGCGGCTCGAGGTCAGCCTCCGCACGCTGCGCCGCGACGTGGACCGGCTGCGTGACCTGGGCTATCCGGTGGACGCCGCGCGGGGAGTCGCCGGGGGATACCAGCTGCAGGCCGGCGCGGCGGTGCCGCCCCTGCTGCTCGACGATGACGAGGCGGTCGCCATCGCGGTCGGGCTGCGGACCGCGGCCGCCGGCGCCGTCGCGGGCTTCGAGGAGACATCGGTACGCGCCCTCGCCAAGGTCATCCAGCTGCTCCCGCCCCGCCTGCGCCGCCGCATCGACGCGCTGCAGGCGGTGACCGCCCCGGGCGTCCTCGGCGGCGGCCCGGTGCTGGACCCGGCCGCGCTGACCACGATCGCCCTGGCCTGCCGGGGCGAGGAACGGCTGCGCTTCGAATACGTCCCGCGTGACGGTGAGAGCGCCGGCCGGCACGTCGAGCCGCACCGCCTCGTCGCCCTCGGCCGCCGGTGGTATCTGATCGCCTGGGACCTCGACCGCGCGGACTGGCGCAGCTTCCGGGTCGACCGCCTCACGAACCCGTCCCTGACCGGCGCCCGCTTCCGGCCCCGCGACATCCCCGGCGGCGATCCGGTCGCCTGGATGCGGCAACGACTCGCCGCCGTGCCCAGCCGGCACGACGTCTCGGTGGTGCTGGCACTGCCCGCCGCGGCGGTGCGGCAGCAGGTCGGGCACTGGGCCTCGGTGGAGGCCGTCACCGACGACACGTGCCGGATCCGGATGAGCGTCGACGACCTGGGCTGGCCGGTGATGATCCTCGGCGTGCTCGACGCGGACTTCACCATCGAGTCTCCTCCGGAACTGCACGAGCGCGCCCGGCAGGCCGCGGACACCCTGCTGAGGGGTGCCGCGGATCGGCGCCCCCGTGGCGCCGATCCGCACTGAGAAACCTAGCCCCACCCTCTGACAGTTTTCTGTGGATGCGTCCACAGTGGTGGCCTACGCTGCGGCGATGACTGTCATCCGGGTACGCGGCCGCGCCCTGCCGAGCGGCGAGCAGGTCGACCTCTACGCCGACGGCGACCGCTGGACACCGGACCCCGTAGCCGGCGCCGACCTGATCGAGGGCTGGCTGCTGCCCGGACTGGTCGACGCGCACACCCACCCCGGCGCCGAGCAGATCGCCGACCCGATGGACGAGAAGATCCTCCGCGACGACCTGCACCGCCACGTCGACAGTGGAGTCACGCTGATCCGGTCACCCGGCCTGCCCGGCGACCCGCCGCCGTGGTTCGGTCACGACCCGGACGTACCGCGCGCCGTGCACGCCGGCCCGTGGATCGCCCGGCACGGCGAGTTCTTCGACGGCTGGGGCCGCCGAGCCGACCCGGACGGCCTGCCGGACCTCGCCGCCGCCCAGGCCGCCCGGAGCGGCTGGGCGAAGATCATCGCCGACTGGCGGGACGCCGACGACCACGTACCGGTGGCGGTCCTGCGCGAGATCGTCGCCCGGGTGCACGCGGTCGGCGGCCGGGTCGCGGTCCACTCCCAACAGCGAAGCGGCGGCGCGGCGGCGGTCGAGGCAGGCGTCGACTCCCTCGAGCACGGCATGTGGCTGGACCCCGCCCTCCTGCACCGGATGGCGGCCCAGGGCACCGCGCTGACCCCGACCCTGGCGGTCATGCAGGCCGGCGTACCGATCGTCAGCGCCCGGGAGGACTATCCGGCGAAGCGGTGGTACCTGGACGGCGTGGCGGCGCACCCGTCCCTGACCGCGGCCGCCGCGGAGGCCGGGGTGACGCTGCTGGCCGGAACCGACTCCCGGCCGCACGGCACGATCGCCGCCGAGGTGCGCGCCCTGGCTGCCGCGGGGGTCAGCACCCATGACGCGCTGGCGGCTGCCTCGTGGTCGGCCCGGGCCTATCTGGGCATGCCGGGGCTCGAGCCGGGCGCGCCTGCCGATGCGGTGGTCTACGCGGCGGACCCCCGTACGGACCTGGCCCAGCTGGACCACCCCCTCGCCGTCATCCTCCGCGGCGTCCGCGTCCGATAGCCAAGTTCGCATCAAGTGTTCGGTGTTCGGTAGTGACCGAACACCGAACGGTGTAGCCTTGAACCATGAGTTCGGTGTGGGGGGCGCAGGGTATTGAGGAGCTGCGTGAGGCCGCTACCGCGGTAGGTCTTGGCGCCGAGCCTGAATGCTCCGACAGCGGAGTCGACCTTGTGCTGATCAGCCCTGCGGGTGGCCGGACCCTGACCCGGGTGAAGCGAATTTCGCTCGCGTCAGCCGAAACCGTAGGACGTCAGCTTGCCCGGCGCGATGCCGACTCACGGGATTCGCCCGTGTCGGTCCTTGTCGCCGACCGCGTGACCGAAGCCGCCCGTCAACTACTGCGCGAGGCCGGGTGGAGCTGGCTCGATCTTCGTGGTCACCTTCACCTGGTCAGCGCGGAGCTCTTCGTAGACGTAGACGTTCCCCGGCTCAAGCCGGCCTCTGCGCCAGGGCTTCCCCTCGCCGGGCGCGTAGGCCAGGAGGTTGCAGCCTTCCTCCTGCTCGACCCGGCACGACCCGCGTCCGTACGAGAGATCGCAAGGATGCTCGATCGAGCACCGAGCTCTGTGTCGCAGGCTCTCACCACCATGCGATCCGCCGCCCTTGTCGACGATCAGCGCAGGCCGACCATTCCTCACCTGTTCTGGGAGCTCGCCCAACGTTGGACCCCGGACTCCACGGACCTCGGAAGCTGTCCCTCGCCGGCTGTGACGGGGGAGGCGAGGGTCGTGAACGATGTGCTTCGGCTGGGCTTGGACGACGTCGGCACGACCGGTTGGGCGCTCACGGAGACGATGGCGGCTGCTGCCTACGGGGCCGCCGTCACTGCTCGGTCGGATCACCCACCCGACTTCTACGTTCCAGATCAGGCAGTGATGAGACGAGCGCTTCACCTGCTTGGCCCGGCGTCCAGCCACGAGACTCGTGCGGCCACGATCCGGGTCGCACCATTTGCACTGGTGTGTGCTCGCCGCGTGAACCTGCCCGGTCAGGCATGGCCGCTGGCCGAGCCGCTCTTCGTGGCCCTCGACCTGGCACGAGATCCGGACCGCGGCCGTGAAGTCTTGGACGGGTGGACCCCTCCGCCAGGAGTCGGGCAACGTGTCTGGTGACGACTCGCCGACTGTTGTCGATCTCGTCGGCACTTCAATGTCGGCGCTTGCTCTCGCAATCCCGGCCATCGCTGAACGGACAGGTCGTGAGGTCATTGTGGTTGGCGGTCTGGCCGTCGTCTGCCGGTTGACGCGACCATACCGAGCTACCAGTGACCTGGACACGGTAAATCGACGGCACGAGGGCGAGCCCGCACAACTGGAATTGCTGATCTCGAGTGGTGCTGAACGAAGCGGCGTTTCAGGCGTTCTTGTGCCCACCGTCGCAGGTCCTGTGCAGGTGGACGTACTTGAGGTGACGGACGCAGATTTGGCCCCTCTGCCGGACGATCCAACGGACCGCCTGCACGTGCTGTCCCATGCGTGGGCGGCCGCGAGTGCGACGCCGGTGGCGATACGAGCCACCGGCAGTCCGGATCTCATGGTCGCTGTGGCGGAGCCCGGACCGATCATCGCCATGAAGCTGCAGTCGATCATGAACAGGGGGTCCCGGAAAGAGGGAACTGATCTACTGGACATCGTCCGTCTGTGCCTCGACCCCGTGGTCGGAGCAGTCCTACGTGTTCAGCTCGCGAGCGCCGATCCTCAGATCCGAGGCGATGCCGCACGCCATGCCCGGTTGTGGTTTCACGATCGCTGCGAGCGGTCGCTTCGCCGGATCCGAAGCATCCCGGAAGGCCGCGACACGGAACTGGATGATCTTCATCTGATCAACGAACTTCTCCAAGCCGCTCTGTCGGAGCCGAAACAAGGTCGAGTCCGATAATTCGGCAGGAGGTGTCGGAGGGGGCGGGCATACTGCCGGGCGTGAACGACATGCCTCGCACGGTGGACGACCTGCTTGCCCTGCGCCGCTCCGGTGAGAGGATCAAGTACGTGTTCTTCTGGGGACACCGTCCCCAGCATGACGGCAGTATCGGCACCGGCTGCCTCAGCCAGTGGTGGCCGTCCGCCTTCACCGTCGACGGCGTGCGCTTCGCCACTGCCGAGCACTACATGATGTGGCGCAAGGCGCTGCTCTTCGGCGACGGGGAGGCGGCCGGGCGGATCGTCGCCGCGAGGCACCCGCGGGAGGCGAAGATGATGGGCCGAGGGGTCCGCGGTTTCGACGACGAGACCTGGGTCGCGCGGCGCTACGGGATCGTCGTCGACGCGAGCGTCGCCAAGTTCGGTCAGCATGCCGAGCTGCGTGACTTCCTCGCCGGGACCGGAAAGCACGTCCTCGTCGAGGCGAGCCCGACGGATCGGGTGTGGGGGATCGGCCTGGCGGCGACCGACGAGCGGGCAGCCGACCCGGCCCGGTGGTGCGGCCTCAATCTGCTGGGCTTCGCGCTGATGGAGGACCGCGCCCGGCTGGGCACCTGAACCAGCCTCACCATTGGCGTGGTCGGCCGGCGCGGTCGCGGACGGTCGCCCAGACCATTTTGCCGCCCGCTGTTGGTAGGGCGCCCCAGGCGGTTGAGTCGGCGTGCACCACGCGGAGGCCGCGGCCGCGTTCGTCGAGGGGGTGGCCGTTGCGGACCGGTGGGAGGTCGAGCACTCGGGGGAGCATCTGGTCCCGGTCGCGTACGGCGAGGTGCAGGGCCGCCCCGCGCCGGGAGACGGCTATGTCGATCTGGGTTCGGGCGTGTTCCACGGCGTTGGTGACCAGTTCGGACATGACCGCCCGGGCGGGGTGCAGCAGCGTGGGCAGTTCCCACTCCTGGCAGACGCTGCCGACGAGGTCGCGCGCCCGGCTCGGGGACATCGGCGACGGGGGCAGCGACATCCGGACGACGTCCTGCGCCCGGTGTTCTGCCATGGCCGCTCGGGCCTCGGCCGCGGTCGCGTGGATCGGCAGTGTGCCGGCCCGGCCGAGCTGGGCGGCGAGGGATGCGCCCGGCGGCAGGCACAGCGCGAGTCCGGCGGCGGGTGTGGCGGCCGCCGTGGCGCGGGCCGCGCCCAGCCAGGTCGGGACGCTGATCGCCTGGGGGTCCTCGACCGCGGTCAGGTCGACGACGATTCCGGCCGGGCTCTCGGCGAGGCACATGCGCAGCGTGCGGGAGGCGGCGCCGTGCAGCGACGCCTTCCAGGTGCCGCGGACGGCCACGTCGATCACCGCCCCGTCCGCGTCCGCGGTGACCCTGAAATTCTCGTCGCCGGGATCGAACAGGTACGGGGGTTGCTCGTGCATGACGGCCCTTTCGCCGCTGGGTACTCGGAGTCTTCGGATCGGCTCGGTGCCCGTCAACGCCGGTGTCACCCGATCAGGATCGCCCGTTCAGTGTGATTGACATGCAGCCATGTACTTGCATGGCTGAATGTATGGGCGCGCGCCCTCGGCGAGCTGTGCGCGAGAGGCGCGGACAGAGCACCTATCTTGTCCGGTATGCCGATTTCGCCGTACCTGAAGAGCCTGCGTGATGTGGTCGGACCGCGACTGCTGCTCCTGCCGGGGGTCACCGCCGTGGTGTTCGACGACGACGGCCGGATCCTGCTCGGGCAGCGCAGCGACGACGGCTCCTGGTCGTTGATCGCCGGGGTCATGGACCCGGGGGAGCAGCCGGCCGAGACGGTGGTGCGTCACCTTCCGGTGCCGCGTCGTCGGCGGTGAGGCCCGGGTCAACGACGACGAGTCGCTGGCCGTCGGCTGGTTCCACCCGGCTGTCCTGCCACCCGTCGCCGAGCTGACCCGGCGGCGCATCGAGTGCGCGATGCGGCCCGGCGACTCCGCCTGGTTCCGGGCGCCGGGCGGGTGAGTCAGAGCCGGCGTGCCCGGACGTGGTCGTCGTGCCAGACGTCGCCGACCAGGAATTTCTTCGTACCGATGATCTCGAAGCCGTGTTTGGCGTAGAACTTCGCCGCGCGTGCGTTGCGCTGGTTGACGCCCAGCCAGCAGACCGTCGCGCCGGTCGCCGCGGCCGCCGCCAGCGTCTCGCTCATCAGCGCCGCGGCCGCGCCGGAGCCGTGGCTGTCCGGTGCCACGTAGAACTTGCTGAGCTCGATGCTGTCCGGGGCGGCGGTGGCCACGGTGGCGGCCAGTTCCGGGTCCTGGATCGGGCCGCCGACCAGCATCGCGTACCCGATGGGCTTGCCGTCCTCCTCCTCGGTGAGCAGCAGAATCCGGTCCGGATCGGCGAGGTACTGCTCGAAACCGGACTGCGAGAGATGCCGCGCGATGAAAGCGTCGATGTCTGCCTGCAGCGTGCCCGGCGGGGTGGCCAGGCCGAAGGTGCGTGCCGCGAGGTCGTGCAGGGCCGGGGCGTCCGCCGGGGTGGCGCGACGGGTGGAGATCGCCATGCCGCCACGATAACGGCGGCGTGACGAGCTTCATCGACCCGCCCCGAAACTGGAAAGAGGGTTTAAAGTTTCCGGCGGGCCGAAGACCGGCCTCTACGAGAAGGGCGTAGTGGTGACTAGAGAACTGGGCGATGTGATTCCGGCGCCGGCCGAAGTGCGGCCCGACGCGGCCGCACATTTCACGATCGACGACGGTACGGCGATCAGCGCCGCATCCGGCACGGAGCAGGTGGCGGCGTACCTCGCCGACGTCCTGCGCCCGGCCACGGGCTTCGGCCTGCCGGTGGGCGACGGGCCGGCCGCGATCGTGCTGCGGCTGGACGGGGCGCTGGGCGACGAGGAGTACCGGCTCGAGATCGCCGCCGCCGGCGTGACGCTGACCGGTGGCGCACCTGCCGGGCTGTTCCACGGCGTGCAGACGCTGCGCCAGCTGCTGCCCGCGGAGGTCTTCGCGACCGCGCCGCGGCAAGCGACCTGGCGGCTGCCCGGCGGTACCATCGCCGACCGGCCCCGCTTCGGCTACCGCGGCGCGATGCTGGACGTGGCGCGCCACTTCTTCACCGTCGACGAGGTCAAGTCCTACGTCGACAGCCTGGTCCAGTTCAAGATCAATCACTTGCACCTGCACCTAACCGACGACCAGGGCTGGCGCATCGAGATCGACAGCTGGCCCAAGCTCACCGCGATCAGCGGCGGCGACGGCACCGGCGTCGACGGCACCGGGCCCGGCTTCTACACCAAGGCCGACTACGCGGAGATCGTCGCGTACGCGGCCGCCCGCTTCGTGACCATCGTGCCGGAGATCGACATGCCCGGGCACGTGAACGCGGCCCAGGTGGCGTACCCGGAGCTCACCGCCGACGGGGTCGCCCCGCCGCAGCGCACGGACGTCGAGGTCGGCTACAGCTCGTTCGTCGCCGGCAAGGAGGAGACGTACGCGTTCGTCGGCGACGTCCTGCGCGAGGTGGCCGAGCTGACCCCGGGGCCGTACCTGCACATCGGCGGCGACGAGGCGCAAGCCACCACCGCCGAGGACTACCGCGCCTTCATCGAGCGGGTGCTGCCCCTGGTCACCGCGTACGGCAAGCGCCCGGTCGGCTGGCACGAGATGGCCGCGGTGGACCTGCCCGCCGCGGCGGTGCCGCAGTTCTGGCGCATCGAGGCCAGCGACGACGGTACTGCGCGAGCCGCGGCGAACGGCAGCAAGGTGCTCATGTCGCCGGCCGACCGGACGTACCTGGACATGAAGTACACCGCCGAGAGCCGGCTCGGGCTGGACTGGGCGGGCACCGTCGGCGTCGAGAAGGCGTACGGCTGGGACCCGGCCGAGCGGCTCCCCGGCGTCGGCGAGGAATCCGTGCTCGGCGTCGAGGCGCCGCTGTGGTCGGAGACCCTGCGCAGCCTGGCCGACGTGCAGACGATGACGTTCCCCCGGCTGCCCGCGATCGCCGAGATCGGCTGGTCGCCGCGCGCCGGCCGGGACTGGGAGTCCTTCCGCGGCCGGCTGGCCGCGTTCGCGCCCCGGTGGCGGGAACAGGGCGTCGCCTTCCACCCGTCGCCCGAGATCCCCTGGGTGGACTGACGCCTACGGCACCACCAGCCGGCGGCGGTGGCCCGTCCGCGGGCCGCCGCCGCCCTGCGGGATCAGCTCGAACCCCCCGATCGCCCGGCCGGTTTGCGAAACGGCCGCAATTAAAACGACGCTTAAATCTCCGTCCGCTCCTCGGCGACGTTTTCGCACGTCAATCGCGGCGACGGGCGGTCTGGCCCAACTGAACGGCGGGATGGCGGCGATGGTGCCGGCCGGGGCCGGCCCTAGGCTTGCCGGGTGCAGAACAGGGTGTGGGCCTCGGTCGCCGCGCTGGCCGGGTTTCTGGCGGTTGCGGCGCTGCAGCTGGCGCTCGTCGTCGTGCCGGTGCTGCTGGTGCTCTCCATGCTGCCCGGCGCCGCCGCCCTGCGGGTCGGGCTGCCGGTGTGCATCGCCACAGTCGGCGTCATGGGGTACGCGACCTGGCAGGCCCTGCACACCCGCCGGCCGGAACCGGTCGGGATCCCCGTGGGGCGGGCGGACGCGCCGGGCCTCTGGGCGCTGGTCGACGGGGCCGCGGCGGCCGCCGGGACGCGCGCGCCGGACCGGGTGACGATCGTGGCCGACGCGGCCGCCCGGGTCATCGAGCACACGCGTCTGCTGGGGCTCGCCGGGGGCCGTCGTGATCTGTACCTGGGCCTGCCGCTGCTCCAGGCGTGGGACGTCGCGCCACTGAAGGCTGTGGTGGCGCACGAGCTCGGGCATTTCTCGCCCGCCGCGGGCCGGCTCGCGCCGATGGCGTACCGGGGCCGGGTGGCGGTCGGACGGGTGGTTCCGCGCATTCCGCGGCGTAATCCGGCGGGTCCGCTGCTGCGGGCGTATGCCCGGTTCTATCGCCGGGTCGATGCGCCGTTCAGCACCGAGCAGGAGTTGCGCGCCGATCGGATCGCCGCCGGGTATGCGGGGACCGCCGCCGCTTCCGCCGTGTTGCGCGATCTGCCGGTTCTGGATGGGTTGGTGCGGATCTTCCATGCCGAGTATCTCGGGCCGGGGTGGCAGGCCGGTCACGTCCCGGACGACATCTTCGGCGGCTTCCTGCGGGTTCTCGCGGCCCGGGCGGAGGACGTCGCCGTGCTGCGTGCCCGGGATCCGGCGCTGCCGTCCACGTGGGACACCCATCCGCCTCGTAGCGAACGCCTGGCCGCTCTGACCGCGGCCGGAGGAGACGAGGGAGGCGAAGGGGAAGAGGCGGCCGAGCTGGTGCCCGACCTTCCGGGGCTGGGCCGTGCGCTGCAGGCGGTGGCCTTTCCCCCGCAGGGCCGGACCGCGGCCGGTTGGGACGACTTCTTCGGCGCCGCGCGTACCGTCGAGGTCGAGCGCGAGGCCGGCGCCGCCCTGACCACCCTGAGCCGGGTCGCCGGCAGCCCGGTCGCCACCGCGGCCGACGTCCTGGATCTCGCCGGTGATGGGCGGCTGCGCAAGCTCGCCGAGTCCGTCTTCCCCGGCCTGCCCGCCGACGAGACCGCGCTGCGGGTCGCCGAGCTCGTCACTCTGCTGCTGGCGGTCGCCGCCCTGCGCAGTGATGCGGCCCGCTGGCGGCACAGCTGGACCGGTACGGCCGAACTGGTCGCGCCGGACGGCGCGCATCTGGATCTCGGCGGCCTGGCGGCGCTGGCCGTCGACCCGGCGACCGTGGCGACCGCACGGGAGCGGCTTGCCGAGCTGGGTATCGACGTCTCGGCCGGGCCCGCGGCGCAGGGTGCGCATCCGCGCGCCGAGGTGGTCGGCGGGGTCGTCAACGTGGTGGTCGACGGCGCGCGGACCGATCTGCTCATCGTCGATACGGGATTGGTCCTGGTCCCGGGGCTGCCGCGGTCACAGAACGGCTCCGCGAAGCGGCGGCTGGCCGAGTTCGCCTCCGCCGACGTGCCGCGCCGGCAGGTCATCGCGCCGGAGACGCGCTTCGTCGCGTACGCGGATGTGGCCAGAGCCACACAGGTCAAGCGGCGGAGCTGGGATCTGGAGCTGCGGGACGGCGGGACGCTGAGTGTGCGGGGCGCGCTGGACTCCGACGAGCTTCCGGGCGGGTGGAACGCCCTCGGTGACGCCGTTGCGTTTCTGTCCCGTACCCGATAGTCACCCTCGGGGGATGAACCGATCCGCCTGCCGGACCGTGTTCTCTAGTGGATGGTCGCATGTCCGACGGAGCAGTCGCCCAGTCGTCACCGACCGTCACACTGGGATCTGGCGCCGTTCGCTTACCGTTCGCGGAAATGGGTAGAGAGAGCCCACGCGGACCGGCGAAAATCGCCATGACAGGGGGGAGGGGCGCTGATGGAACGGGGACCCATGGCGCTCTTCGGGGCCATCATCGCGGTGGGCCTCGGACCGGCGATGTGGCTGGGCGCGCAATTCGGTGAGGCGACACTGACGCCGCAGCGACCGCCCGCCGTGACCGTGCAGCACAACGACGCGACCAAGCCCCAGGGTGGATCCGGGGCCGGGGACGCGCCCGACCAGACCGAGATCGTCCGCACCGAGCCCAAGGCCGTGACGCAGCCCCTGCGGAGCCGCCCGAAGCCGGCGCCGTCGGCCTCCTCGGTCTCGCCGTCGCCGTCGGAGTCGGAGCCGACCACCCCGCCGACGGAGACCACGCCGCCCGCGGACGACGAGTCGCAGGAGCCCAGCACCCCGCCGACAGAGTCCACAACCGAGCCGACCACCCCGCCGACAGGGGACGACCCCGAGGAGCCGCTGCCGCCGGACCCGCCGTCCGGCGACTCCGGCACGGAAAAGGTCGCCGAGGCCTGAAAGCAGGCCTAGGACTCCAGCGCGACGACCGGGATCGTGCGCGCGCCGGCCTTCGCCTGATGCTCGGCGAAGAACGCGTACTGCCGGACGATCCGCTCCCAGGCCTGCGCATAGTCGTCGCCGGTCAGCGGGACCGCGCGGGCCTGGAACGTGCGGCCCGGCAGTTCCACCGTGACGGACGGGTCGGCCTGCAGGTTGCGGTACCACTGCGGGTGGTCGGCCGCGCCGGCGTTCGAGGCGATCACGAGGAGGCGGCCGTCCTCGTCGACGTACATCATCGGGCTCGTCCGCTGTTCGCCGCTCTTGCGTCCCCGTGTGGTGAGCAGCAGCAGCGGGCGGTCCTTCATCGAGGCGCCGCCGTCCGCCCGGAACTGGGCGATCAGCTGCCGGTTGTGGGCGAGAAGATCCTCGGGCATCGTCATGCCCCCGATCCTGCCGCGTGCGCGTCCAGATATGTCGCCGCCAGGCCGCGGGCGGTCGCCGCGAAGCGTTCGCGCAGCTCGATCGGGGCCAGCACCTCGGCGTCCGCACCGAGTTTGAGCAGCTCGATGTGTCCGTGCCGGATGGACTCGATGGGCACCACCGTGGTCAGCCAACCCCGCTCGTCCGGTGCCGAGGCGGATTCCCGGGCGACCCGGGACATCTCCGGCGGAAAGACGAACGCCATCCGGTCGAGGGCCTCGGCGGTCATCCGTACGGTGGCTGCCCCGGTGTAGACGCTGCGCTCGTACCGTTCGGTCCATTCCTGCCAGAAGCCGGCGAGGTCGAAGCCCGGCGGCCGGACGACCGCCTCCTCGCCCACTGCGGCCTCGAGGATGTTGACGACCCGGTACGCGGTGACGCGCTCGCCGGCAGCCGCCACCAGATACCAGCGGCCGGCCTTGAGCACCACACCCAGCGGCGAGAGCGTACGGGTGACCTCGCGCGGAGCCTTCCACCGCCGGTAACGGACCTCCAGCTGCCGCTCCCGCCACACCGCGTCCGCCACGGTCGCGAGGTGCGGGGTGGGCTCGTCCGCCCGGAACCAGCCGGGGGCGTCGAGGTGGAAGCGTTCCCGTACGCGATCCGCCCGGTCGGCGAGCTCACCCGGCAGTGACGCCCGCAGCTTGAGCTCCGCGGCGGCCAGCACCGACCCGAGGCCGAGCTCGGCGGCCGGGCCCGGCACCCCGGCGAGGAAGAGCGAGCCGGCCTCCTCGCGGGTGAGGCCGGTCAGCCGGGTGCGGTAGCCGTCGAGCAGCTGGTAGCCGCCCGCCGGCCCGCGATCGGCGTAGACCGGCACGCCGGCCGCGCCCAGCGACTCGACGTCGCGATAGACCGTGCGGACGGAGACCTCGAGCTCGTCGGCGAGCTCGTGCGCGGTCATCCGGCCACGCGTCTGCAGCAGAAGCAGCAGGGAGACCAGGCGGGCGGCGCGCACCCACCCAGTCTCCCAGGGCCGGCGGCCTGCTAGAGGCCGAGAATGCGGTTGAGGATGTCGCGGTAGCCGCGGAGCTGCACCCGCAGCGTCTCGGTGTCGTCACTGTCGGCGCCGAGGCCCTCCTTGCGCGACCTCAGGCCGGCGGTGAGCTTCTCGACGGCCTCCTCGACCAGGGCGGCGGCCTCGGTCGTGGCCTCCTTCGGGCTGTCGACGAAGCGGAGCTGCACGTCGCGCCACCGATCCTGGAGGGTCTGCGCGTCGGCGGCGGCGAACAGGGTGTCCGGCTGGCTCGCGGCGGGCGCGGCTGCGGCGGGCGCGGCTGCGACGGGCGCGGGAGCCTCCTCGGGCGCGGCCTCCAGCGTTTCCCCGGAGCCGCCCTCGTCCTTGAACGTCGGGGTGGCCGGCCGGTCATCGGCATCCTTGACCTGCGGGTCCTCGAAGCTTCCACGGTCGTCCAGGGCCACGTCGACCGGGTCCTCGACCGAGTCCTCGGCCCTCTCCTCCTGCGAGGCGGTGCCCGCGTACGTGGTCGTGTTGGACTGCGAGGGGGACTCGACCGCCCCGTCGCCGGGCGCCACGCTGCGGTCGTCGGCCACCCCGGAGGCTCCGTCCGTGTCGGGGTCGTTGGTGTCCCACCGGTCGTTGTCCGGGTTCGCCACCGCGGAGGCGGCGACCGCGCCGCCCACCGTGGACGCGCCGAACGCGGTCGGCTGCCGGCCGGGCTCGTGGAACTGGGTGCGGTCCGGGTCGTCGTCGACGTCCTGCGCCGAGCGGTCCCGGTCCGCGGTGTCGCGCGCCTCCTCGCCCGGGGCGTCGGACCAGGGGGACGGCGGACGCTGGCCGGGCACTGCCACGGGCTCCGACTGGACCCGCTCCGGGCGGTCGTCGGGCGCCGGGTCGTCGGTGGACTCGCGGGCGTCGTTGGAGAAGAAACGCATCGTCGGACTCCTCAGCGGCTCGTGGCGTCGGGACGGGAGCCCGCGACGTCGCTGTCGTGGTCGTTGATCTTCTGGGACGGGACCTTGGGGTCGGTGCCGGGGGCGGTGGCGCCCTCACTCCGTACCGGATTCTCGCCGAGCAGGTCGGCGAAGAGCGCGCGGTAGTGCACCAGAGCCTGACGGAGATCCTCGGTGTCGGCCTCGCCGTTGCTGCTGCGCTCGCTGATCGCGTGGGCGTCGCGGTAGTGCTCGAGCGTGCGAGCGTGCTCGACGGAGAGCGTGGCGAGCTGCTCGTCGTAGTCGCCGGTGGGGTAGCCGCGCTCGGCGATCAGCCGGGTCACCAGCTCGTCGGCCGTCGCCACGGCCTGCTCCGGCGCGTCCACGAACTGGATCTGCACCTCTTCCCACGCGACCGAGTACCGGGCCTTGTTCTCCGCCGACAGCGGCTTGAGCTCCAGCTCGGCGTGCCGCTTCTGGCGCTCCTCGAGCTCCCGCTCGCCCGCCGTACGGCTGTCCGCGTCACCGACGACGCGGTCGTATTCGGGTCCGAAGGTCTTCTGCAACTTCCTGCGGCGGCTGGCACGTACGCCGAACACGATCGCGGCGATCACCAGCAGCACGACGACGATGAGAATGATCACGAGTGTGGGGGACATCGGGCCGCCTCCTTCTTCACCCGCTGGTATTCCCACTCAACCAGGGTCATCAATCCTCCGAGGCGGTCAGGCTCTCCACTGGACCCGTTCTAGAAAATGGGACTGTCGTGAGATTGACAGAGCGACCGATCCGGCACGGAGCGGAACTGGCTCGGACCGCCCAGGTTACGTATTCTGCCGAGGGCGTACGCAGCTCATAGACGGTTGTTGACCCCTCAACCATCGTCCGCCGCGTGTGCCGTCCCGCACATCCCTCGGGCGGAGTCTGATGAGAACCCGCAATTGGTCGATCCGTTCGAAGATCATTGCGCTGGTGGCGGTGCCCCTCACGGCCCTGCTGGCGCTCTGGGCCTTCGCAACGGCAATCACCGCCGGCCCGGCGGTCAGCCTGCTGTCCGCGCAGACGCTGCTGGACACGGTGGGCACGCCGGGCGAGGTCCTGGTGGGCGAGGTCCAGCGCGAGCGGCGGCTCTCCGTGGTGTTCCTCGCCGACCCCAAGGTCTCCCCGGCCGACCTCACCGCCCAGCGGGCCGCCACCGACCGGGCCGGGGCCGACTTCCGGCGTACGGCCGGCAGCGCCGAGGCCCGCCGCGCCGCGGGTGACACCCTGGAATCCCGCATCCAGCAGATTTTCACCGACCTGGACGGCCTGGGCGCCGCCCGCGGTTACATCGACCGGCGTGAGATCGACATCGTCGGCGCCCAGAACCTCTACAACGGCATCGTGGACACCGGGTTCCAGATGTTCTCCGCCACCGCCACGTTCGGCGACGAGCGGGTCGACCGGGAGATCCGTGCCCTCATCACGGTCGGGCGCGGCCAGGAACACCTCAGCCGGGTGGACGCCCTCATCGCCGCCGCGCACGCCGCCGGGCGGTTCAGCGCCGAGACCCGTGCGGAGTTGTTCCAGGCCATCGGCACCTCCCGGTTCCTCTTCTCCCAGGGCGTCAACGACCTGCCCGAGCGCGACAGGGCGGCGTACCAGCGGCTCAGCAACGGTGCCGCGTTCAACCGGCTCCGCGAGCTGGAGAACCTGATCGTGTCCGACAGCAAGGCGGGCGCGCCGTCGCCGGTCGCCGCCGAGGCCTGGCAGCCGGCGTACGACACGACCGCCCAGCAGCTGCGCGCTTTCGAGATCAACGCCACCGACTCGATGGCCGACGAGGCGCGGCCGGTCGCCGTCGACATCCTGGCCCGGCTCGGCGTCGCCGGCCTGCTGGGACTCGCCGCCCTGATCGTCTCCGTCATCTTCTCCGTCCGGGTCGGGCGCTCGATCGTCGGCCGCCTGATCCGGCTGCGCCGCGAGGCGCTCGCGATGGCGGGGGAGCGGCTGCCCACGGTGGTCCGGCGCCTGCAGCGCGGCGAGCCGGTCGACGTCGACGCCGAGACCCCGCCCCTGGAGTACGGCCGCGACGAGATCGGCCAGCTCGGCCACGCGTTCAACGAGGTCCAGCGGACGGCGGTGCAGTCGGCCGTCGAGGAGGCCGACGTCCGCCGCGGCATCAACGAGGTCTTCCTCAACATCGCCCGGCGCAGCCAGACGCTGCTCCACCGCCAGCTGGCGCTGCTGGACAAGATGGAACGCCGCGAGACCGAGCCGGAGGAGCTGGAGGACCTCTACCGCGTCGACCACCTCGCCACCCGCATGCGGCGGCACGCCGAGGACCTGGTCATCCTCGCCGGCGCGGCGCCCGGCCGCGGCTGGCGCAACCCCGTGTCGCTGATCGACGTGGTGCGCGGCGCGATCAGCGAGGTCGAGGACTACAAGCGGATCGACATCGTGTCGGTCGAGCCCTCGGCGGTGCTGGGCCGGGCCGTCGGCGACGTCATCCACCTGCTGGCCGAGCTGCTGGAGAACGCCGCGTCCTTCTCGCCGCCGCAGACCCGGGTCCAGGTGGTCGGCCAGGAACTGCCCAACGGGTACGCCATGGAGATCGAGGACCGCGGTCTCGGCATGTCCGCCGACGCGCTCGCCGAGGCCAACCGCAAGCTGCTCGAGCCGCCGGACTTCGACCCGGCGGACAGTGCGCGGCTCGGCCTCTTCGTGGTGGCCCAGCTCGCCGCCCGGCAGGGCATCCGGGTCTCGCTGCGGCCCAGCGCCTACGGGGGCGTGACCGCGGTCGTACTCATCCCGGAAGAGCTGATCACCGCGGCGCCGCCCGGCCCGGGAGCACCCGCCCTGCCCGCGGGCCCGGCACCGGCGGCCGACTCCTGGGACCGCCCGGCCGGCCCGGATTCCGCGTCGCTCAACGGCAGATCAACCGCCCTCGACGGTACGCACACAGCCGGCGAGGAGGTCGTCCCGGACGAGGCGCCGGCCGCCCTGCCGCCGGTGACCGGGCCGACCCCGAGCGCGGTGGTCGAGGGCCTGACCGCCGACGGCCTGGTCCAGCGCCGCCGGACCGGGCGCCGCCGCAAGGACGGACCGGCCGACCCACCGGCCCAGCTGCCGCCGAACCTCACGTCGCCCGCCGGATTGGCCGGCGCGAGCGACGTCACCGAGGCGATACCGCGGGTCACCGACGACGGCCTGGACGTCGACTGGCCGTCCGGCAGTGATCACCACAACGGTCACGACCTCGGCACGCCCGGCCTGCTGCACGGTGAGGGACCGGCGCTTCTGCCCGGGCCGGGCACCTCGGACCCACCCGCCGCGCCACCTCGCATCCCGGCGCAGCGCCGCGCCGCCGAGCTGGTCCCGCCGGCACCGGCCGCCGAGCTGGAGGCGACGGCCGACGAGGCTCTGCTGCCCAAGCGGGTGCGGCAGGCCAGCCTGGCGCCCCAGCTCCGCGGTCCGGTCGTCGAGCGTGCGGAGGCCACCACGGTGCGCTCTCCAGAGGAAGTGCGCAGTCTCATGAGCGCCCTTCAGCGGGGCACGACCCGGGGGCGCCGGGAGGCGGCCGCCCTCACCGGGCGAGGCCCCGACATGGCGGCGAGTGAGCCCATCGCTGCCGGCAGTGAACAAGTGGCCAGGGACCGTGACGAAATCTTCGCCGGAACTGACGGACAACGGACGGCTGCACAGCCGACGTGGTCCGAGGCGGCTACCGTCACCATCCCGGCCGTGCCGAGCACCGTGGCCGGTCCCGACGGCTCCACGGACGGCGCTCCCGACGAGAACCACCAGATCCACCGGCCGGAGAAGGACGCATAAGTGGCACAGACGACGAACCAGAGCGCCAACCTCACCTGGCTCCTCGACGAGCTGGTCGAGCGCGTGCCGTCGGCGCGGCAGGCGGTGGTGCTCTCCGCCGACGGGCTCATGCTGGGTGCGTCGGCCGGGATGAGCCGGGAGGACGCCGAGCACCTGTCGGCGATGGCCGCCGGATTCCAGAGCCTCGCCAAGGGCGCCAGCCGGCATTTCCGGGCGGGGCCCGTGCGCCAGACCGTGGTGGAGATGGAGGACGCGTTCCTCTTCGTCACCGCGGCCGGGCTGGGCGCCTGCCTCGCGGTCGTGGCGGGCAGCGACGCGGATCTTGGGCTGGTCGCGTACGAGATGGCCATGCTCGTCACCCGGGTCGGCCAGACGATGGACGCGCCGGAGCGGCTCCCGGGGTCCGATGCCCGCTGACCCGAGGCGCGCGCCGCACGACTGGCTGGACCACGACGCGGGTCCGGTCGTGCGCCCGTACGCGATGACGCAGGGCCGCGTGGCACCGGCCGGCGGCGAATTCGATCTGGTCGCGTTCGTGGTGGCGACCTTGCCGGACGCGGCACCGTCGCCCGCGCTGCAACCGGAGCATCACGCGATCGTCGGCGCGGCGTGGGAGCCGATGTCGGTCGTGGAGTTAGCCTCCAAACTGGACCTCTCCATCGGGGTCGTCCGGGTCCTGCTGGGTGATCTACGCTCGGCCGGACTCATCTCGCTCTACGAGCCTCCCGCGGCCTCCCAGCCGCATGACGTCGACGTACTCAAGGCGGTTGTCAATGGACTCCGTGCGCTCTGACCGTGACGGCGCGCGCTCGCGCATCCCGGTCGCGCTCAAGATCCTCATCGCCGGCGGCTTCGGTGCGGGCAAGACCACCATGGTCGGCTCGGTCAGCGAGATCCGGCCGCTGCAGACCGAGGAGGTGCTGACCGGCGCCGAGGGTGCCGACGACACCGCCGGGGTCGAGACGAAGCGGACCACCACGGTGACGATGGACTTCGGTCGCATCACCATCACCGAGGACCTCCAGCTCTACCTGTTCGGCACGCCGGGCCAGGACCGTTTCTGGTTCCTCTGGGACGAGCTGTCGCAGGGCGCGCTCGGCGCGGTGGTGCTCGCCGACACGCGGCGCCTCGCCGACTGCTTTCCCTCCATCGACTACTTCGAGCAGCGCGGCACCCCGTTCGTGGTGGCCGTGAACTGCTTCGACGAGCGCCGGTTCGGCGCCGAAGCGGTGAGCCGCGCGCTCGATCTCGACCCGGGCGTCCCGGTGGTGGAGTTCGACGCGCGGGAGCCGCTGGCCGCCCGCAACGTCCTCATCGAGCTGGTCGAGTACGTAGCCCGCCGGCAGCTGGCGGCGGCCGGAGCCCGCTGACCGGCGCAGCTCAGCGGGGCTGGTGAAGCGGCGGGATGCAGAGCAGGCGTGAGCTGATCCGGTGCATCGTCTGCGCCGTCACCAGGCCGCGCACCAGCAGCTCCTCGGGGTGCGCGTACGCCCGCTCGAACCGCCCGAGCACGATCCGGTGGGCCGCCTCGGGCGTGATCCCGGGCAGCTTGGCGAGCTCGTGGCCCGGCGCGTGGTTGAGGTCGACCAGCCCGCCGTCGTCGAACGGGCGGACCAGGTCCGGGCGGCCGACCCCGAGCCGCCGGGCCTGCGCCGGGTCGAAGGCGGCGAACTGCCGGGCCTGCTCGCGTAGCGTCCGGCCGTACGGTGTGTCGCCCGGGTGCGCCGCCAGGATCCCGCCGTGCACGGCCGACGCCACCGCGCTCGCCATGAACAGGAAGAAGCCGATCCACTCGGCGCCGCTGAGGTTCTCGCTCTCCACCGGGGTCGGGTCGATCGCCATGAACACGCACGCCACCCCGAAGAGCGACGCGTAGCCGGCGGCGACGAGGAACTGGCGCTTGTCGCGGCGGTGGAAGCCGGCGTACACGAAGTAGATCCAGCTGCCGAACGAGCAGACGATGATCGGCAGCAGCGCAGCGAAGATCACCTCGCCGACCGGGAACCGTTGCGGCGGGCCCGGCAGGAAAGGCGCCGGTCCCCAGGACGACGGCGGCGGGGGCGGGGTCGCGACCGTCACGTCCGGGGGTACGTACTGCTGGACGTACGTCGGCGGCGGGGCGTCGGCGGCGATGTCGTCGCTGCCGGCCCACGGGTCGACCGGCTCTGAGTAGGCCTCCACGACACCCCCTCGGAGCAGCAAAGCTGTGAATCGGCAGCCGGCAGCAGCATAGCGGCAGCCGTACGGCAGCACTGTCCCACATTCCAGTGCACCGGCCACTTCCCGACGCCGTCGAGGAGGCCGCCTCGCCGTGAGCCGGAAGGGCCGGGATCTCGGCTTCACGCTCATGCATGACGGGTTCAGCGAGTCAATACGTTCAAATGTCTTTCTTAGTTGTGCGGCATGGTCTACCTTACTCGGGCCGCGGTTCACCATGATCTATACCTCGGCCGCGATTCCCCTGAGCGATCCCACGCTGGCGAACGGAGCGTAATGAGCTTGCGCAAGAGGCTTTCAATGAGTGAGGCGGCGTCCGTTGGTAGACGCTCCTTGTCCGTCGTCCTAGCCGTACTAGCTGCGACCGTTGTGGTTGTGGTGGCGGGCAACGGGCCGGCCAATGCGGCGGCCACGCAATGGTCTATCCACGCGAAGATGGACGGCGCTCCCACGGATCCGTATGCCACCCGCTGTGCTGAAGTGGCAGGCGCTTCCACCGCGAACAGCGCTCAAACCCAGATGTACGGGTGCAGGACGCACACCACCCACCAGCGGTGGTACTTCGATCTGCTCCCCAATGGCATCAACTACCGCCTCCGCAATGTGAAGAGCGGCAAGTGCATGAATGTGAAGGGCGCTTCCAAGCTCGAAGGCGCCAAGGTGATTCAGTACACATGCGGGAACGCCGACACCTACAACGATCAGTGGAGGCCCCTCAAGGTGAGTAGCCTTGGCGGGTACGACTATTATCAACTCATGAACCGTAATAGCACGTTGTGCCTGACTGTGCAGGGCGGCTCAAGCGCAGACGGCGCCGACCTGATTCAGGGCAACTGCGGCACTTTTCCTTCGTCAAGCAACAGTTTTACTTGGCGATCAACCGTCTAAGTTGACTGTTTCTCGAACTGTTCCCGCAGCTAGCGCTGATGTTGACCTGCCGAAACACGCCGGTTTGCCCCAGGTAGAACCCGGGCTCCGCCTCCGCGCGACCGCCGTACGGGTGTGGTGAGATCGGGGTATGGGCCCTAACGGCGAGTACCTCTTCCTCGGTTGCTACACCGGCGAGACCGGGGGGGAAGGTGAGGGCATCGCGTTGCTGCGGCGGGACGGCGCCACCGGCTCGCTCACCCGCCTCGGCGTGGTGGCCCGGACGCCGTCGCCGTCGTTCCTCGCCCGGCACCCGGTCCTCCCGGTGCTGTACGCGGTGAACGAGCTGAGCACCGGCACGGTGAGCGCCTTCGCGGTCGCCGACGACGCCTCCCTGTCCCCGCTGGCCGTGCAGCCGACCGGCGGCTCGGCGCCGTGTCACCTCGCGGTGTCCGCCGACGGCCGGCACCTGCTGGTCGCCAACTACGCCAGCGGCGACGTGGCGGTGCACCCGCTCGATGCCGACGGCGTGCCCGGCCGGCGCTCCGACCTGCTGAATCTCGACGGCAAGGGCCCGGTGGCCGACCGGCAGGAGGGCCCGCACGCGCACATGGTCGCCCCCGATCCGAGCGGCCCGGACGTACTGATCGCCGACCTGGGCTCGGACCGGGTGTGGCACACCCGGCTGGACCCGGTGTCCGGCCGGCTCACCCTGGTGGGCGCCGCGATCGAGGCGGAGCCCGGCACCGGGCCCCGGCACCTGCTGCGGACGACGGACGGCGCCGTGCTGATGGTCGGCGAGCTGAAGGGTGACCTGAGCTGGTTCCGTCCCGGCGGCAGCGGCGCGCTGGAGCGCGCCGGGGACAAGGCCACCAGCGCGCTGCGGCCCAACCAGCCCTCCGAGCTCGTCGCCGGCCGCGACGGCCGATTCGTGTACGTCGCCAACCGCGGTCCGGACACCGTCTCGGTCTTCGCGTGGGAGCCCTCGGGGGCCACGCTCGTCGCCGAGGTCGCCACGGAGGGTGAGTGGCCGCGGCACCTTACGCTGGTGGGCGATCACCTTTACGTAGCGAATGAACGTTCACACACGGTCACCGTCTTCCGGCTGGACCCGGACACCGGCCTCCCGCAGGTCCAGGGCGACCCCGTGCCGGAGGGCAGCCCGACCTGCATCCTGCGATGGGCCGCGCACAAAGCCGGTCAAGGGATGGCGGGGTAGCGGCCGGACACCGCCGGAGTGTCGTGATCTTCGCCGGATAAACCGCAAGTCGGACACGGTCCCAGCCACGCATCGAGACGAGGTGGTCACGCTCGGTAGTTTGGATATGCGGAATTTCCAATCCGAGTAACTTTCGTCCGAACGTATATGGCATTCGGGTCTCGCGATGCGCAGTATGGAGCGCGTGTCAGGCCGCCATCGCAGAAACTTCAGTCTCCGAGGAGCCGGCGTCGTCGCATCAGCGATGGCGATCGTCGTCGTCCTCGCCGGGTCCTGGCTTGGCTATCAGCGTCTCGCCGACAACGGTTGCTCAGGCCAGATCAAGCTCAACGTCGCCGCCGCGCCCGAGATCGCGCCTGCCGTGGAGCAGGCCGCGCAGCAGTGGTCCACAGCGGGTGCCGAGGTCAACGGCACCTGCGTCGCCGTGAGTGTCACCGGGGTCAACCCGGCCACCATGGCGTCCACCATCGCGCTCAAGCACGGCGTCGCGCTGACCGGCCTCGGTGCCGCCAGCAAGAGCGGTGCCACCCCGGACGTCTGGATCGCCGACTCCACCACCTGGCTCATGCGCCTGCGCTCGGAGGCCTCCGGCTTCGTGCCGACCGACGGCAAGTCGGTCGCCACCAGCCCGGTCGTCGTGGCCATGCCGAAGCCGGTGGCCGAGAGTGTCGGCTGGCCGTATCGCAAGCTGGGCTGGAACGACCTGCTCAAGCGGATCACCACCGGCAACGCGCTGCGCACCGGCATCGTCGACCCGACCCGGGATGCCGCCGGCCTGGCCGGCCTGCTCGCTCTCGGCAGTGCGGCGGGTGGCGGTCCGGAGGCGAAGGCCGCCCAGGTCGGTGCGCTGCGCGCGCTGGCCTCGGGAAGCTCGTCCCTGCGGGAGGACCTGCTCCAGAAGTTCCCCACCTCCACGGACCCGGCCGACCTGGCCAGCGGCATCAGCGCGGCGCCGCTGTCCGAGGAGGACGTGATCAAGTTCAACGCGGAGAAGCCGGTCGTGCCGCTGGCGGCGCTCTACCTCGACCCGCAGCCGCCGTCGCTGGACTACCCGTTCGCGGTCATGCCCGAGGTCGATCTGACCAAGTCGGCGGCCGCCACCGGCCTGCGCGAGGCCCTGCAGCGGCCGAGCTTCAAGAACGAGCTGGCCAAGGTGGGTCTCCGGGCCCCCGACGGCACCGTGGGCGCCGGTTTCGCCGCTCCGGTGGGCGCGCCGCAGGCCACCCCGGCGGCCACCACCGCCGCCAACGGCACCGAGGGCACCGCCGCGGCGGGGCTCGACGCCGGCTCGATCAACCAGGCGCTGGGCGGCTGGGCGGCCATCACGCTGCCGGGCCGGGTGCTCGCCGTGTTCGACGTGTCGGGCTCGATGAAGACGAAGGTTCCGACGGCCGGCGGCATCGACCGGGCCGCGGTGACGCGGGCAGCCGCGTCCCAGGGTCTGGCCCTGTTCGACGACAAGTGGGCGGTCGGCATTTGGCTCTTCTCCACCGAGATGGAGGGCAAGAAGCCGTACAAGGAGATCGTGCCGATCACTCCGCTGACGTCCGGCCGGGCGAAGCTCCAGGGCTCGATCGGCGCCATCCGGCCCAAGGACGGCGGGGACACCGGCCTGTACGACACGGCGCTCGCGGCGTACCGGTCGGTGCAGGACAGCTGGCAGCCCGGCATGGTCAACTCGGTGCTGCTCTTCACCGACGGCAAGAACGACAACCCGGACGGCATCTCGCGGGCGACGCTGATCTCCGAGCTGAAGAAGCTCGCCGACCCGAAGCGCCCGGTCCGCATGGTGGTCATCGGCATCGGTGACGAGGTCGACGCCAACGAGCTCGAGGCGATCACGAACGCGACCAGCGCCGGTGGCGTTTTCATCGCCCCCGACCCCGCGAAGATCTCCGACATCTTCCTCGAGGCGATCTCCTCGCGGTCCGGCGCCCGCTGACCTCAGCAGGAAGCCGCTCCACCCCGTGCGGGGTGGAGCGGCTTTCTCATTGACCGGGCCGGGTCCAGTCGAGGCACACCGCTACCGCGTCGTCCTCGAGGTCCGCGCTCACGTGGGCCCGGAGATCCCCGAGCAGGGAGCGCACCGCCTGCAGGGGTGCCATCGGCCCGGTACGCCGCACGAACCGGTGCAGGGCCGCCTCGCCGTACCGCCCGCTGTTTCCGACGGCTTCGGACACGCCGTCGCTGACGACGAAGAGGCGGTCGCCGGTGCGCAGCTGGACGGTCTGCGTCTCGAAGTCCGACGACTCGAACATGCCCAGCGGGAACTGTGACACCAGCGGCTGATCGAGCACGTCGCCGTCGCGCAGGATCATCATCCGCGGCGATCCCGTGTCGACGATCTGGAGCTCGCCGCTCGCCACGTTCAGCTCCAGCAGGAGCGCCTCCACGTGCGCGTCGCCCCGGTGCTGGGAGAAGATCGCCTGGTCGGCGAGCGCGGCCTGGTCGGCCAGGCTCAGGCCGGCGCGGCGGGCGTTGCGCAGGGCGTACACGGCCAGCGACGACAGCAGCGCCGCGTTCATGCCGTCGCCCATGCCGTTCAGCACGGTCACGAAGAGCCGGCCCTCGTACTCGGCCCAGTCGAAGCTGTCGCCGCGGACCGCGTACGCCGGCTCGAGCTGCCCGGCGAGGCTGAACGAGGCCCCGACCCGGCACCGCCCCGGCAGCAGCTCCCACTGCATCTCCGCGGCGAGGGTGAGCCGTCGGGTGCGGGCGGCCACCGCGTACCGGTCGGTGCCGGCCGCTGCAGCCTGCAGTTCGTGCGCGAGCAGTGTGGCGATCTCCGCGAGCTCGGCGCGGTCCTCCGCCGTCGCCGGCGTGGGCGAATGGCGCAGCACCCCCATCCGTTCCCCGCGCGCGGTCACTGGGAGGTACGTGACGTGGCCCGCGCTGACCTCGGACTGATGGTCGAAGCAGCGCCAAGCGGGGTCGCCGGGCCGGGTGATCGGGGCGCCGTCCAGCAGGGGGAGGAGGGCGGCGAGCCGGTAGTCGACGAGGAGGAGATCGAGGTCACCGACCGCGTACTCCTTGTCCACGATCTCGGCGAGGCACTCCACAACGCGGTCGGCGGGAGCGTCCGCCAGCGCACGTCGTACGGCAGTCAGACGATCGGACACGCTCTCACCTCCTCCACACGGTGGACCGTACGGGTAGTCTCGGCTGCACCATGGCCGAACACCATGGGCCGGATGGGCCACTCCATGCCGCGGCGGTCGACGACGCCGCGCCAGCCTTGCTGGCTGCCTGGGATGCTGCCCGCGAGCGCGCCACGCCCCGGCTCTCCTGGCCTCAGCTCAACGCCCTGCTGGTGGTGGAGCGTTCGGAGGGCATCAATCTGCGCGGCCTCGCGGGCCAGCTCAAGATGATTCTGTCGTCGGCCAGCCGGCTCTGCGACCGGCTCGTCGCGTCCGGGATGGTGGAGCGGGTGCCGGGCCGGATGGACCGGCGGGAGATTGCGCTTTATCTGACACCGTCGTCCCGGCAGCTGCTGGAGGACCTGCGCCGGACCCGCCGCGAGATCCTCGCCGACGTGCTGCGCCGGATGAGCCCCACGGGCCGGGCGGCCCTCATCCGCGGCCTCACGGAGTTCAGCTCCGCCGCCGCGGCCGAGGGCGACTCGGAGGCGCGCACGGCCTGAGGCCCAGGGCTCAGGGTCGATCACGGGCGAGCCAGCCGGCGGGGTCGTCGAGGACCGACCGGATCACCGCGCCGGCCGCGCCCCGCATCGCCGCGTCGGGGCCCAGCCGGGCGGCCCGCAGCTCGATGGCGGACCAGTCGGCGGTGAGCACCCGGCGGTCCACCTCCGCGCCGATCGCCTCGCGCAGCCGGGGCAGCAGCGGCGCGTAGATGCCGCCGAGCACGACCGTGCCGATGTCGAGCAGGTTCACCACGGCGCTGATCGCGGTGCCGAGGGCCTGGCCGGCCACGCTCAGATCCGCCCCGGCGAGCTCGGCGACCGTGGCGACCCCGGCCGCCCGGAGCATCGCCTCCTGGCCCGCGTACTGCTCGAGGCAGCCCTGGGCGCCGCAGCGGCAGGGCGGCCCGGCGGGGTCGATCGCGAGGTGCCCGATCTCGCCGCTCCAGCCGCGGACGCCCCGGAACAGGGTGCCGTCGAGGACGATGCCGGCGCCGATGCCGATCTCGCCGGAGACGTAGACGAAGCTGGGCGGCAGGTCGCCGGCGCCGAGCTCGCTGAGCGCCGCGAGGTTTGCCTCGTTGTCGACCGTGACCGGCAGGCCGTCGAGCAGGTCGCCCACGGCGACGTCGTGCCAGCCCAGGTTGGGTGCGATGCGGACCGTGCCGTCCGCGGCGACGAGGCCCGGGACCGCGAGCGCCGCCCCGGCCACGGTCAGCCCGTCGGCCTCGGCCCGCCGCAGCGCCTCCCGGGCGAGGCGGGACAGCCCGGCCAGGGCCGTGGCGGCGTCCACCGGGCGTTGGTCGCCCGGTTCCAGCAGGCGGTGCCGGACCCGGCCGGTGAGGTCGACGACGCAGGCGGCGCGGTAGTCGACGTTGATCTCGAGGCCCAGCCCGGCCGGGCCGTCGGGGGCGAGCCGCAGGCCGGCCGCGGGCCGCCCGGCGCGGTTGCGGGGGGCCGGTTCGACCTCGGTCAGCAGGGTTCCGGCGATCAGATCGTCGACGAGTGCCGAGACGGTCGCCCGGGTGAGGCCGCTGGCCGCGGCGGTCGCTGCCCGAGATATCGGATCTGGGCTATTCGCCACGATTTGCAGAACCAGGGCGAGATTATGGGCGCGCACGCTCGACTGCCGGACGGGAGCGCGGGATGCAGTCATCAGCCGGCTGGTCACGCCCTTGACAATGCCACACCGTCACCAAATAATTCAACCAATAAACAAATCCATCCTGCTTCCGTGGAGGTAGCCGTGCCGGTCCAGCCCACGCGCGACGACAAGTTCTCCTTCGGCCTCTGGACCGTCGGGTGGCAGGCCCGCGACCCGTTCGGCGACGCCACCCGGGCCCCGCTCGACCCGATCGAGGCCGTGCACAAGCTCGCCGGACTGGGGGCGTACGGCATCACCTTCCACGACGACGACCTGGTGCCGTTCGGCTCGGACGCGCACACCCGCGACGGGATCATCGCCGGGTTCAAGGAGGCGCTCGACGAGACCGGCATGGTCGTGCCGATGGTGACCACCAACCTCTTCACCCACCCCGTGTTCAAGGACGGCGGCTTCACCAGCAACGACCGCAGCGTCCGGCGCTACGCCCTGCGCAAGGTGCTGCGCAACATGGACCTCGCCGCCGAGCTGGGCGCGAAGACCCTGGTGCTCTGGGGCGGCCGCGAGGGCGCGGAGTACGACGTCGCCAAGGACGTCCAGGCTGCGCTCGACCGCTACCGCGAGGCCTTGGACCTGCTCGCGCAGTACTCCGAGGACAAGGGCTACGGCCTGCGCTTCGCCATCGAGCCCAAGCCGAACGAGCCCCGCGGCGACATCCTGCTGCCCACCGCCGGGCACGCCATCGCGTTCGTCCAGGAGCTCGAGCGGCCCGAGCTGTTCGGCATCAACCCCGAGGTCGGCCACGAGCAGATGTCGAACCTCAACTTCACCCAAGGCATCGCCCAGGCGCTGTGGCACGGCAAGCTGTTCCACATCGACCTGAACGGCCAGCACGGCCCCAAGTTCGACCAGGACCTCGTCTTCGGCCACGGCGACCTGCTCAGCGCGTTCTCGCTGGTCGACCTGCTGGAGAACGGCGCACCCGGGGGTGGCTCCGGTTACGACGGCCCCCGGCACTTCGACTACAAGCCGTCGCGCACGGAGGACTACGCCGGCGTCTGGGAGTCGGCGAAGGCGAACATGCGCATGTACCTGCTGCTCAAGGAGCGGGCGCAGGCCTTCCGCGCGGATCCGGAGGTCCAGGCCGCCTTGGCCGAATCGAAGGTCCTCGAGCTGGCGCAACCGACCCTGAGCGCCGGCGAGACCTACCAGGACCTGCTCGACGACAAGAGCGAGTTCGACGTCGATGCAGCCGGCGCCCAGGGTTACGGTTTCGTGAAGCTGCACCAGCTCGCCATCGACCACATTCTCAAAGCCTGAGGAGCACCATGATTCTGGTCGCCGGGATCGACAGCTCCACACAGTCCTGCAAGGTGGTCATCCGCGACGCGGAGACGGGCAAGCTGGTCCGGCAGGGCCGGGCGAGCCACCCCGAGGGCACGGAGGTGCATCCCGACGCGTGGTGGTCCGCGCTGCGGCAGGCCATCGAGGAGGCGGGCGGTCTCGACGACGTCGCCGCCGCGTCGGTGGCCGGCCAGCAGCACGGCATGGTCGTGCTGGACGAGGACGGCGAGGTGGTGCGCCCGGCGCTGCTGTGGAACGACACCCGCAGCGCCGGCGCCGCCGCCGAGCTGATCGACGAGCTGGGCGGCGCGGACGCCGGCCGCCGGGCCTGGGCGGACGCGGTCGGCATCGTCCCGGTCGCCAGCTTCACCCTCACCAAGCTGCGCTGGCTGGCCCGCCACGAGCCGGAGCACGCGGCCCGCGTGGCGGCGGTCTGCCTGCCGCACGACTGGCTGACCTGGAAACTGTCGGGCGCTCGCGGCCTGGACACGCTGCGCACCGACCGCAGCGATGCCAGCGGCACCCTCTACTGGTCCGCGGCGACCGGCGAATACCGCCCGGACCTGCTCGAGCTGGGATTCGGGCGGCGCATCCACGTCCCCGAGGTGCTCGGCCCCACCGGCGTCGCCGGTCACCTGCCCAACGGTGCCCCGCTCGGGCCGGGCGCCGGGGACAACGCGGCCGCGGGACTCGGCGCCGGCGCGTTGCCGGGAGACGTGGTGGTCTCCATCGGTACGTCCGGGACGGTCTTCGTCTCCTCCGAGGTCGCGCCGGACGACCCGAGCGGGACGGTGGCCGGATTCGCCGACACCACGGGCCGGTTCCTGCCCATCGTGGTGACGCTCAACGCCGCCCGGGTCCTCGATGCGGCCACCCGGTTGCTCGGCGTCGACCACGCGGAGCTGTCCCGGCTTGCGCTCTCCGCGCCGGCCGGGGCGGACGGGCTCGTGCTCATCCCGTACCTGGAAGGGGAGCGCACCCCCGACCGGCCGGACGCGACCGGGGCGATCCACGGGCTGACGCTGCGCACGTCCGACCCCGCGCATCTGGCCCGCGCCGCGGTCGAGGGCATGCTGTGCGCTCTGGCCGACGGACTCGACGCGCTGGTCGCGCACGGTGCCACCGCCAACCGCATCGTCCTGGTCGGCGGCGGCGCGCGCAGCGAGGCCGTGCGCCGCATCGCTCCCGCGCTGTTCGGGCTGCCGGTCCTGGTGCCACCGCCGGGGGAGTACGTCGCGGACGGCGCCGCCCGGCAGGCCGCCTGGGTCGTCGCGGGCGGGGACGCGCCGCCCGAGTGGTCGGCCGAGACCCCCGAGGTGTACGAGGACACCAGCGTCCCGTTGATCCGTGAGCAGTACGCGGCGGCCCGGGACAAAGTCGTCGACCGCCCCGCCCGCTAACCTTCAGCGCGTGACCAAGGGTGGCCCGGCGCATCGCGCGTACAGCGTGGTGGTCTTCGTCATCCTCGCCTCGCTCGACAACGTGGCCATCGGGCTGGTGCCGCCGCTCTACGGCAGCATCGGCGCGGACCTCGACGTCAGCGAGGCGCACATCGCGCTCGCCACCACGGTGATGTTCCTGCTCAGCGCGATGGCGGCGATCGGCTGGGCGTACGCGGGCGATCGCACCGACCGCAAACCGGTGCTGATCGCCGGCACCGTCATCTGGGTGGCCGGCACGGCGTGGTCCGGCCTGGCCGGCAACTACCCGTCGTTCCTGCTCTCCCAGGTGCTCGCCGCCATCGGTCTGGGCGGCGTGGCGAGCGTCAGCTTCGCCGTGGTCAGCGATCTGATCTCGCCGCGGCGGCGGGGGCTCGCGATGAGCTTCTGGGGACTCTCCCAGGGCGTCGGCACGCTCGCCGGGACGCTGGTGGGCGGCCTGCTCGGCGCGCAGGACTGGCGCCGGCCGTTCCTCGTGGCGGCCGCGGCCGGGGTGATCGCCACGGCCGCCTACCTCTTCACGTACGACGTGCCCCGCGGCGACAGCCAGCCGGAGCTGAGCGGCGTCACGTACGACGAGCGCATCCACCGCGACGACCTGCCGAAGATCCTCGCCCGGCGCACCAACGTGTGGCTGATCCTGCAGGGCTTGTCGGCGCAGGTGGCTTTCGGTTCGTTGGTCTGGCTGCCGGTCCTGTTCCGGGCGCGGGCCGAGGACCAGGGCTACTCCACGCCGACCGCCATCGTGGTGGGCAGCGTGTTCGCGACGCTCTTCCAGCTGGGCGGGGCCCTGTCCATCCTCGGTGGCCTCGCCGGCGACCGGCTGCAGCGGCGTACGCCCCGCGGCCGCGCCCTGGTCGCGGCGGTCGGCATCCTCGCCGCCGTACCGTTCTACGTGGTGCTCTACTTCGTGCCGTTCCGCATCGACGTGCCCGACGGGGCCGGGACCGGCGCGGTGGTCCGGGCCGTCCTCGCGGACGTGTGGACCGACCCCTCCGTCGGGCTCAGCCTGGCCACCGCCGTCCTCGCCCTTGCGCTGACCTCGGCGAACTCACCGAACTGGTTCGCGCTGATCGCCGACGTCAACCCGCCGGAGCACCGCGGCACCGTCTACAGCCTCGGCAACCTCTGCAACGGCGTGGGCCGCGCCGGGGGCAACGTGCTCGTCGGCGTCGCGTTCCGCGGACTCTCCGGTGCCTTCCCGCCGCCGCTCAACTACGCCGTCGGGCTGGCGGCGTTCCAGTTCTTCTTCATCCCGACCGGGATCATGTACTGGCTGGCCAGCCGGACGGTGGCCAGGGACATGGCGGACACCCATGCGGCCCTGGCCAGCTACGCCGACCACGAAACGGCTACGCCCGCGCCCAGACCGTGACGTCCTGCGGCACCCGGCCGTCCTCGTCCAGCGGCTCGCTGGTCAGCAGCACCCGGGCGCCCACCGGCAGCTCGGCCGGCGCGTCGCCGAAGTTGGTCAGCACCAGGACGCCGCCGCTGCGGAACGTCAGCACGTCGGCGGGCGTGTCGAGCCAGGTCAGCGTCCCGGTGCCCAGCCCGTGCCCGGCCCGCAGACGCAGCGCCGACCGGTACAGCTCGTAGGTCGAGCCGGGCACGTCGCGTTGCCGGTCGAGGGCGTACTCGGCCCAGGACGCCGGCTGCGGAAGCCAGCTGGCGTCGGACGGGCCGAAGCCGTACGAGGGGGCGTCCGCCTCCCACGGAATCGGCACCCGGCAACCGTCGCGTCCGCGTTCGGTGTGGCCGGACCGTTCCCACGCCGGATCCTGCCGCATCTCGTCCGGGATCGAGGTGTGCTCCGGCAGCCCGAGCTCCTCACCCTGGTAGAGGTACGCCGACCCGGGCAGCGCCAGCATCTGCAGCGAGGCCGCGCGCGCCCGGCGCAGCCCCAGGGGCGCGTCGGGCTGCGGGTCGTCCGCGCCGATGCCGTGCCTGCGGGGCTCGCTGACCGGATAGCCGAGCCGGGTCGCGTGCCGCACCACGTCGTGATTGGAGAGCACCCACGTGGTGGGGGCGCCGACGGCGGCGTTGGCGGCGGTCGTGGTGTCGATGACGTCCCGCAGCGGGTCGGCGGCCCACGGGGTGTCGAGGTACTGGAAGTTGAACGCCTGATGCATCTCGTCGGGCCGGACGTAGTGCGCGAGCCGCTCCGCCGGCTGCACCCAGGCCTCGGCCACGAGGATCCGCTCACCCTCGTACGCGTTCAGCACCGTCCGCCAGTGCCGGTAGATCTCGTGCACGCCGTCCTGGTCCCACATCGGCGGGGGCGGGGCGCCCTCCGGGGCCAGGCCGCCGAGGACCTCGCCTGCGTACTCGTAGTCGGCGAGCTCGGCGTCCTTGATCAGCCCGTGCGCCACGTCCACCCGGAAGCCGTCGACGCCCCGGTCGAGCCAGAAGCGCAGGATCGCGTCGAACTCGGCCCGCACCCCGTCGTCGCCCCAGTTCAGATCGGGCTGGGTGACGTCGAAGAGGTGCAGGTACCACTGGCCGTCGGAGACCCGTTCCCAGGCCGGGCCGCCGAAGACGCTGCACCAGTCGTTCGGCGGCTCGCTGCCGTCAGCGCCGCGGCCGTCGCGGAAGATGTACCGCTCGCGCTCGGGGCTGGCGGGGGCGGCGGCCAGCGCGGCCCGGAACCAGGCGTGCTCGTTCGAGGTGTGGTTGGGCACCAGGTCGACGATGACCTTGAGGCCCAGCGTCTTCGCCTCGGCGATCATCTTGTCGGCGTCGCCGAGGTCGCCGAAGCGGGGATCGACCGATCGGTAGTCGGCCACGTCGTAGCCGGCGTCGTGCTGCGGCGACGGGTAGAACGGTGACAACCACACCGCGTCCACGCCGAGGTCGCGCAGGTCGCTCAGCCGCGCAGTGATGCCGGGCAGGTCGCCCATGCCGTCGCCGTTGCTGTCGGCGAAGGAGCGCGGATAGATCTGGTAGATGACGGCGCTGCGCCACCATTCAGTGGGGGAGGGCATACCCCCAGGCTAACCGTCCAGGATGGCGGCGAACCGTTCCTCCGCCAGGTCGAGTTGATCAAGGATGTGGTCCTTGGCCGCCACCGAGAGCGGCGTGTCCGGGCGCCCGACGAGCTCCCGCAGCTTGGGCACCAGCGGCCGGTATTTGATCGCCGAGCTGCGCGCCTTGTCGTACGTGGTGTGGATGATCCCGACGCCGTTGTCGGTGAAGTCGCTGACCTTGATGACCCGGGCCCACGGGTCCTTGTCGAGGCTGGCGGCCACGTGCGTGCGGTACTGCTCGTGCTTGTCCCGCAGCGGGTCGTACTCCGGGTTGGTGACCGAGCGGACCAGCCCGGCCACCCGCGGGTTGTACCGCCGGGTCAGCTCGGCGATCGCCGCCTCGGTCAGCTCGTGATGGCCGAGGTCGGCGGGCAGGCCGGCCAGCTCGGCGGGATGGTCCTCCACCGCGTCGTGCAGCAGCGCCGCCGTGAGCACGTCCACGTCCTGGATGCCGTAGTAACGCATGATCCGGATCGCGACCCGGAGCAGATGGTTCAGGTACGGCTCGCGGACCCGCCGGTCGTCGGCGTGCAGCCGGGACGCGAGTGCCAGCGCGTCCTCGAGCTGCGGCCGGTCGCCGGCCGGCAGGTTCTCGATCTCCAGCAGGAACCGCTGCCGCAGGCCGGCCTCGCCGTACACCTCGGTGATCGCGTGCAGCGGCATCGACAGCAGCATCCTTGGCGCCATGCCGAACAGGTATACCCGACTCGATCCCGGTCCGGGGCCGCGATCAGGAAGGTACGTTGATCAGCGGCTCATCCGTGACCACCGGCCGGGGCGGTACGGGACGCGGCGACGGGCGGCTGCCCGGCGTACGCCGCATCGCGGACAACGACGCCTGCTTGAGCGACCAGGGATGCGGGTTCTCGGCATGCACGCCGCGGCGGCGGATGCCGGCGCCGTCGGTGAACTCCTCCTCGGTCATGGCCTGCAGGCCGCTGAGCGCGACGCCGAGAATGGTGGCGGCGCTGACCAGGGTGATCGGCACGATCATCAGCAGCGGCCGGATGCCGGTGGTGCCGTGGGAGAGGTCGTGGCTGAGCTCGACGGTCATCGCCGCCATGCCGGTGTAGTGCATGCCGCACACGGCGAGCGCCATGATCGCGGCGGCGCCGAGCATCGGCAGCCAGCCCTGGACCGACACGGTGAACCACAGGGCTGCGGTGGACGCGACGATGGCGATGATGCCCGAGGCGATGACCATCGGCAGGTTGTAGTGGATCGTGCCGGAGACGTGCATGCCCGCCATGCCGGAATAGTGCATGCCCAGGACGCCGGCGCCGGTCAGCACGCCCGAGCTCACCACCCGCGGCACGCTGCGCCTGCCGTGCCCGACCACCATCAGCCCGAAGCCGACCGCGACGACGGCGAGGCCGAGGCTGACCATGGTGAGCAGCGGGCTGTAGCGGACCGGGCTCTCGGGGACGTCGAAGCCCAGCATCGCGGTGAAGTGCATGAGCCAGATGGCCGCACCACCGATGGAGAATGCAGCGATGATGAGCCAGCGAGTACGCCTGCTGCGGGTACGCGCCGATCGGGCGCGGCCGGTGGAGAGCAGGCCGACGAAGGAACCCAGAAGCGCCACCAGATAGGCGGCGATCGGGTTGAAGGCACCGTAGGTGAAGTGATGGACCTCGGCCACAGCCGGGACTCCTCGCGAACGTCGGGGGGATCGTTTCGCTGAGGATTGAGTCATGAGTCCGATCTAGGACATCGCACTTCGTGTGCGTGTCACTACATAGTGAACCGGGGCCACCGTATGGCTGCCTGCGAGAGGTAGCCATACGGCAGCCCCGGTGCGGTCGTAGGAGACCGGTCAGGAAACTGCCGGGGGGACGAGGGGTTAACTGAAGATGCTCACGCCGCCGGGGCCGACCAGCAGGCCCACGACGATGAGCACGACACCCCAGAGGATCTGCCGCCGGAACAGCGCGAGGATGCCGGCGACCACGAGTACGACTGCGAGGATCCAGAGCAAAAGTTCCATGGTCACCAGATACCCGACCCGCAGAAATCGAAAACCTGGTCTACATACGACGAGGCCCCGTCCCGGCGGCGGGACAGGGCCTCGGTGCATATCCAACTAAACCGCGACAAGCCCGGCGTCCACATTGTCCGACAGCAGCTGGTAGACGTTGTATGCCTGCTTGATCACCGGATGCGCCACGTTCCGCACGGGTACGCCGCCCGGCGTACGCCCCCGCTCGGCGCCGTGGTGTGCGTGCCCGTGCAGCGCCAGTGCGGTCGGCGCCGAGTCGATGGCCTGCCCGAGCAGGTACGACCCCAGGAACGGATAGATCTCCAGCGGCTCCCCGACCAGCGTCTCGGGCACCGGCGCGTAGTGCGTGAGCGCCACCAGTGCGTCGCACTCGAGGCCGCGCAGGGCGGCGCCGAGCTTCTCCGCGATCGCCTCCGTGGTGCCGACGAAATTCTTCATCTCCCGCTCGCCGAACGAGCTGGCGCACGCCCCGGCGAACCCGCCGCCGAAGCCCTTCGCGCCGGCGATGCCGAGCCGGTGGCCGTTGAGCTCCAGCACCGTGCCGTCGCCCTCGAGCACCGTCATCCCGGAGTCGGTGAGCACCCTGGCCACGTCGTCCTGCTGGTCGCTCTGGTGATCGTGGTTGCCGAGCACGACGACCACCGGGACGCCGAGTTCGCCGAACTCGGTCGCCATGCACTTCGCCTCCTCGACCGTCCCGTGCCGGGTGAGATCGCCCGCGACCAGCAGGGCGTCGGCGACGTCCGGCAGGCGTTCCAGCGCGGGCCGGTAGCGGCCCAGCACGTCCTTGTCCACGTGGACGTCGCCCACGGCGGCGATCCGGATCATGAAATCTCCTCCACCTCGCTGGGCGCCGCGGCGCGCACGATGCCGATGTCACAGGCGATCTCCACGTCCGGGAAGTTCGTCGTGATCTGCCGGCAGATCTCGTCCCGGCGCTGCGCGCTCTCCACCTCGCCGCCGAGCACCAGCAGGTGCTCCCGGCGCTGCAGGGTGATCCCCTGTTCGGCGACCGCGCCGTCCTCGGTCAGGAGGCGCTGGATCTGCGCCTCCACGTACTCGTCGAGTTGTGGCGTCATCTCGTCATCCCCCCACTGTCAGCTGGGCGTTCCCCGGCTCCGGAACCACCTCGAGGCGGTCCAGCAGCACGAAGAACGCCTCCGCGTACGGCGACTTCGCCGTCTCCTCGCGTACCCGGTCCCAGTCGATCTGCTCCCTCAGCGACCGGGCCACGGGTAGGCCGGTCGCGAAATCGCAGTAGTGCTGGGTGTAACTCAGCAGCTTGTGCATCATCAGCTGGGTCGCCGACAGCACGGGCATGTTGATCGCCTCGACAGGACGCATCACCGTGTCGCGCAGGGTGGCGTCGGTCACCGGCGACTCCACCGGGCGGTAGATCAGGTCCACCATCCGGCCCTCGTCGTAGACCTTGACCAGCCAGTCCTCCGGCGGCTGCTCCACCTCGAAACCGACCTTGGCCAGCTCCGCCAGGGCCCGTTCCTTGTCCTGTTCGCGGATCAGGAAGTCGACGTCGTGGTCGCTGGAGTGGCCACCGTGGGCGTACACGGCGAAGCTGCCGCCGAGGGCGAACGGGACCTCGGCCTGCTTGAGCACGGAGGCCACCCGTTTGAGCGTGTTGACCAGGCCCTCGTCCACCCGGTGCGGCATGGCGTCTCCCTGTGTCGATGGATGTCCGTTTCCTTCACGGATCGACTACCCCTCAAGGCAATCCTTGTAACGCGAGCGGTCCCCGGCCCAAGGTCAAATTCCACTGCTAAGACCCATTTTGTACGCCCGGAGCAGCCCGCACGTCAGGAACGGTCGGTGACATCACCAGCTACCGTCGGTGGGTATGGTTCCCCGGCCTCGCAGCACCGCTCCCGTCGGCACCGCTCCCGTCGGCATCACTTCCGTCGGCACCATCGCTCTCGTGGGCATCGACGGCTCCGGCAAGACGACCCAGGCGCACCTCCTGGCCACGACGCTGGCCGGTCGCGGGTTGGCGGCGACCTACCGCCGCAACGCCGGAGGCCGCCGCTGGTTCGGCCGCCTCGCCACGGCGCTGGGCCGGCGCGACGGAGAACACCTGCTCGGCCGCCGGACGATGCTGTTCGTCGAGTCGGTGCTGCGCTGGCTGGCCATCCTCCGTACGCTCCTGCGCCGCCGGTTCACCGGTGAGGTCACCGTCATGGACCGCTACGCCGTGTGCCAGTACGCGAGCATCCGCGCCCACGCCAAGAACCCCCGGCCGGAACGGCTGAACCGGGCGGAGCGGCGGGCGCGGCTGGCGTACCGGATCTTCCCGAGGCCGGACGTGACGTTCCTGCTGGTCGTCGACCCGGAGATCGCCTACGACCGGATCGAGCGGCGCGGGTACGACCACGAGGAGATGGATTACCTGCGCGCGGCCGCGGCGGCCTATCGGGCGCTGCCGGAGCACGGCGACTTCGTGCTGATCGACGCGAACGGCACGCCGGAGCAGGTGCGGGCGGCGCTGCTGGCCCACCTGCCCGTACCGGACCCGGTGCCCGCGCCCATGATCCCGGCGCGCCGTGTCCCCGCCATGCTCGTCGCACACGCCCGGGCCCTGATCGTTGCGGCCGCGACGCTGGCCGCCGCCGCGACCGCGGTGACCCTGCAACTGGCCGAGGTCTTCTAGCTCCGGCCGTAGACGGGGATGCTCGCGCCGCTGATCGGGGCGGACGCGTCGTCGGCCAGGAAGGCGATGACCTGGGCGATCTCTGCCGGCGTGACCCACCGCGCGTGGTCCGCGTCCGGCTGATCCCGGCGGTTGGACGGGGTGTCGATCACGCTCGGCAGCACCGTGTTCGCCCGTACGCCCTCCCGGCGGTACTCGACGGAGACGGCGTTGGCGAACGCGACCACCGCCGCCTTCGCCGTGGCGTAGCCCGCGGCCCCGGCGAACGGCGCCACCGCCGCGCGGGACGAGACGCACACCACGGAGCCGCCGCCGGCCGCGACGAGATGAGGGAGTGCCGCCGCCGTCACGAGGTACGTCGGCCGCAGGTTCAGCCGCAGCATCGCCTCGAAGTCGTCCACCGGCGTCTCGTGCACCAGCCCACCCATCGCGAAGCCGCCCACCAGGTTGATCACCGCGCGCAGTGGTGCGCCGGGTTCGGACGCGGCGAGCGCCACGGCGGCGGCGACGTCCTCTGCCACGGTCACATCGGCTGCGATGCTCGTCACACCGGCCGGCAGCTTCCCCGTCGCCCCCTCGCGTACGGGAGCCACCACCCGCCATCCCGCGTCCCGCAGTTGCTCGACCACGGCCCCACCGAGACCGCCGGCCCCACCCGTCACCACCGCGCTGCGCTCCGCCATGCGGCCACGGTAGTCCTGTGTTTCGCATCACTGTCTGTGTGGCAAGCCGGTGTCGCGGTAAGGGTTGAGGTAGGCGGTGGTTGCACGGGTGGGGGTCACCCGGACGGGCTAGTGATCTGCGGCGCGATGTGCCGCATGGTGGCAGATGGTCCCGCGTCGACGAGGCGCCGGGATCTTTCGCCGTGGTGTTTGCATCAAGCCCGGCGGCAACCTGTCGATGCTGGACGTGAACCCAATTGGCTACCGGGCCGTACTGGGTAGTGACGAGCGTCGCAAGGCAATCCGTGACGGCCGTCGCTGTGACGGATGAGGGGCTGATGGTGTCATGTATCGGGCGAGGGGTATGCGTGACGGCACACAGCCGACAGCACGCATCCGACCCCGGGTACGGCTCCGAATGCCTTCGACGAGAGCCTTCTTCAGTAAGTATGCACGCGGCTCTCAGGTGACGCTCAGGCATTCGTGACACTTTCGACCCACCAGCCGGAATCAGTGCAGGGCGCCACTTGTTGTGTAGGTGTCAGCACCGCAATGCACGAACTGCGGACGTTACGGGGAGGGCTGATGGAAGCAGGAATTGCCCGTAACAGGGTTAGTGAAGGCAATGAGGGGACCGTGGGCAACGTGGAGAAGAGCACCGTGATGCGGACGGACGAAGTCGCCGAGGAGCGCGACCTCGTCGGCGTCTACCTGCACGAGATCTCCCGGACGCCGCTTCTGGACGCCGCCAGGGAGGTCGACCTCTCCAAGGCAATCGAGGCCGGCCTCTATGCCGAGCACCTGCTCGAGAGCGGAGACGTCCGTCGCGGCGTGAGCCGGGAGGAGCTGGAGCGGCTGGTCGTCGAGGGCGAGCGGGCGAAGGACCTGTTCATCCGCGCGAACCTCCGTCTGGTCGTCTCGATCGCACGCCGGTACGTGCGCTCGGGCATGCCGATGCTCGACCTGATCCAGGAGGGCAACACCGGCCTGGTCCGCGCCGTCGAGAAGTTCGACTACGAGCGCGGCTACAAGTTCTCGACGTACGCGACGTGGTGGATCCGCCAGGCGATCAGCCGGGCGATCGCGCAGCAGGAGCGCACCGTGCGCCTGCCCGTGCACCTCGTCGAGGACGTCAACCGGATGCGCAACGTCACCCGCCAGCTCGTCCGCGAGCTCGGCGCCGACCCGGAGCCCGAACAGATCGCTGCGGCGCTGGGCGTGACGGTGGAGCGCGTCGGCGAGCTGACCCGCTGGGCCCAGGACACCGTGTCCCTGGACACCCCGGTCGGCGATGACGGCGACACCAACCTCGGCGACCTGGTCGCCGACAGCGACGCGCCGTCGCCCGAGGAGATCGTGCTGACCGCCCTGGAGCGGCAGCGCATCGAGGGACTGCTCAACCACCTCGACGACCGCTCGGCGGGCATCATGCGCGCCCGGTACGGTCTCGAGGACGGTCGCGAGCACTCGCTGACCGAGGTCGCGTCGCGGTTCTCGCTCTCCCGCGAGCGCATCCGCCAGCTCGAGATCCAGGCCCTGGGCCGGCTGCGTGAGCTGGCCCGCGCCGAAGGCCTTCAGGCCGCGTAACCACTTCCCCCAACAACGCCGAAGGCCGGTGCCCCTCGCGGGACACCGGCCTTCTGTCGTGCCGGGGCGCGTGATCAGGTCACGCGGCCGTAGCCGTACGGGGTCATGATGTCGATCGTGCGATGCTTCACCGGCTCACCGGCCCGTGAGGCGTCGATGATCTTCCCGCCGCCGACGTAGAGCGCGACGTGCCCGAGGTTGCGGTAGAAGACCAGGTCGCCGGGTTCGAGCTGGGACCGGCTGATCCGCCGGGTGGCGCTGTACTGGGCCGCGGCGTTGTGCGGCAGTGACTTGCCCGCCTGACTCCAGGATCGCGAGGTCAGGCCCGAGCAGTCGTACGTGCCGAGCCCGTCGGCGCCGTACTCGTACATCTTGCCGATCTGGGCGAAGGCGAACCGGACCACGACGCCGGCCTCGCCGGAGACCGACGGGACGTTGCCGGTGTAGCTCGAGCCCTTCTCGGTCGCCCGGCCGTACGCTGCCTTGCGCATGGCGTACAGGTCCTTGAGCTGGCCCTCGATCTTCTTCTTGCGGGCGGCGAGCTCGTTGACCTCCGCGGTCTGCTTCACCTGAGTCGTCTTCAGTGCGGCCTGACGCTCGTTGTAGTTCTGCGTCGTGGCCGTGTACGTGTCGATGTCACGCTGCCGGTTGCGCGACAGCTGCTCGAGGATGGACATCCGGTCCATCAGGTTGCTGCTGCCCTCCAGCACGACGTTCATCGTGCCGACCTTGCCGGTCTTGTACGCGGACGCCGCGATGACGTTCATCTGCGCGCCGGCGGCCTGGAGGGCCTCCTTGGCGGGTGCGAGTGACGCGGCGAGCTTCGTCTCGTCGTCCTTCGTCTTCTTCAAGCTGATCTTCATCTTGTTGTAAGACTCGACGACGTCCTCGAGCTGGTTCGACGCCTTCTCGATCTTCTTGTTGATGTCACCGGTCGAGGGCGCCGCGTGTGCAGCCGGCGCGACGGTGCCGGTGATCACGATCGCCAGGGCGGCGACCACCATGGTGCGTAGCCTCGTTCGGGCGTGTGGCAACGGTACGTGGCCTTTCTTCCGCTGGGCCGCCTACCGGGTTAGCTGACGGATTCGGGCGGGAAGAAGGCCCTACCGCTGACGCGGATTCACCCCGGATGCTGCTTCGGTGGTTCCCCGGCTCGCCGAGACGGTCGCGGCGAGCCCCGGGGGATGGGGTCACCGTTACCGCCGTCGAGGGATTCGGCGGCGCTGGCCGGCGCCACTTGAGGGTATGGCTGCGGACCGGACCAACCGCATCAACTTATCGGCGATCTCAATTAACACAAGAGCCGGAAGAGTGACTTGCGCCAATTATCACAAATATGGGAATGATCCCGATAACGGGCTGCGATTCAACGCTTTCGCAGCGTGACCCTTCTATTTCTGCGCCATCGCGGGCGGGGTGTCCATCCCCTGGACGGCCCACTTGTGGGAGACGACCCGCTCGGCCCAGAACGAGAAGAAGGGGATCGTGCCGGCGAGCATCACCAGCAGCATCCTCCCGAGCGGCCAGCCGGCCCGGCGGCTCAGGTCGAAGGTGGCGACGAGGTAGATCATGTAGAGGAAACCGTGGACGGGTCCGACGGCCGCGACCACCGTGTCGTTGTGGCCGGCGTACTTCAGCGGCATGCCTACCAGCACGAGCACGATGAGGACCACGCCGACGATCCAGGCGATGATCCGGTAGCGGGTGAGGGCTCCCTGCACGGTCCACGTCCTTCTACTTGGTGCTGCTCTTGCGTCCGGGGTAGTCGCCGGGCCGGGCGCCGGGGTGGGCGTTGAGCCAGGCGAGGTAGTCGTTGTAGGCGTCCAGTTCGGGGTCGTCGGCGGGCATCGGCTGCGCGCCCACCGGCACGCGTACCGGCCGGCGCACCGTCACGGGCGTGTCGCCGCCGAGCGCTGCCGCCGGGGCCTCGGCGGGCTCCTCGGGCGCCTGCGGGCCGGCTCGGAGCTCCTGCTGCACCTCGCGCACCCACAGGAAGACCACGAAGAGGGCGAAGACCGGCCACTCGAAGGTGTAGCCCCAGCTGAGCGTGTTGCCGCCGGTGGCGCGGCTGAACTGCCACCAGCCCAGGCCGAGAAAGCCGATCACGAGCGCGAGCGCGACCACATGGCGCGCGATCCACGCCGGGGTCCACAGCCCTCTCATGGGTCGAGCGTACCCAGCGGGGGTTTGACGACAGGCGGCACGGGCAACCGTTGCGGGAACCACCGAGAAGGGAGAGATCATGAGCGACCCCGAGGTCGACGACCGCGTCGGCACCGAGCAGGGCATCGACCCCGCCGGGCTCGCGGACGAGGACCTGATCCGTGAGCTGGGGAGCCTGCACCGTACGCGGCTGCAGACCCTGCGGCACGGTCCGGACGCGGCGCTCGCCAACCACCTGCGCCGTACGGCCGAGCTGGAGACGGAATACCTCGCCCGGCACCCCGGCCGCGAGGTGGACCCGCACCGGCTCACCCAGGACTTCTGAGAGGACCCGTGCGCATGACCTCCTCGGTACGCGGCCGGTTCGAACGATTGCGACGGCAGTACGCCCCCCACGAGCACCGGCCGCTGGACGGGTACGCGGTGACCATGAGCGCCTTCGGCGTACTCGCCGGCAGCCTCGCCGTCGCCGCGAAGGTGACCGGACGTGTGGTGCCGGATCGCCCGGCCGTGTCGGACGTGGTGCTGATCTCGATCGCCACCCACAAGCTGAGCCGGCTGATCGCCAAGGATTCGATCACAAGCCCGCTGCGGGCCCCCTTCACCCGGTACGCGGAACCCGGCGGCAGTGGCGAGGTCAACGAGGAGGTCCGCGACGATGGCAACTCGATCCGCCACTCGATCGGTGAGCTGGTCAGCTGCCCGTTCTGCCTGGCCGTCTGGGTGGCCACCGGGCTGACCAGCGGCCTGGTGTTCGCGCCGAGGCTGACCCGGCTGGCCGCCACAGTGTTCACCGCGACGGCGGCGTCCGACTTCCTGCAGATGGCGTACTCGCTGGCCAAGGAGGCAGCGGAGGGCGACCACCAGGAGTCCGAGCCTTCGGTGAACGGCCGAGCGGTGGCTTAGGGCGGCGACGACGGCGAAGGCCCCGGCTTCCCGCCGGGGCCTTTCGCTGTGCCGTGATCAGGGTGGGCCTTCGCCGTCCAAGCCCGCCCAGCCGCGCGGGCTCTCCTGCTCGCCGGAGTCCTCGCCCTCCATGACGGCGGGCTCGACCGCGGTGGCGTCGTGCTCGCTCGCGAAGTCGTCGTCCCCGTCGGGGGTGCCGTCGGAGTCCCCGAAGGCCGGCAGGCGTTCGTTCTGCTGGGTCATGTCGCTCCTCAGGCGTCCAGAGTTCGCAGGGCCTCGGCGGCCTCGTCCTGGGCGTACTCGCCCTCGGGCAGCGCGTCGATGCGGGTCAGCGCCGTCGCCGGCAGGTCCGCGGCGATCGCCCCCCGCTGCAGGTCGGCGCTGCTCAGGCGCTCCTGCCCGGAATAGGCCTCGTCGAGGTATTCGTCCAACACTCGCAGGTCATCGCTCACAGCTCCGGACTACCCGGCGGGGCCGTCGGCAATCATGTGGTCCAGGTCACAATTGCTCGTGGAATGGGGTGGGCCTGCCGACCGTTGAGAGCAGATGTCGGTGTGCCCAGTGTCCCCGGGCCTCACCCTTTGCCTTCGCGGAATACCGTTCGGCTGGAGCCGCGTTGAGCCTTTCGCCGCGAGGCGACCTGCACACCGGCACCTACGTGACGTCGCTCCCGGCCCCGCCGGGAGCGACGTTTGTTTTCGGCCCTCATGATCGCGGGTACACGATCGGCATGAATGATGATCGGGTGCAGCAGCGGGCGGCTGACCTGCTGCCGGAGGAGCGCAGCGCGGGAAGTGCCGACCCGCAGGGCCAGGCCGAGGCCATTCTGGCCGAGTCCGACGAGCGCGAAGAGCTGCCGGACGCCGCGCCGAGCACATTCCTGGAACATCGCACGTCGGACCAGACGGTTACGCCCGCCGACGGCACCCGTTAGTGGACACCACTTTCGTGTTCACGGATCCGCATGGCAATATCGGGCAAATGTCTGCCCCGCAACGGAGCACCGGGCGGCGTCTGACGCCGCGTCGCCGCACGACCGCCCTCATACCCGATTCCAAGGGACTCGGCGTCCGAAGCCGGGTCCGGAGTACCCCGGAGTCCACGATCGCGGTCGCGCCGATCGCCGCCGGGGACCCGGATGCGGGCCGGACGACGGAGGGAGCCCCGGGTGGGAACGCCGCCCGCGGGCCGCGGCCCCGGCGTAACGCGGGGCGGGGGAGTGCCAAGACCCGCCGTCCGGTGCCGGGCAAGGCGTCCCGCTCCGGTCGTGGCGGTGAGCCGGCGCATCCCATCGAGCTTGCCGGCCTCCTGCACGAGCTGTCCGTGCGCCTGCTGGGCGCCGACGACGTCCCGCAGGCTCTCGACCGGCTGGCCGCCTTTGTGACCGCTGCGCTCCCGGGCGCCCTGCGCTGCTCGGTCGCGCTGATCGGCGAGGGCGGCCCGCCCACCCTGGCTGCGTCCGGGTCGCAGGGACAGGCCGTCGACGACATCCAGTACGCGACGGGCGAGGGCCCCGGCCTCGAGGCCGCCCGGACCCGTACGGTCGTCGCCGTCCACGACCTGGCGGCGGAAGAACGCTGGCCGGAACTCGCCGACCGGGCCCGCGCCGAGGGCGTGCACGGCATCGCCTCGGTGCCACTCGACATCCCGCGCTCGGCGGTCGGCTCGGTCAGCTTCTTCACCGGGTGCCCCGGCGGCGTCGACCCGGACACGCTGCTGACCGTGATGGTGGTGGTCAACCAGGCCGAGGTGCTGGTGGGAGAGGTGCATCGGCGGGAGGCCCTGCGCGAGGGCACCACCGTCGACCGGGCCGCCGGCGTGATCATCGCTCAGCGCGGCTGCGGTGTGCGGGAGGCGTACGACGTGCTGCGGGACACCGCCCAGAGGCTCGGCCTCCCCCGTGAAGAGGTGGCCGAGCGCCTGATCGCGGCGGCGGCCCGCAAAGCCGACGGCTGACGGGCGATCCCTACTTCGAGACCTGCTGGACGACCTCGAACTCGAGCAGGTCGGCGCCGGAGGCCACCGGGCGAGCGCGCTCGCCCGCGTGAGCGGCGCGGCCCATGCCTGACGACCAGGCCTGGAACGCCTCCTCCGACTCCCAGCGGGTGTAGACGAAGTAGCGAGTCTCGCCCTTGACGGGCCGGAGCAGCTCGAAGCCGAGGAAGCCCTCGGCGTTCTCCACCGCTCCCTGCCGCGCGGCGAAGCGCTGCTCCAGTTCGGGGCCTGCGCCCTCGGGGACGTCGATCGCGTTGATCTTCACTACTGGCATACGGCACAGGGTACGAGCGCGTGCTGCGCCCGTACCCTGTGCGGTCGTTGATCGTCAGTGCGCTCCCGGCGGACCGCCGGCGGCGGAGGCTGCCGCGGCGTCCTCGGCGCGCTGCTGCTGCGCCGAGCGCTGGGACAGCGGGATCTCCGGCAGGAAGAAGACCACGACCAGGCCGATGACCATGACCGCCAGCGCCATCAGATAGACGATGTGGATGCCGTCCGCGAAGCCGACCTTGAACGCGTGCGCGAGCGGCGCCGGCAGCTTGGCGATGAACGAGGTGTCGCTCAGGTCGCCGCCGCCACCCCGGGTGGGGAAGCCCGCGTCCTCGAGCTTGCCCGGCAGGACGTTGAAGAGCACCGACAGGAAGATCGCCGTGCCGAGCGTGCCGCCCATCGACCGGAAGAACGTCACCGAGCTGGTGGCCACGCCGATCTCGCGCGGCGACACCGCGTTCTGTACGGCCGTGATCATCGGCTGCATGTTGCCGCCCAGGCCGAGGCCCATCAGCACCATGATCAGCATGGTCTTCCACAGCGGCGTGTCGGCGCCGATGAGGGAGAACAGAGCCAGGGCCGCGGCCATGAGGATGCTGCCGATGATCGGGAAGATCCGGTAGCGGCCGGTGCGCGCGATCAGCTGACCCGCGGTGATCGAGCCGGCCATGATGCCGACGACGAACGGGATCATCTGCAGGCCTGCCACCGTGGGCGAGCTGCCCTTGACGATCTGGAGGTACAGCGGGACGGTCATCAGGCCGCCGAACATCGCCATACCCACGATCGTGCTGGAGGCCGAGCCGACGGCGATCGTACGGTTGCGGAACAGCCGCAGCGGCAGCAGCGCCTCGTCCTTGTACGCCCGCTCGGCGACCACGAAGGCGACCAGCCCCAACGCGCCGATCACGTAGCAGGCGATGGCTCTGGGGGAGTCCCAGCCCCAGTCGCGGCCCTGCTCGGCGACGGTCAGCAGCGGCACGAGGCCGACGATGAGCGCCAGCGCGCCGGGCCAGTCGATGCGGTGGTCGGTCCGGTGGTGCGGCAGGTGCAGCACCCGGGCCACCACGATCATGGCTGCGATGCCGAGCGGGACGTTGATATAGAAGACCCAGCGCCAGCCGTCGACCCACAAGATCTTGTCCTCGCCGGCGAAGAAGCCGCCGAGGATCGGGCCGATGACGCTGGCGGTGCCGAAGACCGCCAGGAAGAAGCCCTGGTACTTGGCGCGCTCGCGGGGCGGGACGATGTCACCGATGATCGCCAGGGCCAGCGACATGAGGCCGCCGGCGCCGATGCCCTGGATCGCGCGGAAGGCCGCCAGCTCGTACATGTTCTGCGAGAGCCCGCAGAGCATGGAGCCGACGATGAAGACCCCGATGGCGAACAGGAAGAACGGCCGCCGGCCGTAGATGTCGGAGAGCTTGCCGTAGAGCGGGGTGGAGATCGTCGACGTGATGAGGAACGCCGTCGTCGCCCACGCCTGCAGGTTGAAGCCGTCCAGGTCGTCCGCGATGGTCCGGGTCGCCGTCGCCATGATGGTCTGGTCCAGTGCGGCCAGGAACATGCCCATCATCAGGCCGATCAGAACCGTGATGATCTGCCGGTGGGTGAACTCCGCGGAGTGCTCGGCACCCTTCGCGGCAGCCCCCGGCCCGGCCGTCGCCGGTGCGGTGGTACTCGACTTGCTCACAGGTTCTCCCGTACTGATACGGCTGGGTCGCTGCGCAGTAGCGCCTCGACGGAGCTGTTGAATTCTTCGAACAGGTCGGTGAACGCGCGGACGCGCTCGGCCGGCCAGTCGCTCAGCGCCTCGCTGAGCAGTGCCTGCCGGGCCTCGTGGAGGTGCGCACAGGCCCTGCGGCCGGCCTCGGTGACCGCCAGCCTCGACGCGCGGCCGTCGGCCTGGTCGGCCTGCCGGCACGCGAGGCCCGCCTTCACCAGCTGGGCCGCCTGCCGACTCACCGTGGACGGGTCGGCGCCCTTGACCTCGGCCAGGTCGGTAACCCGCATCGGGCCGAGGTGGCGGAGCGGGAACAACAGCATCAGCGCGGAGAACTCGGCCCCGAGATCTCCCGTGTTGAGCATGCCCTTGGTGCGCGGCCCCAGGCGGAAGAACCGGACGAGTTCGTCGGCCAGCCGCCCGGTCGCGTCCCCGGTGTCCGGCTTCGTCACGCACCCACCTCCTTGGCAGATGCGTGCAGCTTACAACTTGTTGGTTGATGAATGCATTGTGTTCCGCATCTCCCACACCCCCGTGGCCAGCGCATCCGTCTCCTCCAGTGCCGCCGGGACCGGCACCGTGTACTGCGCCCGGCGGACGAAGAGTCGTTCCGGGAAATACCCGCGTCCGGGATCGCCAACCAGGATCAGACCGCTGGAACCGGCGGCCCGGCGCAGGGCGGCCGTCATGGTGCCGGCGACGCTGCGGGTGTAGAAGACGTCGCCGGCCAGGATCACGTCGGCCGGTCCGGCGTCGGAGATGTCCGCCGCCCTCGTCCGGACCGTCACGCCATTGGCGGCGGCGTTGCGCTCCGCCGCCTCGGCCGCCGCGGGATCGAGATCCAGCGCCTCGACGGTCGCCGCACCGGCGCGGGCCGCCGCTATCGCCGCGACGCCGGACCCGCAGGCCACGTCCAGCACCCGCCGGCCCGCCACCGTCTCCGGGTGGTCCAGCACGTAGCGGGCGAGGGCCTGGCCGCCCGCCCAGGCGAAGGCCCAGAACGGAGGCGGGACGTCGCTGCGGAACTCGCCGCCGGTCGCGTCGAACAACCCCGTGCCGCCGCCGGCCAGGTGCAGGGAGATCTCCGGAGCCAGGGGTACGGGGAGCAGTTCGGTGCGCACCGGACGATTCTCCGGCCGAGCAGTGCCGGGCCTGCCGGGAGGGGTCGGGTGGCCTATGCGGCGATTTCCGCCTCGTCCAGCGGGCGTCGCGGATCCAGCTCCTGTACCTGTTCCGCCAGGCGCCGGGCCGTCTGGGGGTCTCCGGCCGCCAGGGCGCGCCGGCCGGCGTCCAGCAGCGCTTCCGACAGGCGCCGGCGGTAGCGCTCACGGGCCTCCGCGGCCCAATGCGGCTGGTCGACGTCCTCCAGCAGGGGGCGGGTCGCCAGGTGGCTCGCGGCGGTCAGCGGGCGCAGGGCCCGGCTGGCCGTACGGCCCGAGGCGGCGGCGACCAGCTCGTCGAAGCGGGCAACGTCGACGCGTACCCGCTCGGCCACCAGGGAGTAGCCGCCGGGGGTCGAGGCGATGACCGAGTCACGGTCGTCGCCGTCGGGGTCGAGCCGATGGCGCAAAAGGGACAGATGACTCTCCACCTTGTCCTCATGACCCGGGCCGCCCCAGAGCAATTCGGTCAGCTCCGCCGTACGCACCTCGCCGTGCAGCGCCAGCAGCGCGAGGATCTGCCGCGGCTCGGCGCCGCCCAGATCCGAGCCGGAAAGGCGCAGTCCGCGCGTGCGAACCTCGAGAGGACCGAAGAGCTGGATTTCGTACATGGCGTAACACCCTGGACGGGGGACGGTCGTGCGACAAGCCACCTCGACGGTGAACAGAACCCCGAAAGCAAGGGGTAGGTTCCACCGAAGATACGAGTTATGGCGGCCGCTCGGACTCATCCGCACGGCGGGCGGCCACTGCGATCGGATTGGCTCGGATGGCCTGTCAGACTGTTGGTACGCCTTGGCGTCGCGCGGGGGACACATAGACTTCCAGCGCTGGCGGATCAGGAGGCGTTAATGGTGAGCGAGGCGATCACGGTGCTCGTGGTGGACGGGCATCAGACGTTCGCCGAGTTGCTCGGTGTGGCGCTGGCCGGGCAGCCCGAGCTGCTGTACGTGGGACATGCGCGTACAGGCGAACAGGCCATCCGAATGGTGCAAGAGGTGCGTCCCGACGTCGTGCTGCTCGATCCGGACCTTCCGGACGCGGACGGCATTGCCATCGCGGAGCTGCTGCGGCACCGGCAGCCCGACACGCGGTTCGTCATTCTCACCGCGAACAACGAGTCCGCGCTGGTCGGTCGCGCGACGGCCGCCGGCGCCTCGGGCTTCCTGTCGAAGAACGGCCCGCTCGGCGACGTGATGAACGCGATCCGTACGGCCCACGGCGGCGGCATGACGGTGTCCACGGACATCCTCGCGCGACTCCTGCGCAGCACCGCGCCCGTCGTCGGACCGCGAGCCGGTGGCCTGACCGCGCGTGAGCACGAGGTGCTGGTGTTGATGGGCTCCGGACTCGACCCGCGGGCGATCGCCCGGCGGCTCGGTATCAGCGTGCACACGTGCCGTGGCTACGTGAAGGCGGTGCTGGGCAAGCTCGGCGCGCACAGCCAGCTGGAAGCGGTGGCAGTGGCCACTCGCCGGGGCCTGCTACGCCCGGACGGACATAACGCAGAGTAATTCACGCTTGCACTCATCCGCTAAGCCGCGGGATCCGTACCACTGGCCGGGAGCGCCTCGTGGGAAGACGGCGCCGGCGTGGGCGGGAGGGCTTCGCGTGCAAAGACCGCTGGTGGATCCGTCCGATGTGTCCTTGGCGCCGGCGGCACTACCGCCGAACTCCGGTGCCGGCTGGGCCAACCGGGACAACGACTCGCTCTACCGCCGCCCGTCCGCGGCAACCCCGCTCCGTGATGAGGTAGATGACAGCATGGCCGACTCCGGAAGCTGGAACGCTTTCTCCGCGCCCTCCGAGGGCAGCCACCGACCCGCACCCGAGCCGGAGTTCGGGCCCGCGCCGCCGGCCACCTCCGGCCGTACGTCCTTCGGCGTGAGCGCCGGACCGATCAGCGGCACCACGCGGGACGGACGCCCGACATCGGGTGCGCCGATGCAATCGCCCGCTACGCCGCAAATGCCGCTTCCCTCGCGCTCCGCAAGAGACACCTCCTCGGCGGCGCCCGGCTGGGACACCCCCGCGGTGGCGCCCGGCTGGGACGCCCCAGCGGCAGCGTCCGGCTGGGACGGCCCCTCGGTGGCGCCTGGCTGGGACGCCCCCTCAGTGCCGCCAGGCGGGGACACTCCCTCGGTTACGCCCGGCTGGGACACCGCGGAGACCGCTCGGGTGGCTCGGCACTCCGATGAGGACGACTGGTTCAGCGCGCTGCGGCCGCCGCAGACGGTCACCGCGGAGTCCGTGCTCGACCGGTCGCGGCGACCGCTGTCCCGGCCGGCCGCCGATGCGGACGAGGGCGTGGGAGACATCGTCGGCGGCCCCGGCCACGAGATCCGGCAGCACCGGGCACCGCGACACCCCGCCGCGCCCGTGTCGCCCGCCGGGAAGCCGGCCGAACCGCGTCGCGGCCGCGGCGTCATGGTCGCCGGCATCGTCCTCACCGCCGCGGTGGCGATGGGTGCCACGGTCGCCGGGGTCACGTACTTCTCGGGCCCCGACAAGGACCTGACGTCCGTGCTGGAGCTCGGCGCGGGCAAGAGCGAGAAGCGTACGGTGGCCGCGCCGCTGGACGGCCGGACCGCCGCCAGCTTCGAACTGGTCAGCGCGGTCACCCGGGTGACCGTCCGCAACGAGGACCTCGGCAACGACCTCTACCGGATGACCGCGCCCGCGGGCTCCGGCGTGCTGCCCGAGCCCGAGCTGACGCAGGACAGTGTGCGGCTGCAACTCACCCCGGACGGCGATGCCGGCAGCGGCGAGGTGGAGGTCGTACTCTCCGCCGAGGTGACCTGGACGCTGCGGTTCTCGGGCGCCGCCGACGAGCAGATCCTCAACCTGCAGACCGGCAAGGTGGGGGGCATCGACCTGGCGGGCGGCGCCCGGCGTTCGGCGATCCAGCTGCCCGAAGCGGCCGGCACCGTGCCGCTGAAGGTCACCGGCGCGGTGGACGAGCTGGCGATGACGTCACCGGCCGGTAACCCGGTCAGGGTGCAGGTGAAGGGCGGCGCCAAGACCGTGGCGGCCGGCACGCGGACGCTGCGCGACGTGCCGCCGGGATCGACCGTGACGCCGAAGGACTGGGCCACCAACGACCGCTACGACGTCGAAGCCGAGGCCCGGGTGACCCTGCTGTCGATCGAAACCGCCAAGTAGGGCCACCCGGTCACGCTCAGGACAGGACCCGCAGCCGGACCGTCTGGCTCATGGCCCGCAGCTGGTCGAGGACGTCCTCGCTGAAGCTGCCGCTGATGTCGGTGATGAGGTAGCCGTACTCGCCGCGGGTGCTCAGCATCTGGCCCTCGACGTTGACGCTGTGCTCGGCCAGGATGCTGTTCACCTGCGCCAGGACGCCCGGCATGTTCAGGTGCACGTGGATGATGCGGCTCATGCCGGCCTGGGCGGGCAGGGCGATGCTGGGCAGGTTCACGCTCAGCGTGGTGTTGCCCTCCTGCACGAAGTGCGCCAGCTTGTTGGCGACGAAGTCCCCGATGTCCGACTGCGCCTCCTCGGTGGAGCCGCCGATGTGCGGGGTCAGGATCACGTTCGGCAGCCCGCGCAGCTCGGAGACGAACTCGTCGCCGCGGCCCTTCGGCTCCTTGGGGAACACGTCGACGGCGGCGCCAGTGAGGTGACCGCTGGTCAGCGCCTCGCGCAGGGCGACGTGGTCGACGACGATGCCGCGCGACAGGTTGAGGAAGATCGAGCCCGGCCGCATCTTGGCGAGCTGCTCGGCACCGAAGAAGCCGGCGTTGCCGGGACGGCCGTCGACGTGCAGCGTCACCACGTCTACCGATTCGAGCAGTTCGTTCAGCGAGCTGCACCGCTGCGCGTTGCCGAGCGCGAGCTTGTCGGCGGTGTCGTAGAAGGACACGTGCATGCCGAGGTTCTCCGCGAGCACGGAGAGCTGGGTGCCGATGTTGCCGTACCCGACGATGCCGAGCCGGCGGCCCCGGACCTCGTGACTGCCGTTGGCCGCCTTGTCCCAGACGCCCTTGTGCATCAGCTCGTTCTTCTCGGTCAGCCGGCGGGTCATCGCGATGATCTCGGCCAGCGCCAGCTCGACGACCGAGCGGGTGTTCGAGAACGGGGCGTTGAAGACCGCGATGCCGGCCTGCGAGGCGGCGGCGAGGTCGATCTGGTCCGTTCCGATGCAGAATGCGCCGATGGCGACGAGGCTGTCGGCCGCCTCCAGCACCTTCGCGGTGACCCGCGACTTGGAGCGGATGCCGAGCAGGTGCACGCCCGGGATGCGCTCGAGGAGCTCGACCTCGTCGAGGGCGTTGCGGACGGACTCGACCTGGTAACCCTCTGCCTCGAGCCGGGACACCGCGTCGGGGTGGATGCTCTCGAGCAGCAGAACTCGTACCTTGGCTTGGTCGATCATCACTTTCCGTTTCCTTAGGAGAACGTTCCTTGGGGGATCGATCGTCCGGGCCGCCACGCCGAAGCCCAGCTCACAGGCGTACCAGACTAATGCCCCGGATTGCCCGGACCCCGAGGGTGTGCTGGAGGTCCCACCTGCCGGTCACCCCCTCCGGGGCAGTCGCTCGCGCAGCCACGGCAGCAGGGCCTCCGCGTGCGCCCGCTGAAAGTCGCGCACGTACGGGATGCCGGGCGACGGATGCCGCGAGCGCTCCATCAGGTATCCGGCGAACCCCGCGCACACGTCGACGGCCTGTCCCGGATCGACGCCGACGAGGAGCCGATCGCCGTCCCCGCCGTGCACGATCACGTTCATCGCCAGCAGGACGGTGTCCAGCCAGGGCGGCCCGGCACAGGCCCACGGCCAGTCGACGACGGTGATCGAGCCGTCACGGCGTACCAGAAGATTGTCGGCCCGGATGTCGCAGTGCGCGACCGTCGCGCCGGTCCGCAGGACGTCGAGTCCGCGCTCCGCGGCCGCGCTCAGATCGTCGAGGTGGGCGGCGGTCCACGGGTCCAGGCCAGGCAGCGGGTCGGCCCGCAGACAGGCCCACCCGGCGAACTGTTCCGCGAGTCGCTCGCCGGCCTGCGGCACACCGACCATGGGCGCCGGCGTGAGGAGGTGGGCCAGGTCGCGCAGCGCGCTCACGGCCGCGTCCACCTCGTCGTCGACCCAGGGGGTACGCGGGTGACGACCGTCGACGTCCTCGAGAACGAGCACCATCCACTCGCCGTCGTCGAAGCAGCCGAGGAGCCGGGGCACGGGCGCCGCATCGGGCATCTGCCCGGTCACGTGGGCCTCGCGGCGGGCCAGCTCGACCGACGTGGTGTTGAGGTGGACGCTGACGGCTTTGACGAATGCACGGCGTCCGCGCTCAGTGACCACCCGGTCGGCGGTACCGGGCGAGAAACCGCCCCGCTGGGACGTCGCCGTCGCCACCCGGTCACCGATCAGCGACTCGACCTTCCGCCGTACGGGACGGGGCAGGTCGTGCCACCCGATCCGGAGTCCCGCCGCTTGGATCATGCATAACCCCTCGTCACCTCACCTGGGGAAGATCCTGACAGCATGATCGCGGTACGGAGACGGACTGGTTGGGTGGCCGTCGCCGACAATGTCGGGGGTGGGCGCTAGCGTCGGGCGGACCGGCAAGGGTTGGCGAGGTCCGAGGTGGTGGCGTTGATGTCAGACGAGTGGCGGCTTCGACTCCGGGAGCGGACCGACGAGGCGGTGCGCCGCCGGGCTGTTGCTGCGGCGGCGCGGGTGCGGCGCACGCGCCGTCGGGGGCATGGGCTGGCTGAGCGGCACGCGGTGCGGCTCCTGCGAAGCCGATCGGCTGGGCATCCGTTCGCCCCCGATCCGCACTGTTCCGAATAGGCCGCTTCGACGGACCCCACCCTCGGCAGATCTCGGGGAATCCTTCAGGAACATGGGCGCTACGACTGTGATCGCCACGGCCAGCAGGAGGCGGGAGTTGCTCCATGCCGGTGGGCCGAGGGCCGTCACCGGCATCACCATCAGAGCGACTACCAGGACCGGCCAGAGTTTTCCGCGCACGGGGAGGAGCGCCGCCAGCACGAGCCAGAGCTGGTGATGCGTCCAGGAGACCGGGGAGAGCACCACGCTCGCCGCGCCGGTGATGATCAGGGCTGGGAGCCATTGCCCCTGGCGGCCGAGGCGGGCGGCGTGCCACAGGCCTGTTGCCGCGATGCCCCCGCCGACGGTCAACGCGATCCAGGAGCGGGCCGGGCCAGGGACGTCGAAGCGCATCAGCACGCCGTTCAGGGACTGGTTGCCGACCGAGGAGATGTAGCCGAGCCGGCTGACGTGAAACACCTCGGACGTCCAGAAGCGCCAGGAGTCGCCGGGTAGTGCGATGGCGGCCGCGAGGGCACAGGCGAGGAAGGTCGAGGCCGCGGTCACGGCCGCGCGGCGGCGACCGGCGAGCCACAGCATCGGAATGAAGATCAGCGGGGTCAGTTTGATCGCCGCGGCGACGCCGATCAGGGCGCCCTGCCAGCGGCTTCGTCGCAGGGCCAGCACGTCGGCCACGATCGCCGCGGCGAGGAAGAGGCTGATCTGCCCGTACTTGAGGTTCGAGGAGACCGGGGCGGAGAGGGCCAGGACCAGCGCGTACGCCGGTGCGCGCCGCCGGTCGAGCAGCAGTGCTGTCAGCGCGACCGCGGCGATGGTGGCCAGCGTCCAGAGCAGTTGCAGCGGCAGCACCGGCACGTCGGCGAGCGGGAGGAACAGCAGGCCGGCGAACGGGGGATAGGTGAACGGCGCGTGCCCGGCGCTCATGAAGTCGTAGAGGCTTGCGCCGTGCCGCAGGCCGTCAACGGCGCCGGTGTAGACGCCGAGGTCGGAGAGGCGGACACGGGCCGGCCGGGCCAGCACGGCCCAGGCGGTGACGGCTGCGGCGACGGCGGCGGGCAACCAGAGGAGTGACCGGCGAGGGATACCCATAGTAGGAACTCTACATAGGGGTGGCAAGAGGCGCGACGACCCCACAAGCCGGGCCGTCGCGGTGCGCCGTCACCCCTGCTCGGCCGGGCGGCGGTACGCCACAAGCATCGCGACCAGCAACGCCGTGGCCGCCAACGCACCGGAATGCGCCAGGAAGCCGAAGCCGAACACCGCCGAGTTGTCGGCGAGCCGTTCCACCGAGGGAGCCGACCGGCGCAGCAGCTCGCCGGCGGCCACCGTGGCAAGCGCGGCGGTGATCCCGGCGGCGGTGCTGCCGACCCGAACGAGCCGAGGGACCGCAAGGCCGACCCGAGTCCGACCGATCGCCGGCGGGCGCAGCAGGCCCACCAGCACGTACGCCGAACAGAGCGCCATCGGCCCGGCCATGGCCGCGGCGTTCCCGACGAGCAGGGTCGGCACGGACTCCATCGCCCCGCCCGGCAGGAAGCTGAGCGGCAGCCAGAGCCCCGCCGACGACGCCGGGACGCCGAGCGTTGCGGCCGCGTGCAGGCAGCCGGCCGCCACCGCCAGGTCGAGAGCGGCAAGCGTGCCGACGGCCGCGACGACCCGCGAGGAGGCCGCCCGGAGTGTCAAAGCGGTCAGGACGGTCCATACAGCGATCGCCGGTCCGACGTCGCGCCAGCCCATGAACGGCATCACGGCGACCGTGTTGCCGGCCAGCAGGAATGCGTACAGGGAGAAGCCGAGCAGGACCACCCGCCCGGGCGTGGGTCGGCGGCTCGTGACGGCCATGACCGCGACCGCGACGGCCAGTGCCCCGGCGGCCGCCCACGGGCCCAGGTGGTGCTTCGCGAGTTGAACGCCGTTGAACAGGGCCGCCGCGAGCAGGGTCACGGCGACCGGCGTGGCGGCGGCGCGTGCCCGGTCGTGCCAGGTCGGGCCGTCGGCGGTGGGGGAGACGGCCAGGCTGGCGGCGAAGGCGAGCATCCGTCCCGGCCGGTCGCGCAGGACGTTCAGCTCCGCGTACCACTCGCGCTCGAGGTCTTCGGCGAGGTCGCGGGGCCAGCGGCGGGCGGCCAGCGCCACCAGCCGGCGGGCGAGTGAGGCGGCGGGTCTCATGTCGTGAGTCCCGGCTGTGTCGTGCCCGTGCCGCGGGTCAGCTGCTGGTGCATCGCCGCCACTTCGCGTCGCGCCTCGGTCTCGCCTTCGGCGGTGAGGCGGTAGTAGCGGCGGCTCGGGCGGCCCTCGGCGACCGGGTCGATGGTCTCCCACTCCGAGCGGACCCAGCCGGCGTGCTCCAGCCGGACCAGGATCGGGTAGAGGGTGCCGCTCGGCAGCCCGGTGGCGTCCATCAACTGGAGGCCGTACCGCTCGGCAGTGGGGTCGGCGAGCAGGGCAGCGATCACTTTGAGAACCGAGGTGGTCATCCGCAAGCCCATGTACGCAGCCTACATAGGTGCAGCAAGCGGTAAGTTGCTCTTCCCTGCCACTGTGGACGCAGGAAGTCGCCGGGGAGGTCGATTGAACGGGCGCAACAACCAGTGGGTGATCCCCGGTGTGCTGCTGAGTATCTCGGTCGTCTCCTATCTGTTGCTCTACACGCTGCGCGAAACCGTCAAATTGCAGGCGAATCTCCCCGTTGTGGACCGCATCTGGTCCGACGTGAGCACCACGATCCTGCTGGCGGGCATCGTGCTCGCCACCTGGGAGCGCTCGTCGCGCCGGGACATGGAGCGGTTCGTGCGCCGGCTGTCGCAGGAGCAGCGGGAGATCTCCGAGCGGATGCTCGAGAACGTGCTGGAGCGCGGCAGCGTCCGGGCGTTGCTCGCCGAGAAGATCACCGAGCCGGTCTTCCTCTCCATCCAGCGCCAGATCATCGACGTGCCCGTGGTCAACCGCGACTATCGGCTCAATCTCAAGATTCACCGGCTCGCCGAGGCGCCGGAGTTCGTCAGCATCAAGATCTTCGAGCGCTACCGGCTCTGCAACACCTCGCCCGAGTCCCGCGTGCTCGACCTGCACTGCATGTCGGACTTCAACTACGAAGACCGATTTCCCGGGTACGGCCGCCTGACCGAGGTCCGCCTGCAGCCCAGCCGCCAGCGTGACCGTCTGCGCGCGGACGGCGTGGGCTCCGACGACGACCAGACCCTCGACGAGGACAAGCTCGCCCAGTACGCGGAACGGCTCGGCAGCGCGCTGGAGTACCACATCCCCACGCCCCGGGTCGATCCGGGCGATGAAATCATGATCATGGTTCGGCGTACGAAGATCCAGCGCGCCAACGACGTCAACTTCTGGCGGGCGCTGCAGGCCACCGAGAGCGTCGAGCTGGACATCGAGCACGACGAGGAGCTCGAGGTCTCCGCCTTCCAATCGGCGCCGTGGCGGGCCTTCAGCAAGCAGGTGCACAGCGACCGCACCCAGAGCATCTGGACCATGGCGTACGCGATCATGCCGCACCAGGGCTTCGACATCTCGTGGCGGATACGCGAGCCCGGCGAAGAGCCGCCCGAAACCGTTTGACCTCGGCGGACGCCGTACTATGGGAAGATCCGCTGTGGAGGCGACGATCGTGATCTCAGCACGTCAATCCATCACCACCGACCTGGCCGAACGTGGCTACTGCCTCCTGCGGGGCCGCGACCTCCTGCTCGGTCCCGACCATCCCGCCACCCTGTCCGAGCTGGCCGGGGCGTGGAACGACCTCCCCGCCGATCCCTACCTTGCGGAGCCGCACCGCTACCGCTTCCGGCGGCACGCGCGCTACCGCTATGAGGGCGGGAAGCTCACCCGGCAGCCCGACGGTCCGTACTTCCAGTCCAAGAAGGACAACAAGCTCTTCGGCGGGACCGAGCGGACCTTCGCGCCGGTGACGCCCGAGGCCGGCGGCAACCCGTTCCTGCTGGAGCTGCTGCAATTCAACATCGACCAGCTGCCGGCGTCCGCAACCGGCTGGGACGTCAACATCCACCTGGTCCGCATCGTCGGGTCCCGGGACGCGGTCGGCGAGCCCGTGCCCGAGGGCGTGCACCGCGACGGCTTCGCGTACGTCTCCATGCACCTGATGAAGCGCGAGAACGTCGTCGGCGGCGAGACCGAGGTCTGCGGCGAGGACGGCACCCACCTGCTCAAGGGCGTTCTGGAGCATCCGCTGGACTCGCTCTACCTCGACGACCGGGCGTTGCTGCACTACACGTCGCCGATCTCGCCGGCGGACACCGAGCCCGCCCGCCGCGACATGCTGCTCGTCAGCTACGACCAGAACTGAGCCGCCCTGGCCGGCCCCAGCGATTCGCGCCGCCCGGCCGGCCCTTGGCGGCATTCTGGGCGGATGCCCATCTTCGAAGTTTTGACTCCGGTCCCGGCCGCCCCGGAAGAGTTGTTCGACCTGAGCCTCGACGTCGGCACCCATACGGCGTCGATGTCGGGGTCGGGGGAGCGGATCGTGGGCGGGGTGCGTACCGGCCGGATGCGGCTCGGGGACGAGGTGACCTGGTCGGCGCGGCATTTCGGGGTGCGGTGGCGGATGACGTCACGGATCACGGCCTACTCGCGGCCGGTGCGGTTCGTCGACGAACAGGTACGGGGGCCGTTCCGGCGGTGGCATCACGAGCATCTGTTCTCGTGGGACCCGGATGCGGAGGTCACGATGATGCGGGACGTCATTGCGTTCGTGGCTCCGGTCGGGGTGGTGAGCCATGCGCTGCTGGGGCCGTACATGAGGAATTTGATCGAGCGACGCAACGCCCACCTGGCGGCGAGTTTCCGGGGCGTGCGTTAGCGCTCGCCGGTCAGTCCGTCCAGTACCAGCCGTCGGCCATCGGCATCCGGCTCGCGCAGCCGTCGTAGACGTCGAACGCCAATTCGAGGCCGGGGTAGACGTAGCCGGCTGCACAGCCGCGAACCTTGCCGGCCGGCAGGAACAGCACCCGCTTTCCGTTCTCCTGCAGGATCATCGAGGCCGCCTGCCCTTTTCCGGACAGATATCCCAAGCCCTCGGGCAGTAGCGGACCATCGGCGATGTCGCCACCGAAGGCCCCGCGGCTCGCCATGTCGGCTACCGTGACGAAGTCGCCTCGATGCTCCCGGAAGAAACTACGGGCGTGCAGGGTCCTCCAGTCCTCGAATGCGATGAAGCCGACGCTGATCAGGCTCAAAGTGACGACGACGGCCGCCGCGAACCGCCTTGATCGCCTCCACGCCGTGGCGATCAGCCTGCCGGCTTGAGGGCCGCCGATGACGGGCCTGCTCAGCTGACCTTCACCTTGATGATGGAATCGGCGAACAGGTCGTCGGAGATCTGCAGGTACGCGAGGGTCGTGTCGGCCGGAACGTCGTAGACCAGAAGCTGGTCGACAGTCTTTCCCGGATCGATCGGCTGGTCGAGTTCTCGTTTCCCTTTGTTGGCGTACTCCTCGGCGATGATGCTTCTGTTGAGCACGCGTTCCGTGGCGTTGGTGGCCTCGATGCTCGTCGTCGGGTAGGTGTCGGTCTTCTCGCCGACGTTCTTCACCGAGAAGGAGACCACGCAGAACTTGCCCTCGGCCTTCTCGGAATTGGTGTCGTCGTAGGAGGTCGCCGGATCATCGGGTTGAGTGATCGTCTGCTTGGTGCAGTCGACGCCGCGGACCGTCGCCTCGAACGACTTGACCCGCGCCGTAGCGCCGACCTGCACCTCTTCCGCCTTGTCGGACGTATCGAAGAAGGTGGACGACAGGATCGGGTACATGATGGACCCGATCGCCAGGAAAACCGCCAGCACCATGAACAACGCCACCAACTTCTTGCGGCGCAGAACTTCGGGCGTCTCCGTGAACGTCCGAGTGGTGTTGATGGTGATGTGCGGCACGCTTGTGCCGCCCGTACCGAACGGCCAGCCTGCGGCCTGCGACGCCGGCAGCGGGACCTCGCGCCGGCAGTATGGGCATCGCATGACGCCCGCGTCGTGAACGACCTCCATCGCGGCTCCGCAGGACGGGCAGCTGGAGGAGACGGTGGTGGACTGCCCGGGGCCGGTCATCGGGGCATCGGGGGCGGCATGTGGGCGAACAGGTGCGCAAGCTCGGGTATGTCTGCGGCTCGTTCCCATTGAGCCATTCCGGCCCGCCACACCAGCGTTTCTCGGGTGATCGCACCGGCGCCCACCTGCCCGCTGAGGGTGCCGAGGTCCAACGGGCCCTGCTGGCTGCCGCCCACACCCACGTACCACTGCGGGGTCACCGGCAACGGAGGCGGCTGGGTCGGCACGGACGCCTGGCCGGCGTTCCCGTCGAGAGCCCCACCCAGGCGCTGGCCGAAGAGCATCCCGGCGCTCAGTCCCGTGCCCAGCCCCGCGGCGCCGGGGTTCCTTGCGGCGTCCTCGATGGCGTTGGCGGTCTGGAAAGTCGTGTACCGCTGCAGGTCGCCGATGATGCCCATCTGCGTACGCCGGTCGAGCGCCTGCTCCACCTCGGGCGGCACCGAGATGTTCTGGACGATGACGGTCGGGATCTTCAGGCCCATCGGAGCGAGCTGCTCGGCGAGCACCTCGGTGAGCTGCGCCCCGATGGCCTCTTGGTGGGCCGCCATGTCGAGCAGTGACACGTGTGCGGTGGCCAGTGCGGAGGTCAGCCTGCTCACGATCAGCTGCTGGAGATAGCCGGCCACCTCTTCGGAACGGAATTCCGGGTCGGTGCCCACCAGTTCGGTGAGGAATCGACGGGCGTCGACGATACGCAAAGCGTACGCGCCGTACGCGCGCAGCCGCACCATGCCGAATTCCGGATCCCGGACGATGACCGGGTTCTGGGTGCCCCATTTGAGGTCGGTGAACTGCCGGGTGTTGACGAAGTACACCTCGGCCTTGAACGGCGACTCGAACCCGTACTTCCAGCCCTTGAGAGTGGACAGAACCGGGAGATTCCGGGTGTGCAGAATGTGCGTGCCGGGACCGAAAGCGTCCGCGATGGTGCCCTCGTTTACGAGGACGGCCACCTGCGACTCGCGCACCACGAGGCGGGCGCCCATCTTGATCTCGTTGTGATACCGCGGGAATCGCCACACGATCGTGTCGCGGCTGCTGTCCAGCCACTCAACGATATCGATGAATTCGCCGCGAATCCTGTCCATCATCGCCATACGGACCTACCCGACATCTCCCCGCTGGCCGGCGTTCGGCCCGCATCATCCGGGCGGATGATATCAATGATGATCAACCTTGCCACCAGCCTTTCGGGCGGCCCGTTGCTTCCCGGCCTCGAAGGGCAGCCCCAGGAGACCGCGCCCATCGATCGCTCAGATTGCTGACCATCCCCGCCATGCCGATCGCGTCCACAATGAACCGCTGACCGCTGATTGCAGCTCCTGGGGGAATTGACCGGTATCACCGTCGGGGCCCCACCGGCTTGTTGATCTCCCGTACGATCCAGCATCCGTGCCCCTTCCGTTCGGCACGCGACGGTTCATATCGAGGAGTCATTCCGCATGGCAATGTCCTTTCCGCCCCGGCTCGCCCACATCACCCTGGGCCTCACCGTCGTAGCCGCCGCCACGACGGCGATCGGCACACCGGCCCTGGCTGCGACGCCCGGCGTCGCCAAGGTCGTCGGCTCGGCCACGGTCAGCTTCACTGCCGCCGCCGGGAACAAGAACGCGGTCGTCGTCACGCGCTCCGGCAAGACGATCACCATCGACGACCGGGTCAAGGTCAAGGCCGGCCACGGCTGCGTGGCGGTCCGAGGCGACGCGACGAAGGTCCGCTGCAAGACTGCCGACGCACCCACCTACGTGACCGTGAACCTGGGCGATCTCAACGACTCCGTCACCAACAAGAGCGACCTCGGCATCGTGGCCCTCGGCAGTGCCGGCGACGACACGTTGACCGGCGGCCCCGGTAACGACTCGCTGTCAGGCGGGGCGGGCAACGACAAACTCGTCGGAAAGGACGGCATCGACAGCCTCACCGGCGACGCCGGAAACGACCGGCTCGACGGCGGCACGGGCGGCGACGTGTTCATCGGCGGCGCCGGCGCGGACACCGTCATCGGCGGCGCAGGCGCAGACACCGTGATGTACACCGATCACACCGCGGCCGTGATCGCCGACCTCGACGGGGTGGCCGGCGACGACGGTCAGAGGAACGAGAAAGACACCCTGCAAGCGGACGTCGAGAACCTGTACGGCGGCAGCGGCAACGACACCCTGACCGGCAACGCCGCGGTGAACGTCATCTCCGGCGGCGCAGGCAACGACACGATCCGCGGCGGAACCGCCAACGATGTGCTCAGCGGCGACGACGGCGACGACAATCTGTACGGCGACGACGGCGCGGATGTCCTGACCGGGGCGAAGGGCAACGACACCATCCACGGTGGCGAGGGCAACGACATCGGCCAGGGCGGTCTCGGCAGCGACCACCTGTACGGCGAGGGCGGCGACGACTTCCTCACCGGCGACGGCGACAGCGCCGCGCTGGACGTGTTGGACGGCGGCCTCGACGGCGCCACCGGTGACTTCTGCCTGGTTGCGGCAGCCGGGACGAAGACCAACTGCGAGATGTAGTAACCGATCGCACCCGGACGCCCGAGCCAGCCGCTTTCCTCTGCCGGCTCGGGCGTTTCTGCGTTCGTGGCCGGTGCGGGAAAAGGCGATGTCAGCGCCGTAAGGCCGGCCGAGCCTGCCGATGATCGGACCCCCGGCGCGATCAACCTCAGTCACGAGCGCAGCGCCGGCCGCCCATCCGACCACGAGGAGCAGGTGCCGGGTCCAGCAGAGCAGGTCGATGCCGGTCAGGGCGAGTTCGAGCCAGGCGGCGGTGATCGCGAACTGCCGTGACGGGAACCGGCCGAAGCCGTGTGTACACCGTGTTCGCGCGGGCTGCGGATATGTCCGAGGCTCACGAGCCATGGCATCGTAACGTGGCTCGGCCATGGGTGGGCTGACAGCGCAGCGTCGAGTTAGGACGAGATTCCCTGTAACAGTTGGCCGGCGAATTCGGCTCGTGAACGGCCAGTTCCGGTGCCCTCAGGTGTACGACTTGTGCACCAGGGTCACTCAGCCTTCTCATCGCGGATAGGTGGGGTGCTCGACGTGGTGTAGAACCAGGATGGCCTGCGCTGCCGACTGCCCGGCATGGGCTGCAGCGCAGCTCGGTAAGGATTCTCCAGGTCTCGAGGGTGGCGTCGGCGCGTTCGCCTCGGGTACGGATTCGGGCGTGGGACCGGTTGACGGCTTTCTACCGTGCTGACAACCGCAGCTGCTAGCGGTGGCGTTTGAACGGGGTCCAGTCGCTGCTGTCGGTATCTTTGGTACGCCTGTCCGCGAATGTCATCATATTTGCGCTGTTCAGCGCGTCGATGATGCGGCGAGTGCGGGCCGCGGTCAGGTCGTGCGTCGAACCGGGCAGGGCCGCCGATGCCCAACCGAGCCGGCCGGGCGGGTACGCGATGACCTGGACGTTGCCGCCGTGGCGGCGGTGGTGCCCGAATAGTGCCGCTTCTGATTTGGCGATACGGTCGATCAGGATCATGGTCCCGGCAAGGATCGCGCAGGCCAGCGCTCGGATCCTGGTCATCGCGGTGTCCAGGGTGTCGCCGGTCGCGGTGGGCAGGGCGACGGCTTCGCGTGCGCATCGCCACGCGGTGGACACACCGATCTCGAAGCCGCAGGCCAGACGGGATCAATGTGTCACCGTTATGCAGGTGAGCCAGCGCGAGCAGGGCTTGGCGTCCGGGGCCGAGGCGCGGCCCGCGCGATCAGCGCTGGTCGCGGTGTCCGCGGATGAGTTCGGCCAGGTGGTTCAGGGCTCGGGTGGACAGCGGAATCGCGGCAGGGTGAGACAGCAACGAGATCTCCCGGTAAGGGCATCTCTCTTGGCCACCGGACTGCTGCCTTACCGGGGAGCCTCGTCCAGACTCGACGCTGGGCCGCCCGACCCACCAATGACAAGCCACATCACGATGAAATGGCTCAAAGTAGACAGCGTGCCGGTGAGCCCTTCTCTGATTCGCGGACTGGGGCTCACCGGCATCTCCGCTGGAAGTCGAAACGTAAGTCAAATCCGAAGGAGCATCAAGACGGGCTGGTTCTTAGAGCTCTTCAGGACCCGACGGAATGAGCTCTACAACGTCCAGCACGCGTATCCGCTGGTGTACGTGCCATTGCTCTTCACCCAGACGGCGCACACTCGGTGACCCTTTTGCCAGTTCTGGTTGATTCTCCAGACCGGAGTGACGTGATGGCTCCCCGGCACTACTATCAAGGAAGGGCCGTTGAAGGCCTGGTTGTGATTGTCTGCGATACGGACGTACCCGGTGTGGGCGTTATCCCCGAGGTTATTATGTCCACCGTACAGATCACCTACGAAATTGCCGATGCGGCACACCTGGATGGCCGTGGTTCCATGGAGTCCACCGCCAGTGTTGGTAGAATACCATTTGCAGCTCGGGGATGGTGCCGCGCTTGCGGGCTGAGCGACGATCCCGACCGACCCAACGGTAGCGACAACGGTAGCGAATACCGCCAGAGCGAATCTACGCAACGTGATCTCCGTTTCTTGTGTAGCCAAAATAGACTGACTTGCAGGTGATATACGGGCTGCCGAAGGCGAGCTATCATGTGAACGGATGCGGCATGGTTGGTTTGACGTCTGGCGACTAACCGATGCTCGAATGCTCCTGCGGGTGATACAAGAGACTCTATTCGGGTAGCGGCCCACTCGCCTTGATGCCATGTCGATTTTCCCTCGGGAATGTGACTCTTCGAAAGTCGACTCTCCCTGACAGCGCGACCCATCGGCAATTCGCGAACCTGCGACGGGTCTTTAAATCGAGCTACACTGCTACCGACGCCGAGCGACCGCAGCTGAGGCAGGACATCCTCGCCGTGCGCCACTCCAGTCAGCCGCTACGTACAATGAAAAGACACGCTGATCTTCATCAAGTTCCCCCGTTGGTACTGCAAGTGTCGCTCGCCTCGGTACGAGCCCGCAGAGTGTGGCATAGATCGATTCCAAGATCGAATGTGATGATCTGGACATTCGTACCAGGCCAGGCAGGCGCGTGTAAGTGAAAGTTCTGCTGAGTGCGCCATGCCCGCCTCATGGCCTCGATCGGCTTGGGCAGCCAGCGGGACCCGTCAAGGATGTCCAGTCGCTACAGCTCCATCGGACGGGACCGCTGCCAGCGCTTGTAGTCCTTGCGACGACGGCGGAGGGGAACCGCTTCGGCCAGGCCGTGCCGCATCAGCACCCGGTAGATCGTGCTCACCGACGGATCGGGCCAGGGCAGCTGGTGCGGCCCAGCTTGAACTCGATGCGTCGCTAACGTCGGCCGAACCCGCGCCGGATCCGCGGCCGTCCAGCGCACCACGGATTCACCCGCGCTGGCGCTCGTGTGCGGACCAACCACCCCTGCGGCCTCAAGACGAGGGGAACAACGCAGTGCCGCTCCTGCGCTTGGCCGGCACCTTCCACCCGGTGGCCGCCGTCATGTACCGGGAAGACACGCGCCGGCGGCCGGACGGTGGCATGGAGGCGATCGCCGTCGAGGACCGCGCCGTCGACCAGTTCGAGCTATCGGTCATGCCACACGCCGAACCACGCGAGGGAGACGAAGAAGCCGATCAAGGCTGTGACCTGGGTGCGCCCGGCAGGATTCGAACCTGCGACCGACGGATTAGAAGTCCGTTGCTCTATCCGCTGAGCTACGAGCGCCTGGCCAGCACATACTAGAGTCCCGGCGCCGTCGTGGCGAGCCGGATGTCAGGCCGTCGTGGTGTCCGCTTTGTCGCCCGATGCTCCCGCGGCCAGCTTCGCCTCGGCCTCGGCGCGGGCGACCCCCTCGGCGCTGTCCTCGGGTGCCGGCGGGATTTCCTCCTCCGGGGTGCCCGTCGGCGGCAGGAACCCGTCGACCCAGCGCCCGAGCTCCCGGAAGACCTCGGCGCGCACCTCTTTGCCCGACAGCGTCAGGTCGTGCATGCCGCCGTCGAACCGGGCGATCGTCACCCGCGAGCCGAGCTTCGGCGCCCAGCGGACGATGTGTTCCACATCGAGCACGGTGTCGGTCACCCGGGCGTCTTCCGACCAGGCGCGGCCGCGGTAGGTGCGGGTCGAGCAGGCGACCAGGACCGGTGCGTCGATCGTCAGCCCGGCGCGCAGGCGGGCCTGGCCGCGGCGAATCGCTTCGAGCCATCCGGTACGGACGGGGAAGCCGAGCAGGGGCTTCCAATCGAGCTCGTACGTCCACTCGCCACGGTGGTCGGAGTGCAGACTCTGCCCGTACACGCCGAGAGTGCCCACCGGCAGCACGCGGTAGGGGTTCCGGGAGCTCGTACGCCCGACGAGGTTCATCAGGGGCCGGCGCAGCACCCACGGGACGTTGAAGTCGAAGAACGGACTGTTGAGGAACAGGCCGTCGACGATGCCGCGGTCACTGCGCGCGTGGGACCACAGGGACGTGATCAGGCCGCCCGTGGAGTGGCCCGCGACGAGCATCTGGTCGTGGCCGTCCTGCTCGCGGATGATGCGCGCCGCCTCGTCCAGCTCGGGGAAGTATTCCGTGAGGCTGCGCGCGAAGTTGGGCGTCTGGTGCGGGAGCAGGCTGCGGCCGTACTTGCGCAGGTCGAGGGCGTAGAAGTCCCAGCCGCGCTCGACGAAGAAGTCCGCGAGGTGGGTCTGGAAGAAGTAGTCGACGAACCCGTGCACGTACAGCACCGCGCGCCGGGTGGGCTTGTCCGCGCGGCGCCGGACCAGGGTCGCGACGACCGGCCCTTCGTCGTCGGTGCCCAGGTCGATGGTGTGCCGCTCGTACGGCGGGCCCAGGACGTCGGTCTCCACGCCGTCAGGTTACCCACAAGTAGGGCGTGATGCGCCATAGCATGCACGGCCGATCTTCGACGGTTTTCCCCAACGCGACGTCGTCCACAGGCCGCGACGGCTCCTTCGGCACCGGCGGTGGCATCCGCGGCACGCTGCTCCCACGAACTTCGGACCGAATGAGGAGAAGCGATGTTCGACACCAACATTGTCGTGATCGGCAACGTGCTCACCGCGCCCGAGTGGCGGCGGACCGCCGGCTCCAACACGCTCGTGGCGAACTTCCGGGTGGCGTCGACGGCACGCCGGATCGACCGGGACACGGGGCGATGGGTGGACGGCAACCATCTTCGGGTACGGGTGAACTGCTGGCGCCGTCTGGCCGAGGGGGTGGCCTCGTCCGTCACGGTCGGCGACCCGGTCGTGGTGGCGGGACGCCTCTACACCCGGGACTGGACCGACTCGGAGGGCAACCTGCGGACGACGTACGAGATGGAGGCGGTCTCCGTCGGTCACGACCTGTCGCGCGGCCGGGCCCGGTTCTTCCGGACCAAGGCGGCCGCGATCGCGGCGGTCGAAAGCCCGGAATCGGTACGCGGTGAGCCGGCGGCCCCCATTTCCGAGGCCGATGCCCCCGCGGTCTACGGCGACGGGGTGCCCGACGGCGACGAGCCCGGATTCGAGGAGGCGCCGGCGCGCGTTCCCGAGCCCGTCGGCGCGCTGCGCGGTGGGGGCTTCGAGCCGTTCGACACCACGGCGACGCCCCCGGACTCGGAGGCGGACGCCATGGCGGTCGAGCCCGGCATGGACATCGTGGCCGAGCCGCCCGAGTCCGTCGGCCGTCCCGAGTCCGTCGGCCGCCCTGAGCGTGTCGATGCCGCAAGCCGCACGGAGCCGGTCGGGGCCGCAAGCCGCACGGAGCCGGTCGAGGCCGCAAGCCGCACGGAGTCTGCCGAGTCCGCGGGGCGCCCCGAGCCGGTCGTCTCGCCGAGTCCGCGTCGTGTGCGGGCTCGGAGCCCGCGTCGGCAGCCGGTCGCGGCCTGAGCGAGGCCGGCAACGGCAGCCGGCGGCCCGCGCGCGGCCGGCGCGGGCTTCCGGTCCGCCCGGGGTGGTGTCCGGTGGTCGGCACCCCGCCGGGCGGCATAGCCGCTCGTCGCCTGGGGTCGCGAGCGAGCGGCCGAAGCCCGGTCGTCGGCGTACGGCGGCGACCGGGCCCGACGTCCCCGCGGCTCTCCCCAGCGCGGTGGGCTATCCCGAGTCACCGGTCAATGCCGAGGGTGAGCACGCGGCATTAGCCGGCAGGGCGGACGGCCGGCACCCGTCCGTCCCCGCTGCCCGGCCTATCCCGTGGTGCGTCCACCCGGGGCGGGGCAGCACCGGCCGGCCGCCGCTGTCGGGCAACGGCGGCGGCTGGTCCCAAGAGGCGGCGGCGGGAGTTCCCCGTCTCCCGTTGTCGCCCGCGGCGGCGCGCGGATGTTCTGTGGCCGGCATCCGCGCGCACGCCCTCCCGTCCTGCCTCCCGGGCGGGAGGGACCGGCCTGCCCGGCGTACGGCACTCGAATGGCCGGGTGGGCGAGAAGAGCGCCGGCCACCGGTCCCGTCGGCGGGCCGGTGGCCGGCACGCGGGCGCGGGCCCGCTCACTAGGGTGGTTGGGATGGAACGAGGAAGGCGAGCTGCGATGGTTGCCGACGCCGCCGGGATTGTGGCGGGGTACGCGTTGGATGCCGTTCTCGGCGATCCGCGCCGCTTCCACCCCGTGGCGGGTTTCGGCCGGGCGGCCGGGGCGCTCGAGCAACGCCTGTACGCGCCGAACCGGGCGGCCGGCACTGCCTTCGCGGCCGCGGCGGCGGGCGTCCCCGTCGTCGCGGGGGTCTTACTGGCCCGCGCCACGCGTCGCCGGCCGGCCGTGCGTGCCCTCATGGTGGCCGCCGCGACCTGGACGGTGCTGGGTGGCCGCACCCTGCGGCGGGAGGCGGGCATCATGGCCGGCCACCTCGAGGGCGACGACCTCGCCGCGGCGCGGGGACGGCTCAACCACCTCTGCGGCCGTGACCCCTCGACACTCGACGCTCCCGAGCTGGCCCGGGCCACCGTCGAGTCCGTCGCCGAGAACACCTCCGACGCCGTCGTCGCCCCGCTGTTCTGGGGAGGCGTCGCCGGGCTGCCCGGGTTGCTGGGATACCGGGCCGCCAACACGCTGGACGCGATGGTCGGGCACCGCTCCTCGCGGTACGCACGGTTCGGGACGGCGTCCGCTCGGCTCGACGACTTGCTCAACCTCCTTCCCGCGCGGCTGACCGGGCTGCTCACGGTGGCCGCTGCGCCGCTCGTCCAGGGGCGTTCCGGTGAGGCGTTGCGCGTGTGGCGACGCGACAGGCTGGACCATCCAAGTCCCAATGCGGGGCAGTGCGAGTCCGCGATGGCCGGGGCGCTCGGGGTGCGGCTGGGGGGACGGAACGTCTACTTCGGGCGTACGGAAACCCGGCCCTTCCTGGGCGACGGACCGCGACCGTCGGCCACCCACCTCCGCCGCGCCGCACGCCTGTCCGGGGCCGTAGGGCTGGCGGCGGTCACTGTCAGCGCTGGGGTGGCCCTCGTGCGCGGGCTCGCCGGGAGCCGTCGATGAGCGGCGGGCTGCTGGTCGCCGGGACCACCTCCGACGCCGGCAAGAGCGTGCTCACCGCGGGGATCTGCCGCTGGCTGCATCGCCGGGGCGTGAGAGTGGCACCCTTCAAGGCCCAGAACATGTCCAACAACTCGGTCGTCGTGGTCGGCGCGGACGGGCGCGGCGGCGAGATCGGGCGGGCGCAGGCGATGCAGGCCGCCGCGTGCGGGATCGCGCCGGACATCCGGTTCAATCCCGTGCTCCTGAAGCCCGGCAGCGACCTGTCCAGCCAGGTCGTGCTGCTCGGCGAGGCCATCGACACGGTGACCGTCCGTAACTACCGGGCCCTGCGGCCGAAGCTGGCGGAGAACGCGCACGCCACGCTGGCCGCGCTGCGCACCGAGTTCGACGCCGTCATCTGTGAGGGTGCCGGCAGCCCGGCCGAGATCAATTTGCGGGACGGCGACTTCGTCAACATGGGGTTGGCGCGGCATGCCGGTCTGCCCGCCGTGGTCGTCGGCGACATCGACCGGGGCGGTGTCTTCGCGGCGCTCTTCGGGACCGTGGCCCTGCTCAGCCCCGAGGACCAGGCTCTGATCAGCGGGTTCGTCATCAACAAGTTCCGCGGCGACCTCGGGCTGCTGCAACCGGGGCTCGAGATGATCACCGCTGCCACGGGGCGGCCGGTGCACGGTGTGCTGCCCTTCGATCTCGATGTGTGGCTCGATGCCGAGGACTCCCTCGCGTACGGGCGGACGCTCGGACGGCCGGGCCCCCCGCGTGGCACCGAGTGGTTGCGGGTCGCCGTGGTGCGGCTGCCGCGCATCTCCAACGCCACCGATGCCGAGGCGCTTGCCACCGAGCCGGGGGTGCGCGTGATGCTCACCATCGAACCGGCCGACATCGCCGACGCCGACCTCGTCGTGCTCCCCGGGTCGAAGGCGACGGTCAGCGACCTGGCCTGGCTGCGCGAGACCGGCCTGGCCGATGCCGTACGGGCCCACGCGGCCGCCGGCAAGCCGCTGGTCGGCATCTGCGGCGGCTTCCAGATGCTTTCCGAGGCCATCCACGACGAGGTGGAGAGCCGCCGCGGCACCGTGCCCGGCCTGGGACTCCTGCCCGTCGAGATAACGTTCGGCGCCCGCAAGACCCTGGCCCGGTCGCGCGGCGCGGCGTGGGATCAGGTCCCGGTCGGCGGCTACGAGATCCATCACGGGTACGTCTCCACCGGCGCACCGGAGCCACTCCTGCGGTACGCGGACGGTACGCCGGAAGGTGCCGTGGTCGGCGCGGTGTGCGGCACGCACTGGCACGGCGCCTTCGAGTCCGACGAGTTCCGGCGCCGGTTCCTGACCGAGGCGGCCCGTCAAGCCGGCCGGCGCGGTTTCGTGGTCGCTCCGGACACCCGCTTCGCCGACGTACGCGAGAAGGCGCTGGACACGCTGGGCGACCTCGTCGAGGAGCACCTGGACACCGACGCGTTGTGGCGGCTGATCGAGTCGGGTCCGCCCGCCGGCCTCCCCTTCATTCCGCCGGGAGCGCCGGGTGCCTGACTTCACCGACCTTGCTGCGCGGATCCTGGCCACCGAACCTCGACTCGGGCCCGTACGCCTCGTCGCCGTCGACGGGCCGAGCGGCGCGGGCAAGAGCTGGTTCGCCGGTAAACTGGCCAAGGCCGCCGACGTGCCGGTCGTGCACACCGACGACCTGCTCGACGGCTGGGACGACCAGTTCAGCTTCTGGGCACGCCTCGAGGAGCAGGTGCTGGAGCCGCTGCGGGACGGGCGTACAGCTACCTATCGGCGCTACCTGTGGCATCGGCAGGCGTTCGGTGGGCCGGCTGTGACCGTTGCGCCTGCTGTGGCCGTACTTTTGGAGGGGGTCACGTCGGCGCGACGGGCGATTCGGCCGGAGCTGTCCTTCTCGGTCTTCGTGACGGCGCCGCCCGATCTGAGATGGCGGAGGGCCTTGGCACGCGATGGGCGCAACGATGTTGCGTTTCGGGCGTACCTTGAGCGCTGGCGCGCCGCCGAGGATGAGCACTTCGCGGCGGAGGCCACCGCCGCGCACGCCGACCTGCTGGTCGACGGCGCGGCCGAAGGATCCGGCGACCGCTACGAGGCGATGCGGCAGCCGCCTCATTGGCCACGATCTGCTGTGTGAGCAGCAGGGACGGGGACGAGATGACGACCGACGACGACAACCGGCCGACGCGGCGACGGGTCACGCTGACCGGCATCAGTTCCCGCGCCTGGGAGCACCCGGCCGACCGCGGCGCGCTCACCGCCCTGCGGGAGCTGCGCGGCTTCGACGACGTGGTGAAGGCGTTCTTCGGCATGTGGAACGAGCGAGGCTTCCGGCTGCAGTTCCTCGCCAGCGCCATGCGGGTCGACCACCGCCAGTACCCGCGCGTCTACCAGCGCTTCACCGAGGCCGCGACGGCCCTCGACGTGGCGGAGCTGCCCGAGCTGTACGTGAGCCAGGCGCCGATCATCAACGGTCAGGCGATCGGCATGGACAAGCCGTTCATCGTCATCACCACGGCGGCCGTGGAGAAGCTCGACGACGACGAGCTGCGGGCGTTGCTCGGTCACGAGATCGGCCACGTGCGCAGCGGCCACGCCGTCTACAAGACGATCATGATGATCCTGACCCGCTGGGCCGCCAACCTGAGCTGGCTGCCGGTCGGCGCGATCGCGCTGCGGGCCATCCTCGCCGCCATGTTCGAGTGGTGGCGCAAGGCCGAGCTGTCCGCCGACCGTGCGGGCCTGCTCGCGGGCCAGGATCCGGCGGCCTCGACGCGCCTGCTGATGAAGCTCGCCGGCGGCGGCGACCTCTCCCAGATCGACACGGCGGCGTTCCTCGAACAGGCCGCCGAGTACGAGAGCGGCGGCGACCTGCGCGACAGCATCCACAAGATCGGCATGACCGCGTGGAGCAGCCACCCGGTCCCGGTCGCGCGCGCCTCCGAGCTGCGCAAGTGGATCGACGGGGGCGAGTACGGCCGTATTCTCGGCGGCGACTACCCGCGTCGCGACTCCGACGGAGACGCCTCGGTCACCGAGGACATCAAGGCGGCCGCCGATTCCTACCGGGAGAGCTTCAGCAACTCGCAGGACCCGCTCGTAGGGCTGCTGCGCAAGCTCGGTGACGGCGCGGCCGACCTCGCCGGGTCCGCCGCGCGCGGGGCACGGGACTGGGCTTCCGGCCCCGGCCGCCGCCGGGGCGAAGACACGCCGCCGCCCCCGCCCCCGCCGGCCTGATCGCTTCGCTGCCGGCTCGACCGGCAGGCGCCGGCTTCGTCGTTCGGCGTCGCCCGGCCGCCCGGCTTCGGCGGCCGGGCCTCGCCGCCTCCAGCGTCGCCCTGACCCTCGCCGGCCCGTTGTCCACAGCCCGCCGAAGCGGCCCCGCACCGGGCCGCGCGGCGGGCCTAGGATCGGGTCATGAGCCTCACTGAAGACGACCTGCGCGCCGCGATCGCGCGGGAGCTGCCCGGTGTCCGCGCCGACCTCGAACGGCTGGTGCGCATTCCCGGGATCGCGTTCGACGGCTTCGACCACTCGCACGTCGAGCGGTCCGCCGAGGCCGTCGCGGAGCTGCTCCGCGGCTGCGGGCTCGATGTGCAGATCGTCCGCGGCGGGGGCCAGCCCGCGGTGATCGGGCACAAGCCCGCGCCGGCCGGGGCGCCGACCGTCCTGCTCTACGCGCACCACGACGTCCAGCCGGCCGGCGACCCCGCGCTGTGGACGAGCGACCCGTTCGAGCCGGTCGAGCGCGACGGGCGGCTCTACGGCCGCGGCGCCGCGGACGACAAGGCCGGCGTGATGGCGCACGTGGCCGCGCTGCGCGCCTTCGGCGACCAGTTGCCGGTCGGCGTCGTGCTGTTCATCGAGGGCGAGGAGGAATACGGCTCCGACTCCCTCGACGAGCTCATTCAGACCCACAAGGAGCTCCTGCGCTCCGACGTGATCGTGATCGCCGACTCCAGCAACTGGGACATCGGTGTGCCCGCGATGACCACGTCCCTGCGCGGCCTCGTCAACTGCTTCGTCGAGGTCGGCACGCTGCAGAACGCCGTGCACAGCGGTATGTTCGGCGGACCTGTCCCGGACGCGCTCACCGTCCTGGCCCGCCTGATCAGCACCCTGCACGACGAGCACGGCGAGGTGGCCGTCGACGGTCTCGTCGGCCGCGAGGGCGCCTCGGTCGACTACCCGGAGGACCGCCTGCGGCACGAGGCCGGCGTCCTCGACGGGGTCAAGCTGGTCGGCAACGGCCGGCTCACCGACCGCATCTGGACCAAGCCGGCCATCTCGGTGCTCGGCATCGACGCCCCGAGGACGCTCGAGGCGGCAAACGCCCTGGTGCCCAAGGCCAAGGCCAAGCTGAGTGTACGGCTGGCACCCGGCGACGACCCGGCCTCGGCGTTTGCGGCGGTCCGCGCCCACCTCGAGAAGTTCGTGCCCTGGGGTGCGCACGTCGAGGTGACCCTCGAGAGCGGCGGCGCCCCGTGCGTCATCGATGCGACCGGCCCGGCGTACGACGCGGCCCGCGCCGCGTTCACGACGGCGTGGGACGGGGTGGCGCCCGTCGACATGGGCGTCGGCGGCTCGATCCCGTTCATCGCCACGTTCCAGGAGCTCTTCCCGGCGGCGGCGATCCTGGTCACCGGCGTCGAGGATCCCTTCTCCGGGGCTCACGGGCCGGACGAGAGCCTGCACCTGGGGGAGTTCGCGCGGGTCTGTCTAGCCGAGGCGCTCCTGCTGCGCAACGTGGCCGGGCTGGGCGAGTGACATGACGTCCCCTGCCCCGGGCGAATCACGGTCGAGCTACGACGTACTCGTGGTCGGCGCCGGTCCTACCGGACTGATGCTGGCGAACTGGCTGGCCAAGCTCGGGGTCAGGGCCGTCGTCGCCGACGGCAAGGCGGGACCGACCCGCGAGTCCCGGGCGCTGGTCGTGCAGGCACGCAGCCTCGAGGTGTACGACCAGCTCGGCCTCGGTGACAAGGTCATCGCGGCGGCGCAACAGGCCCGCGCCCTCGCACCGGGCTTCGGCGATCGCGTGTTCGGGCGGATTCCGCTCGGGCCGCTCGGGGAGGGGCGGACGCCGTACCCGTGGATCGAGATCCTCGAGCAGAGCCGCAACGAGGAGATCCTCTACGAGAACCTGCGGGCCCTCGGCGGTTCGGTCCGCTGGGGTGCCACGGTCAGCTCGGTCGAGCCTGCGCCCGGCGGCGTCGAGGCGGTGATCGACGGCGAGAAGATCACCGCCCGCTTCTGCGTCGGCGCGGACGGCGCCAACTCGATCGTCCGCAGGGCGCGCGACATAGGCTTCGACGGCATCACCAACCCGCACCTCTTCTACGTCATCGACGCGACGGCTGTGGGTGGCCTCGTCGAGGCGTCGATCAACGTACGCCCGGGCCGCGACGACTTCCTCCTCGGCTTCCCGATGAGCGGCCGCGGCAACTGGCGCCTGATCGGCCTGGTACGCGACGACGACGGCGACGGCAAGGTCGGCGAGGAGGACGCCCGCGCCCGCATCCGGCGTGACTTCGCCGTCACGTACGCGGACTCCCGCTGGTTCGCGACGTACAGGGTCCATCACCGCGTGGCGGCAGCCTTCCGCGACGGCCCGTTCTTCCTCGCCGGCGACGCGGCCCACGTCCACTCGCCGGTCGGCGGCCAGGGCATGAACACCGGCCTGCAGGACGCGCACAACCTGGCGTTCAAAATCGCCGACGTCGTCCACGGCCGGGCCGCAGAGGCCTGGCTCGACCGGTACGAGGCGGAGCGCCGTCCCGTCGCACACACTCTCGTCTCCACGACTGACCGGATTTTCGGCTTCATCACCTCCCAGCGCACGTCGCTGCGGCTCCTGCGGCGGGCGATCGTGCCGCTGCTGGCCCCGGTCGGCGTACGCGCCCTCCCCGGCACATCCGGCGGGTCCCGCCTGTTCGAGTACGTGTCCCAGATCCGCATCCGCTACCCGATGCTGCCGGACGAGCCCCGCGACCCGGTGGTAGGCCGCCGCCTCCCCTGGACCGGCGACAACTTCGCGGCGTTGCGGTCGCTCGAGTGGCAGGTGCACGCGTACGGGGGAGTGAGCTCCCCGCCGGATCTCGGCCTGCCGGTGCACCTCTTCGACGCGGCCCCCGCGACGGCGTTGCAGCCGGGCACGCTCTACCTCGTACGGCCGGACGGGTTCGTGGCTGCTGCCGCACCGCCGTCGGAGGCGGCCGAGGTGTTTCGCCGGGCGATGCCGCCGCCGGGGTCCTCCGCATAGCGGCTCGCTTGATCGGGTGATTGCGGTCCCGGCCGGAGATCACTCCTGATAGGATTCGAACATGAGTTCGAATGACGCCATTGAGGCGCTCCGCGCCGCCGGCCGTGCTCTGGGGGACGTCGACGTCTCCGGATGGGACGACACCATCCTCACCGACCAGCTCGCGGAGCTCTCCGCGGTCCTGTGTCAGCTCGATGCTCAGCTGAGCCGGGTTGCCGACGCCGTGCGAGCCCGCGGTTACCGCATAGCGGAGCCCGCGGCGGCCTGACGCCTTGAAATGCCGCCGCTCGCCGGCCCGCCCACTGCCCAAGGGCGAGCTCGTCGAGTAGCGGAAACGCCGCCGCGCTCGCCGGTCCTGTCGCCACAGGACCGGTGGGACGGCAGGCAGACCGCCGGGTCCTCCCCGACCCGCCGGTGGTCCGGGCCGGCCCGCATGTCCCCATCGGCCGGCCCGGCAAGCTTCCGCACGCGCCGTCCAGGGGTGTCCGGTCCGCGGCATTCATCCTTCTGCTGCGGGTCCGGTCGCCCCGGCGGCCGCGCGGTCGTGGCCGTCTTGACCGCTTCACGGGGGAGCACGTCACGACGGCCGGAAATTGTCGTAGGTGGCTGCCAGGATGGGTCCGTGCAGTTCCTGGACCTGGCAGCCACCTCGGCAGCCGTCACCGCCGTCTCCGGCCGGAAGGCGAAGATCGACCTGCTGGCCGACGCCCTGCGACGCCTCGATCCCGACGAGATCGCGCCCGGGTCCGCCTATCTCGCCGGGGAGCTTCGGCAGCGGCAGACCGGCGTCGGGTATGCCGCCCTGCGGGATCTGCCCTCGCCCGCCGCCGAGCCGAGTCTGACCGTCGCCGAGGTCGACGACCGGATCGCCGCCATCTCCATCGTTGCCGGCGCCGGTTCGCAGGCCCGTCGCCGGGAGTTGCTCGGTGAGCTCTTCGGCCGGGCGACCGCCGATGAGCAGCGGCTGCTTGTCGGGCTCTTCGGCGGGGAGCTGCGCCAGGGTGCCCAGGCCGGCCTGCTGGCCGACGCGATCGCGCGAGCCGCGGAGGTGCCGGTTACCGCCGTCCGCCGTGCGCTGCTGCTCTCCGGTGACCTCAAGCAGGTGGCGGTCGCTGCCCTGGGCGGCGGCGCGCCCGCGCTGGCCGGGATCAGTTTGCAGGTCGGCACGCCGCTGACCCCGATGCTGGCCAGCAGCGCCCCGGACGTCGACGCCGCCCTGCTCGCCACCGGGTCGCCCGCCACCGTCGACGTCAAGCTCGACGGCATCCGCATCCAGGTGCACCGCTCCGGCGACGACGTCGCCGTCTTCACCCGCAGCCTGGACGACATCACGCCCCGCCTCCCGGAGGTCGCCGCCGCCGCGCGGGCGCTGCCCGTGTCCGACATCGTGCTCGACGGCGAAGCGATGGCGCTCCACACCGACGGCCGTCCGCGGCCCTTCCAGGAGACGTCGAGCCGGGCCGCTACCCGAGGCGCCCGCCGCGGTGCATCGGTCGGTCCCGTCGAGCGCCCCCCGCTCGTCCCGTTCTTCTTCGACCTGCTGCACCTCGACGGCACCGACCTGCTCGACGAGCCGGGACGCGTCCGCTGGGCCGCGCTGGCCGACACCCTCCCGCCGGGGCTCATCGTCGGCCGCCGCACGGTCGAGAGCGGCGAGCAGGCTCAGGAGGCCTTCGCCGCCGCGCTCGCCGCCGGCCAGGAGGGCGTCGTCATCAAGGCGCAGGAAGCTCCGTACGACGTGGGTCGCCGCGGCGCGGCCTGGGTGAAGGTGAAACCCCGGCACACCCTCGACCTCGTGGTCCTGGCGGTCGAGTGGGGACACGGGCGCCGCAAGGGCTGGCTGTCCAACCTGCACCTGGGCGCCCGTGACCCGCGTACCGGTGGGTTCGTGATGCTGGGCAAGACCTTCAAGGGCCTGACCGACGAGCTGCTGCGCTGGCAGACCGAGCGCTTCAAGGAACTGGCCGTCGACGATTCCGGCTGGGTGGTGACGGTACGCCCGGAGCAGGTGGTCGAGATCGCCTTCGACGGCGTCCAGTCCTCACCGCGCTACCCGGGCGGCGTGGCCCTGCGGTTCGCCCGGGTGCTGCGTTACCGCGACGACAAACGCGCCGAGGAGGCGGACACGATCGACATGGTGTGGGCCGTCGGCGGCAACACGCCGCCCGAAGGCTGAACAACCAGCACCGGCGAGGGCGCGAAGACAAGCGGTGCGCGAAACACGGGGGCGAGGGGGTGGTCACCGCGGGTCGCAACACGGGATTGAGTCAGAGCGCCGCGAGTGACCTCACGTAGTTCACCTGCTGATGGACGTACGTGACCTGGGTCTGGTCCGTCACCGGGATTCGGGCGACGTACTGCCGGGTCCCATTCGTCACCGTGACCTGCACCGTGCCCTGGGTGATCGTCACCTTGACCAGCAGGAACAGCAGGCTGAACACGGTCAGCACGCAGAAGCCCGCGATCGCCGCGATGATGGCCCACTTCGGGATCTTGGTCTCGTTGTGCCAGTAGTCGTGGACCGTCCACGTGGAACCCGCGAGCGGGATGTCCCCGGCCGGCGTGTGGACGACCGTCGAGGTCACGCCCATGTCCCCGATCTGCACGATCACCGGGCCGGGGACCGCCGGCAGGTCGGCGGCGGGCGGGGGAGGGGCCGGCACGCTCCACGGGTCGCCGGCGGCCGGATCCTGGGGGAACGTCACCCCAAGAACCCTAGCCGGGCTCACGCACGCACGAAACGCCCCGCGCGAGTACACGAAACGCCCGCGCGCGAGCGGGAACCACCCGTCAATCAGGCACACGGCTCGTCGGCACGGGCTTCCCGCGCTCGTCGGCCGCCGCCACGCGATCAACCCGCTTCTTGGGCGTGTCCCCCTGCGCTTCCCTCCGCGCCTGCCACCCGTACGCCAACAACGCCATCACCGCGAACATCCACCACTGCACCGCGTACCCGCCGTTCTGCCACGAGTCCTCGTGGTCGATCGGGATGCGGGAGAAGCCCTCCGCCGGGTCGCTCTGCAGCACGTATGCCCCGTACACGGGATAGGGCATTTCCTTGGCCAGACGGGGCAGCGAGATCCTGCGTGTGTCGAGGCGCCCGTCCCGGCGCGAGACGGCCGAGGGGTGGCTTTCCGAGAGGTGGAGCTGGCCGACCACCGTCACGTCGCCCGCCGGGGGTGGGGACGCGACCGGCGGCGAGATGGCGTCGCCGTCCCGCGACGGGACCCAGCCGCGGTCGATCAGGACCGCCGTCCCATCCGGCAGGACGAGGGGGGTGACGATTTCGAATCCGACTTTGCTCTCGACCGTACGACCGCGGGCCTGGATCTCGTGCGTGGCGTCGTACCGTCCGGTCACGGTGACCTTCGTCCATGCCTGGTCCTCGCCGGGGCGGGCTCCCAGCGTGCCTGCCGCAGCGGGTTTGACCAGCACGGACGTCAGCGGAATGGCCGGCGCCGAGTCGGCCGCGTCGATGCGGTGATTGATCGCGCTGCGCTCGTGGTACCGGTGCAGCTGCCAGTTGCCGAGCAACACCATGACCACCGATGCGGCCACGGTCAGCGCCGCCGCGGCGAGCCAGCGGGGGGTCAGCAGGAACCGGTACACGACCTGAGGCTACCCGGGCGGCGACGGCGGTTCGCGGCTGGCAGGTAGGGTGCGACTGCCGGCGGGCATATCACGTCGGCGGCGTTTTCCATATCCCCGAGGGAGCCATTGATGACCACGCCATCACGTCTGGTGGTGAGCGCCCCCTCGTCCGGGCACGGCAAGACAGCGATCGCTGTGGGGTTGCTGGCGGCGTGTGCCGCCCGGGGGATTCCCGCGGCCGGTTTCAAGGTCGGGCCGGACCACACCGACGCGGCGTACCTGGGTCTGGCCGCCGGCCGGCCGGGCCGCAACCTCGACCCTCGCCTGGTGGGCGCCCAGCGCATCGCGCCGCTGTTCGCCCACGGCGCGGCCGGGGCGCAGTTCTCGGTCATCGAGGGCGCGATGGGCCTGTTCGACAGCCTCACCGGCCAGCCCGAGATCGACGGCACCGCCGCGGTCGCGGCCGCCCTGCGCGCGCCGGTCCTGTTGATCGTCGACGTCGCCGCGATGGGACATTCGCTGGCGGCGCTCGTGCACGGCTTCCGGATGTTCGACGAGATGGTGCACCTCGGCGGCGTCGTGCTCAACCGGGTCGCGTCGCCGCGGCACGAGGAGATGCTGCGTACCGCGCTGGACGACATCGGTATGCCCGTGCTCGGCGCGCTGCGTCGCGGCGACCTTCCCGCGGTTCTGCCGGCGCGTGCCCAGGGCCCGGTGCCGGTCGCCCACCGTACGGTCGAAGCCGTCCGTGCCGTCCGCCGCCTGGGCGAATCCGTCGCGGGAGCGCTCGACCTGGACCGCATCATGGCCCTGGCGGACACCGCGCCCGCGCTGCCGGGCACGGCCTGGTCGCCGGCGGACGCCCTGGCCGAGGCGACCGGTGAACCTCCGGTCCCGTTCGAGACCCGCCCGGTGATCGCGCTGGCGGGCGGGCCGGGCGCGCCCTACACGTACGTCGAGACGGCGGAGCTGCTGGTGGCCGCCGGGGCGGACGTCGCCGTGGTCGACCCGCTGCGCGACGAGACGCTTCCACCCGGCACCCGGGCCCTGATGATCGGCGCCGGTCTCCCCGAGGGCTACGCGGAGGAGCTCTCGGCGAACCGGCGCCTCTGCGCGGCCGTCGCCCAGCTCGCCCACGAGGGCGGCCCGATCGTCGCGGAAGGCGTCGGACTGCCGTGGCTGGCCCGGGACTTCGACGGCCGGCCGATGTGCGGCGTCCTGGACGCATCCGCGACGACGGGCACGCAAACCGTGGCCGGGTACCGCGAGGCGACAGCGCCGGCCACCTCGCCTCTCGCTCCGGCCGGGGCGCGGATCACCGGCTACAAGCAGCACCGGGCGATCGTGACGCCGCGTGCGGGTCAGGTTCCGGCGTGGACATGGTCCGGCGGCAACCCGGAAGGCTTCGTGTGGCGGCAGGTGCACGCGTCGCAGCTCGGCCTGCATTGGGCCGGCGCTCCGGAGATCGCGCGGCGTCTGGTGGCGGCGACCGCGCTGCCGTCCGTACCGGTGCAGGGCGGGATGCCGGAAAGCCCGCCGGCTCCGCGAGAGGACGATCCGGGCGAGGCCACGTTGTCACTCACGGCCGTGACACTTCCAAAATCTTGATGGGTACGGCCACACGAGCCCGGTGACACCAAGCCTCGCGACCGCCCTCGCGCGCACCGGCTCGATGATGCCCGGCGGACGCGGCGTGTCGCCGCACGACACGCCGCCCGGCAATAGTCGCAGCCTGGCCTTACGGTGAGGGGGTCCGCGAGAAGGGAGAACGACCGTGGCTGATCGTGTGCCGCTCGATTTCGACCCGCCGGTCCGTCAGATCCGGTCCCTGCTGTTCGGCATCACCGATGGCCATCTCACCGCGCCGACGCCGTGCCCCGGCTGGACCGTCGGCGACCTGCTCGATCACCTGATGGGCCTCTGCTGGGCGTTCACCCAGGCGGCCCAGAAGAAGACCGACGCCCCCGGCACCGATTCCGCCCCACCCCAGCCCTCGGCGGCCAACCTCAACCGCCACTGGCGCAGCCGCCTCCCGGTCGTCCTCGAAGACCTCGCGACAGCCTGGAAACAACCCACGGCCTGGGAAGGCACGGCCCGAGCGGGCGGCGTCACCATGCCGGCCGCCGCCATGGGCACCGTGGCGATCAACGAGCTCATCATGCACGGCTGGGACCTGGCACGAGCCACAGGTCAGGAGTATGCGGCCGATCCCCGCACCCTCGAGCACCTCATCGAGTTCCTGTCCCAGGGCCCGGAGCAGGGCACGCCCGGGCTGTTCGGCCCGGTCGTCCCCGTGGACGACGAGGCCACCCTGCTGGAGCAGGCGGTCGGGCTGGCGGGCCGCGACCCGCACTGGCGCCCCGTCACCGCACCCCACTGATCGGAGAAAGGTTCAGCCCCCGTGCACCATCTCGTCCGGAGGCGGATTGAACTTCGCCTTCGGCAGCCCCTTCAGCGCATCCTTCAACGTCTCCGCCACGGTGTACTTCGAGATCGTCCCCCGGCTGGTCCCCACGGTGTTGTCCGGGTTGTCGGGATCGGCCACGAAGGCCGCCGCCGCCAGCTGCGGGGTGAAGCCGCAGAACCAGGCGCTCCGGTTGCTGTCCGTCGTGCCGCTCTTGCCCGCCACCGGCCGCTGCAGGGTGGCGTGGACCATCGGCGAGGTCTCCCAGCCACCGCATGATCCCTTCGCCGCGCCGTAGCCCGTCACGCAGCGGGCCGCGTCCGTCGCCGCCTGGGCCACCGCCGGGCGCAGCGCCTGGTGGCAGCGGGGGCCGGCGACCTTCTTGCCCTTGTATTCCAGGCTCGCGCCGTCGCGGGTGTTGATCATTCGGACCGGGATCGGCTCGCAGTACTTGCCCTCCGCCGCGAGGGTGGCGAAGACGTTGGCCATCTCGATCGGGGTCGCGTCGCTCACGCCGAGGGTGAAGGCGCCCCAGCCGTTCGCGTGCTCCGGGGTGGCGAGCATCTTGTCGATCTCCGTACGCCACTTCAGGCCGAGCCGCTCCGCCATCCGGACCGCCTTCTCCGCGCCGACCTTCTGCTCCACCTGCACCCAGTACGTGTTGACCGACTTGCCGAAGCCGCTCCACATGGTCTGGCGGCCGCTCATCGAGGCGCTGGAGTTCTTCGGGCACCAGTGGATGCCGCAGGTGGCCGGGCCCGGGGCGGTGATGTACCTGGAGACGTACCGCTGGGGAGCGTTGAAAGCCGTGTCGAGGGGCATGCCCTCGTCCAGGGCCGCCAGCATGGTGAAGATCTTGAAGGTGGAGCCGGCCTGGTAGCCCGCCATGTCGCCGCCGCCGAGGAGCGGGTTGACCGTGTTGGGGTAGTTGCCGCGGACCTTGTCGCGCAGGCGGCGGTCGCTGTGCTCGCCGTTCTTCCGCTGGTCGAGCGAGTAGCGGCGGTTGACGGCCATGGCCTTGATGCGGCCGGTGCCTGGTTCGATGACCACCTCGCCGTGGGCGTAGACGCTCTTCTTCTTCTCCTTGTCGAGGACGTGCTCGATCGCCGACGCCTGGATCTTCGGGTCGATGGTGGTCACGACCTTGTAGCCGCCGCGGCGCAGGTTCTCGAGGCGTTCCTGGGCGTTGGCACCGAAGGCCGGCTGCTCCATCCACCAGTTGCGGAGGTAGTCGCAGAAGAACCCCCAGTCGTTGTGCTCCTTCGGCACCGAGACGCAGTCGTTGGGCGGGCTCGTCAGCTTGAGCCTGATCTTCGACTTCTTGGCGGACCGGGCCTTCTCCTCGCTGATCGTGCCCATCTTGACCATCTGGTCGATGACGTAGTTGCGCCGCTCGGTCGCCGCCGTCTGGTCGTTGACGGCCGGGTCGTACGCCGAGGGCGCCTTGACCAGCCCGGCGAGGGTGGCCGCCTCGGTCAGCGACAGCGTCTTGGGCGTCTTGGAGAAGAACACCTCCGACGCCGCGAAGATCCCGTACGCCCGGTGCCCGAAGTACGCCGAGTTCAGGTACCGCTGGAGGATCTCCTCCTTCGACACGCGCTGCTCGAGCTCGATGGCGAGGCGCATCTCCCGCAGCTTGCGCGCGGTGGTCTGCTCGGTGGCCTCGAGGGCCTCCTTGGGCGTCTTGGCCCCGTCGCGCAGCGCCATGCGGACGTACTGCATGGTCAGCGTCGATGCGCCCTGGGAGACGCCGCCGGCCTGCTGGTTGGCGACGAAGGCGCGGGCCACTCCCTTGGGGTCGACGCCGTTGTGCTCGTAGAACCGGGTGTCCTCCGAGGCCACGATCGCCTTGAGGATGTACGGCGACATGTCATCGATCTTGGTCGGCTTGCGGTGCTCCTCGTAGAACATGGTGAGCAGCGTCTTGCCGTCGTTCGCGTACACGTAGGTGGTCTGCGCTGACGGGACGACCGAGAGCTGTTCGGGCATGCTCTGCAGCGCGTCGGCCCCGTTCTTCGCCTGGACGCCGGCGAGGGCGACCAGGGGGAAGATCAGGCCGGCGATGGCGAGCCCGGCGATGAGTCCGGCCCGGATGAGCGGGGCGAGCCGTCCAGCTTTGGCGAGTCCGGTCTTCGTCACCCTTCGAAGGTATGACAAAACCGCTCATGTCCCGACGGAACGGCCGAAGTGGCCGCCGGTTTCCGATCCGGCATGCTGGCGGGGTGGAGATGGATCTGCACCACCACGGCGACGCCGAGGTGGCACCGGGCCTGGTGGACCTGGCCGTCAACGTACGGCGGCAGCCGATGCCCGCCTGGCTCGCCGATCCGATCGCGGCCACGCTCACCGATCTCGCCGCCTATCCCGACGCGACGCGTGCCACCGAGGCCGTCGCCCGCCGCCACGGCCGGGACCTGCGGGAGGTGCTCCTGACGGCCGGTGCCGCTCAGGCCTTCGTGCTGATCGCCCGGGCGATCGCCGCGCGGCACCCGGTCGTCGTGCATCCGCAGTTCACCGAGCCCGAGGCGGCGCTGCGCAACGCTGGCCACGAGGTCGGGCGGGTCGTGCTGCGCGAGCAGGACGGGTTCCGCCTGGATCCGGCGTTGGTGCCCGACGATGCCGACCTGGTCTTCGTGGGCAACCCGACCAATCCCACCTCCGTCCTGCACCCGGCTGAGGACGTCGCCGAACTCGCGCGGCCCGGCCGGGTCCTGGTCGTCGACGAGGCGTTCTCCGACACCACCTGGCGCACGGGCGTCGACGGCGAGCCGGAGTCGCTCGCCGGCCGCCGCGACCTGCCGGGCCTCATCGTGCTGCGCAGCCTCACCAAGACCTGGGGGCTGGCGGGCCTGCGGATCGGCTACGCCCTCGCCGGGCCGGATCTGATCACCCGCCTCGCCGCCGCCCAGCCGCTCTGGGCGGTGTCGACCCCGGCCCTGGCCGCGGCCGAGGCGTGCGCGTCGCCGGTGGCCGTCGCCGCCGAGCGCGGGATCGCCGCGGCCCTCGCCGCCGAGCGTGATCACCTGGTTGCCGGGTTGCGTGGCGTGCCGGATGTCACTGTCGCGGGCGATCCGGCCGCTGCCTTCGTCGCGCTGCGCCTTCCCGGCGCCGGCCAGGTGCGCCTTGAACTGCGCAGACGCGGGTACGCGGTCAGGCGCGGCGACACCTTTCCGGGGCTGGGTGCCGACTGGCTGCGAGTCGCCGTGCGCGACACTGCCACCAGCGACGCGTTCCTCGCGACGCTGACCGACGTGCTGAAGGAGCGCCAGTGACCCTGGAGACGACCCTCGCCGCCATCGGGCCCGCCGATGAGCCGGCCATGGCCGCCGCCCGTGACCTGCAGTCGCGGCTGACCAAGCCGGCCGGCTCGCTGGGCGTGCTCGAGGAGCTGTCCGTACGCCTGTCCGGCCTGGCCGGGACCTGCCCGCCGCCGATGCCGGAGCCGGCCGCCATCGCGGTCTTCGCCGGGGACCACGGGGTGCACGCCCAGGGCGTCACGCCGTGGCCGCAGGAGGTCACCGCGCAGATGGTGGCGAACTTCCTCGCCGGCGGAGCCGTGATCAACGCGTTCGCCCGGCAGGTCGGCGCCTCGCTCATGGTGGTCGACGTCGGGGTGGGCGTACCGCTGCACGGTGGCGACAACCTGCTGGACGCCAACGTGCGCCGCGGCACCCGCGACCTGGCCGTCACCGCGGCCATGACGCCGGAGGAGGCGCGGGCCGCCCTCGAGACCGGCATCTCGGTGGCCGGGGCGCTGGTGGACGGCGGGGCGAAGTGCCTGCTCACCGGTGACATGGGCATCGCCAACACCACCCCGGCGGCGGCGCTGATCGCGGCCTTCACCGGCGCCGCTCCGGCCGCGGTGACCGGTCGCGGCACCGGCGTCGACGACGAGACGTACGCGCGGAAGGTCGACGTCGTCACCCGCGCGCTCGCGCTGCACCGCCCGGACCCGGCCCGGCCGCTCGCGACCCTGGCCGCCGTCGGCGGGCTGGAGCACGCGGCGCTGGCCGGCTTCATCCTGGGCGCCGCGGCCCGCCGCGTGCCGGTGATCGTCGACGGTGTCATCGCCGCCTCCGCCGCGGTGGTGGCCGCGGCGTTCGCGCCCGCCGCCGTCGCCGCGATGGTCGCCGGGCACCGCTCGGTCGAGCCTGGTGCCTCGGTCGCCCTCGCCCACCTGGGCCTCACCCCGCTGCTCGACCTGGGCATGCGGCTCGGCGAGGGTACGGGCGCCGCCCTGTCCCTCCCGGTCGTCGCCGGCGCGGTCCGCGTCCTGCGCGAGGTGGCCACGTTCGACTCGGCGGGGGTCTCGGAGAAGTGAACCTGTACCCGTTGGCACTGCGGCTCGACGGCCGCCGGGTGCTCGTCGTGGGCGGCGGGGCGGTGGCGACCCGCCGCATGCCGGCCCTGCTCGCCGCCGGGGCGCGCGTCGAGATCGTCTCGCCTGTGCTTACGCCGGCGCTGCGGGCGTACGTGGACGCGGGCCGGCTGAGCTGGCGGGAGGGCCGGTTCGAGCCGTCCGATCTGGACGGTGCCTGGCTGGTGCAGGTCGCCGTCGACGATCCGAGCGCGGCCGCCGAGGTGAGTGTGGCGGCCGAGGAGCGCCGCGTCTTCTGCGTACGCGCGGACGACCGCGACGCCGCGACGGCCTGGACCCCGGCGGTGACCCGGCAGGGGCAGATCACCGTCGCGGTGACCGACGGCGGTGACCGCCGCAACGCGATGGCGTTGCGCGATCTCATCGCCGCCGCGCTGGAGAACAACGAGTTGCTCACCCACCGCACCGAGCGGGGGCAGGTGTTCCTGGTCGGCAGCGGCCCGGGCGACCCCGAGCTGATCACCGTCAAGGGTCGCCGGCTGCTGAACCGGGCCGAGGTCGTGGTGGCGGACCGGCTGGTGCCCGGCATGCTGCTGGACGAGCTGCGTCCCGACGTCGAGCTCGTCGACGCCGCCAAGATCCCGTACGGGCCGTCGGCGGCCCAGGAGGAGATCAACCGGATCCTGGTCGAGCGGGCGCAGGCCGGCAAGTTCGTGGTGCGGCTCAAGGGCGGCGACCCGTTCGTGTTCGGTCGCGGCGGCGAGGAGGTGCTGGCCTGCGCCAAGGCGGGCGTACCGGTGACGGTGGTGCCCGGGGTGACCAGTTCGATCGCCGCGGCCGCGCTGGCCGGCATCCCGGTCACCCACCGCGGGGTCGCGCACGAGTTCGCGGTGGTGTCCGGGCACGTGCCGCCGGAGAGCGACCAGTCCCTCGTGGACTGGGCGGCGCTGGCCCGGCTGCGCGGCACCCTGGTGATCATGATGGGCCTCAAGAACCTGCCGCGGATCGCCGAGCGGCTGCTGGCCGAGGGGCGCGCCGCCGACACCCCGGCCGCGGTGGTCCAGGAGGGTTCGACGAGCTCGCAGCGGGTGCTGCGCAGCACCCTCGGGGAGGTCGCCGCGGCGACGGCCGCCGCGGGACTGCGGCCGCCGGCCGTCGTGGTGATCGGGGATGTCGTTCCGGTGTTGGGATAGTCACCGTACGGATGGGTAACTCGCATCTATGAGCGAGCGACCGCAGATGACACTGGCGGGGGTCACGCTGGACGCCCCGGACGCCCAGGAGCTCGCGGCGTTCTACCAGCGGCTGCTGGGCTGGAACGTCGTGCAGGACGAACCGGGCTGGGTGACGCTGGGCGCACCCGCGGGCCCGACCGCCCTGTCGTTCCAGACCGAGAAGGACTACGTCCGCCCGGTCTGGCCGGCCGGCCCCGACGACCCCCAGATGAGCGTGCACCTCGACATTCGCGTCGACGACCTCGACGCGGCCTGCGCGCATGCCGAGAAGGCGGGGGCCGGCCGGGCCGACTACCAGCCGCAGGAGGACGTCCGGGTCTATCTCGACCCGGCCGGCCATCCGTTCTGCCTATTTCTCTGAGTCCGGCTCCTCCGGGTCCGGCGCGGTGCCGGGCTCCGAGGCGCCGAGCTCCTTGAGGAACGAGCGGGCCCACTCGGCGACGTCGTGGGTCCGCAGGTGCCGCTGCATGACCCGCATCCGCCGCTTGAGCTCGGACGGCTCGGCGCCCACGGCACGCAGGAGCGCGTCCTTGACCCCGTCCGGGTCGTGCGGGTTGCACAGGAAGGCCTGCCGCAGCTCCGTCGCAGCGCCGGCGAACTCGCTCAGCACCAGCGCCCCGCCGCGGTCGGACCGGCAGGCCACGTACTCCTTGGCGACCAGGTTCATGCCGTCGCGCAGCGGCGTCACCATCATGACGTCGGCCGCGACGTACAGGGCCGCCAGTTCCTGCTTGCTGTACGACTGGTGCAGGTAGTGCACGGCCGGCATGCCGACCTTGCCGAACTCGCCGTTGATCCGGCCGACCTCGCGCTCCACCTTCACACGCAGCGTCTGGTAGTGCTCGACGCGTTCCCGGCTCGGCGTCGCGACCTGCACCATGACCGCGTCCGGCACGCTGAGCCTGCCGTCGGCCAGCAGCTCCCGGAAGGCCTTGAGGCGCAGCTCGATGCCCTTGGTGTAGTCGAGCCGGTCGACGCCGAGGATGATCGTCTCCGGGTCGCCGAGCTCCGCACGGATCTCCTTGGCCCGGGCCTGCACCTTCGGGTCCGCGGCCATCCGTTCCATGTCCGCGGTGTCGATGCTGATCGGGAAGGCGCCCGCCTTGACCTTGCGGCCGTCGACCTGGATCGACTGGCCCTCGTAGCGCAACCCGAGCAGGTGCCGGGCGAGCCGGACGAAGTTCTGCGCGGCGAGGCGCTGCTGGAAGCCCACCAGGTCGGCGCCGAGCAGGCCGCGCAGGATCTCGGCGCGGAACGGCATCTGCATGAACAGCTCGATCGGCGGGAACGGGATGTGCAGGAAGAAGCCGATCCGCAGGTCGGGGCGGACCTCCCGGAGCATCGCCGGCACCAGCTGCAGCTGGTAGTCCTGCACCCAGACGGTCGCACCCTCGTCGGCGACCTCCGCCGCGGCCTGGGCGAAGCGCTGGTTGACCACCCTGTACGTCTCACGCCAGCGACGCTTGTACACCGGCGTCTCGACGGCGTCGTGATACAGCGGCCAGATCGTCGCGTTGGACTGGCCCTCGTAGTAGCGCTCGAGCTCCTCCGCGCTCAGCGGCACGGGATGGATGTGGATCCCTTCCAGCTCGAACGGCTCCGGCGCTTCGCCGTCCCCGCCGGCCCACCCGATCCACGTGCCCCGCTGCTGGGTCAGCACGGGGTGCAGGGCGGTCACGAGACCCCCTGGACTCGGGCGCCACTGCCGCTCGCCGTCGACGATGACCTCGTCCACGGGCAGGCGGTTGGCGACTACGACGAAGGAACTTCGTTCGGCCACGCTGAGAGCACCTCCGGGTCGTTCTGGTTCCCCGCTGCTGAGCCTACTGTGCGTAGCCAGCCGGGGCCTGCCGAGGCATGTTCCGGCGCCGCGGCACCGCGTCTGGCGAACAGGTGCCATCCTTGGCCGGTGAGCCTGCCCGTTGATCTTCCCCCGCCGCGGCGACCACTGTTCTTCCCTGTGGTCATCGCCACCGTCTTCCTGAGCATCATCGGGATGTCGGCGGGCTTCGCGCTGGGCACCCGCCATGAGGGCGCCTCGGTCTCACCCACGTCCGGCGTCCCGCAGGAGCCGGGGTCGGCGGACGGCGACGGGGTCGCCTGCCCGCCGGAGATGAGGGAGACGGCCCGTCGGCTGGGCTTCGACGACTCGCTGACCCAGATCCTGCGGGTACGGGCCGACGAGACCGGCACGACCGTCTGGATCTGCCACGATTCCGCCGGAAAGCTTTACTACCAGGCGAATCGGGGCGGGGAAGCGGCCAAGTGGGTCGAGGGGGAGACCGCGCTCTTCCTCTCCGACGTGACCCAGGACGGCGACACCTACACCGCCAAGGCGGCCGACGGGAACACGTTCGCGGTCAACGGGAGCGAGCTGCGGGTCACCGTCAAGGGCGACGAGAGCACGTACGAGGTCCGGCCGGAGGAGTGATCGCGCGGGGAATCCTTGTGCGGCGGGCGGGGTTGTTGTAAGCGGCCGGGGAGCGACCTGGAAAGATTGTGCTCCCATTCCGGCACCGGAATTCAACTCACGGAGGTAGGCCGCACCGTGGCCCAGTTCATCTACACCTTGGAGAAGGCGCGCAAGGCGCACGGCGACAAGGTCGTGCTCGACAACGTGACGCTGAACTTCCTGCCCGGGGTCAAGATCGGTGTCGTCGGTCCGAACGGCGCCGGTAAGTCCAGTCTGCTCAAGATCATGGCGGGCGTGGACCAGGTCAGCAACGGTGAGGCCCGGCTGATGCCCGGCTACACCGTCGGCATGCTGGCCCAGGAGCCCCCGCTCAACGACGCAAAGACGGTCCTCGGCAACATCGAGGAGGCCGTTGCGGAGACCAAGGCCAAGCTCGAGCGGTTCAACAAGATCGCCGAGCAGATGGCCACCGACTACACCGACGAGCTGATGGAGGAGATGGGCAAGCTCCAGGAGGAGCTCGACCACTCCAACGCATGGGACGTCGACTCGCAGCTCGAGCTGGCGATGGACGCCCTGCGCTGCCCGCCGCCGGACGCGGACGTCACCCAGCTCTCCGGTGGTGAGCGCCGCCGGGTCGCGCTGTGCAAGCTGCTGCTCGAGGCGCCCGACCTGCTGCTGCTCGACGAGCCCACCAACCACCTGGACGCCGAGAGCGTGCAGTGGCTGGAGCAGCACCTCGCCAAGTACGCCGGCACCGTGATCGCCATCACCCACGACCGGTACTTCCTGGACAACGTGGCCACCTGGATCCTCGAGCTGGACCGCGGCCGGGCGTACCCGTACGAGGGCAACTACTCCACCTACCTGGACAAGAAGGCGGCCCGCCTCGCGGTGCAGGGCCGCAAGGACCAGAAGCTGCAGAAGCGCCTCACCGAGGAACTCGAGTGGGTCCGCTCCAACGCCAAGGCCCGCCAGACCAAGTCCAAGGCCCGCCTCGAGCGCTACGAGGAGATGGCCACCGAGGCGGAGAAGACCCGAAAGCTGGACTTCGAGGAGATCCAGATCCCGCCGGGCCCGCGCCTGGGCAACACGGTGATCGAGGCCAACGGCCTGGTCAAGGGCTTCGACGACCGGGTGCTCATCGACCACCTGTCCTTCTCGCTGCCGCGCAACGGCATCGTCGGCATCATCGGCCCGAACGGCGTCGGCAAGACCACCCTGTTCAAGACCATCGTCGGGCTGGAGAAGCCGGACGAGGGTTCGGTCCGCATCGGCGAGACGGTGAAGCTGTCGTACGTCGACCAGAACCGGTCCGGGCTCGACGGCAGTAAGACCGTGTGGGAGGTCGTCTCCGACGGTCTCGACCACATGATGGTCGGCAAGGTGGAGATGCCGAGCCGCGCCTACGTGGCCGCGTTCGGCTTCAAGGGCCCGGACCAGCAGAAGCCGGTCAAGGTGCTCTCCGGTGGTGAGCGCAACCGGCTCAACCTCGCGATGACGCTCAAGATCGGCGGCAACGTGATCCTGCTCGACGAGCCGACCAACGACCTCGACGTCGAGACGCTGTCGAGCCTGGAGAACGCGCTGCTGGAGTTCCCGGGCTGCGCCGTGGTCATCTCCCACGACCGGATGTTCCTCGACCGGGTGGCGACGCACATGCTCGCCTGGGAGGGCACCGAGGAGGACCCGGACAACTGGTTCTGGTTCGAGGGCAACTACGACGCGTACGAGAAGAACAAGATCGACCGGCTCGGCGCCGACGCGGCCCGCCCGCACCGGGTGACCTACCGCAAGCTCACACGTGACTGAGTCTTCCCGCGGCGGAAAACCCAAGGGAAAATCGTGAGGGAGAGATTCACCTATGAGGTGGCCGTGCGCTGGTCCGACATGGACGCGTACGGCCACGTCAACAACGCGCGCTTCCTCACCCTCTACGAGGAGGCGCGCGTCGCCATGTTCTTCGTCGGCGCCCGGGCCCAGGGGCTCACGTCGTTCGAGGAGGGCATCGTGATCTCGCGCCATGAGATCGACTACCTGCGTCCGGTGGACTACGGCGACCCGGTCCGGATCGACCTGTGGATCTCCGAGCTGCGTACGGCGTCGTTCACGGTCGCGTACGAGCTGTTCGACGGCGACGTGCTCGCGAGCCGGGCCCGGTCGGTGTGTGTTCCGTACAACCTGGCCGAGGGGTTCCCGCGCCGGCTGACCGAGGCCGAGCGGGCGTTCCTGAAGCCGTACCTGGACGCATGAGCATGGGTGACCACGGCATTCGCGGGGTCGCCGACGCCGGGGCCTTCGTGGCCCGGCTCGCCCGCCTCGACCGCTCGCTGCCGGTCCGGCTGCGCTCCGGCCGCTCCGGGCGCACCGCGCTCTGGGCCCGGGTGCCCTGGGGTGTGCTGGTCACCCGGGAGGTGGAGGGCCCCGGACCGGGTGACGCCACCGCCTCCGCCGGGGACCTGCTCACCGTGCTCGCGGCCGGCGGCGGCGAACTGCCCGGCCGCCGGGACGCCGAGTGGCGCTGGCCGCTGCCGCCCGCGGGCATCCAGGCCGTCGAGTCGGTGGGCGCCGCCGAGTTGAGCCGCCTGGCCGACGCCGCCGCCGGCACCCTGCGCGAGGTGACCGCCGCCGGTCTCGGCGGCCGCTCGGTGGGGCAGCGGGCGGTCCGTGACGCCCTCCTGGACCACGTCGCCCTGATCGTCACACCGGCGCAGGGAGATCCGGTGGCGGTCCCGCAGCGGCTCGTTCAGGCCGTCTCCCGGATGGGTTTCCTCGGTACGCCCGATGTGGACGGTCCGGGAGCACGCGTGTGCGTAGCGGGACGATGGGTGGGACTTTCGGCACCATATGGAGTCGCGTGGCTACAGCCGGTCCGGGAATTGACCGTTATGCCCATAGGGGGTCACCCGAAAGGGTGATGCTGCATCGGTTGTCCGGTCGCGCCCTCCCTTTGAGGGGATGACCTCCGCGACCTGTACGGGTACCGTCGCCCCCGGGTCACCGCTACGTCCGGCGGCTGACCTGCTGGGGAGTGAGGTGCACAACGATGCCGTGGTGGTCATGGCGTCCCGGATCGTCCGGAGACAACGAACCCGAGAGTGGTGGCGAGGTCGCGTTGCAGCGCGGCGTCCGCGTCGGCGTGCCGGCGCAGCGGGAGCCCGAACGCTTGGCGATGTCCTCCGCCGATCTGTCCACGATCGATGAGCCCGAACAGGTCGCCCCGGTCGACCTGACTCGGATCGGCAAGGCCCTCGATCTGCTCGACATCCGGTTCCTCGCCGACGGCGGCGGCAGCCTGCTGGCGATGTGGGAACGGCACGCGGTGCTGTTCACGCTCGAGGGTCCGGACGACGAGATCCTGGTGATGCGGGCCCGGCCGCACGCGACCGTCCCGCCCGACTGGGCCGACCGCGCCTACCGCGTGGTCAACGAATGGAACCACACCCGCCGCTTCTGCAAGGCGTACGTCGGCGATCCCACCGAACGGGGTCAGCTGCCGATCTACGCGGAGCTGCAGGTGCCGCTGGCCTCGGGAGCCCACGAGGCACTTCTCGTGGAGATGCTCGACTGCGGGGCCGCGGTGGCGACCTCGTTCGTCGACTGGCTGCACGACGAAGGCGCTCTGTTGTAGTCCGAACATGGAAAAGGCCGGGCCCCGTCGGGCCCGGCCTTCCGTCTTTGTGGCTCAGGCGAGCGGGAACATGCCGACCCGGCCGTGGTACTCCCTGCCGAGCTGGTCGGTGTCCCAGCCGACGATCAGGCCCTCGGGCACCGCCCGGAACGCTCGGACGCCCACGTTGCGCTTGAGGCTCGGGTTCCAGGGCAGCGCCCGGCCCGTCGCCGGGTTGAGCGCCCCGATGCCCACCCGGCCCACCGCGCCCGGGCCGGGGCCCTTCGCGTCGCTGCCGAACGGGTTGTCCAGGTAGCGCTGGTGGCCGCCGACGTACACGGCGCTGCCCGTGACCGCGACGGCGTAGAGCGAGTCGCCGCCGGTGCGCTGCACCCACGTCGGGTTGTGCTTACCGCCGCCGGTCGTCTCGAACCGCGCCGCCGAGTCGCAGAGCTTCGTGGGGGAGGAGGCGCGGCCCGTCGACACCACGACGAAGTAGCGGCCGTCGGGAGAGAATTTCACCTGCCGCAGGTACGTGTCGAAGCCCTTCATGCACTCCGCCTGGTACGCGTCGGTGTACCAGCTCAGGACCGTCGCCCGGGTGCCCGACGTGTCGAACAGGGCGATCTGCGTGCGGCTGACCGTACCGACCTTGAGCAGGGCGCCGATGACGATCAGGCGCTTGCCGTCGGGGGAGACGTCGAAGTGCTCCACCCGGGTACGGCTCAGCCCCGGCGCGGAGAGCTTGGCGTCGAAGCCGGCGTCGACCAGGCCCGAGCTGGTGTGGACGCGGGCCAGCGCGACCCGGCTGACGCCGTTGACCGCGCTGAAGGTGCCACCGAGGTAGAGGCGGCTGCCCTGGGCCGTCAGCGCCCGTACGTCACCCCAGTTGATCTTCGCTGCGAAGCCGGGCACGCGGGCGCCGTTGCCGACGAAGACCCGGGCCACGCCGCGCTGGGCCGCCTGGTTGACGGTCTTGAAGGCGCCGCCCAGGTAGACGGTGTTGTCCGCCCCGGCCGCCAGCGCGTAGACCGGCGCGTCGACCGCGGGAGCGAACGGGCGCACGATGCCGTCGCGGAGCCCGTACGCGAAGACGTTCTTCCGGTCGTAGGTCAGCTTGCGCGTGCTGTCCTGGACCTTGGTGAAGCTGCCGCCGACCACCACCGTGTCCCCGACGACGGCGAGGGCCCACACCGTGCCGTCCAGGACGTGCGGGGTGGTGTCGACCGGATTGGCCGACACCACCGCGGGTTGGGCGAGGTCGGCCGCCGCGGGCATCGCCCCCAGCAGGGTGGCGCAGGACAGCGCGGCAGCGGCGAACAGACGGCGTCGCATCGGTGGCAGCTCCTGGAAGATCGGGGCGCGAGTCAACCGATCAACGAGCGGCGCCGCCTCAGGGACTCGCGTCCATGGTGTTGACCATGAAGTAGGCCGCGCGTTCCATGTACTCCCACAGAGCGGCGTGCTGCGCCTCCGGCAGCTCGAGCGAGTCGACGGCCTCGCGCATGTGCAGCAGCCACGCGTCGCGTTCCTCGGGGCCGACCCGGAACGGCGCGTGACGCATCCGCAGGCGCGGGTGGCCCCGGCCGGCCGAGTAGGTGTTCGGCCCACCCCAGTACTGCATCAGGAAGAGCGTCAGCCGCTCGGCGGCCGGCCCGAGGTCCTCCTCCGGATACATCGGGCGCAGCAGGGGATCCTTGGCGACGCCCTCGTAGAACCGGTCGACGAGCCGGCGGAAGGTGGGTTCGCCACCCACCGCCTCGAAGAAGCTGACCTCGCTCACCCGTCCAGTCTGCCAGCAGCGGTCGGGCGCACCCGGCCGGGTGTGACGCGCATGGCGGACCGGTCGGGCCGATCGTCCTTGGGCGGGCCCGGCTCGCGCGCGGCGGTCGTGGTCTCGCCGGCGGCCGCGGCCCGGCCCGGCCAGCGGGCGGCGAGCGTCGCCATCAGGACCAGTCCGCCGAGGCTCCAGAGCCCCATGACCAGCGGGATCGACGTGTGCTGGGCGATGCCGCCGCTGAGGATGGCGGCGAGGCCCTGGGTGAGCTGCATGCCTCCCTGCATCACGCCGTACGCGCGGGCCCGGTAGCCGTGCGGCAGGGCGAGCACGAACACCGCGTTGAGCGTCGGCATGAGCACGCCCTGGGCTATCCCGGAGATCGTCACGAGGACGGCCACCACGGTGGCGTTGGGTGCCCAGGCGGTCAGCGCCAGCGCCAGCGGCATCAGCACGGCGAACGGCCTGACCAGCTGCGTCTTGCGCGACGGCGGCACCAGCCGGCCCACCACGAGACCGCCGACCACGAACCCGACCGGCCCGGCCGCCATGATCAGGCCCTGGTCGAAGCCGCGGCCCGCCGGGTCGGCGTGGAACAGCGCCGCCCAGCCGGCCGCGAGGCCCTCGGGCAGGATCGTGAACGTCGTGAGCGCGAAGACCATCAGGGCGATCGACCGCAGCAGCCGCGTACCGAAGACGAGCCGGTATCCCTCGCTGGTCTCGCGCAGCAGATGGCGGCGCTCGGCGGGGCTGGCAGCGGCCGGCCGTGGCCGGATGCCGATCGCGATGATGGCGGCCGAGACGAGGAAGGACACCGCGTCCAGGGCGATGCCGAGCCGGGCGTCGACGGCGACGGCCACGGTGGCGCCGACCAGGTAACCGAAGACCTGCGCCGCCTGCGCCGTCGAGGAGTTCACGGCCAGCACGGTGACGACGTGCTCACGCCGGACCATGAGCGGGATGAGCGCGGACCGCGCGGCCTGCGTGGGCGGAGCGCCCAGCATCGCGAGGAACAGCAGCGCGAAGATCGCGGGGACGGGCATGCCCGGCAGGGCGATGAGCGCGATCGGGAGGGCACGCGCCAGGTCCGAGGCGATCAGAACCCGGCGGTACGGATAGCGCTCGGCGACCGCCGCCAGCACCGGCCCGCCGATGATCCACGGGAGGTAGCTCACCGCGAACGAGGCGGCCGACAGCAGCACCGACTCGCTCTGCTGGTAGACGAGGGTGATGATGGCCGCACGGGCCAGGTAATCGCCGACCCAGTTGACGATCAGGGACACGTACAGCGCGCGGTATTCGCGGTTCGCGAAGACGTCCCGGAAGGTCACCGGGCGGTCCGGCTCCGTTGCGCCGCCGGCTCTGTCGCCGGGTTGCGCAGCGGGTCGGTCGTCGGACACCCGGGCCCTCCATCGATGGCGACGGCCGGCGGGATCGCCGACGGCGGTCGGTCACGGACGCCGGTCACCGGGGTTCCGGCGGTGCGCACTTCCCGGCTGCGTACGTGACGCTGCATGTGCAGATGCGTCTTGCACGATTCTGCCCGATCGGCCGAGCCCTGGCTAGGGCGTACGGGGGGATTATCGGCCAATCGGTCGAGGGCGGACATCCCCCATCATGCCGTATCAGCAGGTCAGGTAGCACCTCCGGGCGTGCTCGACGAATCCTGCGAGGGGCCCGGGAACGCCGGTGGCACGGCCGATCGGGGCAGCATGCGCGAGATCGCGATGCGTTCGGAGATGCCCGCGCTCTCCAGCGCCTCGGTGAGCCGGCGGCGGAGTTCACGTTGGACGACGGGCTGACCGTCCGCCGTGGTCTTGGCGATCGTCCGGATGACCGCGCCGTCGACGGTCATCTGTTCCACGCCGATCACGTCGGGCGGCTCGAGGAACTCGGTCGCGTGCTCGGGCTCGTCCGCCAGCGCCAGCGCCGCCCGGCGGAGCACGGCGGACGCCTCCTCGGAGTTCACGAAGCCGATCGGGATGTCGATGACCACCATCGCCCAGCCCTGGCTTTTGTTGCCGACCCGGACGATCTCGCCGTTGCGGATGTACCACAGCACGCCGCGCATGTCGCGCACGGTCGTGACGCGCAGCCCGACCGTCTCCACCACACCGACGGCGTCGCCGAGGTCCACCGAGTCACCGACGCCGTACTGGTCCTCCAGAAGCATGAACAGGCCGGCTATGAGGTCCTTGACCAGGCTCTGCGCGCCGAAACCCAGGGCGACGCCGACGATGCCCGCGCTGGCCAGCAAGGGGGCCAGGTTGAAGCCGAGCTCGCCCATCACCAGCAAGCCGGCCATCGTGGCGATGACTGCGGTCACGAAGCTGCGCAGCACCGAGCCGATCGCCTCGGCCCGCTGGCGGCGGCGCTCCGGGATGAACTGGTTCTCCGCCGCTTCCGGCTGCTTGGCCGTGCGTTCGCGCAAGGGCTTCAGCAGCGCCGGCATCTCGGCCCGGGAGGTGGACGTGGTCAGCCGCCGGATCGCCCGGTGCAGCAACCAGCGGATCAGCAGGGCGAGAAGGATGATCGCCAGGATCCGCAACGGCTTGCTGATCAGGACGTAGCCGCTGTTGGCCAGCCACTGATTGTGGTTGGTGCTGTCGTAGATCCACGTACACAGCACATCCGACTTGCAGCGTTCGGACAGCGGTGTCTGGTCGACGATCACGTCGGTGGACGGCGGCGGGGTGGGCGGGGCTAACAGGATCACGGGTCCTCACCGTACCGGCCGCCGGGCCCGGACCGGGAACCGGACATCCTCGCACGAGACCTCAGACGTTTACGTCGCGGCCACAGATTGTGCTCGCCAATTCGTCATTCATCAGGGACTATTGGCGGACGAGGATCGGCGTTCACAGGCCCTCGGCGGACCTCGCATGCGACTTCAAACACACCGGGAGCGGTTACAAGCACCTCCACCGAAGGGTGATCGCGATGCCTGACATACGACCCGCAGTGGGCTCTTCCGCGTTGGTTCTGAACGCCACCTACGAGCCGCTGTGCGTCGTATCGGTGCGTCGAGCGACCATCCTCGTGCTGACCGCCAAGGCGGAATGCGTCTCCGACGGGGACGGGATTCTGCACAGCGCACGCCACGCCCTCCCGGTGCCCTCCGTCGTCCGGCTGACCCGGTACGTGAAGGTTCCGTACCGCACCCACGTAGGACTCTCGCGACGGGCCATCTTCGCCCGCGACGGCGGCCGGTGCGCCTACTGCCGCGGCTCCGCCGAGACGATCGACCACGTCTTCCCCCGCAGCCGGGGCGGCCTGCACGCCTGGGAGAACGTCGTCGCTGCGTGCGCGAAGTGCAATCACAGCAAGGGCGACAAGACCCCCGCGGAGCTGGGCTGGCGCCTGCACGCGCCGCCCCAGGCGCCGCGCGGCGTGGCCTGGCGGGTGCTCGGCCACCGCACCCCCGACCCGCGGTGGGCGGACTGGCTCGACCTGCCCACGCCGGTCGAGGCCGAGGCGGCCTGACCGCTACCGCCGGTCGGCGCCGACCGGCTTGGTGCCGATCAACGAGGCGAAGACGACGATGTTGTCGGAGTAGCCGCGCTCGCCGCCGAGCCACGTGCCCCCGCAGGTCACCAGGCGCAGCGACGGTCTGCTGTAGTCGCCGTAGACGCGCCGGATCGGCAGCTTCTCCTTGCCGTAGCGCTCCACCGAGTTCACCTGGAAGACGGCCGTCTCGTCGTCCTCCCGCAGGACCTCGATCTTCTGCCCCGGCTTCAGCTCGCGGAGCCGATGGAAGACCGAGGGACCGGTACGGGTGTCGGCATGCCCCACGATCAGCGCCGGCCCGTACTGCCCCGGCGTGGGGCCCCCGCCGAACCAGCCCGCCTCGTTGTGCCGGTTCAACGGCGGTACGGCCACCGACCCGTCCTCCGCCAGCCCGACAGTCAGGATCGGCGCCGCCACATCGATGGCGGGAATCGTCAGGCGCTGCGGACGGCTGGGCTCCAGCACCGGGAAGTCGCGCGGCGGCGGCTTGTCCGGCCCCCGGAAGAGGTCGCCGAGGTTGAAGCCGGTCGCCGCCCCAAGGCCCACGCCCACGGTGAACAGTCCGACGAAGACCAGCAGCACGGCGATGAGACCCATCGGCACGGCGCGACGGCCGCGTACGGGTGGGGGAGCGGGAAGCCTTCTCCGACGCGGTAGCGAGGGGGGCGGCACGCGCGGTGCCGCCTTCTCGGGCACCGTTCCCGCCACGATCTCGGCGGGGCGGCGGCGGAGCACCGACTCGGGCATGGGGGGACCGGGAACGGCCGGGGTCGGCCGTACCGGGCGTGACATCGGCCCCGCCTCAGCTCGGCCGGCGGCGGCGCAGCGCCGCCACGCCCAGGACGAGGCCGGCCGCGACCGCCGTGGCGCCCCCGCCGATCAGCATCGGCGCGGACCTGCCCGGTGCGGTGCCGCCCCCACCGGTAGCGGGGCCGCGTTTCGGCTCCACCTTGACGACCACGTGCAGGGTGCTGGTGGCCACCTTGCCGTCGGGGCAGCGCAGGCCCACCGGGTAGGCGCCCGCGTCGGTGGCGGCGGGGACGCGGGCGGTGGCCGTCAGGAAGCCGTACCGGGGGGAGACCGTCACCGTGCCCAGCGGCTCGGCCGTCACCTTGGCGGCGGTCAGGTTGTCGTCGCAGCTGGCGCGGATCCCGACCTCGTCGCCGGCCCGTACGGTGCTGGGGTTGGTCTCGACGAAGACGGTGGCCGCCCGCGCGGGGGAATCCGGCAGCAGGACCACGGGCACGGCCAGGGCGAGCGCCGCGCAAGCGGCCGGGACGGATGGGCGCATGATCTCCCCCTCCTGCCGTCCGGGGCGGAAACGTCGCGGACGGCGCGTGAAGGTGATTTTCGCACCTCCGGGCCGATTTCGCGTGGTCAGGGACATCCCACGTAGTGGGTCTTGACACCCGCCGCTTCGTGACGCCGCACACTCAGCTACCGTGATTGACGTTCGGATCACTGGGAAGACAGTGACTTGGCCCGGTTCCTTTTGACGCCTGGGGGCGTTGAGGTTGTCGATATTCAGCACGTTTCTGGTCTACGCGGCGATCCCATTAACGGTGATCGTCGTGGTGGCGGCCCTCGTCGCCGCCGGTGGGCGCGGCAGCCGGCCCGACCGCCGCTACCGGCCCGGCCGGCCGTACGACTTCCGCCCGATCTGGTTCCTGGCGTCACCCTCGCAGGTGAGCCCGTCCTTCGGCGCCAAGGCGTCCGACGGCTCCACTCGGGCGCTGGAGCCGGGGGTCGTCGAGGGTCCCGGCGGCCGGCAGGTGCGGCCCGGACCGGTTGGAGGCGCAAGTGACCGTTGGTGAGCACCAGGCGATCGTGAGCAGCGGCGAGCAGCCCCTCACCGCCCTCGACCACGCCGGCGGCCCGACGCTGACCGAGCGGCCGGAGCTGACGATGTCCGAGGCGGGCATCGCGGCGCTCGACGGGCCGTTCACCACCCGGCAGCTGCTGCGCCTCGACGAGGCCCTGCGCGTCGCCGACCAGCAGACCGGCCTGACCTTCAGCGTCTACATCGGCCCGCTCGAGGAGCCCACCCGGGAGAGCGCTGAGGCGCTGCACCGGCAGCTCGACGGCGCGACCACGGCGGTGCTCCTCGCGATCTCGCCCGGCCAGCGGCTCCTCGAGATCGTCACCGGCGCGGACGCCCGCAGGCGCATCTCGGACCGTGACGCCAAGCTCGCCGCGCTCTCGATGGCGGCGGCGTTCGCCGGGGGAGACCTGGCGGGCGGCGTGCTCGCCGGCCTGGACCAGCTGGCCTCCCACGCCGGCCGGCACTGAGCCGGGGATTACAGCCAGGCGTCCGGCGAGATCCGGACGGGAAACGGGGCGTCGACCTTCACCGGGCCGGCGCCCCGAATCGTCTGCGCCGGTTGGTAGCCGTCCGGCCCGAGCTCGTAGACGTGCAGCTCCGGCTCCGGCAGCGGCTCGACGCGCCAGTAGCCGTCGATGCCGGCCTCGGCGTACACGTCGGGCTTGAGCAGGCGGTCGTAGCGCCGGCTGGTGTCGGTCTCGACCTCGATGACCAGCGCCACGTCTGCCGGGTCCGCCCAGCTCGCGCCGGAGGAGCGCGGGCGCAGCACGGTCACGTCGGGGATGAGCTTGCTCGTACCCAGCTCGATGCCGAGCCGGGTGCACACCCACCAGCCCTCCGGTGCCGCCGCACGCAGCGCGGTGACGAGCGCCCGGACCACGGTTTCGTGCTCCTCGGCCAGCGGTGGCGTGACGTGGAGGCTGCCGTCGACGATCTCGTAGCGGTGGCCGTCCTGCGGGAACAGGTGCAGGTCCGGCTCGGTCCACGGCCCCTCGGGGGCGGCCCATCGCGCCGGGGAACTGTGCCCGAGCACCACCACCGCACCACCTCCATCACCGCGGAGTGCCAGCGTACTCACGCAGTGTGGTTTTCGGTGGGTTTCTCCGCCGTGAGTTTCGCGGGTCGCGAGGAACGGAATCCCTCGCGACCCACGGGAAACGTCAGGCTGTGGCGTCCTTCTTGCGGGCCTTGAGCGCCCGGAGTACGCCGTCGCGGCCCTCGGCCACCAGCCGGCGCAGCGAGGGCGAGTGGTCCTCGGCCGCGAGCCAGGCGTCGGTCAGCGCGACGGTCTCCTCGCTCACCTGGTAGGCCGGGTACGCCAGCATCACGAACTCCTGGGCCGGCTCGCTGTCCGACCGGGTCCACACCTGGTCGGCGACCTCGAAGAACTTCGGCGCGTACGGCGCGGTCAGCTCGATCTGGGTCGACGACTGGAAGCCCTGGAGCAGCGACCGGTTGAGCCAGTTGGGCAGCTTCTCGCCGCCGGTGAGCTTCGCCCAGACCGCCGCCTTGTTCTCCGGCGTCGGCAGCAGCGCCCGCGCAAGGGCCGCCTCCCGCTCACCGCTGGCGGTGCGATCCGAGTCGAGCTCGGCGCCGATCTCCTCGTCGGTCGCGGCGCCGCGGGCGGCCAGCGCCTCCAGCAGAGACCAGCGCAGCTCGGTGTCGACGGTCAGGCCCGCCGGGATGTCCCGGCCCTCCAGCCAGCCGCGCAGGACGGCGAGCTCCTCGGGGCTGCGGGCGGCACCGAGGAAGGCCCGCGCCCAGGCGAGCTGGAAACCGCTGCCCGGCGCGGCCGCAGCCAGCGCGGTCCGGGCGGTCTCGGCAAGCTTCGCCCAGCCGGTGGGGGCCCACTGCGGGTCGGCGTACATGGTCAGCGTGGTCGCCGCCTGCCGCAGCGTCGCCGTGGTGAGGTTGATGTCGCGTTCCTTGGGCAGGCCGGTGCTGACCAGGGCCACGTAGTCGCGGGCCGCCAGTTCGGCGTCCCGGACCATGTCCCAGGCGGCGGCCCAGCACAGCGCGCGCGGCAGCGACGACTCGAAGCCGTCGATGTGGCGCACCACCGTGGCCATCGAGCGCTCGTCGAGGCGCAGCTTCGCGTACGTGAGGTCATCGTCGTTGACGAGCAGCACGTCCGCCGCCCGCTGCCCGGCCAGCGCCGGGACCGGCGTCTCCTCACCGCTCACGTCGATCTCGAGCCGGTCGCGGCGCACCAGCCGGTCGCCGTCGAGGTCGTAGAGGCCCACCCCGATGCGATGGGTACGCAGCGTCGGATAGGTGGCGGGCGCCTCCTGCTTCACCACCACGCTCTCGTACGTGCCGTCGGCGCCGATCGTGACCACCGGCCGCAGCATGTTGACCTGCGCGGTCTCGAGCCACTGCGCGGCGAACTTGCGCAGCTCCCGGCCCGACGCCGTCTCCAGCTCGGTGAGCAGGTCGTCGAAGGTGGCGTTGCCCCACGCGTGCCGCTGGAAGTACGCCCGCAGCCCGGCCAGGAACGAGTCCAGCCCGACGTACGCGACGAGCTGCTTGATGACGCTCGCGCCCTTCGCGTACGTGATGCCGTCGAAGTTGACCTCGACCGCCTCGAGGTCCGGCATCTCGCAGTAGACCGGGTGGGTCGACGAGAGCTGGTCCTGGCGGTAGCCCCAGGCCTTGCGCACGGACAGGAAGGTCGACCATGCGTCGGTGAAGCGGGTGGCGCTGGTGTTGCACCAGTGACTCGCCCACTCGGCGAACGACTCGTTCAGCCACAGGTCGTTCCACCAGCGCATGGTCACCAGGTCGCCGAACCACATGTGGGCCAGCTCGTGCAGGATCGTGTTGGCGCGCTGCTCGTACTCGAAGTCGGTGACCTGCGAGCGGAAGATGTAGTGCGCCTCGGCGTGGGTGACGCAGCCGAAGTTCTCCATCGCGCCGGCGTTGAAGTCGGGCACCCACAGCTGGTCGTACTTCGGCAGCGGGTAGCGCATCCCGAACTGCTCGTGGAAGAAGTCGAAGCCCTGCTTGGTCACGAGGAACAGGTCGTCGGCGTCGAGGTACTGCGCCATCGACGCGCGGCAGAACACACCCAGCTCGATGCCGTCGTGACTGTCGCGGACCTCGTGGTACGGCCCCGCGCACACCGCCGTGATGTACGTGCTCATCCGGGGCGACTGCCCGAAGTGCACCGTCTTGGCGCCGGCCTCGGCCGGGACCGTGCTCTCCGCCGGCATGTTCGAGACGACTTTCCAGTGCCCCGGCACGGTGGCGTGCCACGTGAACACGCTCTTCAGGTCGGGCTGGTCGAAGGCCGCGTAGACGCGCTGGGCGTCCGCCGTCTCGAACTGGCTGTAGAGGTAGACCTCCTTGTCGACCGGGTCCTCGCTGCGCTGCAGACCCTGGCCGCTCGCGGAGAAGAAGTAGTCGGCGTCGACCACGAGGGTGTTCTCGGCGGCCAGCCCGGTCAGCGTCAGGCCGGTCTCCGCCGACCAGCCGGACGTGTCGACCGGCTTGCCGTTGAGCACCGCCGACCGCACGGCTGCGGCCGCGACCTCGATGAACGTCTGGGCGCCCGGCTCGGTGCAGCGGAACGTGACCTCGGTGACCGACCGGAAGGTGCCCTCGCCCGGGTTTCCGGCCCCGTCGGTCAGATCCAGGGCGATGTCGTACCCCGTCACCTCGAGCAGGCGGGCCCGCTCGGCGGCCTCCACCTGGGTCAGGTTACGAACTCCGGCCACGATCACTCTCCTCCACACTGGCAGGGGGCTGCGTCGCCCCCGGCCTCGAGCTTTGCACGCCCACCCTATGCGGTGCCTGTGGGCTCTCGCGGGGCGGGAAGATCGGGGGTATTTGCGGGAAGTCATCACGTACGAGCGTCTTCTGTCGTTGTAAAGGTGAGAACCGTCACTTCTACCGGAGGCTCCGATGGCCGAGTCCGACACCGTCGCCACGAGCACCATCGCCGTGCACCGGGGCGCCTGGGAGAGCGTGTGCCCCAAGCTGCCCGCCGATGTCGCCGCGATGGTGGCGCCGCCCGTCACCGTCTCGAGCTTTCCCGTGACCGGGATCGCCGGCACCGCGCAGGACCGTCGCCGGGCCCGCGAGGCGCGCTTCCGGGGGAACATGCCGTCGGTTCCCGCGTACGGACGGCACCGGCGCACCAGCTGAAGCGTGGGACGGGCCCGGGGTCCTCACCGGCGCCCGGAAGCCGCTCGGTAGGTTCGCGGGCATGACGGTCGTGCACCCGATCAGCCGGGCCTGGATCACCACTGGCGGCACCGGCGCGCAGAACTACGACGAGTTCGCGGACGACGCGGAGATCACCGAGATCATCGCCGGGAACCCGCACAGCGCGCTGGCCATCGAGATGCCCCACCGGGCGCCGGGGTCGGTGGGCCGGTCCTTCCTGGATTGCCTGCCCGACGCAGCCGGTCGGCTCGCCGAGGAGAAGGCGGACGGCAGCTACACGCCCGCCGAGCAGGTGGTGGTGCTCTACCGGATCAGCGCGCCCGGCGAGCCCGCCGCGTTCGGCCTCTGGGCCGTGGTCGACACCGACCAGATCTCCACCAGCGCCGACGAGCCGGGGCTGGTCATCCGCAACGAGGACGTCTTCATCGCCAAGGTGCGCGAGCGGGTCGCGCTGGCGGAGGCACTGCAGACGCTGCTCTCGCCCGTACTGCTGCTCCAGACCGGCAAGGGCGACGAGCTGCACGCCGCGCTCGCCGCCGCTACCGAGGCCGCCGGGGTTCCCGCCGCCACCGACGTCGACCAGAGCGGGCGTACGCACGCGATCTGGATCGTGCCCGCCGGGCCGCAGCAGGACGAGCTCACCGCCCTGGCCGGCGGGGGCGAGCTGGTGGTGGCCGACGGCAACCACCGCAGCCTGGCGGCGCAGACCGGGGGCCTCCCGCGCTTCCTGGCCGTCGTGACCACGCCCGCGTCGGTCGCGATCCAGCCGTACAACCGGCTCGTCGCCGAACTGCCGGTCGAGGATCTGGTCGGGCAGCTCACCGCGGCCGGAGCGCGGGTCCAGGAGCTGCCGCGCCCCGCGGCGATCCCGGCCAAGGGCACTGTCGAGCTGTACGCGCACGGCAAGTCGTACGCGGTGGTCCTGCCGCCGGCGGAGAACGGCACCGCGGTCGACAACCTCGACCACGCGCTCGTGGAACGGGTGCTTCTGCGCGACGCCCTCGGCCTGGACCCGGGTGACAAGCGGATCTCGTACGTGGGCGGCGACTACCCGGCCGAGTGGCTGCGCGGCGAGGTCGACGCCGGCCGAGCCGAGCTGGCGGTGCTCATCGCCCCGGTCACGGTGGACGACTTCGTGGCGGTGAACCTGGCCCGCCAGAAGCTGCCCCGCAAGAGCACCTGGTTCACGCCCAAGGCCCGCGGCGGCCTCGTCCTGGCCCAGCTCGACTGATCCGTCCGACCACCCCACCCGCCACCCAAAGAAGGAAAATGGCCCTACATCCGCAGGTGGAGGCGTCGCTGGCGATCCGGCGGCGCCCACCGGCAGAGGTGCTCGCCGCCGATCCGTCGCAGCGGCTGCGGTTCGCCCGGCAGGCGATGGAGGAGTCCAACGAGGCCGAGTGCGGCCCGGCCATCCCGCTGCCCGTCGTGGTCGACGTGGACGCCGACGGCGTGCCCTGCCGCCTGTACGCGGCCAGAACCGGCGCACCGGTCCTCGTCTACGTTCACGGCGGCGGCTGGTGCTACGGCAGCGTGGAGACGGTCGACCGGCTCTGCCGCCGGATCGCCGACCGCTCGGGCTGCGCGGTGCTGTCCGTCGACTACCGGCTCGCGCCCGAGCACGTGTACCCGGCCGCGCTCGAGGACGTGGAGACGGTGCTGCGCTGGATCCGCAAGGAGGGCGCCGGCCTCGGCGTCGATCCCACGCGGCTGGCGATCGGCGGGGACAGCGCGGGCGGCCAGCTCGCCACCGTCGCCGCGCGCCGCCAGCGGGACGCCCTCACCCCGCTCGACTACCAGGTGCTGATCTACCCGGCGATCGACCCGATGACGGCCTCCGAGTCGTACGACGAAGTCGGCGCGTACGGCCTCGACCGCGCCTCGATGAAGCTGGCGTGGGAGACGTTCGTCCCGTCGCCCGCCGACCGTTTCAGCCCCGACGTCGCGCCGCTCGCGGCCGAGGACCTGACCGGCATGCCCCCCACCCTGCTGATCACGGCCGAGTACGACGTCCTGCGCGACGAGGGCGCCGACTACGCGGACGCGCTGCTCGCGGCCGGGGTGCCGGTGGTCCACGTCCGCTACGCCGGCGTCAACCACGGCTTCGCCCGCAAACTCGCCCTCTTCGACGCCGCCCGGGCCGCCGCCGACCAGATCGCGGTGAGCCTGCGGGCCGCGCTGACGTTCTGATCGGCGTTTGACAGACTGCGGTCATGCGCGTCTACCTCGGTTCCGACCACGCCGGCTACGAGCTGAAGAGCCACCTCGTCAACCACCTCGCCAAGCAGGGGTACGAAGTCGTCGACGTCGGCCCGCACGTCTTCGACCCCGAGGACGACTATCCGGCCTTCTGCCTGCACACGGGCGCGAAGGTGGTCGCCGACGAGGGCAGCCTCGGCATCGTCATCGGCGGCTCGGGCAACGGCGAGCAGATCGCCGCCAACAAGATCGCGGGGGTCCGCTCCGCGCTGGCCTGGAAGGTCGAGGTCGCCCAGCTCGCCCGCCAGCACAACGACTCCAACGTGCTGGCGATCGGGGCCCGCCAGCACACCCTCGACGAGGCCACGGCGATGGCCGAGGCGTTCCTGACCACCTCGTTCTCCGGCAACGAGCGGCACGCCCGCCGCATCGGGCAGCTCACCGAGTACGAGCGCACCCGCGAGCTCCCCGAGCTGCCGGCGTCCTGACCGGCCGGCGGCTCAGCGGCCGGCCCGGGGCAGATCCTCGCGGGGCACCCAGTTGCGCCGGACGATCGTCAGGTTCTGGTCGGCGTCGGCGACGTGCTGCTCCGACGGGCGGGCCGCGTCCCGGGCCCGCATCGCCGCCCCGACGCTGACCTGCGAGGACCCGGATCCGACGAGCCCGCGCAGGCCGCGTTCCGCCGGCTCGTCGCCCGCGCCGCGCGGGCCCGCGGGCCGGGCCGGAGCGCCCGAGCCCGGGGCCCCGCCGCCTGGGATCGGGCCGCCTGGGACCGGGCCGCCTGGGACCGGGCCGCCTGGGACCGGACCGCCTGGGATCGGGCCGCCCGGGGCCGGGGCCGCCGGTCGGGCCCCGGGAGTCGGGCCGGTGGGCCGGGGCGCCAGGCCGCCGGCGGGTCCCGGCCGCATCGTCGACGGCTTCGGGCCGTCCTCGGGATCGAGCACGGGCGAGGTCTCGGCCACGGCGGCCGGTTCGGGCGGATCCCCGGCTACTACGTCAGCAGCCTCCCGGGCGGTAAGAACCGCGTCGGTGGCCGCGGGAGCCAGGGCCGGGCCGGCCGGGTCGGTCGCCAGGGCGGTCAGGGCCGGGTCGGACGGGTCGGTGGCCGGGTCGGCCGGCGGGGTGGACGCGGACGGGGCCGGGTGGGAGGGACGCACGCGGCGGCGCCGGCGTCCGGGTTCTTCGCCCATGACGCCGAACCTACCGCCGCCGCGCCCACCTAGAACACTTCGGTCGGGTTCGGCATCCGGTGCCAGCCGAACGCCGTCGAGGCCGTTCGGAGCGCGTCCGGCGTCAGCTCCCGCACGGTCCCGGCCGCGCCGAGCGCCGCGAGCGGCACCGCGCCGAGATAGGCCGCTCCCAGCTCCAGCACGGTGCATGCCAGGTCGACCGGATCCTCGGTACGCGTACACGTCGCCGAGCCGGAGGCGTCAGCCGTCAGCCGCCAGCGCCCCGAGTTCTCCGTCAGCAACGGATCGGTCACGTCGAGCACCACGTCCACGGGCGCCGCGTAGCTGCGGGCGGCGAGGGCGCGGGGCAGGTCGACGATGCGGATCCAGAGGCCGTCCGCGACGGTGGCGCCGAGCCGTCGCGGCTCGTCGACCAGATACTGCAGGGGCTCGTCCAGCGCGGCGAAGTGCACGCTCGCCGTCCGCGCGAGGTCGATCGTGAGCAGGAAACGCCACAGCGCCCGGTACGTCGCCGGGTCCGCGGCCACGACCTCGCGGACCCGTACCTCGGCGTCGGGACCCTGGTCGTTCCAGTCGCCCTTCACGCGCCAGATCGCGTAGCCGGTCGGCCCGTCGGCGGTTTCGTGCAGCACGCCGTACTGGGCGGTCGCGCCCTCACGCTGGGACTCGATGTCGGAGAGCACGAAGCGCCACCACCGCTCGTCGCGGCTGGACCATCCGGTCCTGGTGGCGCGCAGTTGCTCGTACACCTTGCTCAGCTCGGGAATGACCTCCAGCGGGCGGACCATCCGCATCCGGCTGCCTGCGGCCGGCGGTGTCTCCGGGAGGCGTACCTCGCGGGTCGTGATCGTCATCCGCAGCCGCGGGCCGGCGTGGCCGTACCCGAATCGCTGGTAGATCTTGGTCTCGCTCGCCCAGAGGACCGCGACCGGCTCGCGGCCGGCGGCCGCGATCTCCCGCAGCTGCCGCTGCATCATCCGGGTCAGCAGCCCACGCCGGCGGTGGGTCGGCAGGACGCCGACCAGGGTGACGTGCGCGGCCGGGAGCACGGCGCCGGGCACGGTCAATTCTCTCGTGTACGCCGCGGCGTGGCCGGCCACGCCGCCGGCGTCGTCGGCGACCAGCGACCGTTCGGGCTCGAACACCGAGCCTTCGACGTCGCGTTCCTCGGGGGACGCCGTGTGGTGGAAGACGTTGCCCAGCAGGTCCGAGATCGCGTCCCAGTCCTCCGCAGTGCCGACCCTGATCGGTGTTCCGGTGCCGTCCATCCTGTTTGTGTAACGGACGGCGCGCGCCAGGGCGAGCTATTTGCGGGCTCGCTACTCTCGATTGCGGGGCGGCGACCGCCGTTCCGGGGGAGGGTAATGATGCCAGAGCAACCGCAGTGGCCCGAGCGGACGCTCGACATGCCGCCGCAGGATCCCTGGGCCGATCCGCCGACGACGGACATGCCGCGCCGGGGCGGTGCCGCTCCGCCCGATTCCACCCGGCAGTACGGCGCCGGGGCCACCCCGCCCCACGACCCGACCCGCCAGTACGGCGCCGGGCCTGCACCGCACTACGACCCGACCCGGCAGCAGGGCGCGATGGACCCGGCCCGCGCCGCCCACCCGGGCGATGCGCAGGCCGCCCGTCCGGCGCCGCCGCCGTCGCCGTTCTCCAGTGGCCGCGCCGCGGTCAACCCCCGGCCCCAGCCCCAGCAGTTCGCGGCGGAGCACGAGCCCACCGGCACGGGCTGGCCGGACGCGGGTGTGCCAGCCCAGCGGCATCCGCTGAGCTGGCACATCCGTCAGTTGCGTCGCGGCGGCGAATGGAGCTTCGCCGGTCTGTTGTTCGCCTTCGTCTGCTGGGGCATCTGGGCGATCTCGTCCGATGGCCGCAGCCTGACGACCCCCGTCGTGGTGTTCATCGTGTCGGTGGTGGTGGCCGCCGGTGTCTTCGCCCTGTCGCGGCTGGTCGGCCGGCTGGTCCTAGAGCGCCAGCTCGGCCGCGAACGCCGTACCGCGAAGGGCTCGCACATCGTCGCCGGCCTGTTCCTGGCCGGCGTCGGCGTCGCGCATCTGCGCCAGACCGAATGGGTGATGACCGCGGTCAGCTGGGTCGTCGACCTCTTCCGCTGACCACGGTCATGCTGCCCGGTCGGTCCTACTTGGCGGCCTTCTCGGCGGCCTTGGCGGCGGCGGCGTCGGCCTTGGCGGTGGCGGCGTCGGCCTTGTCCTGGGCCTTCGCGGCCTTGTCGGCGGCGGCGTCGGCCTTGTCCTGGGCCTTCTCCGCCTTGTCGGCGGCAGCGTCGGCCTTGCCCTGGGCCTTCGCGACCTTGTCGGCGGCGGCCTGCTCGGCAGCGGCCTTCTCAGCAGCGGCCTTCTCAGCAGCGGCCTTGTCGGCAGCGGCCTTGTCGGCGGCGGCCTGCTCGGCAGCGGCCTTCTCAGCAGCGGCCTTGTCGGCAGCGGCCTTGTCAGCAACGGCCTTCTCAGCGGCGGCCTTGTCAGCGGCGGCCTTGTCGGCAGCGGCCTTGTCAGCAACGGCCTTCTCAGCGGCAGCCTTGTCAGCGGCGGCCTTCTCGGCGGCGGCCTTCTCGGCCTCCGTCAGCACGACCTCCTGGGTCCAGTTCCAGTCCTTGATCCAGACCTCGTGCTCCGGCGCCGAGGTGGCAGCCGAACCGGGCCAGAGGGAGATCGCCTCGACCTGGAGCCGGGCGGAGACGTCGGTGCCCCAGCTCGCCTTGGGCATCTTCGTGTACGTCGCCGGCAGCACCCCGCCGTCAACGGTCAGCTCCACCTTCTGAGCCACCGGGTTCACCTGGAAGGTCACGGTGTGCCACGCGGTGTCCGGCTTCAGGTAGCCGGCCGGCACCCACGAACCGCCGTTGGCGCTGGACCACACCCGCAGCTGGCCGAAGTTCGACACCCAGGGGTTGAGGACCCACTGGAACGCGGTGCCGTTGTCGACCTTGCTCTTCGCGCCGTCCCAGACGAACAGGCCGCCCTCGACGGTCTGGGCGTTGCGGGACCCGCCGGCCGTCGACGGGACCGACGGCAGCTGGAACGAGTAGCCCGCCCGGTGCACGACGTTCATCATCGTCGCGCCGGTCATGCGCTTGTACGCCAGCGCGTCGGCCATCACCCCGCGGTGCCCCACGTTCGATCGCAGGCTCGTATAGCTGCGACGGTTCTCCGCCGCGACGTCGGCGCTGGTGACCGAGGCCTGGCCCGCGGCGGCGAAGGTGCCCCCGCCGACGACCGTCTCCCAGCCCGACAGGTCGGAGCCGGCGCCGACGGTCTCCGCCGGGCTCGCCATCGCGGGGCTGGCCAGACCCACCGTCGCGGCCATACCGGCGGCGACAGCAGTCCCCAGCAGGGACAGGAAGCGTCGCTGACCGTTCCGGTTCGAAGCCTTCATCGAAGTGATCCTTCCGCGTTTTTGCTGACCTGTTCAGGTTGCCCGCCGTAGTTCAAGCGCAGCTCAACGGCAGTTCAGCGGTCGGTCCAGTTCGCCGGGGGAGGGGGCGGGCGCCGGACCCGCCCCCGGTGCGTCAGCCGCGCCCGCTCATCGCCGTGCCGGTCTCCAGCAGCGACTTCAGGTCGCTGAGCACCCAGGCCCAGCCGCCGCCGCCCGCCTCGTCCAGCGGCGAGCCGGCCACCATCGCCGACGTCGCGGGCGCTCCGGTCAGCTCGTGCGTCACGGTCAGCCGGCACACGCCGGGCTGGGACTTGAGCTCTTCGATCAGGTAGGTCAGTGTCGTGAACGGCTCCGCGGCTGTGGCCGGGTCCATCAGCATCCGCCAGGTCTGCTTCAGCAGCCGCGGCGGATCCGCCTCGACGACCTCGCCGTCGACGATGGTGTCGGGGACCTGGAAACCGTTCTGGTCGGCGTAGTCGCGCATCTCCTGCGTCGACTCCGAGCGGTAGGAACCGCCCGGCCGCAGGTCGAAGAAGACCGGCGCGGCGTAGCCGTACTTCACGGTCCACCCGGGGTCGGTGATGGCGGTCCAGATCTTCTCCGGGGTCGTCTTGATCCAGACCCGGAAGACCTGGGTCGTCAGCGGCTCGGTCATGTCTCGTCCTCCAGCGCTTTCTTGAGATCGACGAGCGCCTCGACGTGACGCTCGGTGTACTTGTCGATCCACCGGTCGTGGATCAGCCGGATCGGCACGGGGTTGAGGTAGTGCAGCTTCTCCCGCCCTGACCGGCGCGCGACGACGAGACCCGCCTCCTCCAGCAGCTTCAGGTGCTTCGCCACCCCGAAACGGGTCATCTCCACCTCCGACTCCAGCTCGGTGAGCGTCCGCCCGTCGCGGGCGAACAGCAGGTCGAGCAGGAAACGACGGGTCGGGTCGGCGAGCGCCTTGAACACCCGATCGTCATCCGTCATGACGCCAAGTTAGGTGACCAAAAGGTCACATGTCAAGCCCGGAAAAACCCGCCCGGGTACGCCGGGCGGGTTCTGCGGGGGTCAGCGCCGCCGGCTGCGGGCGGCTCCCCGGAGATGGACGATCCGGGCCGTGAAGACGGCGGTCGCGATGGCCGCCCCGGCGGCGCCGGCGACGACCAGGGCCAGCGCCAGCGGCATGCGGCCCTGCATCCAGAGGAAGCCGACTTGTGCGCCACCGGTGTTCTGGGCGATGAAGAGGACGAGCAGCAGGAGCATCGCGGCGGCCGACCAGATCGCCAGCCGCAGCGCCCGCGTCCGGGCCCCGGCGGTAGCGCGTCCGCGGGCCGCCGGTGCCTCGCCCGCGGGCCCGAGTCCCGCCAGCGTGCGGGCGAGCTCATCGGGCAGCGGCAGGGCGGATTCGGTCGGTGACGCGGCGCCGTCCGGCAGCGGCGGCAGGGCATCCGGCCCGGGGGACGGCCTGTTCTCGGAGGGGTACGCCATGACTGACAGTGTCCCTGATATTGACGTTGAGTCAGAGCCGTACACGCGGCTCCGGAGAATTAAGAACGATCTAATAGACGTTCATCGAATAGTGACGTTACGGTCTCCGGCGGACTTCCCACCCCCGAGACAACGATTCGGATCACCATGCGCAGACCCGTCCTCATCGTCGGCGGTACGGCCGTCGTCACCGTGGTCGCCGGCATCGCCGTGGCGGCGAGCGCCAGTGCCGGAACCACCACGTACGAGGCTGAGGCCTCGGTCAACACCTTCGGCGGCGGCGCCCACGCCGTCGACTGCCGCCGCTGCTCCGGCGGTAGCCGCGTCACCGGCATCGGCCGCGAGGGCGTCCTGACGATCACCGGGGTCGTCGCCGAGAAGGACGGACCCACCCGGCTCGCGATCACCTACACCGGCGATCGCGGCCGTGCGGCCCAGATCAGCGTCAACGGCGCGGTGCCCACGGCGGTGCTCTTCCCGGGTACGCGCGGCAGTAGCCGCCCGGGCACACTGCGGGTCACGGCCACCCTCCGGTCCGGCGAGAACACCATCGCCTTCGGCAATCCGGTCGGGCCGGCGCCGGAGGTCGACAAGCTCGTCATCACCACGGACGGAACGCCGCCCACCCCCGTACCCACGGCGACAGCCTCCGGTGACCCGGGCGCGACCGCGACCGTCCCGCCGAGCCCGACCACGCCGCCGGCCTCTCCGCCCGATGCGCCGTCACCCTCGGTCCCGACGTCGCCGCCGGCGCCTGCGCCCACCACGCCGTCACCCTCTGCTCCGACATCCGTGCCGGCGCCGTCGCCCACCACGCCGCCCGCGAGCCCCGAGCCCACCGGCACCGCGGCGCTGGAGGCCGAGGTCGTGACGATCGTCAACAGCGAGCGGGCGAAGGCGGGCTGCCCGGCCGTCACCGCGGACGACCGCCTCACCAAGGCGGCGCGCGGGCACTCGGCCGACATGGCGGCCCGCGACTACTTCAGCCACACGACCCCGGAAGGCGTGGAGTTCGCCACCCGCATCACCGACGCCGGCTACCGCTGGTCCCGTGCGGGGGAGAACATCGCCAAGGGTCAGCGCACGCCCGCCGAGGTGATGACGAGCTGGATGAACAGCAGCGGGCACAAGGCCAACATCCTCACCTGCGCCTTCAAGAACATCGGCGTCGGCGTGGCCGCGGACGCCCGGGGAGCGCTGGTCTGGACCCAGGACTTCGCCACCCCGCTGTAAGCCGGTTAGTGACGCCATGGGCGGGCATCCGGGGGACATGACACAGGATCAGTACGCGCGCCAGGACCCGCGCAGCCAGTACCCCGCACCCGAGCTCAAGGGCGGCGACCAGTCGCATCCCGGGGACACCCGCCGGATGCCCGACCGGCCGGACCACGGCGAGGACACGTACCGGGGGAGCGGCCGCCTCACCGGCCGCCGTGCGGTCATCACCGGCGGGGACTCGGGAATCGGCCGGGCGGTGGCCATCGCGTTCGCCCGCGAAGGCGCCGACGTGCTGATCTCGTACCTGCCCGAGGAGGAGACCGACGCCCAGGACACCGTCCAGCTCATCGAGAAGGCCGGGCGCAGGGCGGTGGCCGTACCGGGCGACATCCGGGACGAGTCCCACTGCCAGGCCATCGTCGACCGGGCCGTCAGCGACCTCGGCGGCCTGGACATCCTCGTCAACAACGCCGCGTTCCAGATGGCCCAGCCGGGCGGCATCTCCGACATCACCACCGAACAGTTCGACCGCGTCATGAAGACCAACCTGTACGCGATGTTCTGGCTCTGCCGCGCGGCCGTACCGCACATGCCCCCGGGAGCGGCGATCATCAACACGGCGTCGATCCAGGCGTACCAGTCCTCGAGCGCGCTGCTCGACTACGCCACCACCAAGGGTGGAATCGTGGCCTTCACGAAGGCGCTGGCGGAGGACCTCGCCGAGCAGGGCATCCGGGTCAACGCGGTCGCGCCGGGCCCGATCTGGACCCCGCTGATCCCGGCCACCATGCCGGAGGAGAAGGTCAAGTCCTTCGGCGCCGACACCCCGCTGGGCCGCGCGGGTCAACCGGCCGAGCTGGCGCCGGCCTACGTCTACTTCGCGTCCCAGGAGTCCAGCTACACCACCGGAGAGGTACTCGGTGTCACCGGCGGCAAGCCGGTGAGCTGACCCGCCCGGCACGCCGAAGGCCGCTCCCTGCGAGCGGACCTGCGCTACCTTCTGCACATTGCGTTCCGGGCGACCCGGCATTCTGAGGAGACAACCATGTCCGACCCCACCGCTGACGCCGAACCCGAAACCGAGGAGCAGCCCTTCGCCAACCGGGCCGAACGCCGGGCCAAAGGCAAGAAGACCGCCAGCCCCACGGTGGGCGCCCAGGGGCAGCGTCCGATGCGCCCCGGCACCGTGCAGAGCCCCCGCCAGTACGGCAACCGGCGAAGCGGCTGACCCCTAGCCCCCTGACTCTCGACGACGTCGGCGGGCGGCGGGTACCTGGCCCTGGGTACGGTTAACGACTATGACGATGACCTACTCCGGCCCAGCCAGGCTGACCCTCGTCGACGGTGCATGCATTACAGGTATGGCATCGCTGAACACCAACCAGCGCGGAGGCCTCAACGGCTGGGGCGGCACGTTCCGTCCGGACGAGGTGACCGACGACCTTCGCAACGCGGGCGAGGGGCTGCAGTTGGAGCTCCCGTACGAACGGGTGGGCGAAGTCACCGTCACCGGCATTCGCAGGCTGCTCGCCACGCAGGTGCTGGTGTCGTTGGCCGGTCGAGGGCCTGCACCGTTCTGACGCCCCTGCCAACTTGACCGCCGGACGGTCCCTTCCGTGGCGGGAGGGACCGTGTGGGCGGCGGGGGGTGGTCAGTCGTGCCGGTGGGCCTCGTTCTGGCGCAGAGCCTCTTCGAGCTGGTCCTCGAGGATGATGATGCGGCAGGCGGACGCCATGTCGGTGCCCTGGTCGCACATCTCCCGGGCCCGGGCTGCCAGCCGCAATTGATAGCGGGAGTAGCGGCGGTGTCCGCCGCCGGAGCGGATCGGGTCGATCAGTTTCGCCTCACCGAGGCGGCGCAGGAAGTCCGGCGAACTGCCGATGATCTCCGCGGCACGGCCCATGGTGTAGGCGGGGTAGTCCTCGTCGTCGAGCATGTCGTCGGGTTGGCCCATGGACACCTCCATCACGAGGGCCCCGGCGCTGGGAAGCGCCGGGGCCCAAAGGTTACGGGTCAGAAACACCATCTACCGACAGGTACGTCGGCTTGTCGTATCCGCACCACAGACGGGTGCGAGGATCGCATAAGCGTGACCGGAGACCACCTCTCGTTCGATGGAAACTGCGGTGTCCGCGCCCACCCCACTACTGCGGCCGGCGGCGGGCGATCCAACGGTGTCGGGCCCTCCCTTTCCTCTGATTTCCTGGACTTCTTACCTGGTGCTCGTCCGCCGGTGCTGGAGCCCCACGCGACTTCATGGCCCCGGACACGTGCGACGGATCGGTACTGCCTCGGTGGGGCCCTGAAACTGCCTCAGCTCCACCGTCTGGTGCTCACTTCACTTACCGGTACTGATCTTGCGGGCCTTGGTCCGGCCTTGCGCCCTCTGAGCGGGCGTCGCGTCAGCGTCTCTGACGATCTCCGTTAGCAACGGGAAGAACGTTAGCTGGTGCCACCGAGCATGTCTAGCACCGAGAGCATAGATTTTATGAGAGTCCGCTCCGAGCTGTTCCGGCTGCCGGGGATCACCCTCTGGGTGGGCCGGGGTACCGCATGGAAACTTCGCGATGGAGCGGCGCTGACCTGCAGCACAGGGCTGATGGCCTCGGCCGCTGGCCGGGGAGCGGGCGACGAGAACCGAACTCGCGCAATAGTTCGAAGATCGCTACGTCGTGGCGCGGTGGTGGGTGCATCGGCCGACGCCGGTCCTCACGCTCGACCCAGCGCAGGGCGACCGCGGCTGTCCGAGGGCAAGCCGGCCCGCCGGCTCGGCAGCCGATAGCCCGCCCTCGACGGGCCGGAGCGCCGCTGGGGATGGGCGAGAAAGATGGGCCGCAGCTCGTTGCCGCACCCCTGGGTACCGAAGGCTCCAACGGTGATGGCGCCGTTCACTGGAACCTCATCTGCAGGAGCGGTCCTGGGTGGGTGCCGGCGTGCCCGGGGCGCGCGATGCCGGCCGGAGGCAGCCAGCTGCGGGCCGCGAGCGCGTGCGGTGCGCCGGGGCAAACCGTCAGGGCACCGGCAAGACGGCGGCCCAGGCTGTGGGAGATGTCCCCTGACCTGGGCCGATGAACTCTGAGCGGGCGACGAGAATCGAACTCGCGTAATCAGTTTGGAAGACTGAGGCTCTACCATTGAGCTACGCCCGCGCGGGCATCGCACTCTGTGCGATGCCGTGGCTAGCGTACTGAATCCCCTCGCTGGACGCGAACCGGTTCCCCCGCGTGGCGCATGCGGGCGACGCCGAGGCACACGGCACACGACCGACCGCATACACTTGCCTGCGGCCTCGGGGTGTGGCGCAGCTTGGTAGCGCACTCGCTTTGGGAGCGAGGGGCCGTGGGTTCAAATCCCGCCACCCCGACTTTCACCAACACCGAAGAGATCCATCAAGGAGTACGCCTGTGAAGAGCACCGTCGAGACTCTGAGTCCGACTCGGGTGCGGCTCGCCATCGAGGTGCCGTTCGATGAGCTCAAGCCGAGCCTGCAGAAGGCGTACCGTGAGATCGGCTCTCAGGTCCAGATTCCCGGCTTCCGGCGCGGCAAGATCCCGGCCGCCGTGATCGACCAGCGGGTGGGCCGCGGCGCCGTGCTCAACGAGGCCGTGCAGGAGGCCATCCCCCAGCAGATCCTCGCCGCGGTGCGCGAGCACGACGTCAAGACGCTCGGCCGCCCCGAGGTGGAGATCACCGAGTTCGCCGACAACGAGCCGCTGAAGTTCACGGCCGAGGTCGACGTGCGCCCCGAGATCACCATCCCGGACCTCAGCACCATCAAGGTCGAGGTCCCGGCCCTGGAGATCGGCGACAGCGAGATCGACGAGCAGATCAACGGGCTGCGGGAGCGCTTCGCCACCCTCAAGACCGTCGAGCGCCCGGCTGCCGAGGGTGACTACGTGCAGCTGGACCTCAAGGCGACCGTCGACGGCGAGGAGGTGCAGGGCGGCTCGGCCAGCAACATCTCTCACGAGGTGGGCAGCAAGCAGCTGCTTCCGGGCCTCGACGAGGTGCTCGTCGGCCTGGCTGCCGGCGCCGACACCACCTTCACCACCCAGCTCGTCGGCGGCGAGTTCGCCGGCCGGGACGCCGAGGTGGCCGTCACCGTCCGTACGGTCAAGGACAAGCAGCTCCCGGAGATCAACGACGAGTTCGCCCAGATGGCGAGCGAGTTCGACACCCTCGAGGAGCTCCGCAACGACCTCCGGGAGCGGGTCACCCGGGTCAAGAAGGTCGAGCAGATCTACGCCGCCCGGGACGAGGCGCTCAAGCAGCTCGTCGCCGCCGCCGACATCCCGGCGCCGGAGGGCATCGTCAAGGACGAGGTCGAGGGCCGCAAGCAGGCCATGACCGACCAGCTCGAGCGCATCGGCGCCACCCTGGAGGACTACCTGGCCTCCGAGGAGAAGACCGAGGAGCAGATCGACACCGAGCTGGCCGAGGCGGCCACCGAGGGCGTCAAGATCCAGCTGCTGCTCGACACGATCGCGGACGCCGAGGAGATCCAGGTCTCCGACGACGAGTTCGGCCACGAGATCGTGCACCGGGCCCAGCGCGCCCAGATGCAGCCCCAGCAGTACTACGACCAGCTCGTGCAGTCCGGGGCGGCCGCGGCCGTGTTCGGCGACGTGCGCCGCGGCAAGGCCCTGGCGAACGTCATGGAGCACGTCGAGATGAAGGACACCGAGGGTAACGTCCTGACCCTGGACGACCTCCGGGCGGCCGGCGAGGACGACCACGCCGGGCACGACCACTGACGTTCCACGAGGGGGCCGCCGCGTGTCCGTGGCGGCCCTTTCCGCGTTCCCGCCACCCCGGTGCGCTGTCAGCGAACACCTGCCCGAGCGGGAAGCTGATGCGCATTCGACCGGTTAGGTTGGTCGTACGACGGACAACCTGCCGGCCGGATCCTCGGCCGACACAGTCAGCTGTGAAGGGCTGCCATGACCGATCTGCACATCCCTGCGAGTCCCACGCTGCGTGGTGACTCCATCAGTGGCAACCTCGACGACTCGGTCTACAACCGCCTGCTGCGTGAGCGGATCATCTTCCTCGGCAGCGAGGTGACCGACCAGGTTGCCAACCGCATCTGCGCGCAGCTGCTGCTGCTCTCGGCGGAAGACCCGGAGCGCGACATCAACCTCTGGATCAACTCGCCCGGTGGTTCCGTTTACTCCGGCATGGCGATCTACGACACGATGCAGTTCATCGACAACGACGTCGCCACCGTGGCCATGGGCATGGCCGCGTCGATGGGACAGTTGTTGCTCTGCGCGGGTGCCAACGGCAAGCGTTACGCGCTGCCGCACGCGCGGATCATGATGCACCAGCCGTCGGGCGGCATGGGTGGCACTGCCGCCGACATCGCCATCCAGGCCGAGCAGATGCTGTATACCAAGCGCATGTTCCAGGAGCGGGTGGCCTTCCACACCGGCCAGGACCAGGCGACCATCGAGGCCGACTCCGACCGGGACCGCTGGTTCACGGCGCAGGAGGCCAAGGATTACGGCTTCATCGACAAGGTGATCACCGGGGCCACACAGGTTCCCGAGGGCGCCGGAACGCTGAACTGAGGAGCTGAGCAATGACGGACCTGACTATGCCTCCCGGGTTCGCTCCGGTGCACAACCGCTACGTCCTGCCCTCGTTCGTCGAGCGCACGTCGTACGGCGTGAAGGAGTCGAACCCGTACAACAAGATGTTCGAGGACCGGATCATCTTCCTCGGCGTCCAGGTGGACGACGCGTCGGCCAACGACGTGATGGCCCAGCTGCTGACGCTGGAGAGCGCCGACCCGGACCGCGACATCCTGATGTACATCAACTCGCCCGGCGGCTCGTTCACGGCCATGACGGCCATCTACGACACGATGCAGTACGTCCGGCCCGACATCAGCACGGTCTGCCTCGGCCAGGCGGCCAGCGCGGCCGCGGTGCTGCTCGCGGGGGGCACCCCGGGCAAGCGGATGGCGCTCCCGCACTCTCGGATCATCATCCACCAGCCGGCCACCGAGGGCGGGTACGGGCAGGGCTCGGACATCGAGATCCAGGCCCGCGAGATCCTGCGCATGCGCACCCAGCTGGAGGAGCTGATCGCCAAGCACTCCAACCGGCCGGTCGAGAAGGTCAGCAAGGACATCGACCGTGACAAGATCATGACGGCCGACGAGGCCAAGGAGTACGGGATCGTGGACACCGTCCTCGCGACCCGTAAGAAGAGCCTCCAGACCGCCGGCGTGGGCAGCTGAGTTCTTCCCTGCCGCCGCGGCGGACCGGCTCCTGAGCAGGTCCGACCCCGGCCAGGGAACCGCCGAATTGGCGGGATGAGCACGCGGTGTCAGGGGTCGGTCGGGTCGCGCTAGACTGACTGGCCCCTGACACGCCCGTTTTGGGGGGTCGGAGAACTGCCCCTGAGCGGGTAACGTCGAGTCGGCAACCTCAGTAACGCGGGTCGGCAGACGATGAGATACCGACGAGGAAATTCGTCCTCGGGCCAAGGGTCGGTGTGAGCCGGCCGATGAGCGCAGGGAGACCGTAGGTGGCACGGATCGGTGACGGTGGCGACCTACTGAAGTGCTCGTTCTGTGGGAAGTCCCAGAAGCAGGTCAAAAAGCTCATCGCGGGCCCTGGGGTCTACATCTGCGACGAGTGCATCGACCTCTGCAACGAGATCATCGAGGAAGAGCTGGCCGAAACCGGCGAGGTGAAGTGGGAAGAGCTTCCCAAGCCGATGGAGATCTGCCAATTCCTCGACAACTACGTGGTGGGTCAGGAACAGGCCAAGAAGGCCCTGTCCGTGGCCGTCTACAACCACTACAAGCGGATTCAGGCCGAGTCGGCCGGCGCGCCCGGTGCGGGTAGCGACGTCGAGGTGGCCAAGTCCAACATCATGCTCATCGGTCCCACCGGCTGCGGTAAGACCCACCTGGCGCAGACGCTTGCCCGGATGCTCAACGTTCCCTTCGCCATCGCGGACGCCACGGCGCTGACCGAGGCCGGCTATGTCGGTGAGGACGTCGAGAACATCCTGTTGAAGCTCATCCAGGCCGCCGACTACGACGTCAAGCGCGCCGAGCAGGGCATCATCTACATCGACGAGGTCGACAAGATCGCCCGCAAGAGCGAGAACCCGTCGATCACCCGGGACGTCTCCGGCGAGGGCGTGCAGCAGGCACTGCTGAAGATCCTCGAGGGTACGGTCGCAAACGTCCCGCCGCAGGGCGGCCGCAAGCATCCGCACCAGGAGTTCATCCAGATCGACACCACCAACGTGCTGTTCATCGTCGGTGGGGCGTTCGCGGGCCTGGACCGTATCATCGAGTCCCGCGTCGGCCAGGGCGGTGTCGGCTTCGGCGCGCACCTGCGCTCGGTCTCGGAGCGGGACACCGACGACATCTTCAGCAAGGTCATGCCGGAGGACATGCTGAAGTTCGGGCTCATCCCCGAGTTCATCGGCCGGCTCCCGGTGATCACCACGGTGCGCAACCTCGACCGCGAGGCGCTCATCAAGATCCTCACCGAGCCCCGCAACGCGTACGTGAAGCAGTACCAGCGGCTCTTCGAGCTCGACGGCGTGGAGCTCGAGTTCGACACCGGCGCCCTCGAGGCCATCGCCGACCAGGCGATGCTCCGTGGCACCGGCGCCCGCGGGCTTCGCGCGATCATGGAGGAAGTCCTCCAGAACGTGATGTTCGAGGTGCCCAGCAACCCCGACGCCGCCCGAGTGCTGATCACTCGGGAGGTGGTGGTGGAGAACGTGATACCCACCATCGTTCCGCGCGAGTTCGCCGGCCGCCGTGCCCGCCGCGAGCGCGAGGAGAAGTCCGCCTGACATCGGCGTACGGTCTCCCGGAGGTCCTGGCCCGCGTCGAACGTGGCGAGCGGCTTCCCACGGAGCCCTGGTTCGATCTGATGCCGTCACCGTCGCCCCGCAGGGCGGCGGTGACGTCGTTTCCGGGGTACGTCGTGGTGGCGGCGGACGTCGACCGCTCCTGGCTCGACTCCCGGATACGTGGCGGAGACCTCGGCGCGCCGTTGTCCCCGCCGTTCCTCTCCGCGCTCGAGCAGCGGTTGCGGCTGGCCGCCGGATCGGTCGATGCGGTCGTGCTGGCGTCCCCGCTCGCCGGTGATCCGCCGGTGGACCTAACCCCGGTCGAGGACAGCGCCCATCCGAGGGGCGTGCGGGCCCGCCGCTTTCGCACCGAGGTTCGCATCTGGACCTGCGGGCCGTCGGTGCTCGTCGTGGGCAAGGGGCTCGGCGGGCGCTGGGAGGCCGCGATCGAGGTCGACAGCTCCGCGCGCAACCGAGGGCTGGGGCGGTCGCTGGCCCGGGCAGCACGTCATCTGGTGCCCGACGGCAGGCCGGTGTGGGCGCAGGTGGCTCCGGGGAACGCGGCGAGCCTGCGCGCGTTCCTGGCGGCGGGGTACTCCCCGGTGGGGGCTGAGGTGCTCCTGACGCCGGCCGCGTCTCCCTAGCAGGGCTTCGTGCCCTCAGTGGGCTTCGTGCCCCCCAGTGGGGCTACGTGCCCCCAGTGGGGCTTCTCCTGTCCCCGGCTGAGGCTGAGGTCGTCTCGCCGCGGCTGCGTTCGCGTAGCGGGCTTCGTGGGCGTTTCCCGCGCCGGCTCCGCCCCGTACGCTGGCTGGCATGCGTGTCGCCGTCTGCCAGTTGAACGCTCGCGATGACCGTACCCGTAATCTCGCCGTGGCCCGCGATCTCCTGGGCCGGGCCGCCGCGGCAGGAGCCACCCTCGCGGTCCTGCCCGAATACGTCGACTACCTCGGACCCGGCGGCGGACTGCCCAAGCCCGAGCCGGTCGACGGCGAGTTCGCGGCATTCTTCGCCGAGGCCGCCCGCGACCTCGGCATCTGGGTGCATGCGGGATCGTTCCACGAGGTCGGCCCCGACGCGGACCGCACCTTCAACACCTCGTTGATCTTCAGCCCGGCGGGTGAGCTCACGGCGACCTATCGCAAGATTCATCTGTACGACGTGGAGCTCCCGGGTCGGGTGTCCTACCACGAGTCCCGCACGGTGGCGCCGGGTGACCGCACGGTGGTCACCGAGATCGACGGCGTGCCGACGGGCCTCTCCATCTGCTACGACCTGCGGTTCCCCGAGCTGTACCGGCGGCTGGCCGTCGAGGGCGCGAAGATCCTGGTGGTGCCGGCGGCGTTCATGATGCACACCGGCCGGGACCACTGGGAGGTGCTGCTGCGGGCCCGGGCGATCGAGAACCAGTGCTACGTCGTCGCGGCCGGCCAGATCGGCGACCACGAGCCGCAGCGGACCTGTTTCGGGCGCAGCATGATCGTCGATCCTTGGGGGACCGTTGTCGCGCAGGCGCCGGACGCGGTGGGCATCGTGACGGCGGACCTCGATCTCCAGCGGCTGGAAGAGATCAGAACCGATCTGCCCAGCCTGCGGAACCGCCGGCTGTTCTAGAAGGCCTGCACCAGGTACCCGACCACCGCGACGCAGACCACAGCTCCACCCGCGATCAGCATGGCTCCGCCCATCCGTGAGGGCCCGCGCACGATCAGGCGATGCACCGACACGACCACCGCCGCGAGCACCAGAATGCCGATGACCAGCTGAGACAGGGGCATCAGCAGATCGAATAGCGCGTCGACGGCCAGCGCCGGTTCAGGTGCCATGCCTGCCACTGTGGCACGGGGCTGGGACGGATGGTGTTCCTGAGGCGGGGGTCGATTTGCTTTTCCGGTGGGGCGTCGCGTAACTTTCTCTCTGCCCGAGGGGAACCCGGACGGACCGGCACGAAAGTGACCGGGTTGGCGGTGTCCCAGCGGGCGGCTGAAGGAAGGCGCTATGCTGACTGACAGTTCCGGGCGAGGCAGGCGGCGGGAAACCGGATTTGCGCCTGCGAGAACGACCGGGTAGAGTAAACCAGCCAGCAGGAACCGGGCGGATCGATCATTCAGTGATCTCCGGACGGCTGCAGGGCTAACCGACGATTCGCACACCTTCCGGGGTGGGCGTCAGCGCGGGAAAACACTTGGGCGATGCCACGAAGATCCTTCGGATTTTCAGAGACTCCGGTCTTGCGCTGGCGAGGTCGACCAGGTAAGTTAGAGCGGTTGCCCCGAGCGGGCCTCCTCGGATGAGGTGGTGCCGAACGGTGTGTGGTTGTTCTTTGAGAACTCAACAGGGTGCTTGATAAGCCAGTGCCAATTATGATTTACCCGGCCAGATGCTTTTGTGTCTGGTGG
>NZ_JBFAZZ010000020.1:0-136561 GCF_040689425.1 Actinoplanes sp. NPDC051475
TGTGGCGGGCGTAGGCGGAGGCTGATCGGAACCGGAGGGTGCCGGCTGTCTCTCCTGGAATCTTCGCCGCGGTCAGCGACGCGCAGCCGGGCAGCGCGATCAACGTGGGCGCCAACTCCTCGGCCAGTTTGCTGATCTCCGTCTCGAGAGCGTTGATCTCCGTGGTGAGTTGACGGCATCGCTCGGTCAGCGCGGCGGCAAGCCGGGCCACGGTTCCGGGCAGCTCTGCGAGGCGGTTGTGGATGCGGTCGAGGTTGCTTGCCCGGTCGAGGGAACGAGCTGGTGGATCCCATGCGGGGTCGAGTTCGTGCAGATGCCAGCGGAGCCGGTTGACGGTGCGGGTGCGTTCGGCGAGGAGGTCTTCGCGGTGGTCGACGAGCAGTCGCACCTCGCGTTCGGGGCCGTCGAGGTGCGCGACGGGCAATTCGTGCTCACGGAGCGCGGCGCGTGCGACGGCCAGAGCGTCGATCGGATCGGATTTGCCGTAGGTGCGGGCGGCGTCGCGTGCGTGAGCCATCAACTTTGGTGGGACGCGGATGATGCGTTCGCCGGTGGCGAGCAGGTCGCGTTCCAGGCGCCGAGTCATGTTGCGGCAGTCTTCGATCGCCCAGATCCGGTCCGGGCTGTGTTTGGCGGCCCAGTGTAGGAGTGAGAGGTGATCTTTGCTGGTTGACCCGCAGGTCTTGGCCGCCAGCTGGCGGCCGTTGCCGTCGATCACGACGGCTGTGTGGGTGCGCTCGTGCGCGTCGATTCCGATAACCACCATGGAAGTGCGTCTCCTTGACCGAGGGGCGCGGGCCGGTCGGTAGGCACATCCCAGTCGGGCGCTGACACGCTCCTCTTGAGCCATACCGGCCGGTCCTTCGCGTCCGCCGAGCCGCAGAATTCACAACAGCCACGAAGGCAGCAAACAGGTGGAGCGAACCCGTCGGACCGATCAAGGGTGACACTGGGATCTAACGGTGTTTTCGGCCTGACCCGCTGGGCGTGGCGCCCGGGCGAGGGAGGTGCCTACGGCTGGGTGACTCCGGTGACGCGAGTGCGGACCGTGCCCGACGAGCAGGATCCGGCGACCGGCCGGAGACCGGCCTGAATCGGCCGGAGGACCAGCGCCTGACCATGCCAGAGGTCGCGGCCGCTCCGGAGAATCATGAGATCGCTCAGGATCGTGACGCGACGACGTCGCCAGGTGCCTTCGCGGCTAGATCGATACCGAGCATTCGGAGCAGCGAGGCGTTCTTGTCAGTGTCGATGAGTCCGGGGAATTCCCGGTCGACCCAATCCGCTCTGGCGTGCAGTTGCCGCAAGCGCAGATCCGCCGTGATTCTGGCCTTTTCCACGTACTCGGGGGCAGTCATGTCTTGGTCCTTGCTGTAGGGGTGGTGGAAGGCCTGCCGAGAGTGCTGGGCTGGCCGGATGCGGGGTGGGACAGCGTGCGCAGGCGGCCTCAACGTCAGCCGCCGGCGAGCGGACCGGCAGCGCCACCCGCAGGCGGGCGGGCCGCGCTGAGCCGAAAGCTAGTGCGGTGAGTGAAGGGAAGGGAGGAGGGCCGGTAGTACTCCCGCAGCAGCGCTCGAAACGCTAGGGGCCGCGTCAATCTTGGAAGCTCGGGCTGTCGTCTGATGCGGACCGTGGGCGCACGCGTGTCAGGGGTGCAAGCTGCACGGTCCAAGTCCGCGCTGTCCCGACGACCGCAATGGCCCTGCAGAGCAGGTCGCAGCCCAGCTGCGGACTGCCTTCCGCGAAGCCACGGTTGACGAAGCTGACCGCCCTCGAGTGGTCACCTGCTTCCAGCGCGTCCTCGAGCCCGGCGGCCAAGACCGTGGCGAGCGCGGCGTGAAAACTGTCTGCCCCTCTCTCACGAGCAGTCTTCGCGGGCTCGCGCAACGCAGGAGTCTGCGTAGGCAGGGCTGACACGAGGGTCATATCGTCTCCTATGGTGTCGATGTTGCTTGGGTCAGGAACCGTCAGATCGGCGCCTGCATGCCGCAGCCGTGTAGCGACCGCCACGTCGTCGCCACGTGGAGAGATTCCGCTGCCGGCGAAGGAGCGCCGACGACGTGGTCGAGATCGGAGGTGTGGGCCGATCAGCCGAGGTCATCCCGTTCGCTTAAAGACGTCGCCCGGCGCGGACGCGACGTTGGCTGTTGCGAACGGAAGTGTCGATGACGGTCGGACGGGTTTGCCAGCGCTCAGCCTCTCAACCCTGAGGATTGTCCTGTGGCACTGCCGCGACCCTCGGCAGCACGCCCGGTAGGCGCTGGCACGCCAACGACGTTGACGAACTGATCCACCAGCTACTCTACGCCACTGCACGCAGCGCGCCTCGGATGCCAGCTCCAGCCACTTGCTGCAGCCACAAATGAAGCGGACGGCGAGCGGAGCGGCTTGCCGACTTGCGGGAACAGGCGGCAGATGCCCGTGAGCGTTGTCGACCTCCGGAACGCGGTGATGACGGCGCCGACGCCGTGCCGCGTCCCCACAGCGGACGCACCGCCAGCCATCCGGCGAATCTGATCGTGTCGCGGCGTTTCCGGCGGGTGATTCAAAACCTCATAGATACACGTAAAGGCCTGACCGACGTTTCCGCTGGTCAGGCCTTTACTTCTGTCGGGGTGGCCGGATCTGAACCGACGGCCTCTTCGTCCCGAATTAGGATCATGATCCGTCGGCATTCGGCGCTCCGCCCGAAAGGCGAGGTCGCAGCGTTGGCACGCGTCGGGATGACCCAGCCTGCGAAGGCTGGCCTTTCAAGATCCACTCCCAGATCACTCCCAAGATGGTGACGACGGCTCCTGCTGCGGCTTGCGGCGGACGTGCGTGGGAGGCGCCTCGTTGGTCATGTCGTCCGGCTCTTAGTGGCTGTGTCGATGCGCCTGCGGTCAATCTGGTCTGGCCGAATGCGGACGTTGCGCGGAAGCACGACCAAGTCACAGGGTCTTGACCCCGTCGCCCAAACTAATTGATGATCTTGAGGCCTGGATGGGCGCTAACGGGGAGGTACAACTCTTGCGAACAACTACACGCAGGTCCGGCGCCATGCTGCGTCGGGTTTCCGCGGCCTCAGCGGCCGCGGTGCTTCTGGCGACTCTGTCACCGGCCTCAGCTGCGATGGCGGTCGAGGACACCGCGGGGTCGGCTGCCGCGGCAGCCGAGGAACCTCCGGTCATGACGTTCATGACGGAGGAGGAATACAGGGCCACCTACTTCAAGGCGCACGGGACGGAAGCCCCCGCGGACTTGTCTGAGGTGCCCACTTCTCCAGTGCCGGAAATCATCCAGAGCAGCACGGGCGAGCTGATCGACACAACGCAGACATCCAGCGTCGACCAGGATGGCGCCATGGCACCCGGCGGGAAGGTCGCCCAGCGGAATGTGGATCCCGGCGGCGGCACTGGCGGCGCCACGCCCTGGTGGGCAGTCCTGTACTCGTACTCGGACTTGAAGCGCAACAAGGTTTTCGTCCGGTACGGCAACTCGGAGCTCGGCTACCATCACTTCGCTTCCAAGCACAACCTGCGTAACAGAGTCGTTTTTGAGCACCTCATGGCCACCAAGCCCACGGATGCGTCCGGGGCCAGGCTCGAGTACATGATCTATGTCGCGGACCCCTCCAACGGGAACATCTCCGAGAGGATCTTCATCGCCTCGCAGCAGGCGACGAGGACCGAGGACGGCCGGTGGAAGACCCCGGACGGGGGGTACGTCGGCGTGATCACCGCGTACTGCAAGGGCAAGACGAAGTGCCCGGAGTTCGTCAATAGGCTCAGAAACTAAGACCGAACGAACGACACGAGCTCGAGGACGTGACGGCTGTGGATCGTGAGAACCATCTCCACGAGCAACTCTTAAGGATTGTTGCACCTCTGGTGATGGGTCCTTGCGGGGCCCAACCTGCACAAGTAGTACGCCTCGCTGGGATCGTCCGCGCTGGCACCAACCAGACCCGGATTGTCCTCCTGGCCGGCGCGCAAGCGCCGGCCAGGATCGCCGTCGAGTTCCGTCTCACCGGCGATGACGGCACCGAACTCGACGTCGACGCAGCAGTGGACTGGATACGCACTCTCACGCACGCCGACCTGGCCGCCACGGCTGGTGAGCGCGACAGCCACGACAACATCATCGTCGCGGCCGACACGCTGGGATTTTCCGCAAACCACCGAGCCACCGAGTACGACATCAACTACTTCTCGATGCTCCGGCAACTGCTGTACGGCGGCGGCGCGCTGTGGTTCGAAGACATCTTCACGCTCCACGGCTACCTGCTGACCGGACCCGGCCGCCACCGGCTCTACATCAACAACTCCAAGACCGGCACGATCACCGGCATCGACCTCCCCCTGACCCAGGCCGACGGAACGATCTGGTCGGGACAAGGCGGGTCCTTCCCCGTGGTATTGCCCTCCCTGGTCCGCGACGATGAACTGCAACACCAGACAAAGATCACCGCCGTGGACGACTACTGCTCGGTCGTCTACGACATGAGCGACTGGGTCCTTCCCACCCCGGCCCCTGAACCGGAGTACTGACGTACGGAAGCGGGTTCTTAAGAAGGCATGATGCCGCTGGTGGTAGGTGAGCCGGCTGACATCGATGTTGTCTTTACTGACCCGCCGTAGCTCGGCGACTTCGGTGTGGGTTGTGCCGTCCCGAACCATGCCGTAGGCGTCAACGTAGATGGCGCCAGCGTCGAACAGGACGTGGTGGTTGGGGCATAGGCAGAGAACATTGCCGCGGATGTCTGGGCCATCGTGCGCTGTTCCGAGGGCTTGTGATGTGCGCTGCTTCGGCGTACGGACCGGCCAACCTGGACAAACGCCGCTGATCGTGTGCTTGCACGTGAGACGCCACAGCCATCCCGTCCGCCGTCGACCCACACACCGTGGAGCCGGCCTGGCCCAGGGCGCCAAGGTGGAGCGCCCTACCGGACGTACGACCTTGGCGCCCTGGGATAGGTCTGCTCGGCTTCGCCTGGGTCGACGGTGGGCGGGATGGCGCTCCCATCCCAGAAGCTTGAAGTGCCCCCGCCGGAGGCGTGAACTGGATCCAGCGCTATCCGAGGCATTCGCCGGTGCGCCGGCCGATGCCGGCCGGAGGCCGCCAGCAGGCCGAGCGCGGCCGGCCAGCGCCGCGCTTGCGCGGCGCCTTGATTCAGAAGAGATCAATTCGGCAGGCGTAAACGCGCCACCTTTGTCCTCCGCAGGGTGGTGCCCGCCCAAGGATGACTCGCACCGAACGGTCGATACTCCGGACTGGCTTGACCGCTTGGTCGCCGGGCATCTCGCGTCCACCAAGCCTCGGCCGTGCTCCTGCCATGGACGCACGTATGCCTTCCGTGGTCATCGTCCCGCGAACGGCGCGGCTCGTGCAGTCGGACCGAAGCTGGTGGACGTGGCCCGTAGCGCTGGTGTGTCGACGGGAACTGTTTCGGCAGTGCTGAACCGCCCGGAGTCAGTGCCGGAGGCCACCCGTGTCCGCGTGTTGAAGGCGACCGCTGAGCTGGGTTATGTCCGAGGCGGGCAACCGCTGGGTGAGCTTGCGCCGCACTGGCGACGGACGGGCTTCGCGACCTGGCTGTTCCATCCCGCTGCCTCGGGCATGTATCCGCGTGTCGCACCGCACGACGCTCGGCCGGTTCCCGTGCTCGGCGAGCCCTGGCCGGGGGTGCCTGCTCGCGGTCGCGGTGCTGCGCAAAGAGCTGACGCCTGCTGGGTGCCGATCGCCTCGGGGCTGACGCCCCACGGCCTGCGACACAGCCACAAGACGCAGATGCAGGAACTCGGAGTGCCGGCCGTACTTCAAGACGGCCGGATGGGGCACTTCGACGGCTCGGTCCAGGCGCGCTACTCACACATCACGCCGGCCATGCGCCGTCAGTTCCTCGCCCAACTGACAACGCTGTGGGAAGCCGCCTTGGACGCGCGGCTCGCGATGGCGTCGCACTCCCCGGTCGTCGTTCTGGACCGGCTTCTCGAAGCTCGCCGGAAGGAGGTCGGGGAGTGAGATTCAAGATCCACTCCCAGATCACTCCCAGAGGTGGGCCGGGAAGCAATTCAGGGCTGGTTCTCCGTGAGGAGAACCAGCCCTGAGCTGGTGTTACATGTGGTCGGGGTGGCCGGATTTGAACCGACGGCCTCTTCGTCCCGAATGAGGTTCTAGCAGCTCTCCCGACCTGCGCAACTACCCGATTCCGCTGGTCAAGCCGTCGGTCTGCGTTGGTGCGCCGAGGTGTGTCGGGGCGCGTATCGGCCTCGCCGCCCGAAGAGTTGCCCCAAGCCCGCGCGCGCCGCCTGGGCCGTCGCCCGCCGGGGCGGAACAGTCGTGGTAGTGGGCGCGGGCCGTGCCGACCAGCGGGTGGAGTTCACCCCGTTCGAGCTGCTCTTCGAGGGCAAGCGGATCGTGCCGGCCCTCTTCGGGTCCGCCGACCCGCGTCGCGACTACGCGCGGATCCTGGACTTCTGGCGGGCCGGTCGGCTCGACCTGGCCGGCATGATCACCCAACGGCGGACCCTCGACGAGGTGGGCGACGCGCTCGGCGCGCTCGGCCGGGGCGACGTCATCCGGCAGGTCATCATGTTCTGACTTCGAGCCGGCCACGCGGGTGGGCGGCGGCGCCCCCGGAAGGCTTAGAATCGCCCGAGCGCCGCCCGCGGGGCGGCGCGCCGCGACTGCATCGGGGGGCGACGTGGCGGGGGCGCAGGACGCCGTGCCGGTGGTGCTGCGGGTCAACGGGCGGCGGCACGACATCCAGGTCGAGCCGAGGGTGACGCTGCTCGACGCGATCCGCGACACGCTCGGCCTCACCGGCACGAAGAAGGGCTGCGACCGCGGCGAGTGCGGCGCGTGCACGGTGCATGTGGACGGTCGCCGGATCAACGCCTGCGCCACGCTGGCCGTCATGCAGGACGGGCGGGAGATCACCACGATCGAGGGGCTCGGCGGCGCCGACGGGTCGCACCCGGTCCAGCGGGCCTTCGTGGCCCACGACGGCCTCCAGTGCGGCTTCTGCACGCCGGGCCAGATCATGTCCGCGGTGGCCTGCATCGCCGAAGGGCACGCCGGCTCCGACGACGAGATCCGGGAGTGGATGAGCGGGAACCTGTGCCGGTGCGCGGCGTACCCGCAGATCGTCGACGCGGTCCGGGCGGCGGCGGGGACGGCCCGTGCATGACTTCGGGTACCTGCGGGTCGCCGACGCCGACTCGGCCCTGGCGGCGCTCGCGGGGCGGCCGGACGCGCGGCTGGTCGCCGGCGGCACCGACCTGCTCAACCTGCTCAAGGACGGCGTGGAGACCCCCGGCCTGCTGGTCGACATCAACCGCCTCGACCTGGCCGGCGTCCACGCCGGACCGGCCGGCCTGAGCATCGGCGCCCTGGCCCGGATGAGCGACGTCGCCGCCGACGCCGGGGTGCGCGCCGGCTATCCCGTGATCGTCGCGGCGCTGCAGCGGTCCGCCTCGCCGCAGGTGCGCAACGCCGCGACCGTCGGCGGGAACCTGCTGCAGCGCACCCGCTGCCCGTACTTCCGGGCCGAGGCCCCAGCGCCGTGCAACAAGCGGTGGCCCGGCAGCGGCTGCGCGGCCGCCGACGGCGACGACCGCTCCTCGGCGATCTTCGGGTGGAGCCGGCGCTGCGTCGCGACCCACCCCTCCGACCTCGCGGTGGCGCTGGCGGCCCTGGACGCCCGGGTGCGGCTGCGGTCCGCCCACGGCGAGCGCACCCTGGCGGTGACCGACCTGTACCGCCCGCCCGACGGGGAGCCCGAGCGGGACACCGCGCTCCAAGGGGCAGAGCTGATCACGGCGATCGAGGTCCCGCCCGTGCCCGCCGACGTCCGTGCGGCGTACCTGAAACTGACCGACCGCGCGGCGCACGATTTCGCGCTGGTCTCCTGCGCGGTCGCCGTCGAGGCGCGCGACGGCCGGATCGCCACCGCGCGCGTCGCCCTCGGCGGCGTCGCGGCCGGGCCCTGGCGTCTCACGGCGGCCGAGCGGGCGCTGCCGGGCGTGGCCCTGTCCGCCGACCGGCTGCTGGCCGCGCTCGGTCCGGCCTTCGCGCGGGCGCGGCCGGTGCGCCGCAACGGCTTCAAGGTGGAGCTGGCCAGGCGGGCGGTGGTGCGGGCGCTCATGGTGGCCGGCGCATGAACGTGCCCGACGCGAGGAACCGGGCTGACGGCGTGGCGAAGGTGACCGGCGCCGCGCGGTTCGCCGCGGACGTGCCGGTCGACGGCCTGCGGCACGCCGTCCTCGTCACCGCCACGGTGCCTGCCGGCCGGGTCGCTCGGCTGGAAACTGCGGCCGCCGAAGGCGCGCCCGGCGTGGTCGCCGTGCTCACCGCCGCGAACGCGCCCCGGCTTGCGCTCGCCGGCGACGGGTACGCGGGCCGGCTGCCGCTGCAGGACGATCGGGTGTGCTACGAGGGCGAGCCGATCGCGGTGGTGGTCGCCGACCGGTTGGAGCGGGCGCGGGCGGCGGCCCGCCTGGTCCGGGCCGAATACGTGGTCGAGCCCGCGGCCACCGACCTCGACGCCGTGCTCGACGCGGCCTACGCGCCGACGCCGACCCCCCGGTGGGGGCCCGCCGACACGAGCGTCGGCGACGTCGACGCCGGACTCGACCGGGCGGCCGTGGTCGTCCGGCGGCGCTACACGACCGAGGCGCGGCACCACTGCGCGATCGAGCCGTCGGCGACGCTGGCCGAGTGGCGGGACGGCCGGCTGACCCTGCACGACGCCACCCAGGGCGTGTTCAACGTGCGGACGGTCATCGCGGCCGCGCTGGGGCTGGCGCCCGACCGGGTTCGGGTGCGCTGCGAGTACACCGGCGGCGCGTTCGGCGGCAAGGGCTACGTGTGGCCGCACCAGCTCATCGCCGCGATGACCGCGACGACGCTGGGCGGCGCGGTGCGCCTCGTGCTCACCCGGGCGCAGACCTTCACCGGCAACGGCTACCAGCCGCCGACCCGGCAGGCCGTCACGCTCGGGGCCGACGCCGACGGCCGGCTCCTGGCCGTCCGCCACGAGTCGGTGAGCGCCACCGCGACCTACGGCGAGTACCCGGAGATGGCGGCGAACTGCAGCCGGGTGGTCTACGCCAGCCCCGCGATCGAGACCCGCAACCGGGTCGCCCCCGTGGCCACGATCCTGCCGACGCCGATGCGCGCCCCGCACGAGGGCGCGGGGATGTTCGCGCTGGAGTCCGCGATGGACGAGCTGGCCTACGAGCTGGGCCTGGACCCGCTGGAGCTGCGGCTGCGCAACCACGCCGAGACCGACCCGACGACCGGGCAGCCGTTCTCCTCCAAGGAGCTGCTCGCCTGCTACGCCGAGGGCGCCCGCCGGTTCGGCTGGTCCGGGCGCCCGATGCCGGTGCGGTCGCTGCGCGCGGGCGACGAACTGGTCGGGTGGGGCGTGGCGAGCGCGATCGGGTCGACGTTCCGCTTCCCCGCAGGCGCGCGGGTCCGGGTCGGCGTCGACGGCGGGGTCGTGGTCGAGGCGGGGTGCCAGGAGATCGGCGCTGGCACGTACACGGTGCTGCCGCAGCTCGCGGCGGAGGCCCTGGGCTGCCCGCCGGAGCAGGTGACGCTGCGGCTGGGCGACACGGCGCTGCCGGAGACCGGGGTGACGGCGGGGTCGTCGACCACCATGAGTGTCGGTTCGGCGGTGCGTTCGGCCGCCCTGGAGCTGGCGGCGAAGCTGGCCGCGATGGTCGACGGGCGCGCCGACCCGGCCACCCTGCGCCTTGCCGGCGCGGAGCTGACCGTGAAGAACGGCCCGCCGACCACCGTGCGCCTCGCCGACCTGCTGGCGTCGCACGGCGTGGACGGCGTCGCCGCCGAGGCGCGCTGGGCGCCCGGGCCCCAGCGGCACTCGATCCACGCCTTCGGCGCGGTCTTCGCCGACGTGGCCGTCGACGAGCTGCTCGGATCCGTACGGGTGCGCCGGCTCGTCGGCGTCTACAGCGCCGGGCGGATCGTCAACCCCCTGACCGCGCGCGCCCAGCTGACCGGCGGCCTGATCTGGGGCCTCGGCCAGACGCTCATGGAGCGCTCGGTCCACGACGCCCGGCTCGGCCGGTACGTGTCCAAGAACCTCTCCGGCTACCTGCTCCCGGTCAGCGCGGACGTGCCCGAGCTGAACGTCGGGTTCGTCGAGGAGCACGACCCGCACGCGAGCGCGATCGGCGCGCGCGGCATCGGGGTGCTCGGCGCGGTCGGGGTGGGCGCGGCCATCGCCAACGCGGTGCACCACGCCACCGGAGTGCGCCTGCGCGACCTGCCGATCACGGCGGAGGCGCTCTGCTGCGGCGAGTCGTAGCACCACCCAGCGTGTTCCCGCGGATACTCTGAGTGTCACCGCCACCTCACGAGTGAGCGGGAGATCTTGAAGATGAGGCTCGTCAGTCGCGCGGCCGCCCTGGTCGTCGCCGCTTTGGGGTACCGGCCCTGACCTGCACCTTCATGTGGTCGGGGTGGTCGGATTCGAACGGATTTGAACGGACGCGTCCTCGTCCCCGAACGCGGACACCAGGTTCCTGGGTGCATATTTGTGGTCGTCCAGTGGACGTGGACATAGGTGACATGGGATCAGGTGTCGTCCGCTGTCATACCTCGTCGCGCTGTCCGCTGATTTTCTGCTGATGCGTCGACGTACTTGTCGACCGATTAGGACCTCCCACCGAACACCCGAAGCAGTACGCGCAAGGTGTCCAGTGCGTGCCGTCGGGCAGCGGCCTTCGGGTGAAAGAGGGCGACGGCGACCGCCACACCGACGTAGATGGCGAAGAGGCCAAGGATGACAGTGACCGCTCCGAGCACCCATGGCGCTGCGGAGGTAACCAAGCTCTGAAGAAGGATCATGGGGACCGTCCTGACTTTCCAGGAGTCCCTACTCCGCGACCTAAAGATCAGACCCCAAGGCGCGCAGCAGAAACTCGCCCCTAGAAGGGGTCGGAATTTTGCTGACACGCCCGGGGTCCCGCCGGGCGTCTCGTTGTCCTGTCGCCGCCTTCCTCGGGACAGAGAACTTCCAAGACTGATTGTTCCGATGGTACTGCGCGAAGCGTCGGTGGCTGATGATCGAACTGGGGGTGCAGCACCTACGGTCGTGACCGACGTGCCGCCTTGACCGTTCGGGCCCCCGGCGATAGCCCTGTGCGACGGTCTGACGGAGCGCTGGAATGCGGCTCTCCACGCTACGAAGCGGCACGCTGCCGGGCTCCCCGGTTCCGGTCCTCGACGGACTGTTGCGGGCGGTCTGAGGCGCGTTCAGGACGCCTCTGCCCCAAAACCTGCCCCAAGACGGCCCCGGAAAGGAATCAGGGCCGGTTCCCCGTTCCCGGGATACCGGCCCTGACCTGCACTTTCACGTGGTCGGGGTGGCCGGATTTGAACCGACGGCCTCTTCGTCCCGAACGAAGCGCGCTACCAAGCTGCGCCACACCCCGCGGTGTGCTGAGCAATAGTATCCGACGCGCTTCGTCACGCGAAATCGGTATCCCCCTGCCGAAAGATCCCAGCTCAGCGGGGGATCAGCGTGAGGATGGACGCCTCCGGGCGGCAGGCGAAGCGGATCGGGGCCGTCGGGTGCGTGCCCAGGCCTGCTGACACGTGCAGCCACGCCTCCGAGCCCGGCCATCGGTGCAGTCCCTTGGCCATCGAGTGCGGCAGGTCACAGTTGGTGGTCAGCGCGCCGTAGCCCGGGATGCAGACCTGGCCGCCGTGGGTGTGGCCGGCCAGGAGGACGGCGAAGCCGTCTGCTGCCATTGCGTCGAGGACTCGGGAGGCGGGGGTGTGGGTCACGCCGATGTGCAGGTCCGCGCCCGCGGAGACCGGGTCGGCCACCGATGGGTAGTCGTCGCGGTCCACGTGGGGGTCGTCGACGCCGGCGAGTTCGATGGAGCGGCCGCCTGCCTTGAGCACCGTACGGGCGTTGTTGAGGTCGGCCCAGCCCGCGTCGGTGAACGCCTGGCGCAGGGTTTCCGTGGGGAGTTCGACGCCCTGGACGTACTCGTTCGAGAGCGGCAGTACGTATCTCAGCGGGTTCTTCCAGACCGGGCCGCGGTAGTCGTTGGAGCCGAAGACGAAGGCTCCGGGCAGCGGCAGCAGCGGTTCGAGGGCGCGCAGGACCCCCGGCACCGCGTCCGGGGAGGCCATGTTGTCGCCGGTGACCACGACGAGGTCGGGGTCGGTGCCCGCGAGGGCGGCCACCCAGGCCTGCTTGCGGTGCTGGTTCGGCATCATGTGCAGGTCCGACAGGTGCAGGATGCGCAGCGGTTCCGCGTCCGGTTCCAGCACCGGGACGCTGAGGCGGCGCAGCGTGAACATGTTGCGCTCGACCAGGGAGGCGTAGGCGAAGGTGGCACCGCCGACAGCGGTCATCGTGGCGGCCAGGGCGTAAAGGGGACGCTTGCGCATGAGGGCCAGAGTAGTTTGAGCGACCATGGGAACGCTGAAAGACCGCCTGAACGATGACCTTCGCGCTGCGATGAAGGGCCGCGACGAGCTCACCACGTCGACGCTGCGGATGACGTTGGCCGCCGTGCGCAACGCCGAGGTGTCCGGTGACGCCGCGCGGGAGCTCTCCGACGACGAGGTGCTCGCGGTGCTCACCAAGGAGGCGAAGAAGCGCCGGGAGGCCGCTTCCGCATTCCAGGGTGCCGGGCGCGCCGACCAGGCGGCCAAGGAGAACGCCGAGGGGGAGATCCTCGACCGGTATCTGCCGGCTCAGCTCACCGACGAGGAGATCGCCGGGCTCGTCGCGGAGGCGCTGCGGGCGGGTGGCTTCAGCGGCAAGGGTCAGATGGGTCCGGCCATGAAGGCGGCCCAGGCCGCGGTGGCGGGTCGGGCTGAGGGCGGCCGGGTCGCGGCCGAGGTCCGCAAACAACTGAGCTGATTCGGTACGGGGAAAGCAAACGGGCGGGCCACCACCGAGGGTGACCCGCCCGTCTTCGCTCGACCGTCAGCGCCGCCGCGGCGGCGGGAAGATGATGCCGCCGTCGCCGGGCTTCGGATCCTTGGGCTTGTCGTCGGGCTTGCCCTTGCTGACCTCGATGCTGACGTAGCCGCCCTTGATGGTCCGGCCGCCCGGGTTGGTGCCGGCCGCCGTCCCCTTCGGGCAGTTGGAGTCGACCTCGGCGCCGACCGAGGCGCTGAAGCCCGCGTCTTCCAGCCGGGCCCGTGCGCCGTCGATGGTCGCGCAGGTCACGTCCGGGATCGAGCGCTGGTCGCCGATCGAGATCTTGCGGCTGCCCGGCTTCTTGAACTCGACCTTGGGCTTGCCGTCCATGTAGTCCGCCATGGTTCCCCACACGGCGGGGTTCACGATCTGGTGCGACATCCGGTCCGAGTGGTCCTGGTAGTCGGGGTTCACCAGGTAGCCGGCGACCGTGAGGGAGGTGGTCCCGATGATCAGCGCGGCGGTCTTGTCGTGGTCGGTGGTGCCCGTCTTGCCGTAGATCGGGTGGCCGATCTCCGAGTGGGCCTGCGGTGCCGTGCGGCCCTTGCAGTTGCCGAGCTGGGCCGAGTCGCCCACCGGGCAGCGGGCGGCGTCCAGGGCGGCCCGCGCCACGTCGGCGGAGGTCGCCCGGGTGCAGTGCGGCTGGCCTACGTCGATCTTCTCGCCGTTCTGCGAGGTGATCTGCTCGACGGGCGTGGGCGTGCAGTACATGCCGTCGCCGGCGAGGGTCGCGTACGCGTTGGCCATGTCCAGCGGGGTCGAGGAGGACACGCCGAGGGTGAAGGCACCCCACTGGTGGGCGGACTCTTCCGTGCCGGCGAAGTCGGCGTCCTGCTGCGCGCGGAACTGCACGCCGAAGCGCTTGGCGACGTCGACCACCTTCTCGGCGCCGACCCGCTCCTGCAACGGTACGAAGAACGTGTTGACCGACGCGCCGAAGCCGGTCCACATGTTGAAGATGCCCTTCTCGCTCTTCGAGGCGTTCGAGGGGCAGTAGTACTTGCCGTTACACGTCGACGGCCCCGGGGCGATGATGTACTTCGAGACGTACCTCGCCGGCGCGTTGATCGAGTAGGCCAGCGGGTAGCCGTTCTCGAGCGCCGCCACCATGGTGAACATCTTGAAGACCGAGCCGGCCTGGTAGCCGGTGATGTCGCCGCCGCCGCTGAGCAGCGGGTTGGTGGTGTTCGGGTACGTGCCCCGTATCTTCTTCCTCGCCTTGCGCGGGTCGGAGGAGATCTTGTTCTGCGGGTGCTCGGGGTCGTCGAGCTTGAAGCGGCGGTTGGCGGCGAGCGTGCGGACCTTGCCGGTGCCGGGCTGGACGCCGGCCAGCAGGAGGGCGTTCTTGTTCTTGTCCTTGATGTGGTCGAGGATGTTCTGCCGCGCCGCGTTCTGCGCCTTGACGTCCATCGAGGTCTGGATGCGGTAGCCGCCGCTCTTGAGCCGCCGCTCCCGGTCGTACGTGGTGGCGCCGAATTCGTTGCGGCTCAGCCACCAGCGGTAGAAGTAGTCGCAGAAGAAGCCCCAGTGGTTCTTCGCCACGGAGACGCAGCCGTTGCCGACCCGCTGGACCGACTTGCTGATCTTGGTGTCGGTGGCCTTCTTCGCCTCTTCCGGCGTGATGAACTTCAGCTCGAGCATGTCATTGAGGACATAGTTGCGCCGGGCCAGCGCCTGCGGGTAACCGCTGGCGGTGGTCGGGTTGAACGCGGTCGGCGCCTTCACCATGCTGGCCAGCAGGGCGGACTCGGCGACCGTGAGCGCGTTGGGCTTCTTCTTGAAGTAGACCTGGCTGGCCGCATAGACGCCGTACGAGCCGTTGCCGAAGGGCGCCTGGTTGAGATAGCGCTCGAGGATCTGCTCCTTGGTGAGCTCCTTCTCGACCTGCATGGCGTACTTCATTTCGGTGATCTTGCGCTTGGGCGTGTCCTTGGTGGCGTCGACGACCTCCTGGGGGTTCGTCGCCGAATAGGCCAGGGACATGCGCACGTATTGCATCGTCAGCGTCGAGGCGCCTTGCTGGGACTTGCCGCTCTTGTTGCTCACCACCGCGCGGGCGACGCCTTTGAGGTCGACGCCGTTGTGGTTGTAGAACTCGTGATCCTCCGCCGCGATGATCGCGTGCTGCATGTTGACCGAGATGTCCTTCAGTGGGACGTCACTGCGGAACTCGTCGTAGAACACCGAGATCTGGGTCTTGTTGTCCGATGCGAAGATCCGGCTGATCTGGGGCGCACTCGCCTGCTTGAGCTCGCTGGGCAGACTTGCGAAGGTCTCTCCGCCGGCCTTCGCGGCCAGGCCGGACATGGCGACGGCGGGGAATGCCGCGGCGGCGACCACTACGCCCGCCAGCAGGCCACAGATCAGCAATGAAGTCGCATTGGCGAAGATGTTGTGATCGCGTCTGCGCATCCAGGAGGTCACGTGAGCAGGGTACGCGAAACACCGCCCTGACCACGCGGCGAGTTGGTCACGGTTCGCCCAGAATGATTCTGCCGGTCAGATCGGCTGAGCGTGGCCTTTTCTGAGTTTTCCCGCGAACTTTTCTCCGTCCGGTCAGAGTGAGATGCCCGGAACTACCGAGGTATACGTATTTGAGGGACAACGTTGCGTAATCGCCCGACTACGGAGCATGATGGTCCGGCGAGCTTTCGCACGACGTCTGCACTGCTTGGGGGACATGAGCGCGCAGGCGTCAGGGGGTAATTGCAAGGGGGGACGTGAACAGATGGGGATGATCAGCGACTGGCCCAGCATGGCGGCGTGTCAGAGTGGCGACCCTGACGCGCTGTTCGTGCAGGGCGCCGAGCAGAACGTGGCGAAGAGAATCTGCCGAAGCTGCCCGGTTCGCTACGAATGTCTTGCCGACGCACTGGACAACCGGATCGAGTTCGGTGTCTGGGGAGGCATGACCGAGCGGGAGCGGCGCGCTCTGCTGCGCCGGCACCCGCACGTGGCGAGCTGGCGCAAGATGTTCGAAGCCGCGCTGCGCGAGAAGGGCGCCGACAAGGTGCTCGTCTCGACCCGCTGATTGATCAAGCACTGGCGGTCAACGCATCGCCGATTGTTCGCAGCCCGTCGACGTCATGGACGTCGGCGGGCTGCGCTGTCACCGACACCCAGGGCACGGCGGGGAACGCGTCCGTGAACTGGGCTGCCACCCGTACCTCTCGATCGACCTGCCGGAGCAACGCGGCATGGACCCGCAGCGCGTCCGCGGTGATCCGCTGATCGCCCTCGGCGTCCAGCGCGGCGGACGCGGCCTCGGCCGCGGCCAGCGGGACCGAGTCCATGGCCGTGCGGTGGGTGCGGTTGAGCACCAGGCCGGCCAGCGGCATCCGCTCGGCGACCAGTCGCTCCGCGAAGTAGGCCGCCTCCCGGACCGCGTCCCGCTCCGGGGCCGCGACCAGCAGGAAGGCGGTCTGCGGGTCCTGGAGAATCCGGTACGTCTCGTCGGCGCGCTGCCGGAAACCGCCGAACATGGAATCCAGGGCGGCGACGAAGCCCGACAGGTCGGTCAGCAGCTGGGCGCCGAGGATCTTCTGCACCGCCCGCGAGAAGATCCCGAACGAGGCCGTGACCAGGCTGAACATGCTGCGACCGCCGCGCGCGGGGGCCAGCAGCATCCGCAGCATGCGGCCGTCCAGAAACCGGGAGAGCCGCGCCGGGGCGTCCAGGAAGTCGAGCGCGGAGCGGGACGGCGGCGTGTCGACCACGATCAGGTCCCACTCGTCGCGGGAGCGCAGCTGACCCAGCTTCTCCATCGCCATGTACTCCTGCGTGCCGGAGAACGTGGAGCTCATGGCCTGGTAGAAGGGGTTCGCGAAGATCTCGGTGGCCCGCTGCGGCGAGGTGTGCGCCTGCACGACCTCGTCGAACGTGCGCTTCATGTCGAGCATCATGGCGTGCAGCTCGCCGCCGGTGGCCTCCATGTCGATGCCCTTGACCTGCCGCGGCGTGTTGTCCAGCGCGGTCAGGCCCATGGACTGGGCCAGCCGGCGTGCCGGGTCGATGGTCAGCACCACCGTGCGCCGGCCGTGGTGCTCGGCGGCCCGCAGGCCCAGGGCGGCCGCGGTGGTGGTCTTGCCGACGCCGCCCGCGCCGCAGCACACGACTATGCGGGTCGCCGGATCCGCGAGCAGAGCGTCGACATCCAGGCGCGGGGCGGTCTGATCAGCGGCCACGTCTCGAGCGTACTGACTCGGGGCCCGGGTCGCGGGCCGGAGCGCTGCCGCGGAGAGCCTTCAGTCCGTTCGTGGGTGGCGGGTGGGGCGGTTGGACGGGGGTGGGTCAGACACCCATCAGCAGGTCGGCCAGCCGGTTCAGGCCCTCCCGGTCGACGCCGCCCGCCAGCAGGGGCAGCTCCACCATGGGGTAGCCGGTCTCGGCGAGGTCGGCGCGCAGCGACTCCTCCAGCTCCCGGCGGGTGAGGTGGGCCTTGGCCTCGGCCTGCAGGCCGCTCACCGTGGCCGGATCCGCGGGCAGGCCGGCGGCGGCGAGCCCGCGCCGGAGCTCGGACTTGGTGACCTTCGCGCCGGCCAGCAGCGGCGGGCGGGCGCCGTTGACGATGAGACGGCCGACCGGGATGTGCAGCGCGGTGAGCTCCTCGATCGCGTCGAGACTCTCCTGCACCGGCATCTCCTCCAGCAGCGTCACCACGTGTACGGAGGTGATAGGCGAGCGCAGCAGCGAGGCGACCCCGTCGCTCTGGGTCTTGATCGGGCCCATCTTCGCCAGCTTGGCGGTCTCGGCGGTGACGTTGAGGAACCGTCCGATCCGTCCGGTGGGCGGGGCGTCCAGCACCACGGCGTCGTACGCGCGCCGCCCGTCGGAGGAGCGCGTCGTGGCCTCCTTGACCTTGCCGGTCAGCAGCACGTCCCGCAGGCCGGGGGCGATGGTCGTGGCGAAGTCGATCGCACCGATCTTGCGCAGCACCCGCCCGGCCGCGCCCAGCTTGTAGAACATGTCGAGGTACTCGAGCAGGGCCTCCTCGGGGTCCACAGCCAGGGCGCGGACCTCGCCGTCGGCCCGGGCCGGGGTGGCGACGCGCAGCTCCTCGTACGGCAGCGGGTCGGTGCCGAACAGCTGGGCGATGCCCTGCCGGCCCTCGACCTCCACCAGCAGGGTGCGGTGCCCGCCGGCCGCCAGCCCCAGCGCCAGCGCCGCCGCCACGGTTGTCTTGCCCGTACCGCCTTTGCCCGTCACCACGTGCAGGCGGGCCGGCCACTCATCTCTCGCCACGCTTTCGAGCGTACGGTTTCCGCTCAGCCTCTGACGTCGCAGACGAGCCAGCCCGTCTTGTGGACCACCGTGAACGACAGTTGCTGCTCGGCGCTCTTCTCGTCGTCGGTGATCATCGTGAGCTGGACGGCGACCGTGGCCTTCCCGTCGCTCTGCCCCGACACGGCCGGCTCGGTCCAGCGGTAGGTCGGCGCCTCGTACTCGTTCGCGTACCCCTTGATCTGGTCCACCCGGCTCTTGAGCTTGTCCTCGTCGCGGGCCTCGCGGCAGACGGAATCGCCGGCCGCCTTCGGGTCCTGCTGGGTGTAGACCGCCGTCATGAACCGGTCGACGGCGGTGGCCGGGTCGGGCGAGCCCTTGCCGCTGTCCGCGTTGTGCAGCAGCAGGAGCGCGGACGCCGTACCCCCGGCGAAGAGCAGCAGCGTCACGACCAGCGCGAGCGTCACCCAGAGCCCGGTACGCCGCCGGCGCGGCGTGTCGTCGCCGGCGGCCCTCTCGGTGTGTTGCGGGTCGAACGGCACCTCCCACGGCTGCGGCAGCATGCGCAGCGGGATGGCTTCCGTCTCCACGGGCTCGTCGTGCTGGACGCCGGGCTGGACCTCGGCCGGCGGGGAGTGCTCGAAGGCGAGGTGGTCGGGCGGGTGGGTGTGCCACTCGCCGGGCTTCTCGTGCTTGGCGTGGAACGGCTCGTCGGGCGGTGGCTGGTGCCACACGACCTCGCCCTCGACGGTTTCGCCCTCCACGACGCCCATGACGACCGTCTCGTCGGTGACCGCGGGAATCTGCTCGGTCGGCGTGGGGTCGGCGACCGGGGGATGACCCGGCTCGCCGGGATAGGCGCCCGGCGGTGGCCACCCCGCCGGCGTGGGGGGCGGGGAAGCGTCGATGAACTCCGATTCCGGCGCCTCGGCCGCGGCGATCGATGAGGGCCGCCCGGGTCCACCCTGCGACGCTTGCGTCATCGTGCCCCCTGATCTGCCCTTCCGGGGGTCGCACCGCCCCCACGTCAGGGTAATGGAATCCGGTCGGCCGCGAGGCAGCTCCGGCGCCCTGGCTAGGCTGTCGCCGGAGCGCGGGCCGGGGGTCCGTGCGGACTATCTCAGGAAGCTGGGCGAGCACATGCAGAAGTGGGAGTACGTGACCGTGCCGCTGCTGGTCCATGCGACCAAGCAGATCCTCGACAACTGGGGCGAGGACGGCTGGGAGCTGGTGCAGGTCGTGCCGGGCCCGAACGCCGAGCAGCTGGTGGCGTACATGAAGCGGGCGAAGTCGTGACGGCGCCGACTCCGGTGAGTGGCGAGGGCGGCGCGGACGCGTACGCGAAGCTGGCCGAGCTGGGGCTGACGCTGCCGCAGGTGGTTCCGCCGCTGGCGTCGTACGTGCCGGCCGTGCAGTCGGGCAACTACGTGTACGTGTCCGGGCAGCTCCCGATGGTGGACGGCAAGCTGCCGTACACGGGCAAGGTCGGCGCGGACGTCACCCCGGAGCAGGGTACGGAGATGGCCCGTAACTGCGCGCTGAACGCCCTCGCGGCGATCGACGCGCTCGTCGGGCTGGGCCGCGTTGTCAAGATCGTCAAGGTGACCGGCTTCGTGGCGGCGGCCGAGGGCTTCACCGCCCTGCCTGCCGTGGTCAACGGCGCCTCGGAGCTCTTCGGCGACGTCCTCGGCGAGCAGGGCCGGCACGCCCGCAGCGCCGTCGGCGTGGCGGAGCTGCCCCTCGGCGCGCCGGTCGAGGTGGAAGTCATCGCCGAGATCGCCTGACACCGCTGTACGGGCGCCGGGCCGCCGTGACCGGATCGCACTTCGCGGGTTCGGTCCCGGCGGCACCGGCGACGTACCATGCGCTGGGGGGTGGCGTCTGTGTCGTCGCAGGTCGAACGGTTGCCGGACTGGGTCACGCTGCTGCGGGCGCCCAACGCGGGGCCGATGACGCTGGACGGCACCAACACGTGGGTGCTGCGCGCGCCGGATGCCGAGGATGCGGTCGTGATCGACCCGGGGCCGGACGACGCCGGACACCTCGCCTCCATCGCCGAGCACCGGCCGCTGAGCGCCATCCTGATCACCCACGGCCACCACGATCACGTCGAGGGCGCCGAGACGCTCTCGCGGATGCTCGGCGGCGTGCCGGTCCTGGCCGCGGACCCCAAGCACGGCGATCCGCTGCCGCCGCGGATGCGCCTTGCCGGCCTGGACATCGAGGTCGTCGCCACGCCCGGGCACACGGGTGACTCCGTGTGCTTCGTGGTGGCGGACGCCGTTTTCACCGGCGACACCATCCTGGGCCGGGGCACGACCGTGGTGGCGTGGCCCGACGGGGACCTGGGTGCGTACCTCGGCAGTCTCGAGACGCTGCGGGCGTACCCGAGCCTGATGCTGCCCGGGCACGGCCCGGTGCGGGACGATTGTGCCGAGGTCGCCGGGGCCTATCTCGATCATCGCCGGGAGCGACTCGCCCAGGTGCGGGCCGCGCTCGCGGCCGGCGCCGACTCGCCCGAGGCCGTCGTGGATCTGGTGTATCCCGACATCGACCCGAGGATCCGGTTCGCCGCCGAGATGTCCGCGCGGGCGCAACTCGACTTTCTGAGGCGGGAATCACTACGGACCCCGCAACAGTTGGACCCCCTGTGACCTGTCCCGTGTGCGGAACCGTGGCCGTCCCCGGTGCCCGTTTCTGCCACAACTGCGGTGCCGCCCTGCCCGCGGCCGCCACCCTGCCGGCCGCAGAGCGGCGCATCGTGACCGTGCTCTTCGGTGACCTCTCCGACTTCACGTCCTGGTCGGAGGACCTCGATCCGGAGCGGGTCGGCGCGGTCACCGACCGGGTGCTCGCCGCGCTCGCGGGCGCGGTCAAGACCTTCGGCGGGCACGTCGACAAGCTCACCGGCGACGGGATCATGGCGGTCTTCGGGGCGCCGGTCACCCACGAGGACGACGCCGAGCGGGCGGTCCGGGCCGCGCTCAGCATGCAACGGGCGGTCCGCCGCGTGCTGGACGACGAGCGCGGCGGCGGGGCCCCGCTCGGGCTGCGCGTCGGACTGAACACCGGCGAGGTCGTCGCCGGCATCCAGGCCGCGATCGAGTACACGGTCATCGGCGACACCGTGAACACCGCCGCCCGACTTGCCGACGCCGCCGCGGTCGGTGCCGTCTACGCCGGTTCCCGCACCGCCGGGGGCACCCGGCACGTCGCCTCCTGGCGGCAGCTGCGGGCCCTGCGGCTCAAGGGCAAGCGTGAGCCGGTGCCGGCGTACGAGCTGCTCGGTCTGCACGACGCCCCCGGCACCCGCTCCGGCCTGGGTGACGAGGCGCCGTTCGTGGGGCGCGAGACCGAGCTGGGCCGGGTCGCCGGCCGGATGGCCGAGGTCATCGACTCGGGCACCCCGCGCGTCATGGTGATGACCGCCGAGGCCGGCATCGGCAAGACCCGGTTCGCGGGCGAGGTCAAGCGCCTGGCGGCCGGCTACGACGTCGGCGCCGGCCGGTTCGCCGCGCACACCGGCGCCCGGGTGCTGCGGGCCCGCTGCCGGGCCTTCGGCGAGCGGCGCCGGTTCGCGCCCCTGGCCGACCTGGTCCGCAAGTCCGTCGGCCTGCCCAAGGACGTGGCGGCCTCGGTCAGCCGCCCGGTGGTCGAGGAGCGGCTGCGCAAGCTGGTCGCCCGGCTGAGCCGCGACGGCGAGCAGCCCGACATCGAGATCGACCGGCTGCTCGCCCTGCTCGGGTACGGCGAGGCGCCGGCCAACCCGGTCGGGCCGGCCGCCGTGGCGGAGTGGCAGCCGACCGGTGGCGCGCGTCCCGACTCGGAGACCATCCCGGTGGCGGTCGCCGGCCTGCTCAGCGCCCTGGCGAAGGAGGCGCCGCTGGTCGTCATCGTCGACGACCTGCACGACGCCACGGCCGAGACGATCGACGCGCTCGGCGGCGTGCTGTCGCGCATCGAGGGGCCGGTGGTCATGCTGCTGCTCGGCCGCCCGGAGCTCGTCCGCACCGCCGGCGCCCTCACCCGGCTCGCCGACGCTGAGATCCACACCCTGCCGCCGCTTCGAGGGGCCGATGCGTCTCGGCTGCTGACGTCGTACCTGAACGGCGGAAAACTCCCCCAGCCGGACGCGGACCGCTTGCTGGCCACCGCGCAGGGCAATCCGTTCTATCTCGCCGAGCTGGTCACGCTGCTGCTGGAGCGCGGGTCGCTGATGCCGGCGGTCGGCGCGAACGCGGCCGGCCGATGGCAGCTGGCCGACGGCTCGATGGGCAGTCAGCTGCTCTCCCGCGACCTGGCGGCCGTCCTCGCCGCCCGCATCGACGCGCTGCCGACCGAGCCGCGGTCGGTGCTGCGGGACGCGGCGGTGGTCGGCGACACCGTGCCCACCGGGGTCATCGAGGCCCTCCGGGAGCGCCGGTCGCCCGGCGACGCCCGGCCGGGAGCGGTCGCCGCGGTCGAGCTCGAGCGCGCGGTCGACGAGCTGCTCCAGCGCCGCATGCTGCACCGCGTGCGCGGCGGGTACGCGTTCACGACGCCGCTGATGCGCGAGGCGGCGTACGCGGGCATCGGCAAGGCGGACCTGGCCGACCGGCACGCATACCTGGCGCGGTGGGCCGCGCCGGAGACGATCACCGAGCTCGGCTACGACGGCGCGTCGCGACTGAGCCTGACGGAGAACGAGCGCGACGCTTTCGTGGCCACCCACGCCGAGTGCGCGCTGGAGCTGGCCGACGCGGTCCGGCTGCGCCCCGAGGCCGCCGTCCGTGACGTCGCGTCGCTCGGGGTGGCCGCGCTCGGCCGGCTGGCCCGCCGCGCGCTCGCGAACATCGAACCGGCCGCCTCGATCGTGTACGCGGAGCGCGCCACCGCCCTCGCCAAGGACGGCCTGCCCCTGTCCGACCAGCTCGTGCACGCCCGCGCCCTGCTGCGCCTGGGCCGGGCCGACGAGGCGCTGGCCTTCGGCGAGAAGATCGCCGGGACCGCCGAGGACGAGCCGGTCTGCAAGGCCGAGGCGCTGCTGGTCGTGGGCCGGGCGCACGAGGCGCTGGGCGACGGGTCCAAGGCCGTGTGCGCCTGGCACGAGGCGCTGGAGGTGGCGACCGACGCCGAGCTGGCCCCGGAACGCGCCAACGCGATGCGCCGGCTGGGCATGGCCGACTTCCTGGCCGGCAAGCTGAGCCAGGCCAGCAGCCGGTTCGCGGCCGCCTACCAGGTGACCCTGGCCGCCGGCGACCGGCACGGGCAGGCCTGGGCGTTGCAGAACCTGGCCTGGGTGACCACGACCCGCGGCGACTTCGCCGGTACGGACGCGGTCCTGGGCCGGGCGGCCCGGCTGTTCGCCGAGCTCGGCGATCCGGTCGGGCGCTCCTGGCTGCGCGGCACCACGGCGTTCGCACGGCTGCTCGCCGGGCGCCTGGTGGAGTCGCGGCGGCTGGCCCGGATCTTCCTGCCCTTCGGCGACCGGGTCGGCGAGGGCTGGGCGGTCGGCACGCTGCGGGCGGTCGAGGCGTACGCGTCCGCCGAGCTGGGCGACCTGGCGGAGGCGGACGGCGAGGCGCGCCGGGCGTACAGGGACTTCGACAAGGTCTCGGACGACTGGGGGCGCGGGCTCGCGCTGGTCGTCCGCGGCGTCATCGCCCGTGGCCTGGGCGAGTTCGATCACGCCAATGACCTGCTCACGGACGCGCTGGAGTTCGCCGGTCGCACCGGGCACCCGCTGCTGCTGGGCATGGCCGGCACGCTGCGTGGGTTCGTGGCGCTGCAACGCGGCGACGGTGAGGCCGCTGAGGCCGACGCACGCCGGGTGATGACCGCCGTCGAGCCGCACAATCCGCTTGCGCCCGCCCAGGTGGGGCCGCGGGTGCTGCTCGCCGAGGCGCGGTTGCGGGCCGGCGACGCGGGTACGGCGATCGGCCTGCTCGCGCCCATCGCCAGCGACACGGGCGGCTCCCTGCTGTTCTCCCGCCGGCAGGCGCTGGCGTCGTACGCCTCCGCCCTGCTCGCCGACGACCGGGTGGACGCCGCCGCCACGTGGATCCGCCGCGCGCGGGAGATTCCCGCCGAGGATGTCCGCAGCGGTGTCGTGGCGGCTCTGGTGCACGCCCGGGTCAACGCGGCCGCCGGGGACATACCGGGCGCACGGGACGCCGCGGAGGAAGCCGTGCTGCTCGCGTACGCGACGGAACAGGCCAGCGAACGCGTTGCGGCGGAGGAACTCCGGGACGCTCTGGCGCATTCCATCGTGGACCCGCCGGAATCTGTCGCGTACGCGTCTGACGTGCCGGGATGATCCGGCTCGACCGTCGCGTATTTTCTAAGCCGTGACGGATACCCCGCCTGGTCGCCTGCCCGCGCCTTACGTGCCAGGTATGTCCGGCCTGACCGTCATGGCTCGCGGAGGGTACGCAACCGTGTACCGAGCGACGCAGGACTCGGTCGGGCGTGAGGTCGCGATCAAGGTCGAGAATCGGACACTTGACAATGCGCGGGACCAGGCGCGGTTCCTGCGCGAGGCGAAAGCGGCCGGGCGGATGTCGTCGCACCCGCACGTCGTCGACCTCTTCGACGTCGGTGTGACGGTCGACCAGCACCCGTACCTGATCATGGAGCTGTGCGACGGGTCGTACCTCGACCGCATGCGCGTCTCGCCGCTCGGCGCGATCGAGGCCCGCGATCTCGGGGTGAAGATCGCCGACGCGCTGGTGCACTCGCACGCCAACGGTGTCCTGCACCGCGACGTGAAGCCGGCCAACATCCTGTACTCGCATTTCAACCCGGCCGTGCTCGCCGACTTCGGGCTGGCCGTGCTCGGCGAGATGCGCGACTCGTCCGTGACGCTCGAGGTGCTGACCCCGGCGTACGCGCCGCCCGAGATGTTCTCCCACGCCGACCCGTCCGGCGCCGTCGACGTGTACGCGCTCTGCGCCACGCTCTACGCCGTCATGCGGGGCCGGCCGCCGCGCTGGGACAGCGACCGCAGCCCCAGCCTCATCACCCTGATGGACCTGTTCAACCAGCCCATCCCCGACATGCCGGGCGTGCCGCGGGCGCTGATCGAGGTGCTCCGCTACGGCATGGCCAACGATCCCCGGGCCCGGCCCACCGCCGAGCAGCTGCGCGAGATGCTCGCCGGCGTGCACCTGAACCCGGCCGGCGGGCACGCCCCCACGATCTACCAGTCCTCGACCTTCGTGCCGCCGGCGCCGAGGCCGTTCCACGCCTCCCCGCAGCCGCATCCGGTGCCGCCGGTGACGCCCACCCGGGACGCGTCCGGGCCGGACGAGACGCCGACCGTGCACACCGGGAACCCGAAGCGCGGCAAGCGGCGGTGGCTCTTCGGCGGCTTCGGCGTGTTCCTGATGCTCGCCACCGCCGTCGGCGGTGCCTGGCTCGCCTCCTCGCGGGCGCCGTCGGTGCGCTCCTTGGCGTCCCGGCTCAGCGTCCCGGCCACCTCGACGTTGCCGGAGGCGATGTCCCGGCTTCCCGGCTGCCTCGCGGGCGGGGGTCACTGCCCCGGTGAGGTGGAGTGTTTCAAGCTGAAGCCCGGCAGCCCGCTCGCGCGCGAGGTGTCGTGCGCCAGGCGGCACAGCTGGGAGGTCTTCGCGGTGGGCTCGCTGCCCTCGCAGGTGAATCCCCGCGACCGGGACGCGGTCACCACCGACCCGGGCGTCCTGCGGGTCTGCAGCCGGCGGATGTTCCAGCGCACCACCACCCGCACCGACAGCACCGAGTGGGCGCTGTCGGTGCTGCCGCCGACGGCGGGTGGCCGTACCTTCCGCTGCCTGGCCGGGCAGGGCACCGACCAGCTGCACGGGCCGGTGCTGGCCCGGAGCTGACCTACTCCGGGCCAGCACCGTTCAATCGGGTCGCGCGCGGCCTACTCCGGGTCGAGCACGGCGAGGAGCTCGCCGGTGTCGACCTCCGCGCCCGGGTGGACCGGCAGGGACGCGACCACTCCCGCGGACGGCGCGTGGACCGGGTGCTCCAGCTTCATCGCCTCCAGGGTGAGCAGCAGCTCCCCCGCGCGGACCCGCTGGCCCGGTACGACGAGGACGCGCCGTACCGCACCGGGCAACGGGGCGATGAGCGAGCCTTCGGTGGCCTCCGGGGCCGGCAACGGGAACCGGGACAGCTCTCGCAAAGCGACCGAGCCTTCGGGGCTGTCCACGTACGACACCTCGCCCACCCGGTGCACCTTGAGGCTCAGCCGGATCCCGTTGACGTCCAGGTCGACGCGGGAGCCGTCGGCGTGCACGACCACCGTCGGCGGGTGGTCGTCGAGGGTGGGAGCCTGGCCCAGGCCCGCCAGGTCCAGCTCCTCCGGGTCGACCGCGCGGACCCACCAGCCGGCCAGCTCGCCGTGCCGGTTCATCCGGTAGCCGACCTCCACCGGGCCCGCCGGGCCGTCGTACACGGCCGTCTGCGACCCGGACGGCACGTTGCGCCAGCCCGAGGGCAGCGAGCGCAGGACCGGGGCGCACGTACGCCGGGCGGCGGCTCCGGCCAGGGCGGCGGCGAGGCAGGAGATGCGGACCGCGTCCACCGACGACAGCAGCGGGGCGAACACCTCCGGATGCCGGTCGAGGAAGCCGGTGTCCACGTCGCCGGCCCGGAAGGCCCCGTGCCGCAGGACCCGGACGAGCAGGTCGCGGTTGGCGACGACACCGTGCAATTCGGTACGGGTGAGAGCCGACGCCAGCATCCGCGCGGCTTCCTGCCGGGTCGGCGCCCAGGCGATGAGCTTGGCGAGCATGGAGTCGTGCTGGCCGCCGATCACGGACCCGTCCACGACGCCGGCGTCCAGGCGCAGGCCGGGCTGGGGCAGCGGGCGGAACGAGCCGGCCACGTCGGGCACCTTGAAGCGGTGCAGGGTGCCGGCGGCGGGCAGCCACGCGTACGCGGGGTCCTCGGCGCAGATCCGCACCTCGATGGCGTGCCCGCGGATCGGCGGCGGCCCGGGCATCGGCAGCCTGCCGCCCTCGGCGACGAGCAGTTGGAGGCGCACCAGGTCGTAACCGGAGACGCACTCGGTGACGGCGTGCTCCACCTGGAGGCTCGGGGTGAGCTCGAGGAACCAGAAGCTGCCGTCCTCCTCGAGCAGGAACTCGACGGCGCCGGCGCCCACGTACCCGATGGAGCGGACCGCCAGGATGGCCGCCCGGCAGAGGTCCTCGCGCAGCCCCGGGTCGACCGCCGGTGACGGCGTCTCCTCGATGATCTTCTGGTAGCGGCGCTGCACCGAGCACTCCCGCTCGCCGAACGGCACCACGGCCCCGTGCGCGTCGGCGATGATCGGCACCTCGATGTGCCGCACGTTCTCCAGGTACGGCTCGCAGAAGACGTCGTCGCCGGTCTCCTGGCGGGTCGACGCGACGGCCTCGGCGAGGGCGACCGGGTCGCGGACCACCCGCATGCCCGCGCCGCCGCTGCCGCCGGCGGGCTTGATCAGGACCGGGAACCGGTTCACCGTCTCGGGGTCGGTGTGCGTCGGCAGCACCGGCACCCCGGCCTCGGCGACGATGCTCTTGGCCTCGATCTTGCTGTGCAGCGTGCCGAGCGTCTTCGCCGGCGCACCGACCCAGATCATGTCCGCGTCGGCGACCTCCGCGGCGAACTCCGGATCCTCGGCGAGCACCCCGTTGCCCGGGTGGATGGCGTTCGCCCCGGCCCGCTTCGCCGCGGCGATCATGAGGTCGCCGCGGAGGTAGGTCGAGGCCGGCGTGCCACCGGTGAGGCGCACCGCGTAATCCGCCTCCGTGACGTGCGGCGCGTCGGAGTCGGCATCGGAGTAGACGGCGACCGTCTCGATGCCGACCAGGCGGCAGGTGGCGAAGACCCGGCGGGCGATCTCCCCACGGTCGGCCACCAGAAGACGTCGGATCACTGCTCTGCTCTACCTTTCAGAAAACGCGTCAGGGCCGGAAGACGCCGATGTGTTCCGCGCCTTCCACGACCGCACTGTGCACCGCGGACAAGCAGAGGCCGAGCACCGTACGGGTGTCCCGGGGGTCGATCACGCCGTCGTCGGGCAGCTTGCCGACCGGCACCTCAGCCGGCCGCTCGACCGGCCAGCTGAAGAGAAATCGTGGTTCGTAGGCGCGCCCGTAGATGCCCCCGGCCTCCTCCGCCGGAGTCGCGCCGATCATCAACGTGAGATGCGGCACGGTCGACTTGGCGACGGCGTGCACCAGCGGGGCGCCGTGCCGGACGTCGGCGGCCTCGTTCGGCTCGGCCGCGGGCACGCCGGTGTACTGCACGAACAGCAGGGAGGTGGAGGTGGCGTTGGCCAGCTGGATGAAGTGCACCGCCTTCTGCGTCTCGGCCGGCGAGAACGCGCCGCCGAGGTTGGCCACGACCCCGAGGGGATAGCCGTGCAGCTCGCCCCAGCCGGTGACCAGCCCGGTGCCCTGCGCCGGCTTGAACTCGTCGAAGTCGCTGCCGTCCAGGATCCGGGCCAGCACCTCACGCGGGTCGAACGCCGATGCCGGGTCGTTGCCGGCCATGGTCAGCAGGTCGTCGGCGTCGTACTTCGGCGGTTCCGGCGGGAAGGAGCGCGGGGACGGGCCGCGCTTGCGCCAGTTGAAGCGGCGTACGCACTGCCGGGCCAGGCGCAACCCGTCACGCTCGTCCTCGGCCAGCTGGTCGGCGGGCCCGGTGACGCCGGCCGGGACCGTGGGGGCGCTGCGGACCTCGGGCGCGGGCCGGCCGTTCGCCACCGACGCGCGGACCGGCTGCGGGTGGATCGTCAGCATCTTCGCGTGCCCGCGCACCATGATCGTGTAGTCGGAGAGCGCCGGCAGGTACGCCGCGTCGCCGTTGGTGGCTCCGAAGACCACGCACACCGTCGGCACCCGGTCGGCGGTGAGCTGGCTCAGGTCCCGGGCGATCGCCCCGCCCGGCGGCGGCCCGGTGGGTGCGGCGGCCCCGGTCGACTCGACGAGGTTCACCAGCGGCAGCCGGTTCACGGAGGCGATCCGCGCCGCCCGCCGGATCTTCTCCACCGTGTACGGGTTCACGGCACCGCCCTCGACCGTCGGGTCGTTGGCGATGACCACGCACTCGACACCCTCGACGACCCCGATGCCGGTGACGACGCTGGCGCCGACCGGGTACTCGGAGCCCCACGCCGCGACGGGCGACAGCTCGAGAAACGGGCTGTCCTGGTCGAGGAGCATCTCGACCCGCTCCCGGGGCAGCAGTTTGCCGCGCGCGTGATGCCGCGTGACCCACTTCTCGCCGCCCCCGGCCCGCGCCGCCTCCAGCGCCGTCTCGAGCTCGGCGAGCCGCTCGAGCATCGCGCTGCGGCTGGCCAGATAGGCGGGGGAGCGCGGGTCGATCGCGGTGTCCAGCACGGTCACGTCGTCACCCCGCTGCGCCGCACGTCCGCCTCCTCGTTCAAAACCGCGCCCTCTCGACCGTCGTGGTGCCTCTCGACCACCTCCGTAACGAGCGGCTGACCGGGTGCGACACGGATCTTGCGGGGCGGGCTTGGTCCCCTGATCAGGTGGGGAATCGGTGGGAAAGGGGCGTTATGCCCGTTGTCCAGGCACGCTGAAGGGGCCGTCCGTCAGGACGACCCCTTCATTGGTCCAGCGTGGGTGCCGGTTCCCGGCTGCTCAGACCCGGGCGCGCCGGGCCAGCCGCTCCGGGTCGAGGATGATCACGCTCTTGCCGTCGAGCCGCAGCCACGCCCGGGACGCGAAGTCCGCGAGGGCCTTGTTGACCGTCTCCCGGGACGCCCCGACCAGCTGGGCGAGCTCTTCCTGCGTCAGGTCGTGGGTGACCCGCAGCACTCCGCCGTCCCGTGTGCCGAAGCGGCCCGCCATCTGCAGCAGGTTCTTCGCCACCCGGCCCGGCACGTCCGTGAAGATCAGGTCGGCCAGCGCGTCGTTCGTCCGGCGCAGCCTGCGGGCGAGCACCCGCAGCAGCTGCTCGGCGATCTCCGGGCGGTTGTTGAGCCACGGGCGCAGGGACGACTTCTTGAGCCTCGCAAGCCGGGTGTCGGTCACCGCCGTGGCCGTGGCCGTACGCGGTCCCGGGTCGAACAGCGACAGCTCGCCGAGCATGTCCGACGGACCCATGATCGAGACAAGGTTCTGCCGGCCGTCCGCGGCCCGGCGGCCGAGCTTGATCTTCCCGGAGAGAACGATGTAAAGGCTGTCGCCCGCCTCGCCCTCATTGAAGACGATGTCGCCCTTGCGGAACTCGATCGTCTCCATCTCCTTGGCGAGCGCCTCGGCAGCCTCCGGGTCAACGCCCTGGAAGATCCCGCTGCGAGCCAGTACCTCATCCATCGTTGTACCTCCGACTACGCGCTTCGCCGCGCACGATCAGTCTAGGCGCACGCGGGCCGTAAACCGGCGGGCACCCCTCGATCCAGAACCCGCAGCGTAACCGCTCCTGCCGCCGAACCGCGAAAAATCGTCGCTCTCGGTGAGCGGCGATCGGCCGTTCGACGGTCGTAGCGGCTGGTCGGCCGACGGTATGGTCCTCGTCGATGAATGCCCAACCCCCGCCGGCACGCCCCGGACTCTTCGGCCGCCCTGTCCTGACTCTCACGATCGTCGTCGCCGCCCTCGTAGGCGCGGGCCTCGGTGGCATGGCCCTCGCCGATCGCGGCGCCGAGCGCACCGGGGCGAAGTGGCAGGCGCCGCCCGCCGCCGCGGCGCCCACCTCTCCCGCCCCGCCTACGGAGAGTGATAACACAATCACTCTGTCGGCGACCGGGGACATCATCATGGGCAGCGCTCCGAACAAGCTGCCCGCCAACGACGGCGAGGGCTTCTTCGACTCCGTCAAGGCGGGACTCAAGTCCGACCTCGTGATGGGCAACCTCGAACAGCCGCTCACCGGCGACACCGGAACCTCCAAGTGCGGCAGCCCGCCGCGGCCCAACTGCTTCGCGTTCCGCTCACCGCCGGCGTACGCGGAGCATCTGGTGGGCGCCGGCTTCGAGCTGATGAACACTGCGAACAACCACTCCAAGGACTTCGGTACGCAGGGCTACAAGAACACGGTCGCGGCCCTGGAGGGCGCCGGCCTCGAGCACACCGGCGCCGAGGGCGAGATCACGGTGGTCGAGGTCAAGGGCGTGAAGGTCGCGGTCGTGGGCTTCTCCCCGTACGCGGGAGCCAACAACCTGAACGACCTCGACGCGGCCCGGTCCGTCATCGAGGAGGCCGCCGGGCAGGCGGACATCGTGGTGGTCCAGGTGCACATGGGCGCCGAGGGTTCCGACAAGGGCCACGTCAAGCCGGGCAACGAGCTGTTCTTCGGCGAGAACCGCGGCGACCCGATGAAGTTCTCCCACGCGGTCATCGACGCGGGCGCCGACGTGGTTGTCGGGCACGGGCCGCACGTGCTGCGCGGCATGGAGTTCTACAAGGGCAAGCTGATCGCGTACAGCCTGGGCAACTTCGCCGGCGGCGGCAAGACGCTGAGCCGCACCGGCGTCCTCGGGTACGGCGGCATCCTGCACGTCACGCTCACCCGCGACGGCAAGTTCACCTCCGGCAAGTTCCTGTCGACGGCCCTGAACCCGGTGGGCCGGCCGACCCGGGACAGCGAGAACGAGCGCGGGCTCGCCCGGGTCCGCGAGCTCACCGCCGACGACTTCGGCGACACCGGGGCGAAGATCGGCGAGGACGGTTCGATCTCCGCCCCGGCCTGACCTTTTTCCTCCCGTTCACCCGACCAGCTGCCGGTATCCCCCTGGTTTGTGGCGTTTCTGCGACCATTCCGCGGACGGGGAATGTCGGTGGGGCGACGTACTCTTGCCAGCGTGAGTCGTCCCCTCGTCGCCGCACCCGCCGGTGCGGCCGTCATCGCCCGGTCGGCCAAACGGTTCGCGGGGGAGACCCCCATCGGGCGCAAGCGCCGGGCCCGCAAGATGGCGAAGGTCCTGGCCGAGACCCACCCGGACGCCCACTGCGAGCTCGACTTCGAGACGCCGCTCCAGCTGGCCGTGGCGACCATCCTCTCCGCGCAGTGCACGGACAAGAAGGTCAACGAGGTCACGCCGACCGTCTTCAAGCGCTACCTGACGGCGGCCGACTACGCGGCGGCCGACCGTGCGGAGCTCGAGGAGATCCTGCGGCCCACCGGCTTCTTCCGCGCCAAGACGGACTCCCTCATCAAGCTGGGCCACGCCCTGGTCGAGCGCCACGACGGCGAAGTGCCGGGCAAGCTCGACCAGCTGGTGGCGCTCCCCGGCATCGGCCGCAAGACCGCCAACGTCATCCTCGGCAACGCCTTCGACGTCCCTGGCATCACGGTCGACACGCACTTCCGCCGCCTGGTCAACCGCTTCGGCTGGGTCGCCGAGGAGGACCCGGTAAAGATCGAATTCCAGGTCGCCGACCAGATCGAGAAGCGCGACTGGACCATGCTGTCGCACCGCATCATCTTCCACGGCCGCCGCGTCTGCCACGCGCGCAAACCCGCCTGCGGCGCGTGCACCCTGGCCACCATGTGCCCGTCGTACGGCACGGGCCCGACCGAGGCGGGGCCCGCGGCCAAGCTCCTGAAGGGCCCCCGGGCCCGCGACCTCGCCGCCCAGGCGGGCATCGACCCCGGCCTCGTCCCGGCCGCGGCGGTCGCGGCACCGGACGTCCCGTGAGCATTGACCTCGCGGGCCGTACGCCGGCCGGACCCGTGCTGGCTCGGTGGCTGACGCCGCCGCTGGTGCTGCTCCTGGCCGCGTGCACGGCCACCGAGGTCACGCCGGGCGGCGGCAAGATCCCGTCACCCTTCGCGGACTGCGCCACCCTGACCCCGCCGGCGGCCGGCTCGTCGCCCGCTGCCGGTCGCCGGTCGCCGGTCGCGGGCTCGTTGCCGGCCGCCTCCGGTGCGACCTCGTCCTCCGGCGTCGAAGCGTCCCCTGCTCCGGGCGTGGCGACCGGTCTGCCGGATGTCACGCTGGCCTGCTTCACCGGTGGGGCGCCGGTCCGGTTGACCGACCTGCGCGGTCCCGCCGTCATCAACCTCTGGGGATCGTGGTGCGCGCCGTGCCGCGAAGAGCTGCCGCTGATGCAGGAGCTCGCCGACGCGACCACCGGCCGGCTCCGGGTGCTCGGCGTCGACACCCACGACGACCCGGACGCGGGCGCCTCGTTGGCGACCGAGCACGGCGTCCGGATGCCCACGCTCTTCGACCGGGACCAGAAGCTGCTCACGGCACTCGGCCGCGCCAACCTCCCGGTGACCGTTTTCCTCGACGCCGGTGGCAAGCGGTTCGACTACGTCGGCAAGGCGCTCGACAAGCCCACGCTGGGCGCGCTGGTCCGCACCCACACCGGCGTGACGGTGACCGGATGAGCTCCGACGGCACCCGGCGTGACGGGCTGGCGGCCAGGCCGCAAGCCGCCGTGCAGCCATCCGAGCAGCTGGTCGGGCACCGGAAGGTGGATGCTGAGCCGCTCACACGGTCCGGTCCCGAGGGGCCGCTGTCCTCCTCCGGCGCCGAGGTGCACCGGCCCGGCACCGGGGTGCATCGGCCCGATGGGCTGCCGGGATGGTGGGAGCCGTTGCTGACGCGCGCCGGCTCTGCGCGTACCGAAGACTTCACGACCATGCGGCCACCTGCCTCCGGTGGGCGCCCCAGCGCCGTACTCGTCCTTCTCGGGGAGGAGCGGCCCGGCGAGCCCGACCTGCTGGTCCTGCAGCGGGCCGCGACCATGCGCAACCATGCCGGTCAGCCGGCGTTTCCGGGCGGCGCCGCCGACCCGGAGGATCGCGACCCGGCCGCGACCGCCGTGCGGGAGGCGAGCGAGGAGGTCGGTCTCGACCCGGCCACCGCCACCGTGCTGACCACGCTGCCGGAGCTGTACATTCCGGTCAGCCGGTTCGTGGTCACGCCGGTGCTGGCCTGGTGGCATGCCCCGCATCCGGTGCATCCCCGGCAGCCCGAGGAGGTCGCGCACGTCGCGCGCTTGCCGATCGTCGAGCTGGTCGATCCCGGCAACCGGATGCGGGTACGCCACCCGAGCGGCTGGATCGGTCCGGCCTTCCAGGTAGGCGGAATGCTGGTCTGGGGCTTCACCGCCGGGGTGATCTCCGCGTTGCTCGACATGGCCGGGTGGAGCCGCCCCTGGCGCCCGGGTCGCATCATGGAGTTGCCAGACCCGCCCCTGCCCGATCCACGCCTGCCCGATCCAGCGCAGTCCGACCCACCACTGCCCCACGGTTCCGCATCGGCGGCCGAGGCCACGGCTTCGGCACCCGCCGCCTCCGACGAGGTGGTCTCGTGACCGTCACTTCTACCTTGAGCGAGTGCTTGTGGTCGATGGAATCCTGATCCTGCTCATGCTGGTCTTCGCGATCAGCGGCTACCGGCAGGGTTTCGTCATCGGAGCACTGTCCTTCGGCGGGTTCTTCAGCGGCGTGCTGATCGGCCTGCAGGTGGGGCCGCTCATCGCCAACCAGTTCGCGGACGGCACGGTGCGGCTGGTGGTGTCGCTCGTGGCGATCTTCGCGCTGGCGGTGCTCGGGCAGACCCTCGCGGGCTGGCTCGGCACGAAGGTGCGGCGCGCGATCGACAGCCGGCCGCTGCAGCGCCTCGACGACGCCGGTGGGGCCGTGGTCTCGCTGATCGCCGTGCTGCTGGTCGCCTGGCTCATCGCCGTACCGTTGGGATCGACGCCGTTTCCCGAGATCAACCGGCAGGTCCGCAGCAGCGCGGTTCTCAACGGCATCAACAAGCTCATGCCGGACCAGGCGCAGGCGCTGTCCGCGGGCCTGCGCGAGTCGCTCAACACGAACGGCTTCCCGGACGTCTTCGGCGGCCTGACCCGCACCAACGCGCGCGAGGTGGCGGCGCCGGACCCGGCCCTGGCGAAGAGCCAGGTCGTGATCAATTCCCGCAAATCGGTGATCAAAGTCCTGGGTACGGCGCCGAGCTGCTCGCGCCGCATCGAGGGCTCCGGATTCGTGTACGCGAACGAGCGCGTGATGACCAACGCCCACGTGGTGGCGGGCACCCGCAACGTGCAGGTGGAGACGCAGAACGACCGCCTCGAGGGCAAAGTCGTCGTGTACGACCCGGAACGCGACCTCGCCGTGCTCTACGTCCCCGGCCTCCGCGCGCCGGTGATGGACTTCGTCGGCAAGCCGGCGGGCACCGGCGCCAACGCCATCGTGCTGGGCTTCCCGCTCGACGGCCCGTACAACGCCCAGGGCGCCCGGGTGCGCGACGTCAGCAACATCACCGGCCCGGACATCTACGACTCGGGCAACGTGACCCGCGAGATCTACACGATCCGCGCGCTGGTCCAGAGCGGGAACTCGGGCGGGCCGCTGATCGCTCCCAACGGCGACGTTCTGGGCGTCATCTTCGCGGCGGCGGCGGACGACCGGAATGTGGGGTTCGCGCTGACGGCGGCGGAGGCGTCGAGCACGGCGAGGCTCGGCATCGAACGTACGCGCGGCGTGCGGACCGGCGACTGCGCCTGACCGCATGCCCCACCGTGCCACGGCGGGCTCCGCGGCGAACGGCGGCGCGACGCAGCGTCAGGTGACGCCGGCGAATCGGCGGATCGTCACGGCTGCCGCGGCTGCCGAGACCAGGAACAGCAGTCCCGCCGCCCACCAGCCGCGCGACTCCTCGGCCGCTCCCGCGTCGCCGGAGGCGATGGCCGTGCCGGCGTTGGAGCCTGGCACCTGGGCGCCGGTCGTGTTCTTGGTGGCGTTGTCCGGGGCTGACTGGGCCTGGCCCGAGGCCGGGGCGCTGCCGAAGCGGGCGATGCCCGGCGATGCCGTCGTGTCCAGCGGGTTGCGGATCACCGTGGGGATCTCCGCGGTGAGGGCGCCCGCCGGGTCGATCATGCCGTAGCCGTACTGGCTGTCACGGCCCTGTGCTCCCCGGTCGTGGGCCGTCTTGATGATCCGGTTGACCACCTCGGCCGCCGACATGGTGGGCCAGCGGGAGCGGACCAGGGCCGCCGTTCCCGAGACCATGGGTGCCGCGAAGCTGGTGCCTTGGACGTGCCAGTAGCCGGCCTGGGAGCTGTCCGGGCGGGCGCCGACGAGCTGGGTCGCCGGGGCCGTCACCACTGTCTCCTTGCCGGTGATCGAGCCGCTCCAGAGGGCGTTGCCGTCCTTTTCCATGCCCGCTACGGCGATCACGCCGGGTTCACGGGCCGGGTACCAGACGCCGGACGAGGAGGAGGCGCTGACGTTGCCGGTGCACGCGACGACGACCACGTCCTTGGCGAACGCGTAGTCGAGGGCCGCTGCCAGCGCGGGGCTGCTTCCGTTGCCTCCGAGAGAGAGGTTGATGACGCGGGCGCCGTTGTCGACCGCCCAGCGGACGCCCTTGGCGACGATCATCGCGTCGTCGTACCTGTTCTCGCGGTCCAGGACGCGGACCGGGAGGATCTTGGCTTTGGGGGCGATGCCGACCACGCCGGAGTCGTCGTCCCCGCGGCCGGCGATGATCGCGGACACCGTGGTGCCGTGCCCGACGAGGTCGGTGTCGCCGTCGCCCACGGGGTCGACCAGGTCGAGGCCCTTGAGCACCTGGCCCTGGAGGTCGACGTGGCCGGCGTCGACGCCGGAGTCGATCACGGCGACGGTCACGCCTTCGCCGGACGAGTAGGTCCAGGCCCCGGCCACGTTCAGCGTCTTGAGGTGCCACTGCTCGGCTCGCACCGAATCGCCCTTGAACGGCTCCGGCGCGGTCAGGGATTCCGCAAGGGCACCCGCACCGGGCGAGGCAGCGGAGCCACCGCCACCGGAAGCGGACCCACCGGCGGAGCCGGCCGGCGCGGCGGGCGCGAGAGCAAGCGGCCCGGCAGGAGCGACGGCCGGCGCGGCAGCAGCTGACAAGACCAGGGCGAGGGCCGGGACCGAGGTCAGCCCGGCGGTCAGGCAGGCCGCCCCGAGACGTACGGCCAGGTGTCTCACCAACGGGCACCGCCGAGTGCCGGACACGGCGCGGAAGCGCCAAGCCGGGGTCGACGGGACGCGTGCGGTGCTTCGCTCACAGCGCTCACTGGACGGCGGGCCATTCTGATGATGGGCGGTCGATGGTGGGAGATTACTCCGAATCCGCGCGTTGTCGCTGGGGTCTGTCGATGTGGATCGCACCGTTGGTGCGTCGGGGCAGGTCGGGGCTCAGTACGGGGGCAGATGAGATAGTTGCACCAGCCGGACACCCTCACGACGGGTGACCAGGCGGCCACGGCCCGGTGGCATCAGGGTCGGGCGTACCGGGCCGATGAGTGCTCCCTCGTCCGGCGGGCCGGTCATCACGAGACCCGGCGACGACAACTCCCGCAGGCGCTGGATCACCGGGTCGTACATGGCGCGGCTGGCGCCACCGGCCCGGCGCGTGACGATCAGGTGCAGGCCTACGTCGCGGGCCTGGGGGAGGTACTCCAGGATCGGCTGGAGCGGGTTCGTCGGGCCGGACGCGATGAGGTCGTAGTCGTCGACGAGGACGAACAGTTCGGGCCCGTTCCACCAGGACCGCTCGCGCAGCTGCTGGGCCGTCACGTCGGGGCCGGGCAGGCGGCGCTCCATGTAGCCCGCCACCGACTCCATCAACTCCAGGGTCTTCTGCGCCTGGATGCCGTACCCGATGCGGTGTTCGCTCTCCGGCAGATCCATCAGGCTGCGGCGGTAGTCGACCAGGATGAGCCGAGCCTCGGTCGGCTGGAAGCGCCGCATGACGGTGGTGGCCAGGGCGCGCAGGAACGACGACTTGCCGCATTCCGCGTCGCCGAAGAGCAGGAAGTGCGGGTCGCTCGCGAAGTCGATCTCGACCGGTTGCAGGTCCGACTCCGCGATCCCGATCGGCAGGCGCAGGCCGGTCGAGCGGTCCGGATCGATATCCGTGTACGGCAGAGACGGCGGCAGCAACCGCACGCGCGGCGCTACGGGTCCGGTCCACGCGGTGGCGATCATCTTGACCAGCTCGCTGGACTCGGCGTTGCTCAGCTCCGGCCGTACCGTCAGGAAGTGCAGGGCCTTGTTCTTGTCGGTCGGGTGCTCGACGAGGCCACGGCCGGGCTTCTCCGGCACGTTGATCGCCTGCCGCCGGTTGACCGAGGAGTCCGTGGGGTCGCCGAGGCGCAGCTCCACCTTCGAGCCGAAAAGGTCGCGGATCGCCGGGCGGTAGTCCATCCAGCGGGGTGCGCTGGTCACCACGTGGATGCCGTACGAGAGGCCGCGGGTCGCGATGTCGGTGATCACGCCCTCGAGTTCGTCGTAGTCCTTGCGCAGCGTGGTCCAGCCGTCGACGACCAGGAACACGTCACCGAAGGGGTCCGCGTCCGCGCCGGTACCGAGGCCGGCCTGGGCCGCGCGGCGGCGCCGGTAGGAGGCCATCGAGTCGATGCCGAGCTCGCCGAAGCGCCGCTCCCGTTCGGTGAGCAATGTGGAGACCTCGCCGACGGTACGCCGGACGCCGACCGCGTCGAGGCGCCCGTAGACGCCGCCGACGTGCGGCAGGTCGCGCAGCGTGCCGAGCGAGCCGCCGCCGAAGTCGAGGCAGTAGACCTGCACCTCGGCGGGGGTGTGGGTGAGCGCCAGGCCGCAGATCAGCGAGCGCAGCGCCGTGGACTTGCCGGACTGCGCGCCGCCGACCACGGCCACGTGCCCGGCCCCGCCGCCGAGCTGCAGCCACATCACGTCGCGCAGCTGCTCGCGCGGCTTGTCGATGAGGGCGATCGGCACCTGGAGGCCGCCGTGCAGCTCGGGGTTGGCGAAGGCGAGGCCGCGGGCGGGGTCGGTGGTGACCGGGCCGAGCAGTTCGTCGAGGGACGCCGACGTGTTCAGCGGCGGTAGCCAGACCTGGTGCGCCGGCGGTCCCTGGCCGTTGAGCCGGTCCACCATCACGTCGAGCAGGCTCTCGCCGGCCGGCACCTCCTCCGGCTTCGGCTGGGCGGGCTTCACCGGCTTGGGCGCCGGCACGTAGTGGGTGGAGTAGGAGAGGACCTGTGGCGCGGCGCCGTCGCGGGCCGCGCCCGGACCGCGGCTGCCGGCCTTACGGAAGACCCCTGACACGTACGCGGCCTTGAACCGCACCAGCGGCTCGGTGCCGAACTTCATGTACCCGTGGCCCGGGGCGCGGGGCAGCTCGTACGCGTCCGGCACCCCCAGCACGGCCCTCGACTCCAGGGCGGAGAAGGTCCGCAGACCGATTCGGTACGACAGGTGCGTGTCGAGCCCGCGCAGCCGCCCCTCCTCGAGCCGCTGGCTGGCGAGCAGCAGGTGGACGCCGAGCGACCGGCCCAACCGTCCGATCTGCACGAACAGGTCAATGAAGTCCGGTTTCGCCGACAGCAGCTCGGAGAACTCGTCGCAGACCACGAGCAGTGAGGGCAGCGGCGGCAGCGCGGCACCGCCGGCCCGGGCCTTCTCGTAGTCGCGCAGACTCGCATAGTTGCCGGCCTTGCGCAGCAGCTCCTGCCGCCGGATCAGCTCGCCGTCGATGGCGTCGACCATGCGGTCGACCAGGGGCAGCTCGTCGGCAAGGTTGGTGATGACCGCGGCGGTGTGCGGCAGCCGGTCCAGCGACGAGAACGTCGCGCCGCCCTTGAAGTCGACCAGCACGAAGTTGAGCATCTCGGAGGAATGCGTTGCCGCGAGCGCCAGCACCAGCGTCCGCAGCAACTCCGACTTGCCGGAGCCGGTGGCGCCGATCAGCAGGCCGTGCGGGCCCATGCCGTCCTGAGCCGACTCCTTGAGGTCGAGCTCGATCGCCGAGCCGTCGGCGCCGAGGCCGATCGGCACCCGCAGCTTGTCCCGGTTGGGCCGGGGCAGCCAGGCCTGGGCGACGCTGAACGACTCCGGATCGCCGAGGTTGAGCAGCTCGGCGAGGCCCATCTCGGTGGCCAGCGGCGTGTCCGACGACTTCGACATGGCGGCCAGCCGCAGCGGCGCGAGACGCCGCGCGACCGCCTCGGCCTCCTCCTCGCTGAGCCGGTCCGGGGTGCCGACCTCCGCGGCGTGATCCATCGCGTACGTGTGCAGCTCCCGCCGCCCGGCGTTGGCGCGCACCTCGAGCACGAGCAGCGACCGGTCGAGCAGGCGCGGCGGTACGTCGTCGAGGTCGAGCACGGTGACGCCGTCGATGCCGTCGTCGAGCTGCGTGGCGCCCTTGAGGTCGGCGCCGTCGAGGACGATGACCACGTGCGGCCCGCTCATGCTGACCCCGGCGGGGTTGAACCGGGGCCGGTTGCCGATCACGTCCTCGAGCAGCTTCTCCAGGTCGGGGCCGGCGCTGGCGACGAGGCGGACCTGGCCGAGGCGGTCGGTCCGGGACGGGTGCAGGTTGTGCGGGAGCCACTTGACCCACTCCCACATCGCCCGGCGTTCCGGACCGGCGCAGACCGCGATGATGAGGTCGTCCGGCGCGTGGAAGGTCGCCAGCTGGGTGAGCACCGCACGCGTGAGGGCGCGGGCGTCGGCCTCGGCGTTCGGCCCGTTGCCACGCAGGAACACCCGGGCGAAGCCGCGCAGCGAGACGGCCACCGGCAGGTCGGGAACCACCGAATACGCGTCCAGGAACCGCCGCAGCGCGCCCGCGGTCATCGGCTCGAGGTCCTCGAGCGGCCGGGTCACCGGCGGGATCAGCGGCGTGGCGAGGGTCTGCGGGCCGACCGCGAGCCGGACGACGCCGAAGTCCGGGTCGGCGGAGCGGCGTTCCCAGACCCGGTGGCTGCCCGCCGTCGACCACAGCTGGGCCGGGTCGGGGTGGCGGTAGAAGAGCCCGACGCGCTGCTTGGTGGCGGTGTCGCGGACGCGGCGGCGCAGGCCGGCGAGGTGGCGCAGGTACTCGCGGCGGGCGGCCATCATCTCGGCCTTCTTGGGGGAGCCGCTGCCGCCGAAGGACGTGGCCAGCATGGCGAGCGACGAGACGCCGAAGAGGCCGCCGATGACGTACGAGATCGGGCCGCCGGTGCCCCGCCCCATCATCATCGCCATGGCGACGGAGCCGCCGAGCATGGGCAGCACCATGAACGCCTGCTGCCAGCGGCCACCGACCGCCTGGGGGATCTCGGGCGGCGGATCGACGGCGAGCTCGCCGGTCGGGATCTCGGGTGCCGGGCGTCGCGCAGCCCGCTTGATCACCACCGTGCTCATACCGAACTTGTCCCTTTCGCCTACATCCAATGGCCTTTGACTGTTACGTCTACTGAGGCCGATGGCGGCTGCCCCGTCGTGGCTCCCGTCGCCGGTCACCGCGCAGGGCCCAGGATAGGTAAAGTCCCTCAAGTTCCGCAGCCTCGTCACCACCGATGGGAAATACGGCATGACAGTCGGCCTGGCCAGGGTCACTATCAGCGCGCCTTCGCGCCGCGTCGATGTGGCGCTGCCCGAGCACGTTCCGCTCGCCGAGTTGCTGCCCGAGGTGCTGCGTCACGCGGGCGAGGGTCTGGCCGACGACGGCGAGAAGCACGGTGGCTGGGTCCTCCGGCGTACGGATGGTGTCGCGCTCGCCACAGCGCAGGGCCTGTTCCCGCAGGGCGTCCGCGACGGTGAGGTACTTCACCTCGTGCCGGCCCGCGAGGAATGGCCCGAGCTCGAGTACGACGACGTCGTCGAGGCGATCGCCGAGGGCGCCCGGCGCCGCGGCGCCGTCTGGGGCGCGGCGTCGACCCGGACCGCCACCCTCGCCGCCGCCGCTGTCCTGCTCTCCCTCGGCGTGCTCGCCGTGCTCATGGCCGGACCGGAGTGGGGCGGCGCGGCGTTCGTGGGCCTCGGCGTGGGAGTGCTGCTCTCGCTCGCGGGCGTCACCGCTTCCCGGGCGTACGGGGACGCGCGCGCGGGTGCTGCCCTCGGCGGCCTGGCCCTGCCGTACGCGTTCGCCGGCGGTGCCGTGCTGGTCAGCCAGGGTACGGCGGACCGCGCCGGCGTGTTCCCGCTGCTGCCGTGGCTCGGCGGCCCCGAGCTGCTCGCCGGTTCGGTGGCGTTGCTGCTGCTCGCGGCGCTCGGCGGGGTCGGCGTCTCGGCCTCGCTGCGCGTGTTCACGGCCGGTGTGACGGCCGGCCTGCTCGGCGCGGTGACCGCCCTGGTCGGCCTGCTCACCTCGGCGGCCGGCGCCGCGGCGGTCCTGATGTCGATCCTGGTCTGCGGCATCGGCGCCCTGCCGCTGCTGGCGATCCGGTTCGGCAAGATGCCCACGCCCCCGGTCACCCTGCCCTCCGGCGCGGAGGCCGAGCAGGGCTTCACCGGCGCCCGGCCCGCCGGCCTGGACGCCGCCCGGGAGCTGCCCGACCGCAAGCGCGTCTTCGCCGCGGTGAGCCGTACGGAGGAGCTGCTCACCGGCATGCTGATCGGCCACGCGGTGCTGGCGGCCGGCGCGTTCGTCGTCCTGGCCTCGTCGGGCGGTACGGCCGCCCGGATCCTGATGGGGCTGGCGGTCGCGGCGCTGCTGCTGCGCTCGCGGCTCTTCGTGACCCTGCGCCAGCGGGTGCCGCTGATCTCCGCCGGCCTCTTCGGCGCCTTCGCGCTCGGCGTGGACCTGCTGTGGGGCTCCGGCGACGCCATGCTGCTCGCGGTGAGCGTGGCGGGCGTGCTGCTGGCGATGGCGACCGTGGCCGCCGGGGCCACGTGGTCGCGCCGCGCGCCGTCGCCGTACCTCGGCCGGGCAGCGGACCTGCTGGACGGCCTGGCCGTGGTCGCGGTGATCCCGGTGGCCTGCTCGGTGGTGGGCCTCTACGGCCTGGTCAGCTCCATCAGCATCGGATAGCACGGAGAAAGCAACGACGGCCGGGCGCAAGCCCGGCCGTCGTCGAAGTATCGCGGAGTCAGTGACTCTCGTCGTGGTGCTCGGCGGCCTCGGCGCGCTTGAAGGAGGCCCGGACCTCCTCCTCGGCCTCCACCCGTCCCACCCAGGTCGCGCCCTCGACGGACTTGCCGGGCTCGAGGTCCTTGTAGACCGTGAAGAAGTGCTGGATCTCCATACGGTCGAACTCACCCAGGTGGTGGATGTCGCGCAGGTGCTCCTGGCGCGGGTCCTCGTAGGGCACGCACAGGACCTTGTCGTCGCGACCCTTCTCGTCGCTCATCCGGTACATGCCGATGGCCCGGGCGCGCACGAGGCAGCCAGGGAACGTCGGCTCCTGAATCAGCACCAGGGCGTCGAGCGGGTCGCCGTCCTGACCGAGGGTGCCTTCGATGAACCCGTAGTCGGCCGGGTACTGCGTCGCGGTGAAGAGGGTCCGGTCGAGACGGATCCGCCCGGTCTTGTGGTCAACCTCGTACTTGTTCCGCTGGCCTTTCGGGATCTCAACCAATACGTCGAAATCCATCATCAGCTCCCTTGTTCGCCCCGCAACGGACCCGGCTGGCAACCGGCGACGGAGCAGGGCGGCGGTCAGCCCCGCGGGATCCGTGCGCACCGGTGTGCCGGATGTTTGTAGTCTCCCCTAAGTCTGAGGCTTAGTACGGGGGAGGGGCGCGTGGGGAGGCAAGATTCACAGAACACTCCCGAATACGGCGGCGTGGCTGGGCCGCAGAACACCAATTCTTCGGTAGGGCGTGCTTCCGTGCCCCCTATTGCACCGGTTTCCCCCAGGCCGCGGGGTAACACCTACGGCCGAGCGGTAGTTGCGCCTAATATCGGTCAATCTCCGCAGACGGCGCAAAGTTCCCAACTGATCGACGAGCCTGCGCACCCTTCGGCTACCCCCGAATGGGCGACGGATCGCTCCCGTCGTACCGTATTGGGCTCTTTGGTGGCCCTTGTCCTTCTTCTCGTCATGGCTGGCCTGGTGCTGAAGGTCCGTCCCGGCCTGGTCGACGGCGGACTGGCCGCGGACCCGGCGAAGACGCCCTCCGCCGGCCCGGCGCCCGAGCCCACCCCGACGCCGGTGCTGGCCGCGGCCGGGATCGGCGGCACCGCACCGACCGCGCAGGGTGTCGAGACCGCCATCGGGCCGCTGGTCGGCGCGCCCGCGCTCGGTTCCCGGGTCAACATCTCGGTGGTGGACGCGGCGACCGGCGATCCGCTGTACGAGAAGAACGCCGACACCAAGACCACGCCGGCGTCGACGACCAAGCTGCTGACCGCGGCTACCGTGCTGGCGGCGCGCGGGCCGGCCTACCGGCTGAGCACGCGGGCCGTGGCGGGCGCCCAGCCGGGCGAGGTCGTGCTGGTGGGCGGCGGTGACCCGACCCTCGGGGTGGACGGCGACGACCAGTTCCCCGGCGCGGCCCGCCTCGACAAGCTCGCCGCCCAGGTCAAGGAGGCGCTCGGCGATCAGGAGCCCACCCGGGTGCTGGTCGACACGTCGCTCTTCACCGGCAGCGAGACCGGCCCGGGCTGGGACGGCGACGTCGTCGGCAGCGGCCAGGCGGCCCGGATCCAGCCGCTGATGACCAACGCAGGGCGGGTCGAGCCGGTGCACCACGAGGTCGGCGGGGACCCGAGGTTCGCCGATCCCGCGCTGGCGGCCGGCCGCGCGTTCGCCAAGCAGCTCGGCCTGTCGACCGGCTCGGTCCGCAAGGGCAAGGCGCCGGCCGCGCCGACGTCGTCCGCGGCTCCGTCGTCCGCGCGCCCCGAAGGTGTCGCCCCCGGTTCGCCGCTGGGCGAGGTGCAGTCCCCGCCGCTGGTGCAGGTGATCGACTGGATGCTGCAGCAGAGCGACAACGTCCTCGCCGAGGCGCTGGCCCGGCAGGTCGCCCTCGCCGCCGGCCTGCCGGCCTCCTTCGACGGCGCGACGAAGGCGATGACGGCCGAGCTGGGCGAGCTCGGCCTGCCCGCCGACGCGGCGACCCTGGCCGACGCGAGCGGCCTCTCCCGGCGCAACAAGATCAGCCCCAGGCTGCTCACCGACCTGCTGACCCTCGCGGCGAGCGGCAAGCACCCGGAGCTGAGCAGCATGTTCGGCGGACTGCCGGTCGCCGGGTGGTCGGGAACGCTGCGGACCCGGTTCGCCACGCCCGCGCCCAACCAGATCGGGCAGGGGCTGGTCCGCGCCAAGACCGGCTCGCTCACCGGGGTCAACACGATCTCCGGGGAGCTCATCACGAAGGACGGTCGTCTGCTGGTCTTCGCGATCATGGCGGACGCGACCGGCGATTCCGGCGCCGCCCGGCAGGCCCTGGACAAGATCGCGGCCAAGCTCGTCACCTGCGGCTGCCAGTAGGGGATTTCTCAGGGTGAGTGGGCTGGTCCGCCACGGGTACGGTGGTCAGCATGGCGCAGTTCGTTGACTGGGATCTGGCCGCCGCCACCGCGGGCGCGCTGTCGAAATCCGGCCCCGCGGTGTCCTACGAGGAAGCCATGCAGGTGGTCAACCAGCTGCGCGAGCTCACCGACGAGGCGCGCCGCCACGTGGCCGCGTACACGGGGCTGACCGCTCAGGTCGAAGGGCCGCCGGTGCGGGTGGTCGACCGCAAGGACTGGGCCGCGGTGAACATCGCCGGGCTCAAGGAGGTCATCATCCCGCTGGTCAGCCGCCTCTCGGGCGACCGGCAGCCGGGCGCGCTGACCGACGCGATCGGTTCCCGGGTCACCGGCGTGCAGGCCGGCACGGTGCTGGCCTACCTCTCCGGCCGCGTGCTCGGGCAGTACGAGGTCTTCTCCGCCGAGCCGGGCCAGCTGCTGCTCAACGCGCCGAACATCGTCGAGGTGGAGCGCAAGCTCGGCGCGGACCCGCGTGACTTCCGGCTCTGGGTGTGCCTGCACGAGGTCACCCACCTGACCCAGTTCCAGGCGGTGCCGTGGATGCGCGGCTATTTCCTGGGCGAGGTCCAGGCCTTCGTGGACGCCTCGCAGAACGGCGAGCACATCCTCGAGCGGTTGCGCCGGGGGATCGCCACGCTGTCGGACGCGCTGCGCGACCCGGACAGCCGCTCCTCGGTGCTCGACATCGTGCAGACCCCGGCGCAGAAGGCGGTCCTCGACCGGCTGACGGCGCTGATGACGCTGCTGGAGGGCCACGCCGAGTTCGTGATGGACGGCGTCGGGCCGGAGGTCATCCCCACCGTCGAGTCGATCCGCGCCAAGTTCAATCAGCGCCGCGAGGGCGGAAACCCGCTGGAGAAGGCCATCCGCCGGCTGCTGGGCATCGAGGTCAAGATGCGCCAGTACGCGGAGGGCCGCAAGTTCGTGCACGGCGTCGTCGAGCGGGTCGGCATGACCGGCTTCAACAAGATCTTCAGCTCGCCGCTGACCCTGCCCCGGCTCGAGGAACTGGGCGACCCGGACGCGTGGGTGGCCCGGGTCCACGGTCCGGTCGGCCTCGCCTCGTAACGTGGTCCCGTGGCCCGCATCCCGCCGCCGGTGGCGACCGTCCGCGCGGCGGTCCGGCGGGAGCTGACCGCCGGGCCCGTTCTCGTCGCCTGCTCCGGCGGCGCCGACTCGCTGGCCCTCGCCGCCGCGACCGCCTTCGTGGCGCCGCGCCGCGGGGCGTCCGCCGGTCTGGTGACCGTCGATCACCAGCTGCAGGAGGGCTCGGCCGCGCGGGCCGCTGCCGTGGCCGAGTGGGGCCGCTCGGCCGGCTTCGATCCGGTCGAGGTGGCCACGGTCGACGTGGGGGGCCGGGCCGGGGGCCCCGAGGCGGCCGCTCGCGAGGCGCGCTACGAGGCGATTTCCTCGTTCGCCGAGCGAATCGGGTGCGCCACCGTGCTGCTCGGACACACCCGCGACGACCAAGCCGAGACTGTGCTGCTCGCCCTCGCGCGCGGCGCCGGGCCGCGGGGACTGGCCGGGATGCCGCGGCGCCGGGGGATCTTCGTCCGGCCGCTGCTGGAGGTGTCCCGCGCCGACACCCGCAAGGCCTGCGCCGCGCTCGGCCTCGTCGCGTGGGAGGACCCGCACAACAGCGACCCCGCGTACGCCCGTTCCCGGGTGCGTGGAGAGGCGCTGCCGGCGGTGGTCGCGGCGCTGGGAGACGGCGTGGTGGCGAACCTCGCGCGGACCGCCTCGCTCGTCGCTGCGGACGTCGCGTACCTGGACGCCGTCGCCTCCGAGGCGCTGGCCGCCGTGCGCTCGGCCGCCGGCATCTCGATCCTGGCGCTGGCGGCCCTACCGGCGGCGATCCGCAGCCGGGTGCTGCACGCATGGGCCGCTGAGCTGGGCGCGCCCGGCGCCGCGCTCTCCCATCGGCACGTGGCCGCGCTCGACGCGCTGGTCACCCGGTGGCACGGGCAGGGGCCGACGGCGTTGCCCGCCGGGATTCTCGTGGCCCGCCGTGCGGATGACCTGGTCCGCGTCGACCTGTGAGTGTTGTCACTCAGGGCGGCGCGAGTTCGGACCCGGGGGCCGGATTCGCCCCATAACCTGCGCTTGTCCGGCGGCGGACCGCCGCCCCCGCCAGCGCGGGACCGGTCGCATACGGCAGGCTAGGCGCATGGCAGACGGCTCCTGGTACGACGCCGACATCGACCGCGTGATCATCTCCGAGGAGCAGATCCGCGAGAAGACCGAAGAGCTCGCGAAGCAGGTCGCCGCCGACTACGCGGACGCCGAGGACGGCGTGCTGCTGGTCTGCGTGCTCAAGGGCGCGGTCATGTTCATGGCGGACTTCGCACGCGCGCTGGGGCGGCAGGGTCCCTCGTCCGAGATGGAGTTCATGGCCGTCTCGTCGTACGGCTCGGGCACCACGTCCTCCGGGGTCGTGCGCATCCTGAAGGACCTGGACCGGGACATCGCGGGCCGGCACGTGGTCATCGTCGAGGACATCGTCGACTCCGGCCTCACCCTCTCCTGGCTGATGAAGTACCTGCAGTCCCGCTCCCCGGAGAGCGTCGAGGTGGTGGCCCTGTTCCGCAAGCCGGACGCGATCAAGGTGCCGGTGCCGACCAAGTACGTCGGCTTCGACATCCCGAGTGAGTTCGTGGTCGGTTACGGCCTGGACTTCGCTGAGCGTTACCGCGAGGTGCCTTACGTCGGGGTGCTGAAGCCCGAGGTCTACGCCCGTAGCTGAACCGGCTCCCAGCCGACTCTCAGAAATCGGATGACCGGTCCCGTCGCGAGGGGTATTGTCCGTCTTTGTAGCCATTTATGGCCGCCGGGAGCATGATCCAGGGGTGATGGTGGCCCCTCGGCGTGCCGGGCTGACGCAGTCGGACGAGGCACCCACGGTGTACGGTCGAGTGACCGATGGCGCAGTGTCACGAGCGCCGGTCGGGTCGGGTCGGTAGCGACTGGGACGCCGGGGTTTGCCCCGCGGCCTGGAGGTTATCGATACGGCAGCGTCTCCGTGGCTCGGGTGCCTCCTCGGTGCCCGGTGGCGGGGACTCGTCAACCCAGGTGACCAGGACGCCGATCAGGAGGGTCCGGGCGCATCAGCGCTCGACAACAGTATGGAACGTACGCGTTTCTTCCGCCGCCCGGTGGTCTGGATCATTCTGGTGATCCTCGGTGCGATTGCGCTGAGCTCATTCTTCACCAGTGGTCCGAGCTACCAGCGAGTTGATACTTCGGTCGTTCTCGAGCGACTCAACCAGCCCGGGATCAAGAAGGTCATCCAGGAGGACAAGGAGCAGACGCTCCAGCTCGAACTGGCGACCCCTGAGCGATTCGACGGCAAGACCACGGACAAGATCGAGACCCAGTATCCGTACGAGCTGACGGACGAGGTCTGGAACGACGTCCAGGAGGCGAAGACGGCGGGCCGGATCACCGGCACGATCAACGCCACGGTCTCCGGCGACAGCATCCTGCTGAGCCTGCTGGTCAATCTGCTGCCGATCGCGATCCTCGTCATCCTGCTGCTGCTGTTCATGTCGCAGATGCAGGGCGGCGGCTCCCGGGTCCTCAACTTCGGCAAGTCCAAGGCCAAGATGCTGACCAAGGACATGCCGAAGACGACGTTCGCCGACGTGGCGGGCGCCGACGAGGCGGTCGAGGAGCTCCAGGAGATCAAGGACTTCCTGCAGAACCCGGCGAAGTACCAGGCGCTCGGTGCCAAGATCCCCAAGGGCGTGCTGCTCTTCGGCCAGCCCGGCACGGGCAAGACCCTGCTGGCGCGTGCCGTCGCGGGTGAGGCCGGGGTGCCGTTCTACTCGATCTCGGGTTCCGACTTCGTCGAGATGTTCGTGGGTGTCGGCGCGAGCCGGGTCCGCGACCTCTTCGAGCAGGCCAAGGCGAACGCGCCGGCCATCGTCTTCGTCGACGAGATCGACGCCGTCGGCCGCCACCGCGGCGCCGGCATGGGCGGCGGTCACGACGAGCGCGAGCAGACGCTCAACCAGCTGCTCGTCGAGATGGACGGCTTCGACACCAAGGGCGGCGTCATCCTCATCGCCGCCACCAACCGGCCGGACATCCTCGACCCGGCGCTGCTGCGCCCGGGCCGCTTCGACCGGCAGATCCCCGTCGACAACCCCGACATGGAGGGCCGCAAGGCGATCCTCCGCGTCCACGCCAAGGGCAAGCCGTTCACGCCCGACGTCGATCTCGACTCGGTCGCCCGGCGTACCCCCGGCTTCTCGGGTGCCGACCTGGCCAACGTCATCAACGAGGCGGCGCTGCTCACCGCCCGTAACGAGAAGCGCGCGATCTCGAACTTCTACCTCGAGGAAGCGATCGACCGGGTCATCGCCGGCCCGGAGCGGCGCTCTCGGGCCATGAGCGACAACGAGAAGAAGATCACCGCGTACCACGAGGGTGGGCACGCGCTGGTCGCGTACGCGTTGCCGCACTCGGCGCCGGTGCACAAGGTGACGATCCTGCCGCGTGGCCGCTCGCTGGGCCACACGCTGGTGCTTCCGACCGAGGACAAGTACACCCAGACCCGCGCCGAGATGATCGACACTTTGGCGTACGCGCTGGGCGGCCGCGCCGCGGAGGAGCTCGTCTTCCACGAGCCGACCACCGGCGCCGGCAACGACATCGAGAAGGCGTCCGGCCTGGCCCGGGCCATGGTCACCCAGTACGGCATGAGCTCCAAGCTGGGTGCGGTCAAGTACGGCACGAACAACGACGAGCCGTTCCTGGGCCGGAACATGGGCCACGAGCGCGACTACTCCGACTCCGTCGCCGCCGAGATCGACGCGGAGGTGCGCGCGCTCATCGAGCTGGCGCACGACGAGGCCTGGGAGATCCTGGTCGAGTACCGCGACGTCCTCGACGCCATGGTGCTGGAGCTGATGGAGAAGGAGACCATCACCCAGCAAGACATGGACCGCATCTGCGCCCGGGTGCAGAAGCGCGCGCCGATGTCGCCGTTCAACGGCTTCGGCAAGCGGCTGCCCTCCGAGGCCCCGCCGGTCCTGACCCCCGCCGAGCGCGACAAGCTGAAGGCCCAGGCCGAGGCCGACGGTCAGGTGGCCGTGGGTGGTGGGAACACCACCTCATCGGACCTCAACCCGAACGGCAGCACCTCGGAGGGTCCGCACTGAGCGCCAACGACACCAGCTCGACGGAGCCGGACGACGCCGACGAGCTCGACTACCTCGCCGCGCGCCTGATCGACGGCAAGCTCACCGGGGCACCGGTCGAGCAGGCCGTCGACCTGGCCCGCATCGAGAAAGCGGTCCGGGAGATCCTCATCGCCGTCGGTGAGGACCCGGACCGTGACGGTCTCCAGCGCACCCCGGCCCGGGTGGCCCGGGCCTATGCGGAGCTCTTCGCCGGCCTGCGCGTCGACCCCGCCAAGGTGCTCACCACGACGTTCGAGGCCAACCACGAGGAACTCGTCCTCGTGCGCGACATCGAGGTGATGAGCCTCTGCGAGCACCACCTCCTGCCGTTCAAGGGCGTCGCCCACATCGGCTACATCCCGGGCCACGACGGCCGCATCACCGGCCTGTCCAAGCTCGCCCGCCTCGTCGAGGTGTACGCCCGCCGTCCCCAGGTCCAGGAACGCCTCACCTCCCAGATCGCCGACCTGCTGATGGACAAGCTCCAGCCGCGCGGCGTCATCGTCGTGCTGGAGTGCGAGCACCTCTGCATGGAGATGCGCGGCATCCGCAAGGTGGGTGCCCGCACAGTGACCTCGGCGGTCCGCGGCGCCTTCCAGCGCGACGGCAAGGTCCGCGCCGAGGCCATGGCACTGATCAATGCCCGCTGAGCGTCCCCGGCCGATCGAGAAGTTCAACCCCCCGACAGTGCACGAGCCCGCCGGCTACAGCCACGTCACCATCTCCGCCGCGGGACGCCTCGCCCACCTCGCCGGCCAATGCCCCCTCGACCTCGACGGCACGGTTGTCGGCCCGCCCGGCGACTACGCCGCCCAAACCGACCAGGTCATCACCAACTGCCTCGCCGTCCTCAAGGCCGCCGGCGCCCGCCCGTCAGAGGTGGTCCGCTCGATCGTGTACGTGGTGAGCCCGGACAGCGCCGTGCTGGCGGAGGTCTGGCAGCGGCTGAACGCCTCGGACCTGGCGCCGGCGTTCACGACCGCGAGCACGCTGCTGGGGGTGGCGTCGCTGGGCTACCGCGGGCAGCTCATCGAGGTCGACCTCACCGCAGCCCTGCCGGACTGAGCGGGTCCGCTCAGCCGCGGCCCGTCCGCTCGCACGGCCCGGTGCCGGCACTTAGCCGGCGTGCGGCCTGCCGCCTGGCGCTCACCCGGCGTGCGGCCCGCTCAGCCGGCGCCGCTGTCCCACCGTGCAGTGGTAGCACCGCTCGATCATGTCGTCCGCGTTGTACCACTCGTGGTCGCCGCAGTCGGCCCTGCCCTTGCCCAGCACCCCACGGTTCACCAGGAACCATGGCAGCACACGGCGCATCCTCGTCCGCCGGCGGTAGCGCGCCACTAGACGATCATGCGGTAGGTGTCTGCGCTGTCCATTGCGGCGCGGGCCAGGGTGGCCGCCTCGTCCAGGCGGGTCCGCGCCTGCTCGAGCTGCGCGATGGCCGCCGCGATCGACGGGTGCAGCGAGCCGATCGCCGTGATCCGCAGCCGCGCCAGCGCGTCGTCGAGCTGATCGTTGACCTGCCGGATGCCGGTTACCGCGCGCTGCGTGCCGTCCACCGACGCCGCCACGTTCGCCTTGACTTCCTCGACGCTGGCCATGCCCGGCCCCTCTCTATCGGATGAACGCCAGCAGGCCGACGCCCATGCACGTCAGCAGCACCGGCGTCAGGCAGGCGACCGCCCCCACGATCGGCGTACGGTCCACCTTCTCGGGGCCGCCGCCGTAGACGAAGCCGATGGTCAGCCAGCCCAGCCCGTACGCCAGCAGCGGCAGGCTCAGGCCGCACAGCAGCGCGTACGTCGGCAGGGAGCCGGAGGGTGCCACCAGGTAGAGCACTATCTGGACGATGAGCACGGCCGCGGCGAACGGGCCGTACACCAGCAGGTTGCGGGCCCACGGCCGCAGCGGGGCCGTGCCGGCACCCAGCATCCCCGCGTCGGCGGCATCGGCGGTCGCCCTGGCCTGCCTCAGCGCCGCCAGCACCGCCGCCGGACCGCCGGCCACCGCCTGCGCGGCGAGGGCCTGTTCGGGCGGCTGCGGGATCAGCTGCGTCTCCGGCACACCGAGGTCCGAGACCAGCCGGGAGCGCTGCGGCGCGAGCCTTGCCCGTACCGCCGCAAGCTCTTGCTGTGCCGCCTGCAGCGTCACCGCCTGCTCGCCGGCCGCCGCGCTCGCGGCGCGGCGGACGGCGTCCAGTTGCTGCGCGGCGGCCAGGTAGTCGTCCCAGGGCCCGCGTTCGTCGCTCACTGGTCGGCCTCGGGCCGGGCGAAGGGCACGATCGTCACCGTACGGTCGGCGTGCCGGTCGTGCAGCAGCGCGCGGTTCTCCCGGGGCTGCCAGTCCAGGTTCTTCCCCAGCATCAGACAGACCTCCTGCTGCGGAATGTTGAGGAAGACCAGGCCCGCCACGTCCTCCCGGCCCGTGCTGCCGCCGGTCTCCTCGCCGAACCGGCGCAGGCCCCGCCACCACGACAGCAGGTGTACGCCGTGACCAGGCCCCTCGCGCAACACCTGGCGCAGCGTCGGCAGCGTCCCGGGGCTCGCCGCGTCCATGCCGAACACGACCCGATAGCCGGGCCGCTCCAGGTCGAGCTCCGCGGCGAGGCCGGCGGCGTCGACCACGACCACCTCCTGCCGGTGGGCGATCTCGGCGGCGAGATCCTTCGCCAGCTCGTCGCCTTCGGCGACCAGCGAGCAGATCACGAACCGGGCCGTGCGCGGTGCGTGGAACGCGGCGACGCCACGGGCCGCCGCCTCCAGCACCTCGGCCCCGGCCGGCTGCGAGCCGAAGATCGCCAGATGCCGGCCGGGAGAGGCGTCGAGCGGGAACGCGGCGGTCGACAGGTTCACGTCGATCACCCGGCCGACCAGCGCGGACGGGCGTCCGGCACGCCCGGCCAGCGCCGCCCGGTAGGTGGGGTCGTCGGCGAGGTGCTGGCGGGCGTACCCGGCGAAGATCCGCGGCGGCAACGCCTCGGGGTCGCGGGCGCCCCACAGCTTGTGCCGCAGGTCGCTGAGGACGCCGCGGTCCGCGTGCGGGTCCGGGAACCGCACGATGCGCTCGTGGCCGCGAGTCGCCCCTCGCGGGCCGCCCAGGCCGCCGGCGGTGTTGACCACGGCGGTGCCAAGGGGCAGCCCGGCCGCGGAGTCGTTGGTGGGCTCCAACACGTCCCCGCCGCCCGGCAACGCGATCCGGACCGGGAACTGGCCGAAGATCGAATCACGCTTCGCGTACAGCGCCTCGACGCCAAGGACGGTCTGGCTCGCCAGGACCAAGTGGATCCCGTACGAGCGGCCCTTGCGCGCCAGCGACTCCAGCAGCTGCACGGCCTCGGTGGCCGTCGGATCGTTGCCGGCCAGCAGCACCTGGAACTCGTCGATGACACACAACACGCGCGGCATCGGCTTGCCGCGACCCTCCTCGGCCGCCACCGCCCGCAGATCGGCGAACCGGGTCACGCCGGCCCGTTTGTACGCCACCGACCGCCGCGACATCTCCGCGTCGAGCTCCCGCAGCACCGCCAGCCCGTACTCCCGGTCGGACTCGACGCCGACGGCCCGCGCATGCGGCAACCACGTCCGGTCGCGCGCGGTCGGCACGAACTCGGCGAACGAGACACCCTCCTTGAAATCGAGGAGGTAGAGGCTCAGCTCGTCGGGGCTGTACCGGGCGCCGAGACCGTACAGAACGTTGATGAGGAACGCGGTCTTGCCGGCGCCGGACCGGCCGCCCACCATCCAGTGTGGAGTCAGGTCGTTGAACTGCAGCACCACCGGGGTGTCCCCGTCGTGCCCCACCGTGGTGCCGAGCCCGTCGGCCGCATCGCCCGCCTGCTGGGCCGACGGCTCCGGCAGCAGATCGGCGAGGGTCAACTGCGACGCGGCCGCCGAATGCGCGGCCAGCTCCCGGCACACTGCATCGACGAGATGCGGCGGCGGATCCTCGTCGAGAAAGACCGGGGCGTTCAACCAGACCGCCTCGGGCGCGGACCCGAACGTTGCTCCGGGCGGATTACCGACCACCGCGTACGGATTCCGCAGCGACACCTGGGTCGTGCGCGGCAACGGCGGCTGAGTGGTCTCCGCGGTCAGCGGCGGCGGCGGCCACCCGGCCACGACCAGGTGCAGCCCCGACTCGGGCCCCTGCTGAGCCAGCGCGGCGATCCGCACCAGATCCCCGCCCTCGGTCAGCTCGGGCAGGCTCGCGATGACCACCAGCATCATCCGATCCCGCCGACTGCGGCGATGGGGTTGCGCCCGCACGGGCCGTAGCCACTTCTCCGCCTCGGAGAGCACATCCCGCAAGCCGGCCCGATCGGTGGCGGGCGGCGACAGGAGCCCCGCATCAGCCAGGGCGGCGAAGGGGGCGAAAACGGTGCCTCCACCCGTACCGTCAACCGCTCGGACCAAGAGAGAACCCGCCGGCGCGGCAGCCAGCAGGCGCAGCAGAAGGCAGCGCAGCAACCCGGCCACCCGCGGATCCCGGGCGTCGGCATCAACGGTCAGATGCCCGCTGCCGAGCAGCGGAACGATGGCAGGAAACCGCGCGTCGTCCAGCGGCTGCGCGACACCCAACCGAACAAACTGCGGAGGGTACGCACCCCCGAGCGGAGCAGTGACGGAGAGCGCATCCAACGGCGACCCGAGCCACCCGGGAGCCAACTCCCCGGCCGCGGCCCGCAACTCCTCGGCCAGCCGATGCTGCTCCAACGAATCCGCAGCGGGCGGAGCCTGCCCCTCCAGCGCGGCAGCGGCCGCCGCCACGGTGGCCTCCGCCTGGCGGTGCAGGGCAGCGGCCTGAGCGGTCCGCCCCGTGGAATCCACCGCCTCACCTCCGTGTGTGCGCTCAAACCGTACCCTGCGAACGGCCGGCCATCCGCTCTGCGCAGCCGATGGTCAATCTTCCCAGCCGGGCGTGAACGGGGTGATGGGCGGGCCCGCCGCTCCGGGCGGCCGGGCCTTTGCGCACTGTATCGACCGGTCCACAGCGGAACCCTCTAACCTGATAAGGGTGCAGCCGACGAACCCACCCGCCGTGCCGGCGGTCCCGCCTCCGGCCGTACCCGCCGCGCCGGGGAAGTTCCGGAACCGTCGGGTACGGCTGATAGTGGCGATGGCGGCGGGCATCATGGCGCTGCTGTGCCTGGGCGGAATCGGCGTCTTCATCTCCCTCTACGACGAAGCCACCGAAATCAAGCGAACAGCCCCGGACGCGGTGGTGGACGGTTTCCTGCGTGCCTACCTGGTCAACCGCAACGATCAGCAAGCGGCCTTGTTCATCTGCAAGTCGGGTGCTGATCTGGCCGCGGTGGCCGCCCTTCGTGACGAAGCGGTGAGCCGGGAGAAGAGCTTCGACGTCAATGTGAATGTGAGCTGGAGCACTCTCGCAGTGTCAGGCGCAGGGGAGGACAGCCGGTCAGTCACCACGGATCTGGTGATTGCCGGTTCTTCGAATGGCAACTCGATCAGCCGCCGGTCGGAAACCTGGCGCTTCGCCCTGAAGAACGAAGACGGTTGGCGAGTTTGTTCGGCTGGCAAAGTCTCCTAGTGGCCTTATTCGATCCAAAGCAGATGCACTGGAATCGCTAGGGTCTTGGGGGCCTTGCCGCTCCAAGCCCAGCGGTACCAGTCGAGCTCCGTGGTGACCCGTGCGCAGATGTCGCCCTCTTCGCTGGTGTGGAGTTCGGTCACGGCGCGTAGGTCTCTTCGTTCGCCGCCGTCTTCGAGCAGGTGGACGACGCGGCGGCCGGCGAGTGCATCGGCATCGAGCGCCGCGACCGGGTTGCGGCGTGGTGGTTCATCCATGGACACCAGGCGGGACATCACATCGGCTGGTCTGGCGGCCGTGCCGGCCATGCCCAGTTCCTCGACCCATACCCGCTCGACCGGCACCAGCGGCGCGAAGACTTCGGTCTGTTCGGCCTCGGCGCGGTACCACTCGGCCTCCGGGATGACCGGCACGTAGGTGCGGCTGCCCTGGACCACCTTCTCGTCCGCGCGCAGGTCGGCGCGCCAGCCGTGGCCCGGCAGGCCGATCACGACACGTCTTCCGCGGAGTTGGCCGCCCATGACGGCCGGGGTGGGGACGATCGGGCGGGGCGGCTCGGGTGCCCAGTCGGACCGGCCCGCGAACGGGTCCGGCATGCCTCCGCCCATCACTGCGAACCGCCGAGCGGGGAGCCGCGCTGAGCCATGAACTGCACCGGGTCGACCGCGCTCGAGCTCGAGCGGTCGTTGTTCAGGTGCACCTCGAAGTGCAGGTGGGGGCCGGACGAGTTTCCGCTCGTACCGCTGAGAGCGACCACCTGGCCGGCGGCGACCCGCTGGCCGACCTTGAGACTGGGCCGTTGCACCAGGTGACAGTAGCGGGTCATGATGTTGCCGGCGTGCCGGAGCTCGAGCATCCAGCCGCAGCCGCCCTTGCCCGGGTAGCCCGGCCGGTCGCAGTCCTTCTTGCCGCTGAAGGTCTCGTCGCACTTGATCCGCGAGACGACCCCGCTGGCAACGGAGCGCACCGGCGTCCTGAGGTCCACGATGAGATCGACGCCTTGGTGGCTCGGGCGGCTCGCCGTGCGGAAGCCCGAACCGACGTTCCACTGCTGTCCCCGCGGCGCCTTGACGGCCAGCGGGTTGGTCCATCCGGAGGCGGTGATGTCGGCCGCCGACGCGCAGACCATCGACAGGGAGTTGCCGATCGCGTTGGCCGCGCCGTCGGCGAGGAGGTTGACGATCTGCGTGGCGATCGGCTCGTGCTTGGCGTAGGCGTCCGGATAGGCGCTGATCTGCACCCGCTGCGCGGCCTGGGTCAGCGACATCGACTCCCAGCCGTCCACCGTCTTGAGCTTCTCGTAGAACTTCGTCGCCGCGTACTTGGGGTCGGTGACCTCAGCCGGTGTGCCCCAGCCGCTGCTGGGCCGCTGCTGGAACAGGCCGAGCGAATCGTGGTCGTTGCGCGCGCCCAGGTTTCCGAGGTTGGTCAGCCGGGACTCCTGCATCGAGGTCGCTACCGCGATCACCCACGCCCGCGGCGGCATCTTGAGCTCGGCGCCGACGCTGATGATGATCGCCGCGTTCCTGATCTGCGCCGGACCGTACGGCCGTACGCGCGGCAGCTTCCCGTTCGGGTCGACGGGGCCGCCGGTTCCGCAGCCCGAGCTGAGCAGGCTGAGGTCGTCGCCGTCGTCGTTCAGGCTGTTGAAGAGGATCGCGGTCACGCTGCCGCCGCAGCAGAGCAGGGCCAGGGTCGCCACGAGGGCCACCAGGAGGGCGGCCCGCCGGGGCCGCCGCAGCGCCGTCACGCCGCCTCCCAGTCGACGCCGTCGACCAGCCATTTGCCGTCCGGGGCCACCATCTGCAACGTCAGCTTGCCGGAGTTCACCGTCACCACCGCATTGACCAGCCCGTCGCCGACGGGCACGATCGTCGGCCGCCCGACGACCTGATCCGCGGGCACGTCGGCGGGGTCCACGCCGTTCAGTTCCTCGGAGAGGTTCTTCGTCGAGTTGGGCAGGATCCCGTCGTGCCAGGCCTTCGAGGACACGTTCTTGTGGTCGACCCACGCCGAGGAGAACGCGTACGCGACAGCCTCGGGCGTCGCGGTCCCGGGCTTCGCGGTAGGGGACGGCGGCGGCTCGTCGTCTACGATGACGCCGTCGTCGTCGTGGCTCGGGTCCACGCTCACGGTGGGAGCGGGCGACACCGGGTCAAGCAGTTGCTTCCCGTCGCCCGAGCCGTCGGCGAACAGCCTGCCGATGCCGACCACCGCCAGCACCAGTACCGCAATCACCAGGGCGACGCCCCACCGCGACCGGAAGAGCCCGGTGAGGCCGCGTTCGAGGATTCTCGGCATGGTCGATCACCGGGCCTCGGTACGGGTCCGGGGCGAGGCCGGCTCGCGGGTGGTGCTCCCGGTCTCGGGGCGATAGATCGCGTACGAGGAGGGCGACTCAGCGACGTCGGGCTCGGTCCACGTCGAGGTCCGTCGCTGCCGCGCGGCCGACACCGCCGAGCCGGTCGGAAGCGGCACGGGCCGCCGGTCGGTGGCCGGCTGGTCGTCCCGCGTCGACTCCTTGCCGTCGGGTCGCACGGCCGGTGCCGTGCCGCCGCCGGCCTGAGCGGGTGCCGAGGTCAGCTCGGCACGAGCCGTGGCGGCGTGCGCCGGGTCTTCGAGCCGCGCCTCGGGGCGCAGGTTGCCCTGGTCGACGTAGACGGTCCGCCCCTTGCCCATCCGCGGCTCGTTCGTGCCGCCCGCATCGGCGACGTCCAGCTTCGCGGCCTCTCGCATGTCCCGGAAGAACCGCCGATGCCAGGAGCCGGCCGACGTGATCGCCGCCGTGCCGTCCTTGCCTCCGAGCTGAGTGATCCGCCGGTACGGCCGCAGCAGCAGCCACCCGACAACACCGCAGAGCCACACCAGTACGACCTGCAGCCAACCGGGCAGGCTCGCTGTATTCATGATCAGGTCAACTGCGAACAGATAGATCGCTGCGCCCGTACCGAAGATCGCGATGTTGAAGACCGCCGCCACCACGGCGTTGCCCAGCCGCCGAATCCCGGAACTGGCGGGCCTGAGCATACCGACGGTTCCCAGAATCGGGGCCGCGATGACAGCCCATCGGAAGACCAGGAACCCGAGCAGCACCAGAAGCGAAGCGGTCAGGTCGAACATCGCGAACATCAGGGCGGCGAGCACCGCGATGAAACCGGCACCGATCCGATCCATCCCGTTGACGCCCTGCAGGTACTCGTACGCCTCCGGGTCGTCTTTCCGGATCTGCTCGGCAACCTTCTTCCACTGCTCGTTCTTGCCCTCGATGGTCGCCTGACGCGTGTCCGGGTTGTCCCGCATCTTCTGCGCTTCGTCCCAGGTGAAGGAGCGCGCGTCGTACAGCGCCCGGCCGTACATCTGGGCGGTGACGCTGTCGGCCGATCCGAGTAGACCCCGCAGCCAGTTCCGATAGAGCATCGTGTCGGTCGCGGTGTCGCTGGCCCGGACCGCGGGCGGCCGATTGTCCTCACAAGCGCCGGGAGTGGGGTCGTCGCACTTCCCAGCAGGGGTGTCCTGCGCCCGGGGTCCCACGGCGTCATGGACTACGCCGAGTGTGGTGATGAGGCTCTGGTCGGCGATGTTGGCGGACTTCACCGGCCACGCCGCGATGGCCGTCACGGCGACCATGATGAGGATGGCCCACCCGGCGGTCGTGGTCGCCGCGCCCATGTCGGCCTGTCGCGACCGCCAGATCAGATAGAGGCCCACGACCGCGAGGGTGATGACGCCGAAGACGCTGAAGACCTTCTCGTAGACCGCCTTGGTGGCCTGCTCGACGAGCGGATCGGCCCAGCCCCACAGCGACTGCGGGTCCCAGGCGCGCTCACGCAACGCGTTCGAAGCGCCGATGACCGCCGTTGCGATCATGAATTCGCCGTTCGCGACCGTCGTCTCGAACTTGGAATCCGGCGCGGTCAGTGTGGAGGCGCAGCCGCCTTCCAGGTCATACGTCGTGTACGCGTACCCGGCGTAGCCGTACTGGCTGTAGATGCCCTGCGGGCCGTTCAGTTTCGACGACTCCGGGCGCTCGGCGAACCACCCGGCCAGGCCCGAGTCCGGGGTGCTCGGAGTCGGGGGGTTCAGACACTCGACGCGGTCGCCCGTCACGTCTGCCAGGCGGGAGACGCAGGCTTTGAAGTCCTGCTGCCACTCTTCGGTGCTGCATGCTCCGCCCGGTGCCCGCAGCGGTCCCGCGGCCGCCGGTGACGGCGCCGCCACTGCCCACGCGATGCTCGCCACGATGGCCACCGCCATTGTCATGACCAGTGCGCAGACCCGGCGGAGCATGATCAGACCTCCAGGTCGGACAGGGACGGGATGGCCGTCGGTGCTGCCTTCGCCGCGGCCGGGGTCGTGTCCAGGTGGTCGAGGAGGCCTTCGACGTACGAGACGTCGACCCTGACCTTCTGCACCCGCCCGTCCACGTCCCGCATCACGAACTCGCGGAAGCCGAGGCGGGCGGAGGACGAGATGTCCGCCTGGGAGAGCGACGCCAGGGTCGCCTCGTAGCCGTCGTGGACCGGGACTCTCAGCAGGCGCAGGGCTTCCGACGCGATCTCCTGGTCCTCCGCGATGCGGCCCACGAAGACCGTCGACACCAGGTTCTGGACGTCGAGGCCCAAGATGTCGCGGGGGTTCTGGGAGGCGACCAGCGCGGCGAGGTTCCATTTGCGGGAGTCTCGGGCGAGGCGGACCAGGAAGGAGCGGCCGGAGCGCCAGCCTTCCATGAAGTGGGCCTCGTCCAGGCCGACCATTTTTCTCGATGACATCGAGCCGCCGTAGCAGCGGCGGACCGCCAGGCGGTGGGCCGTGTGCAGCATCGGGAGGGCGAGGGATTCCTCCGCCGACCAGTACTCGCGTTCGATCTTCAGGTCGGGCAGGCGCAGGCCCGCCATCGTGATGACCGTCAGGGCCGAGTCGGCGCCGAGCAGGTGGGCCGGCGGCCGGCCGAAGAAGAGCAGGGCGAGCGGCATCTCCGCCGTGTCCAGCAGGAGGTTGGCCAGCTCCTTGCCCTCGTCGTCCAGGCCCTGGAGGGTCGCCACCACGTCGTCGAGGGTGGACGTCTCCTCGGCGGGGACCTGGCGCACCGCGTGGCGCAGCAGCGTCGCGGTCGAGGCCTCCTTGGCCACCTGCGGCGGGACCAGCATGGAGCAGATGTCCTGGACCAGCATGCGGCGTTCGGCGCGGGCGTTGGAGACGGCGATCTCGTACTCGCGGTCGCCGCTCGGGCCGGTCGCGAACTCGGTGCGGACGGGGGTCGGGATCAGCGCGTACGGCGCCAGCGTCCCCTGCTCGGAGCCGGTCAAGTTCAGGACCCTGCTGTACGGCCGCAGCTCCGGCATCTGGCAGAGCCGGGCGAGGGGGCCGGACGGGTCGAGCAGGGTGACCTGCACGCCACGGCGAGCGTTGAGGTAGCCGAGCGCACCCATCAGGGTCGACTTGCCGCCGCCGGGTTCCGCCACGAACACGCCGAGACCCGAGCGTTCGCGGACCTCCATGGGGAAGTGCAGGTCGAGGAAGACCGGCCGGCGGCAGGTTCCCGCCGTACGCCCGATGAGGTCTCCCCGGCGGTCACCGACCGTCGACGCGGCCTGCGGCAGGGCAGCTGCCAGCAGTTTGACCGGCATGCGCCGCACGTAGCCGGTGTTGGCGATCGGTTCGCCCGGGATGAATTCGCGGGCGAGCTGGTCCTGGTTCTTGGGATGCTGCAGCGAGATCCGCAGCTCGCGGGAGTAGAGCTGGATGAGCCGGCGGGCCCGTTCCAGGCACTCCTCGCGGGTGCGGCCGCCGACGGCGATCCGGTGCCAGCCGTGCGCGCGGGCCGACTCGACGGGCAGCCCGGTGGTCATCTCGTCGCCGATGACCAGGGCGCGCTTGGCGAGGCGCTCCAGCTCGGGCGGGGCGTCGATGCCGTGCTCGGCGTAGTCCAGCTGCTGCGAGCGGATCATCCGGAGCCGGTGCTCGAGGTTCTTGAACGAGCTGTTGGGGCCGAGGATGTCGATCCGCGAGGACAGCTCCATCGGCCACGGCAGCCGCTCGTGGAAGTGCATCCATGGCTCGTGCTTCTCGGGAATCTCGAGCGGCTCCATGCGCCCGACCGAGAGGACCGCGACGTGCCGCTCCTCGCCGGTCATGCGGTTGACCAGCTTGACCGTGGACCCGTACGGCGTGCGGTAGCGCTCCACCTGCTCGGTCAACGCCAGCAGGTCGCCGCGTTCCCAATGCCCGTTGGAGACCGGCGAAAGCGGGCCGGGCGGGGCCATGCAGAGCGCGACCGAGCGGAACAGCAGCCACTCGAGCTCCTGCGGGGTGACCCGCCGCCCTCGCATGCCGAACGCGTTGAGCACCTCGTCGAACTGCTCGACGGTACGACCGAGCTTGCGCCGCTCGCTGTCCGAGGTGCCCTTGCCGAAGATCCGCAGGATGCGCTCGGAGAACGTGTCACCGAGCGAGCGCCGCGCGAACGTCACGCCCAGGTAGGTCTGCCCCTCGGCGTGGTTGACCGAGAGCAGGTGCCGCTGGGCGGCGACAAGATGGTCCGACCAGGACGTACTGCCGGAGACATCGGGCAGCGGCTTGGCGGTGAGGGAGTCGACCGTACGGGCCCACTCGTCCGCGGGGAACGGCCGGTTGGTGCGCCGCAGGTGCAGGCGGAAGCCCGCGAGGCCGGCGTACTGCTCGGAGATCGCCGAGAGCAGCGCCTCCCGCTCGGCGTCGGGCCGGAACGCCCAGCGCACCTCGGGCAGGGAGTACCAGGCCGTGACGGTGCTCTGGGTGAAGGTGAGATGTCCCGCGATCTCGCTGATCTCCAGCTCGATGGCCGGGTCGCGGTCGCTGAACTTCAGCTTGTGCGGACGCAGCTGAGCCGGCTTGAGGTCCTTCTTCTCCCGGACGGCCGGCAGGTTGGCCGGCTCGTCCTTCTTCTTCCGGCCCCACTTCCTGGCGGGCGCCTTCTCCGGCATCGGCGCCAGCTCGGCATGGTGGTCCGGCTCCGATTCCGATGGGTACGCCGAGAGCGCCCCGACCGGGAACACCCCAGGAGCAGTGGCCGGATGCGCCCCGCCGGCCTCAACAACGCCCGGCGCGGTGGCCGGGAGCGGACCGCCGGCCTGCAGGGCGCTGTGCATAGTGGCCGGAGATTGACCGCCGGCCCGGGTGACGCCGGGCGCACCAGCGGAAAGTGGACCGCCGGTTTGCGAGAGGCCGGGTGCAGGGACCGGAATCGGATCGCCGGTTTGCGGGAGGCCGGGTGCAGGGATCGGAAGCGGACTGCCGCCATGGGTGACGCCGGGCAGCACGTCAGCCGGCGGGACTTCGTGCACTCCGGGAGCCGGCGATGTCGTGGCAGACCGCTGCCACAGGGGCGGTGTGGAGTGGGACGCACCGAATCCGCTCGGCCGCACGTCGTCAGGCCAGTCGTCGAGGCTGAGAGCCTCGTCGTAGAAGTCGGCCTCGGGTCCGACGGGAGCCCGCGTGAACGGCGACACCGGCGCGTCGGCCGGGCGGGCGCCGGGCCGGTGGGCGGGATCGCCCGGGAGCAGGACCGCGGTGGGCGGCACCGCGGGCGGCGGCGTGACGAGCGACCGGGTGTGGGTCGGTTCCAGGCTGGTGAGAGCCGAGGAATCCGCAGACTCCGGACGCTGCCCCGGCGGTGTGTGAGCCGCACCGGCCGGGGAGTCGTCGGCCGCGGGCGGAAGGATCTCCGCGTCGATGACCGGACCCGAGGCGGCCGGGGCCGAAGGGCCCGGAAGCGGGATGGCCGAAGCCGGCGCTGCGGCACCCGAGTCGTCGGGCGAAGGGTCCCGCGGCGGCAAGGGGTTCGGCGAGGAAGCGGCCGGACCCGGCTCGGGCGAGGAGGCAGGCGGTGCGAAAGCCGACGGGGCATCGGCCGGTGACGCGGCGGCCGAGGGCGTGCCCTGCGGTGAGGCAGGAAGCGGGATCGCCGTCGGGGGCGGGGCGACCGGCGGCGGGGTGACCGCCGGCGGCGCCTCAGGCCCGGCGGGTCCTGCGGCGACCGGGCCCGCCGGTGCGGCGACCGGGCCCGCCGGCGCGGGAGCCGCGGGGGCTGAGGCGGCAGCCGGGGAAGTCGGAGGGGCGGCCCGGCGGGCGTCCTCACCGTCGAAGTCGAACCCGAAGTCGAAGTCCGCGTCCGGGTCGTCCGGCGGCGGCTCGGAGGCCGGCGTCTGTCGCGGCGCGGTGCCGCTGAACAGGTCCAGGAACGGCGAGTCGATGTCCATCGGGTCGACCGGCGGCGGGGTGCCGTTGGTGCGGGGGCGTACCGGTTGGGGGGCCTGGAACACGGCTACCGCGCCGTGTCCCGGGCCCGCGACCTGCTCCGGGAAGTCCTCCGGAGAGTAGTCAGTCGGTCGCGCACCGTTACTCTGCCTGCCCGGAGGGGTCGACTCCGCGCGGGACTGCCCGGGCGGTGGGGAAGCGGTCATGCGACGGCCCCGTTCGGGCATGCAGCGAGAGCGGCGAAACTGGTCATACCAACTCCTCCCGGACCCGGATGCGAGTGGCGACAAGTCGCGGGTCCCGCTGCTCGACGGCCGGTTCGCGGGTGCGCTTCCAGTCCGTGAGGGCGGTGCGGATGACCATGCGGGCCGGCCGGTCTGGGTCGACGTGCCGGAAGACGTAGGACGTCGTCACCATGGCCAGGGCGATCTCCCACGCGGGGAACGCGTCGAAGTCCCAGGTGATGAGGTAGTGCAGGAAGACGAAGACCGGGACGAGGACGACGAACATCCCGTACTGCGCGTACGGAAGGTGCATGGGCAGGGTGTATCCGGGCGGGCCCAGATAGACCAGGCGGGCCCGGTAGATGTCGTCGTCGGTGCGCAGCCGCATGGGAGTTCGGGCCTAGCTGAAGATGAGGTCGATGAGGTAGTCGCCGACGAAGAACAGCGTCGCGGCTCCGGCGATGAACGCGAGGCCGACGATGGCGATCGCGCTGCTGGTCAGCACCTTGGAGATCTCGCCGCGGCTGGCGCGGCCGATGAAGATGATGCCGAGCACGGCCAGCAGGATCGGGGCGATGTTGCTGGCGAAGAAGGTGACGACGCCTTCGGTGTTGATTCCCTTGGGCGCGGGGGCGGCAAGGGTGGCGCCATGCTGCATTGCCGTCGCGACCTGCGCGGCGAGCTCTGTGGCGATCATTGGTAAACCTCCCGGGTGCCCGGCGTAGGGGCGCCGGACACGCTGCAGTTGTGAAGCCTGACGGCAACGCCCATATGGTGCTACTTCCCGCTCACCGCGTCGAGTGCGCGGTCACGATCCTGAAGGGCTCTGCTGTCCTACCCACGCCCGTCTGCTCTCTTCGGTTCATTAATGATGCCTAGCTCCGAAGCGTACGGGCCGTACTTCTTACCTACAAGCTGCCTGATTCGTTACCCAAGGTAAAGGCGTGACTGAACATGAGTCATTCCCGATCGTACACGTGTACGAACGACCCGGGCCCGGTACGGTCGTCCCGTGAGTGAGTCGACCGGTAGCGCAACGACCCGGCAGGGCGCGGGCGACCTGCTGCTTCATCAAGATCACCCGGTCGTGATGGGGGTGCTGAACGTCACGCCCGACTCCTTTTCCGACGGCGGTAGGTACGCCGGGCTCGAGGCGGCCGTCGCCCACGGCGTCGCCCTGCATCGCGATGGTGCCGACGTCGTCGATATCGGCGGGGAATCCACCCGTCCGGGCGCCGACCGCGTCGACGCCCCGACCGAGATCTCCCGGGTCGTCCCGGTCATCCGCGAGCTGGCCGCCGCCGGCGTGCCGCTCAGCATCGACACCACCCGCGCCGCGGTGGCCGCCGCCGCGATCGAGGCCGGCGCCGCCGTGGTCAATGACGTGTCCGGCGGGCTGGCCGATCCCGGCATGGCCGCGGTGGTGGCCGACGCGGGCTGCCCCTGGATCCTCATGCACTGGCGCGGCCACTCGCGCCGGATGCAGGAGCTCGCCGACTACCGGGACGTCGTCGCCGAGGTTTGCGACGAGCTGCGGCAGCGGGTGGACGACGCGGTGGCCGCCGGGGTCGATCCCGCACGGATCGTCCTCGACCCGGGTCTGGGATTCGCCAAGCGCGGGGAGCACAACTGGGCCCTCAGCGCCCGCCTCGGCGAGCTGATCGCCCTGGGCCGCCCGGTGCTGTTCGCCGCGTCGCGGAAGAGCTATCTGGGCCGGTTGCTCGTTGACGCGAAGGGCGAACCCCGCCCCGTCGACGACCGCGAGGCCGCCACGATCGCGACGTCCGTCCTGGCCGTGGCCGCCGGCGCCTGGGGCGTCCGGGTCCACGACGTCCGGGCCACCGCCGACGCCCTCGCGGTCTGGCGGGCCACCGGAAGTCCCCGTCTCGAAAGGCACACCCATGAGTGACCGGATATCGCTGCACGGCCTTCGGGTACGCGGCAACCACGGCGTCTTCGACTTCGAGCGCCGCGACGGCCAGGACTTCGTCGTCGACGTGGACCTCGAGCTCGACCTCGCCAAGGCGGCGGCCAGCGACCACGTCAACGACACCGTCCACTACGGCGAGCTGGCCGGCCGCCTCGCCGAGGTGATCGCGGGCGAGCCCGTCAACCTCATCGAGACCCTGGCCGACCGGCTCGTCGCGGTGTGCCTCGAGGACGACCGGGTCGGCGCCGCCACGGTCACCGTCCACAAGCCGCAGGCACCCATCCCGCATGAGTTCGCCGATGTGGCGGTCACCCTTCGGCGCACCCGATGACCCGCGCCGTCCTGTCGATCGGCAGCAACCTGGACGACAGGTACGCGAACCTGCGAGGCGCCGTCGACGGGCTCGGCGAGAGAGTCGTGCTGGTCTCCGGCGCGTACGAGACTCCGCCCTGGGGTGATACCGAGCAGCCGCCGTACCTGAATGCGGTCGTGCTGGCGGTCGACCCGGGGGCGGATCCCCGGGCCTGGCTGGAACGGGCCCGGTCGCTCGAGTCGGCCGCCGGGCGCAAGCGTGACCCGGAACGCCGGTTCGGCCCGCGTACGCTCGACGTCGACGTGATCGCGGTCTGGGCGGACGACGGCGAGCCGGTGCTCAGCGACGATCCGGAGCTGATCCTGCCGCACCCGCGGGCGCACGAGCGGGCGTTCGTGCTCAAGCCGTGGCTCGACATCCAGCCGTACGCGCAGCTTCCCGGCCACGGGTGGGTGACCGATCTGCTCAACCTGCCGCAGCTCGCCGCCGACGCGCAGGCGATCACGCCGCGGCCCGACCTGACGTTAGAGTCTGACGGGTGAGCAGCAACCCCGGCGGTGCCGCCCCCGACCCGTCGATGCGGCCTACCAGCCTCTCGGCTCTGGTGGTCGCCGCGCTCGCGGCGGCCGCGGCCGGATGGCTCCTCCTCAGTTCCTTCTACGCGCAGATGCCGCGGCTGCCCTGGCTGCCGATCATCGTGCTCGCTGCGCTGGCCGTCACCGAGGCGATCCTGGCGCAGAACACCAGCGCGCGGATCCAGCACAAACCTGGTGCACCCCGCGTCGACCCGCTCGCGGTCGCCCGCTTCGCCGTGCTCGCCAAGGCGTCCTCGCTGGCCGGCGCGATCTTCGCCGGGTTCTCGGCCGGCCTGCTGGCCTGGCTGGCGCTGGAGCCCACCAAGGCGGCCACCGACGACGTGCCGGCGGCGATCGGCGGGGTCGTGGCGTCGCTCGCGCTCGCCGGCGCGGCCCTGTGGCTCGAGCGGGCGTGCCGGGTCCCGAAGCAGCCGGACCAGAAGGACGGTGACGACTCGGGCAGACGCGCCGGTCGTCCCTGATCCTGCACCCGTTTCGGTCTTGAACCGAGACCCCCTCGCTTCCGTATGCTGTGCCGCGGCGGAGGAGGTGGACGAGATGGCCTATGACGAGACCGCATACCGTCGCAACGCCGGCGACGAGCAGACACCGGCCGACCCGGCGGCGTACCGGACCGGCTCGGCTTCCACCGACTTCCGCAGCAGGCGGCGTGACCTGGACCGGGACGACACCGGCGTACGGATCACCGAGCCGGTGCCGGAGGTGTCCCGCCGCGGCGGTGACGACGGGCGGGACCGGCTCGGCGTGCACATCGGCTGGGAGATCGTGCTGCTGCTGGCCGTAGCGGCCATCGCCTACCTGCTCTATCGCCTCGACCCCGCCTCCCTGCGCCGTCCCGCGCTGGACACGCTGCTCATCTCGGGTGCCGCGCTCGGGCTGCTCGCGCTCGGGGCCGGGCTGACCCTGCGGGCCGGCGTACCGAATCTCGCGGTCGGCCCGATCGCCCTGGCCGCGTCGCTGCACTTCGCCGAGAACGGCGACCAGGGCCTGGTCCGCGGCGCCGTGCCGGCGCTCGCGATCGCCGCCGCGGGCGGTCTGGTGGCCGCGGTCCTCGTGCTGATGCTGCACGTGCCGGGTTGGGTCGCCTCGCTGGGCGCCGCGATGGGCGTCATCGTGTACGACCAGCTGCGCACCGCCCCGGTCGCCATCCAGGGCACCTACGACCCCGCCGACCAGGCGTTCTACCTCTTCGGCGGGTTCGCGCTGCTGGCCGTCATCGGCGGCGCGCTGGGCACGGTCCCGTCGATCCGCCGGTCGGTCGGTCGGATGCGCCCGGTGGGCGACCCGGCTGCCCGGCCCGGAGCGGGCGCGGTGTTCCCGGTGCTCGCCGCGCTGGTGCTGTCGTCGGTCTTCGCGGCCGGCGCCGGCATCCTGATGGCCGCCAAGTCGACCGTTCCGATCGCGCCCGGCACCGGGCTCGAGTGGACCGGCATCGCGTTCGGCGCGGTCCTGCTGGCGGGCACCAGCGCGTACGGGCGCCGCGGCGGCATCTTCGGCACCCTGCTCTCGGTAGCCGGCATCACGCTGTTCCTGGACTACGCCGACCGGCGCACCTTCGACATCGCCCTGTTCGCGATCGCGGGCGCCACGATCGGCGCCGGGCTGCTGGTGACCCGGCTGGTGGAGACGTACGGCCGCCCGCTGGCGCCCGCCGGCTTCGACGAGGAGTGGACCGGCGCCTCGCAGGGTGGCGACCTGCCGGAGACGTGGACCCCGTCGGCCAGTTCGGCGAGCCGTTCCTCCGATCAGTGGGACCTCGGGCCCTGGGGCAGCGGCCGCTGAGGCCGTACCCGCGGACCGGCGGTGACCGGCGACGGCCCGGACCGTCGCCCTATGCTGGCGTCATGACCGACGCGACCTTCGCCGAGCTGGACGCCCTGACCACCGAGCAGCTGCGCGAGCGCGCGTTCGCCAGGGCCCGGGAACACCGTGACCTCGGCTTCTTCTGGTCGGTGTTCAAGCACCTGCCCGACTCGGACGAGGCCGCCTCCCTCGACGGCGCCCCGAACACGGTCGGCCCCACCATCGACGAAGCGGTGGCGTTGTGGCGTGAATTGACCGGACATGGGTACGGGGAGCAGGAGCCGTTGCTTCGGGCCGCCTTCATCGACTACCTGCAGAAGCACTAGCTCATCCATGCCCGTCGTTTGAAAACGATCGCTCGCTGGGAACTAGCGGGCCATGGCTCTCACCAATCGCTACAAGACCGCGCCGGGTGCGGGCACGCTCGCCGCACTCATCCTGGTCCTGGTCTTCGGCAGCCCCTGGTATGCCGACTGGGCCGCGGACAACACCGATCCGAACACCGCCGGTGGCTGGTGGCTGCGTCTGCTCGCGTGGCCGCACTGGCGCTTCGACTCGGACGACTCCCTGCGCTCGATCATCATCACCGACCTCAAGGCGATCCTGGTCGTGGTGCTGACCCTGCTCTTCCTCTACCTGCTGCCCGGCTCCCAGCTGGCCCGGGCGCGCGGCACCATCAGCCAGTTCTTCGCGGGCTGGGCGTCGTACATCTTCGCCGGTGGTTTCGCCGCCCTGCTCACCACGCTGTTCCTGGCGAACCCGTCGCTGCTCGGAGCGTTCCGCTCGGCCGGCGACGGCGCCACCTACGGCCTGTTCGTCGGCTGGATCATCGGCCTCGCCACCCTCGGGGGTCGCCGAGGAACCCGCTAGGAGGTCGGTGTCACGCCCGTGCCGGCGCTTCCTTGTTCGGTACGTCGAAAAGCACGGAGCGTGACACCGTCCCCACGGGAGTTCCGTCCTCGACCGCCACCACGTTCAGCGCATCGCTGGTGAGCATTGTCGAGAGGGCGTCGTAGAGAGTGCCGTCCGCGTCGACGGTCGGGAGCCGTTCGATCTCCTCGATCTGGCCGATCGGGCGCATCGCGTCGCGCACCTTGGTGACCGCCAGCCGCCGGATGCCCCGGTCGTTGCCGACGAACCGGCTGACCTCCTCCGACGCCGGCTCGCTGAGCAGCTCGGCCGGGGCGGCGTACTGCAGCAGCCGGCCGCCCTCGCCGAGCACCGCGATCCGGTCGCCCAGCCGTACCGCTTCATCGATGTCATGGGTGACCAGCACGATGGTCTTGCGGACCGTGGCCTGGAGGCGGAGGAACTCCTCCTGCAGCCGCCCCCGCACGATCGGGTCGACCGCGGAGAACGGCTCGTCCATCAGCAGCACCAGCGGATCCGCGGCCAGCGCGCGGGCCACGCCCACCCGCTGCCGCTGACCGCCGGAGAGCTCGTGCGGGTAGCGGCCGGCATAGCGCTTCGGGTCGAGGCCGACGAGGTCGAGCAGCTCCTCGGCGCGAGCGCGGGTCTTCTTCCGGTTCCAGCCGAGCAGCCGCGGCACCGTGCCGACGTTGGTGCCGATCGTCTGATGCGGGAACAGTCCCACATTCTGGATCACGTATCCGATGTGCCGGCGCAGCTCGACCGGGTCCTGCCGGGAGACGTCCTGACCGTCGATCAGGATCCGGCCCTTCGACGGCTCGATGAGCCGGTTGAGCATGCGCAGAACGGTCGATTTGCCGCATCCGGACGGGCCGATGAGCACGGCCAGCTCGCCGGCGCCGACCTCGAGGCTGATGTCGCCGACGGCCACGGTGCCGTCGGGATAGACCTTGCCGACGTTCTCGAGCGTGATAGACGCCGCGGTCCGGCCAGCGCCGGAGTCCTCGATCGCGGTAGCGTCCACGTATGTCCTTCCTGTCGAGGGCCGCCGCGCCTGCGTGGCCCCTGGCCGCCCCCGCTGACGGGCCGGGAAATCCGTGGTTCTCCTGGCGCTATGTCCACGACAACGCGGACGAGATCCTCTCGGCACTGCAGTTCCACGCGGGTCTCACCGCCCGCGCGGTGAGCATCGCGTTGGTCGTCGCCCTGCCGCTCGCGGTCGTCGCCTACTGGTGGCGACCGCTGACCGGGCCGATTCTCGCACTCTCCGGCGTCCTCTACACGATTCCGTCGCTGGCACTTCTCGCCCTCGTCGCCCCGGCGGTGGGCACCACGAGTGACACGTCGGTCTTGATCGCCTTGGTCCTGTACGCGCTGCTCGTCCTGGTCCGCAACGCACTCGCCGGCCTCACCCAGGTGCCGGACGAGGTCCGCGACGCGGCGGCGGGCATGGGGTACGGCCGCGCCGGGCGCCTGCTGCGCATCGAACTGCCGCTGGCGCTGCCGGGGATCCTCACCGGGCTACGGCTTGCCACGGTGTCGACGGTGGCGCTGGTGACAGTCGGCTCGTGGATCGGCAAGGGCGGACTGGGCGACATGATCCTCGGCGGCTTCCGCAACAACTTCTACAAGGCCGAGATCATGACCGGCACGATCCTCTGCGTCGGCCTGGCCCTGGTCCTGGACCTGGCGCTGGCCGGGCTGGGCCGACTGTTGACGCCCTGGGCCCGGGAGCGACGCCTGTGAACTACTTCCGTGACGGCTTCGTCTGGCTCAACGACCCGCTGAACTGGACCAATTCCGGCGGCCTGCTGGACCGGCTGGAGGAACACCTGCTCATCAGTTTCTGGGCGGTGCTGCTGGGCTGCGCGATCGGCTGGCCGCTCGGCATCTGGCTCGGGCACCGCGGCCGCGGCGGGGGAGCGGTCATCACCTTCGCCAACCTGACCCTGGCCATCCCGACGCTGGCGCTGCTGACGATCCTGCCGCTGACCCCGTTGGGCTTCGGCAAGGCGCCGGTGGTGGTGGCGCTCGCGGTGTTCGCCGTGCCGCCGCTGTTGGCGAACGCGTACACGGGGCTGCGGCAGATCGACCCCGAGACGCGCGACGCGGCCAAGGGGATGGGCCTGTCCGGCGGCCAGCTGCTGCGGCAGGTCGAGTTGCCGCTGTCGGTGCCCTACCTCGCGGCCGGCTTGCGTACGGCGGCGGTGCAGGTCGTAGCGACGGCGGCGCTGGCGGCGTTCGTCAACGGCGGCGGGCTGGGCGAGATCATCTCGGCGGGGTTCGGCATCGGGATGAGCAACGGCGGCGGCGGCCAGATCGTGGCCGGCGGCATCGTGGTCGCCCTGCTGGCGCTCCTGGTGGAGGCTCTGCTGGCCGGCGTGCAACGGTTGGTGACTCCGCCGGCGCTTCGCGGGCAGCGGCGACGCCGTCCCACCGCCGCGGCTCCGGCGGGCTGATCTCCCACACGCTGATAACGAATGGGCAACGTAGAACCCCTGACGGCATAGGTTGTCGTACCCCCCGGTTATCAACATGGGTGCGGCCTTTTTCCTGGCAGCACCGACAACCGAACAAAGCGGGCATCGGAATCTTCGACTGCCCGTCGGACACGCGGCGCGGCCGTCCGGCCGTGCCGGGACACAGAAGGCGGCAGTATGCGTCGAAACCTGCTCCTGACGGCCGGCACCCTCATGGCCGCCGCCGTCATCCTCACCGGCTGCGGCGAGTCCGGCTCGTCGGGCACCGCGGCCCCGCCCAGCTCCGCCTCCGGCGCCGGCTGCGCCCCGGTCGCGGGCGACACGCTCGTCGTGCTCACCGACGACAAGAACCTGCAGAACACCGACAACATCGTGCCGGCGGTCACCAAGAAGTCCTCGTCGCCGCAGCTCATCGCGGCGCTCGACAAGGTCTCCGCGGCCCTCGACACCGCCAAGCTCATCGAGCTGAACAAGGCCGTCGACATCGACCGCAAGTCCTCCAAGGCCGCGGCCCAGGACTTCGCCACGGCCAACAACCTCACCGCGGGCCTCCAGAAGGGCCCGGGCGGCGCCATCACCGTCGGCGCCGCCAACTTCGCCGAGAACGCGACCCTCGGCGAGCTCTACAACATCGTGCTGACCGCCGCCGGCTACCAGGTGAAGGTCCAGCAGATCGGCAACCGCGAGCTGTACGAGCCCGCCCTCGAGAAGGGCGAGATCGACGTCGTCCCGGAGTACGCGGCGACCCTCGCCACGTTCCTGTCCGGCAAGGTGGAGGGCAAGGACGCGAAGGACCCGTCCTCCCCGCAGCTCGACACGACGATGACCAACCTCAAGGCCCTCGGCGAGAAGTTCGGCCTCGTGTTCGGCACTCCTTCCACGGCCCAGGACCAGAACGCCTTCGCCACCACCGAGGCCTTCGCCACCAAGTACGGCGTGAAGTCCCTGTCCGACCTTGCCGCCAAGTGCTCGGGCGCGGCGACCGTCCTCGGTGGTCCGCCGGAATGCCCGCAGCGGCCGAAGTGCCAGCAGGGTCTGGTGGAGACGTACAAGTTCCAGGCCGGAAAGTTCAGCTCGCTGGACGCGGGAGGTCCGCTGACCAAGACGGGCCTGAAGCAGGGCACGATCAGCGTCGGCCTGGTGTTCAGCTCGGACGGCGCACTGGCGGCCGGCTGATCCACGGTCAAGTCCGCCGCCCGGCCGGCACTCGCTCGGATGGGTGGGTGTCGGCCTTCGGCGAGGCCGACGGCTTCCGGGCCGCGAGCGGATTTTCCTTGGCGCCGCGGCGCGGGTCACGGTCCTCAGCTGCGGATACGTGCCCGGCCCCGCACAGGGTCCGGGCAGCGCTGATATCTGCCCGTTTCGTGACGGCCACCACTCTCGGTAGCATCTGCGACCATGTCTGAGCGGCACCCCGACGAGCAGCACAGCGCCCGCCTCCTCCGGGCGCTGATCTGGGGCGGCGTGGGCCTGGCCCCGGTCGCGGCGATCTCCGTGCTGGTGGGCGACGGCACCGGCTCGATCCGGTTCGCGGTGCTGCTGATCGCCGTCTGTGTCGTGCTGCTCGGCGCGTCCCTGCTGATCCGGAACGACCCCGTCCTGCTCAAGATGGACGTCGAGGACCGCGTCGCCGCCGAGGTCGACTCGCTGCGCGGCGAGCTGCGGGAGGAGATCGCCGCCGCGGCCCGCGCCACCGGTCACCGGGTCCAGGTTCTGCAGGACGAGATGACCCACCTGCAGACGGCCGCCTCGCCCGCCCCTGCGCCCGGCCGAGCCGGGGGCGGCCGCGCAACGGTGGGCGCCGCTCGACCGGCGACCGCGTCGGCTTCCGTCCGGCCGGCCTCCGTCCCGCCTTCGGCGGCTTCGGCTTCCGTCCGCCCGGCGGTGGCTTCGGCCTCAGTTCCGCCGGCCTCGGCCCCGGCTTCGGCCCCGGCCCCGGCTTCGTTTCGGCCCATTCCGCGGTCGGCGGCCTCGAGCCCCGTTCCGCCCGTAGCGGCCTCGGCGTCTGTTCGGCCGGCGGCTGCCTCGGCTTCCGTTCCGCCACCCGCACCCACCGCTCCCCGCCAGCGCGGAGCCGCATCGGTCCCTTCCACGTCCTATCGCGGCAACCGGCAGCCCGCGATGGCCGAAGGCCGTCCGTCCCGCAGGCACGCCGCACCGGACACCAGCACAGACATCGCCGGCGTCGGCAGCGAAGCGAGCGGCGACGTGAGCTGGTCTTCCCCCTTCCCGGACCGGCTCGGCCCGGCACCGGCCCCCGAAGCGGAGCTCGACTGGTCGGACCCGGATCCGGACGTCGCCTGGTCGCGTCCCGAGCCGGATCCCCTGGCACCGGGCTGGTCCGACCCCGAACCGGGCGGCTTCGACCAAGCACCGACCTGGTCGGACGCAGAGCCGAGCCGGCCGTTGAACTGGTCGCACGCCGAGCGGAACGGCGCGCATTGGTCCGATCCGGACCAGAGCTGGTACCACCGCGAACCCGGCTGGACGGAGCCGGAGCCGAGCCGCGGCTACGGCCTCAGCACCGGCCCCATCACCGCACCCGAGCACGAGTTCGGCGATGACCACTACCGCCGGGGCGGCGAGTCATACGGACCCGACCCGCTCGCAGTGCCGGACCGCACCCGAGCCGGCCACCGGCGCTGGTGACTGCCGGCCGGGCTACTTGTCGATGTCGCCGACCACGAAGAACATCGAGCCCAGAATCGCGATCAGGTCCGGCACCAGGCACCCCGGGATCAGCGTTGCCAGCGCCTGGACGTTCGCGTACGACGCCGTCCGCAGCTTGAGGCGCCACGGTGTCTTCTCGCCCCGGGACACCAGGTAGTACCCGTTGATGCCGAGCGGGTTCTCGGTCCACGCGTACGTGTGACCCTCCGGCGCCTTGACCACCTTCGGCAGCCGCACGTTGACCGGCCCGCCGATCCGGTCCACCCGGTCCAGGCACTCCTCGGCCAAATCCAGCGACACGTACGCCTGCTCCAGCAGCACCTCGAACCGCGCGTGGCAGTCCCCGGCCGTACGTGTCACCACAGGCACGTCGAGCTGGTCGTACGCGAGGTAGGGCTCGTCGCGCCGCAAATCCATGTCGAGGCCGCTGGCTCGGGCTACCGGCCCGGACGCGCCGTACGCCGCTGCCTGCTCGGGGGTGAGGACGCCGACTCCGACCGTACGGGCAAGAAAGATGTCGTTCTTGTGGATCAGCTTGTCGATGTCCGGCATCCGGCTGCGGACCAGCGCGATCGCCTCGCGGGCCCGGCGGGTCCAGCCGGCCGGCACCTCCTCCTTGAGGCCGCCGACGCGGTTGAACATGTAGTGGATGCGGCCACCGGACACCTCCTCCATGACCGCCTGGAGGGTTTCGCGCTCGCGGAAGGCGTAGAACATGGGCGTGATCGCGCCGATCTCCAGCGGGTACGAGCCGAGGAACATCAGGTGGTTGAGCACCCGGTTGAGCTCGGCGAGCGCCATCCGCAGCCAGGTCGCCCGCTCCGGAACCTCCATGCCCATGAGCCGTTCGACGGCCAGCACGACGCCGAGCTCGTTGGAGAACGCGGAGAGCCAGTCGTGCCGGTTGGCGAGCACGATGATCTGCCGGTAATCGCGCACCTCGAAGAGCTTCTCGGCGCCGCGGTGCATGTAGCCGACGATCGGCTCGCAGGCGACGACCCGCTCGCCGTCCAGGGTCAGCTTGAGCCGGAGGACGCCGTGCGTCGACGGGTGCTGCGGCCCGATGTTGAGCACCATGTCGGCGGTGTCGAGCCCGGCGCCGGTCCCGACGGTCATCTCCCGCAGATCGCTCATGGCTCAGATCGTCCCACGAAGCTCGATACCCACCTCGTGCAGCAGCCACCAGTGGCCACCGAGCCCGGCCGGGTCGGTCAGCTCCGCCGCCGCGCCCGCCGCACCCAACGCGCGGAGGTAGGCCGCCGGGTCCGTGCGGGCAAGATCCAAGGGTGGCCGGCCGCCGTCGACCCCGAGCGCTCGCAGGGCCGACCGCTGCGTGATTATTCGGTACGGAATACCGCCGGCAGCCGCCACCGCGTCCAGGGCGACGTGCGCGGTCACATCACAACTTCCATCCGGTACGGGCAGCACCTGGCGCCCGCCGCGATAGCCGGTGAGCGTGCCCAGGCCCGGACGCTCGCCGCGCAGGTGCCCGTAGTCGACCGTCAACGCGCAGCCCCGGCGTACCGAGGCGACCGCATCCGCCCACGCCACGTCGCGCGGCCAGCCGATCTCGACGCGGTCGCCCAGCCCGGCGTCCGGCCACCAGCGGGCGAGCCAGAACCGGTCGGCGGCGTCCACGTCCCCGCCCAGTGACTCCATGCCGGTCGCCGGGTCGACCAGCACCAGCCGGGCCCGGCCCGCGGGGTCGATCTCGGCCACGTCCAGGGGCACGTTGTCGAGCCATTCGGTGGCCACCAGTACGCCCACCACGCCCTCGGGAACGTCCCGCCGCCAGCCGATCGTCGCGGGCAGCCCGGCGGGCCGGGGCGCGACCTCGACCCCGGTGAGGTGCAGCCGGCTCGCGAGCGGCGTACCCGTGGCCGAAGCGGCCAGGGCGGCCAGGAGTTCGCCGCGTCCCGCCCCCACGTCGACGACCTGGAGCGCGCGCGGGTGGCCGAGCCGGGCGTCCACCTCCTCGATCAGGCGCAGCATGGCGCCGGCGAAGAGCGGGGAGGCGTGCACGCTGGTCCGGAAGTGGTCCGCAGGGCCGCTCGTGGCGCCGGCGAAGAACCCCTGCGGCCCGTACAGCGCGTGTTGCATGGCGACCCGCCAGCCCAGCCTCGTCACAGAAGCCAATCTAGGCGCAGCGCGGCGGTGCAGTTGTTCACACGCCCTTGTCACGAGCCTGTTACGCGGGCGCATACTTTTCCTCGACCGGTACCCCTTTCGCGAGGACTGGATCTACGAATGAGCGCAGTGCCGCATGCGTACCCGCTGGTTGTCGGCGTGGTGGGCGCGGGCCGGGTGGGTGCCGTCCTCGGTGCCGCCCTCGCCGCTGCCGGGCACGACGTCGTAGCTGCCGCGGCGGTCTCCGCCGCATCCCTCGACCGCGCTCGGCGTCTTCTGCCGCAGGCCGCGATCCTTCCGGCCGACGAGGTCGCCCGGGCCGCCACCGATCTTCTTCTGCTCGCCGTTCCGGATGACGCGCTCGGCGCCGTCGTGGCCGGGCTCGCCGCGACCGGTTCGCTGTCCGCCCGTACCGTGGTGGCCCACACCTCCGGAGCGCACGGCCTCGCGATCCTGGGCGATGTCGACGGCATCGCGCTGCACCCGGCGATGACCTTCACCGGCGCCGCGGGCGACCTGGACCGGCTGCCCGGCATCGCCTGGGGCATCACCGCCCGCGACCGCGTGTTCGCCGCTCGCCTGGTCACCGACCTGGGCGGTATCCCGGAGTGGGTCGCCGAGGACTCCCGGCCGCTCTACCACGCGGCCCTCGCGCACGGCGCCAACCACCTCGTCACGCTCGTCAACGAGGCCGCCGACCTGCTGCGGGCCGCCGGCGTCGAGCACCCGGACGTGGTGCTCTCCCCGCTGCTGCACGCCGCCCTCGACAACGCGCTGGCGCTGGGGGACGCGGCCCTGACCGGTCCGGTGTCGCGGGGCGATGCGGGCACCGTACGCAAGCATCTCGACCGCCTGTCGCCGGAGTCGGCGCCGGCCTACCTCGCTCTTGCCCGGCGGACCGCCGACCGGGCGATCGCCGCGGGGCGCCTGCGCCCGCAGGACGCGGCGCTGCTTCTGGATGTTCTGGCCTCCGCTCACGCGACTGTTGGGAGCCCGTCATGACCGTTCTCGTCCACACCCGCGCCGAGCTGGCCGCCGCCCGCGCGGCCGCACCGGGCCGCGTCGCCGTCGTGATGACCATGGGTGCGCTGCACGAGGGGCACCGGCAGCTCGTGCGCGAGGCCCGCGAGCAGGCGGACTACGTGATCGTCACGGTGTTCGTGAACCCGCTGCAGTTCGGCCCGAACGAGGACTTCGACAAGTACCCGCGCACGCTGGCCGCCGACGTCGAGGCGTGCACGGCCGAGCGGGCCGACCTGGTGTTCGCCCCGGACCGCGACGAGATGTACCCGGGCGGCACGCCGTCGGTGACGCTCGCGGCCGGCCCGATGGGCGAGATCCTCGAGGGTGCGAGCCGCCCCGGCCACTTCTCGGGCATGCTCACGGTCGTCGCCAAGCTGCTCCAGCTCACCCGCGCCGACGTGGCGTTCTTCGGCGAGAAGGACTACCAGCAGCTCGCCCTGATCAAGCGCATGGTCACCGACCTGGAGATCGGCTCCCGGATCGTCGGGGTGCCCACGGTCCGCGAGGGCGACGGTCTCGCCCTGTCCAGCCGCAACCGCTACCTCTCGGCCGAGCAGCGGCAGGCGGCGCTCGCCCTGTCCCACGCCCTCCGCGAGGGCGCGCTGCAGAACGACGGCACGCGCGTCCTGGAGGCGGCGGGCAAGATCCTCGGCGACGAGCCGGGCGTGCAGGTCGACTACCTGGCCTTGACCGACCCCCTGCTCGGCCCCGCGCCGGCGAGCGGCCCGGCCCGGCTGCTCGTCGCGGCGAAGGTCGGCACCACCCGCCTGATCGACAACGTACCGCTGTTCCTCGGAGAGGCCGCCTGATGCTGCGCACCATGCTCAAGTCCAAGATCCACCGCGCCACGGTGACGCAGGCCGACCTGCACTACGTGGGATCGGTGACCGTGGACGTCGACCTGATGGAGGCGGCGGACCTCCTGCCCGGCGAGCAGGTCGCGATCGTGGACGTCACCAACGGCGCCCGCCTCGAGACGTACGTGATCCCGGGCGAGCGCGGCACCGGCGTGATCGGCATCAACGGCGCGGCGGCCCACCTGGTGCACCCGGGTGACCTGGTCATCCTGATCTCGTACGGACAGATGGACTCGGCGGAGGCACGCTCCTATCAGCCGCGGATCGTCCACGTGGACGCCGAGAACAGCATCATCGAGCTCGGCGCGGACCCGGCGGCCGCCGTCGAGGGCATGGCCGATGATCTGGTACGGGGTGACCTGACGCTCTCCGCCTCCTGACCTTGTCCGCCTCCCGGGCCGTACCCGCCTCCTGATCCTGTCTGCCTGCGCCTTCTCGCCGTCCCGTTTCCGCTGCAGAGCCGCGGCTGCTGCGTTCCCTCTCGCATGGTCCGGGTGTTCCGGGTCTCCCGAAGGGCGCCTGGTGACCGCGCCGACTGCCATATGATCGACAAATCGGACACCACGCGGCGGTCGGAGGGCTCGGTTCATGCGTCACTTCTCCCCGCGGCGGAGCCGGTGGGGCGTCGCCGCGGCCGTGGGCGTACTGGGCGCCGCCCTGCTGTCCGGGTGCGGCAATCCGGGCGGGGTCGACGGGGACCTGATGAACGGCTGGGCCGCGATCGGGGCGCCGACCGGCTTCACCCCGGTTGCGGAGACCTGCCACCTCGCCAACTTCTCGACGTCCGGCTCGCGGTCGGCGTACGAGGAGGTCGACTGCCAGACCAAGCACCGCACCGAGACCGTGTACGTCGGCACCTTCGCCAGCCCCGCCGCCCAGGCGTCCGAGCCGCCCGCAGCGGGCTCCGCGGGGGCGCGTGCGGCGTACAAGGTCTGCGACGACAAGACCACCGCTTACGTGGGCGGCCCGTGGCGTACGGCCCGGCTGTGGATCGGGGTGACCCAGCCGACCGCGGCCGCCTGGACCGGAGGCGCCCGCTGGTATCGGTGCGAGGTGGTGGAGAGCAGCTCCGTGGAGGACGACGGCGGCCTTGTGCAGCGCCTGGGGAGCCTCCGGGACGCTCTCAAGCAGCCGTCGCCGCAGCAGCTGCTCACCTGCTACTCCGTCAAGCTCGACAAGAACGGCAAGATCGGCACGATGCCCGCCGCGCCCTGCGCCGCCACGCACAACGCCGAGTTCGTCGGCTTGTGGGACGCCGGGGACCGGGCGTACCCCGAGACGTCCGACCAGTGGGACGAGTTCCATGCGGGCTGCCGCGGTCTGATCGCCTCGTACGTCGGTGTGCCCGACGACGAGGACCTCCAGTTCCGCGCCGGGGTGATCTCGCTGCCCGGTGGTGAGGACGTGTGGGCCATGGGCGACCGGGTTGTCCGCTGCTACCTCTGGGTGGACACCAGCAGCCTGAAGTCCTCGCTGAAGGGCAAGGGCGCCAAGGCCCTCCCCGTCCAGTACCAGTAACGCCGGGCACTTCTGGGTGCCCCGGCCGTGATTTCGTCGTACCGGCGAGGTTGACTGAGCCCATGCCGCATCTCGCCGACCTTCCGGCGCTTCCCCGTCGCCTGGCCGCCTCGGAGCCGGGCTGGACCGAGTCCACCGACGTGCTGGTGGTCGGCTCGGGCGTTGCCGGCCTCACCGCCGCGCTGCACCTGCGCGAGCAGGGCCTGCACGTCACCGTGGTCACCAAGGTCAACATCGACGACGGGTCGACCCGCTGGGCCCAGGGCGGCATCGCGGCGGTGCTGGATCCGCTCGACACCCCCGAGGCGCACGCCTTCGACACCGAGATCGCCGGCGTGGGCCTCTGCGATCCCGCCGCCGTGCGCGTGCTGGTCGAGGAGGGTCCGGCCCGGATCAAGGAGCTCATGCGGATCGGCGCCGAGTTCGACCGCAACGCCGACGGGTCGCTGATGCTGACCCGCGAGGGCGGTCACCGCGCCGACCGCATCGTGCACGCGGGCGGCGACGCCACCGGTGCCGAGGTGCAGCGTGCCCTGCACGAGGCCGTGCGCCGCGACCCCTGGATCCGCCTCGTCGAGCACGCGCTCGTCCTCGACCTGCTGCGCGCGGCCGACGGCCGGGCCTGCGGCATCACCCTGCACGTCCTGGGCGAGGGCACCGAGGACGGCGTCGGCGCGATCCTGGCCCGCGCCGTGGTGCTCGCCACCGGCGGCATGGGCCAGATCTTCGCGTCCACCACCAACCCGGCCGTCTCCACCGGCGACGGCGTCGCCCTCGCCCTGCGCGCCGGCGCGACCGTCACCGACGTGGAGTTCGTCCAGTTCCACCCCACCTCCTTCGTCACCGCGAGCGTGACCTCGGTGCAGCGCCCGCTGATCTCCGAAGCCCTGCGCGGCGAGGGCGCCCACCTGGTCGACGAGGCCGGCAAGCGCTTCATGGTGGGGCAGCACGAGCTGGCCGAGCTGGCACCCCGCGACGTCGTCGCCAAGGGCATCCACCGGGTCCTGCGCGCCACCGGCGCCGACCACGTCTACCTGGACGCGCGCCACCTCGGCAAGGAATTCCTCGAGCAGCGCTTCCCGACCATCGTCGCGTCGACCCGGGCGGCGGGCGTCGACCCGGCGACCGAGCTGATCCCGGTGGCCCCGGCCGCCCACTACGCCTCCGGCGGCGTCCGCACCGACCTGCACGGCCGCACCTCCATCCCGGGCCTGTACGCCTGCGGTGAGGTGGCCTGCACCGGCGTCCACGGCGCCAACCGCCTGGCCAGCAACTCGCTGCTCGAAGGCCTCGTCTTCTCCCGCCGCATCGCCGACGACATCGCCCGCGACCTGCCGCCCCAGGCCGACCCGGCCCCGCCGACCGGCGACCCGGGCTGGGTGACGACCCCCGCGATCCGCAGCGAGCTCCAGCGCGCCATGACCCGCGGCGCGGGCGTCTTGCGCTCGGCGGACTCGCTGACGGCCACCGCCAAGGAACTCACCCGCCTCGGCGAGCAGCGCGACACCCCACGCAACTCGGCCTGGGAAGCCACCAACCTGCTGACCGTGGCGACCGCCCTGGTGGCATCGGCCTACGAACGCCGCGAGACCCGAGGCTGCCACTGGCGAGAGGACCACCCCAACGCAGCCGACGAATGGCGCGGCCACCTGCTGAACTCGATCGACCGCCGCGGCACACTGACTCAGACGTTCGAGGAAATGGCGTGACCATCCCCGCGGATGCCGCCCCGGGGCCGTCGTCCATGGTTGGCTCCGGTCGGCGGGGTTGGCTCCGGTCGGCTGGGTGGCGCCCCGACCACGGCGGTGCCCGGGGCGATCGGGTCGGGCGCCGGGGAGACCGTCGGGGTTCGGATGGCTGCTTCCGTGGCCGCCGGATGCGTATGTCGAGGGAAGGCGCAGCATGAGCGAAGGACTGGACCTGGCCGAGGTCGAGCGGGTCGTCTACACGGCGCTGGCAGAGGATCTCGGCGATCCGCCGCGGGACGTGACGAGCGAGGCGACCATTCGCGCCGACCAGGTAGACACCGCCGAACTGGTCGCCCGCGCCGCAGGGGTCGTGGCGGGGCTGCCGGTGGCGGCTCAGGTCTTCGCGGCGACGTCGGGCGGCACCGCGACGTTCGAGCAGCGGGTCGAGGAGGGTGCCCGGGTGGTGCGCGGTGACGTGCTGGCCGTGCTCACCGGGCCGACGCGGGCGTTGCTGACCGCCGAACGCACAGCCCTGAATCTGCTGTGCCGCATGTCCGGCGTGGCCACTCATACGCGCAAGTGGGCCGACGAGCTTGCCGGCACCAAGGCGACCGTGCTCGACACCCGCAAGACCACCCCGGGTCTGCGGGCGCTGGAGAAGTACGCGGTGCGGGTCGGCGGTGGCACCAACAAGCGCAGGGGGCTCTACGACGTCGCCATGATCAAGGACAATCACAAGCTCGCCGCCGGCAGCATCACGGCGGCCTACCGGCTGGTCCGCGAGCGGTTCCCGGACGTACCGGTGCAGGTCGAGGTGACAACGGTGGCCGAGGCGGAGGAGGCGGTCGAGGCGGGCGCCGACTTCCTGCTGTGCGACAACATGTCACCCGAGCTGCTCCGCTCGGTCGTGCACCGCGTCGGCGACCGCGCCGAGCTGGAGGCGACCGGCAACTTGACCCTCGACACGGCGAGCGCGTACGCCGCCACGGGGGTGGACTACCTGTCGGTGGGTGGTCTGACCCACTCCTCGCCGATCCTCGACATCGCCCTGGACCTGCGTGCCGCCTGAGTGACAGCCCGTGGCCGCGTCGGGGATCAGGGTGACCGCGGCGGTGGGCAGCGGGCCGAGCGTCGGGTTGGGCTGGCTCAGGCACGCCGGGCCATCAGCCGGCCCATGCCGTCTGGTCGCTCCGGTTTGCGCTCGGCTGGTCCGCGCCGGTGGTCGCTCCGGTTTCCCTCGGCCGGCCGGTGCGGCTGGTCGCTCCGGGGACGAAGTCGCTCCGGGGATGAAGGCGAGGCCGCCCGCCGAGTCCTCGCCGAGCCGCCATCGGCCGGGGCAGCCGCTGGCCGCCAGGGGCGCGGCCGCTAGCCGCTAGCCGCCACCGCCAGGCGGCCGGTCGTAGCCGCCAACCGCCAACCGCCAACCGCCAACCGCCAACCGCCACCCGCCACCGCCAGGCGGCCGGTCGTAGCCGCCATCCGCCGGTCGTAGCCGTCAGTCGCAGCCGATCCGACTGGGTGGGGCTTGGTGGCACGGAGCTGGGGCCCGGCAGGGGCCGGGACGCGCGGCGCGGGGGTTCCGGTGTGCGGGTCGGAGGTGGTGTTGCGGTTGTGGGCGTGAACGCCCGTACCCCCGACGGTTTAAGGTTTTGATCGTGCTTCTCTGCATCGACATCGGCAACACCAACACCGTCCTCGCGACGTTCGACGGCGACAAGCTCGTGCACAGCTGGCGGATCAAGACCGACGCCCGGTCGACCGCCGATGAGCTGGGGCTCATGTTCCGGGGGCTGCTCGCCGGCGACGCCGTGGAGATCAGTGGGGTGGCTGCCTGTTCGACCGTGCCTGCCGCTTTGCGGTCGTTGCGGACGATGCTGGCGCGGTATTACGGGGATCTGCCGAATGTGATCGTGGAACCCGGGGTGAAGACCGGGGTGCAGCTGGCCATCGACAATCCCAAGGAGGTCGGCGCCGACCGGGTGGTCAACACCCTGGCCGCGCATGCCCTGTACGGGGGGCCGTCGATCGTCGTGGACTTCGGCACCACCACCAATTTCGACGTGATCAGCGCCAAGGGGGAGTTTCTCGGCGGGGCTTTCGCACCCGGGATCGAGATCTCGTTCGACGCCCTGGCCGCGCGGGCGGCTCAGCTGCGGAAGGTGGAACCGGCCCGGCCGCGGTCGGTCATCGGCAAGAACACGGTCGAGTGCCTGCAGTCCGGGCTTTATTACGGCGTCGCCGGGCAGGTCGACCGCATCGTGGAGTTGATGACCGCCGAATTGGGTGAGGTGCGTTCGGTCATCGCCACCGGCGGGCTGGCCTGGCTGGTGAAGGACGAGTGCCGGACCATCACCGCGCACGAGCCGATGATCACCCTGATCGGGCTTCGTATGGTCTATGAGCGGAATGTCGGCTGACCGCCGGTTGGCCTGCGATAAGGTGCAACGTCCGGATCGGCGGGGCCGCTGCCCCGGCCGACGCAATTATTACCGGCGATAACCGCAATCCGGGGCCTCCTCGGTGCCGTTTGTGACGGACAGCAACGTGTCCGGCACAGATCTATATCGACGACTTTTCGGTGCCGGGCGTCGGCGTGGCATCGCGACCCGCCCGGTCGATCATCACAATGCGGCTTCGGATTCCGGGGCTTGCGCGCAGTCTCCGGCCTCGATCCGGGACGCGATTCGCCGGGTCTCCCGGGGGTGGGGATGCGTCCTGGCCGAGCGGATCGCCGCCCGCTGTCGGGCCGGGAAAGGTTGCGCCTTTTCGGTGTACGCACGGTGACTTCTTCAGATCGACACGCTTCGACGCCGGTGCGGGTGGGCGACCCGCACGAGCTCACGACGTTTCCGAACGGCCGCCGTGCGGTGCGCCCCGGCCTGAATGGAATCGGCCGGTCATGGGCTCGGCGCGCACCGGGCATTCGGCGAAACGCCGCCGTTCGGCCAAGGGCGTGCAGAAGGGTTGGTGCGTGCAGAAGCGTTGGTCCGTGCGGAAGCGTTGGTGCGTGCCGAAGTCGATATCATGGCCCGCATTGACGGATCCCGCGGGCAAAGCGTTATTGTTCTCCGCAGGGCATTGTCTGAGAGAACCTGTGTTCGGGAGGATAACGGCGCGTGGCCAAGCAGATCATTCACAAGCTGGTCGACGACCTCGACGGTGGTGATGCCGACGAGACCGTCAAGTTCGCCCTCGACGGCATTCAGTATGAGATCGACCTGTCCGACAAGAACGCGGCGAAATTGCGTGACGTCTTCGCGCAGTACGTCGCCGCCGGATCGAAGGTCGCCCGCGGCGGGGTGGTCGTGGGAGGCCGGGCCGCTCGGGGCCGGGGCGGTGCGACCGCCGACCGGGAGCAGAACAAGGCCATCCGGGAGTGGGCCAAGAAGAACGGCAAGGACATCTCCGACCGGGGTCGCATCCCGCAGGAGATCGTGGACGAGTTCCACGCCAAGGGGCCCGGCCGCTGAGGTCTCCCGGCGGGGGCGGCCCGGCCGATTCCCTCCTTCGGGCGGCCGGCCGCCGAGCCGAACAGCTTTTCCACAGGGTCCGCAGCGCTCAGGCGCTGCGGACCCTGCTGCTTTTTGGCTCGTTCGCCGCTCTGCTTGCGTAAGTTATCCACAGGGGTGGACGGCGTTGTCCACAGGCTGTGGACGGGTCCGCGGCGGGCCGGGGTTGCGCCGGGGATTTCGCTGTCCGCGTACTCCGCAGGGGTGGGGAACAGCCGTTGAGCGTGCGAAGTTGGGGAAATCATCGGCGCAGGACGTCCCGAGAGGGCTCGAGGGCCCAGCAGAGTCACCCGGCGGCGATAGAGTTACAGCACGGGTATCACCGATGCCCGTGCGCTGGCCCCGCCAGACCATTGGCGCACGGCACGTGAGGAGCACGAGGGCATGTTCGAGCGGTTCACCGACCGAGCGCGACGGGTTGTCGTCCTGGCCCAAGAAGAGGCCCGGATGCTCAACCACAACTACATCGGGACAGAGCACATCCTGCTCGGCCTGATCCACGAGGGCGAAGGTGTTGCCGCTAAGGCTCTGGAGAGCCTCGGCATCTCCCTCGAGGGGGTCCGGCAGCAGGTTGAAGAGATCATCGGCCAGGGTCAGCAGGCGCCGAGCGGGCACATCCCGTTCACGCCGCGGGCCAAGAAGGTGCTGGAGCTCTCGCTGCGCGAGGCTCTGCAGCTCGGCCACAACTACATCGGCACGGAGCACATCCTGCTCGGGCTGATCCGTGAGGGCGAGGGCGTCGCCGCCCAGGTGCTGGTCAAGCTCGGTGCCGACCTCAACCGGGTCCGCCAGCAGGTCATCCAGCTGCTCTCGGGCTACCAGGGCAAGGAGCCGGCCGCCGCCGGCGCCGCGGCGGGCGAGGCCGCGCCTTCGACGTCGCTGGTGCTCGACCAGTTCGGTCGCAACCTGACCCAGGCCGCCCGCGAGGGCAAGCTCGACCCGGTCATCGGCCGGGAGAAGGAAATCGAGCGGGTCATGCAGGTGCTCTCCCGCCGTACCAAGAACAACCCCGTGCTGATCGGCGAGCCGGGCGTCGGCAAGACCGCGGTCGTCGAGGGGCTGTCGCAGTCCATCGTCAAGGGCGAGGTGCCCGAGACGCTGAAGGACAAGCAGCTCTACACGCTCGACCTGGGCGCGCTGGTCGCCGGTTCCCGCTACCGCGGTGACTTCGAGGAGCGCCTCAAGAAGGTGCTCAAGGAGATTCGCACCCGGGGCGACATCATCCTGTTCATCGACGAGATCCACACCCTGGTCGGCGCCGGTGCCGCCGAGGGCGCGATCGACGCCGCCTCCATCCTGAAGCCCATGCTCGCGCGTGGTGAGCTCCAGACGATCGGTGCGACGACCCTCGACGAGTACCGCAAGCACCTCGAGAAGGACGCCGCGCTCGAGCGCCGCTTCCAGCCGATCCAGGTCGGTGAGCCGTCGCTGGCGCACACCATCGAGATCCTCAAGGGCCTGCGCGACCGCTACGAGGCGCACCACCGGATCAGCATCACCGACGCCGCCCTGGTGGCGGCGGCGACGCTGGCCGACCGGTACATCTCGGACCGCTTCCTGCCGGACAAGGCGATCGACCTCATCGACGAGGCCGGCGCGCGGATGCGCATCCGCCGGATGACCGCGCCGCCGGACCTCCGCGACTTCGACGAGCGCATCGCCCAGGTCCGCCGCGACAAGGAGTCCGCGATCGACGCGCAGGACTTCGAGCGGGCCGCGCAGCTGCGCGACAAGGAGAAGCAGCTGCTGGGCCAGAAGGCGCAGCGGGAGAAGGAGTGGAAGGCCGGCGACCTCGACGTCGTGTCCGAGGTCGACGACGAGCAGATCGCCGAGGTCCTGGGCAACTGGACCGGCATCCCGGTCTACAAGCTCACCGAGGAGGAGACCTCCCGGCTGCTGCGCATGGAGGACGAGCTCCACAAGCGCGTCATCGGCCAGGAGGACGCGGTCAAGGCGGTCTCGAAGGCCATCCGGCGTACCCGCGCCGGCCTGAAGGACCCGAAGCGCCCCTCGGGCTCGTTCATCTTCGCCGGCCCCTCGGGCGTCGGTAAGACCGAGCTCTCCAAGGCGCTCGCGGAGTTCCTCTTCGGCTCCGAGGACGCGCTGATCCAGCTCGACATGTCCGAGTTCCACGACCGCTACACGGTGTCCCGCCTCGTCGGTGCGCCCCCCGGATACGTCGGCTACGACGAGGGTGGCCAGCTGACCGAGAAGGTCCGCCGTAAGCCGTTCTCCGTGGTCCTCTTCGATGAGATCGAGAAGGCCCACCCGGACGTCTTCAACACCCTCCTGCAGATCCTGGAGGACGGCCGCCTCACCGACGGTCAGGGCCGCATCGTGGACTTCAAGAACACGGTGATCATCCTGACGACCAACCTGGGCACGCGCGACGTGGCCAAGGCGGTGTCGCTGGGCTTCCAGGCCTCGGAGGCCGAGGAGTCCAACTACGAGCGGATGAAGGTCAAGGTCAACGACGAGCTGAAGCAGCACTTCCGCCCGGAGTTCCTCAACCGCATCGACGACACGATCGTCTTCCACCAGCTGCGCCAGAACGAGATCCTCGAGATCGTCGACATCTTCGCCGCCCGGATCGAGACCCAGCTCAGGAACAAGGACATGGGCCTCGAGCTGACCGACAACGCGAAGAAGTTCTTGGCGAAGAAGGGCTTCGACCCGGTCCTGGGCGCCCGGCCGCTGCGCCGGACGATCCAGCGGGAGCTCGAGGACACCCTCAGCGAGCAGATCCTCTTCAACGAGCTGCGCCCCGGCCAGATCGTGGTGGTGGACTGCGAGGGCGACCCCGAGAACATCGAGAAGTCCAAGCTGACCTTCAAGGGTGCCGACCGGGGATCCGTGGTCCCCGACGCGGTCCCGGCCGACCTGGGTGCGGCCGCGGCCGACGAATAGGCGGAAATGACAGCGGCCCGGTGCGCAAGCGCCGGGCCGTTGTGCGTATGCGGTAGGCATGGGCTGTGGATGACTGGCGTACGGATCGCATCGGCGCGGCGCATCGAGGGCAGAATCCCACTGTGCTGGCGCGGCTCCCGGAGAGCTTCGCCGTCATCGGCGACGTGCAGTGGCTGCCCGGCTATTGCGTCCTGCTGACCGACGACGTCCGCGTCACGCGGCTCAGTGACCTGCCCCGGGTGCGGCGGCTGGCGTTCCTCGAAAGCATGGAACGACTCGGTGCGGCGGTCGAACAGGCCTGCGCCGAGCACGATCCGGCCTTCCTCCGGATCAACCTCGAGATCCTCGGCAACACGGACCCGTATCTGCACGCGCACATCTGGCCGCGGTACGAATGGGAGCCGGCCGGGCTCAGGCGGATGCCGGTGTGGCTGTATCCGCCGGCGCGGTGGAAGGAACCGGGGCCGGCACCGGACGCCCTACGGGCCGCGATAACCGCTCGTATTGCGGTTCCCCGCTAGCGCCCTCGTGGTTGATCATCGACGGATGGAAGTTCCGCAGCGGCAGATCCGCGCCGTCTACACCGAACGCACGATCACGGTCTACCAGGCGTACCCGGAGGCGATCGCAGGGCCGGCCGTACGCGCGGGACGGTTCGTGGATCCGTTCAAGCGCGAGCGGATGACCTGGATCAAGCCGTCGTTCCTTTGGATGATGTACCGCTGCGGCTGGGCCACCAAGCCCGGCCAGGAACGCGTACTGGCCATCGAGATCACCCGTGAGGGGTTCGACTGGGCGCTCGCCCGGGCCTGCCTGAGCCACCACGATCCGGCCGGCGGGGAGAGCCGGGAGGAGTGGTCGCGGCGGTTGCGGACCAGCCCCGTCCGGGTGCAGTGGGATCCGGAGCGGTCCCTGCAGCTCAAGCCCCTGCCGTACCGGTCGCTGCAGCTCGGCCTGAGCGGAGAGGCCGTCGAACGGTACGTCGAAGAGTGGACGGTGGCGATCATGGACGTGACCCCGATGGTCAGGGAGATCGCGGCGAACCGAGACCCGGCGAAGCTGCCGGACGAGCGGCCGTACCCGGGCTCCTACGGCAGCGCCGGGTAGCGCGGAGGGTGGTCGCCGGCGAGGACGAAGCGGTCCGCGTCCGAGTCCAGCGGCTCCACGAGTCCGTCGGTGACCAGGCCGGCCAGGGCGCGGGCGCGCTGCACGTCGTCGGCCCACACCGCGTCGAGGCGTTGCCGGGGGACCGGTCCCGCGGCGTGCCGCAGGACCTCGAGGAGGAGGCCGCGGACCTGGCGGTCGGTGCCCGCGTACCGCTGGGGCCGGCGCGTCGGGCCCGCCGGGGCTGGGGCGCCGCTCAGCCGCCAGGCGCACACCGCCTCGAAGGGGCATTCGGTGCAGCGCGGCGAGCGGGCGGTGCACACGATGGCGCCGAGCTCCATGAACGCGATGCTCGCGCGGGCGGCCACGGAAGGCTCCTCGGGCAGCAGCTCCGCCATGGCGGTCAGGTCCGCGGTCGTGGTGGTCGGGCCGGCGTCCGGGTCGCCGGCCACCGCCCGGGAGACGACGCGGCGCACGTTGGTGTCCACGACCGGGTGACGCTGCCCGTACGCGAAGGTCGCCACCGCCCGGGCGGTGTACGTCCCCACACCCGGCAGCGCGAGCAGCTGGTCGAGGTCGTCCGGCACCTGGCCGCCGTGCCGCTCGACCAGCGCCACGGCGCACGCGTGCAGGCGCATCGCCCGGCGCGGGTAGCCCAGCCGGCCCCACATCCGGATCGCCTCGGACGGGGGATCCTGGGCCAGGTCGGCGGGGGTGGGCCAGCGGTTCATCCAGGCGTGCCAGGCGGGCTCCACGCGTACGACGGGGGTCTGCTGGAGCATCACCTCGCTGACCAGTACCGCCCAGGCGCTGGTGCCGGGGACCCGCCAGGGCAGGTCGCGGGCGTTCCGGTCGTACCAACGGATGGCTGATTCGGCGAGCGTCATAACCGGGCAAGCTTAAGATGCCCGGATGAACGAGCTCGCCATCACCGTCATAGGCCCGGACCGCACCGGCATCATCGCGGACGTCTCCGAGGCGCTCGCCGGCGTCGGTGCCAACCTCTCCGACTCGACGATGACCCGGCTGCGCGGGCATTTCGCGATGACGCTGATCTGCACCGGCCCGTCCGCCGCGGACGTCGAGAAGGCGCTGGAGCCGCTCAGCGGGCTGCTGGCCACCGTACGGGCGGTGGAACCCGAGGCGGAGTCGGGCAGCGGCGGCGAGCCGTACCTGGTGAGCGTGCACGGCGCGGACCGGCTGGGCATCGTCGCCGCGGTCACCCGGGTGGTGGCGGCGGCCGGCGGCAACATCACCGACCTGACCACGCGGCTCACGGGGCCGCTGTACGTGCTCGTCGCCGAGGTGGACCTGCCCGCGGGGGCGGCCGACGACCTGGCCGTACGCCTCGCCGTGGCGGCCGACGAGCTGGGTGTCGACGTGACGCTGCGGCGTGCGGAATCGGACGTCCTGTGAGTGACGCGCTGGCCGACTGGAAGCCCGACGTGCTGGGTGTCGAGGGCCGGGTCCTCCCGGTCGTGACCGCTCCCGCCGAGGTCCTGGGCCGCGTGGGCGCCGAGGTCGACCCGACCGACCCGGAGATCGTCCAGCTCGCGGCCGACCTGGTCGCCACCATGCGGGTCTCGCCCGGCTGCGTCGGCCTCGCCGCGCCGCAGGTCGCGGTCGGTGCGCAGGTCTTCGTCGTGGACGTCACCGAGCATCCGAAGACCGCGACGTCGCACGGCACGTTCGTGCTGTGCAACGCCCGCGTGGTGGAGGCCAGCCGGTGGCGGCCCGGTCGCGAGGGCTGCATGTCCGTGCCGGATCTCACCGGCGACGTGAAACGCGCCGGCCGCGTCGTGGTCGAGGCCGTTCTTCCGGTTACGGGGGAAGCCGTGCGCCTGACCACCGACGCCTTCGAGGCGCGCGCCCTGCAGCACGAGATCGACCACTGCGCGGGCAAGCTGTTCCTCGACCGGGTCGCCGGTGCGCACGCCGTGTATCAGCGCAAGGTGTATCTCTGACGATCAGTAAACGAGCCGGTGTCGCGTACCCCGGCGCGTCGCGGCGGCTTCGATGGCATCACGGCGATACGGTGCACCCATCATGCGTACGACGGTTGGTCCCCTTCCCGCCGCCGTGTACTGGCGGCGTCGAGCTGTGGTGCTGGGCGCACTCCTGCTCGGCGTCATCGTGCTGTTCGTCTCCTGCTCCGGCGGTGACGACGACAGCAAGCGCGGCTCGGGGGCATCGTCGCAGGCCCCGATTCCCGCCCCGGCGTCCAGGACCCCGGAGGACGAGCCCTCCTTCGTCGACCCGCCCGCAGGCGCGGGCAACCCGTCGCTGCCGGACCCGGAGGACATCCGGTCCGCGGGCACGGACGGCCAGCCGGTCACCGAACCCGGCGACGGCACGGACGCGGGGACGGACACCGGCACGGACGCCGGGACCAACACCAACGTGACGGTTCCCGCCGACGGCTCGTGCACCGACGCGGAGATCTCGGTGACGCCCATCCCGGCGGCCACGACTGCCCGCCGCGGCGTCCCGGTCGAGATCCGGCTGAAGATCAAGAACGTCTCGGCGCGGATGTGCTCCCGGGACGTGGGCGCCGACCTGCAGGAGCTGTACATCGAGTCGGGCGTCCAGAAGATCTGGTCCTCGGACGCGTGCAGCAACGCCAAGGGCTCGGATGTCCGCCAGATCCCGCCCAACGGGGAGCGGGAGTACAACGTGACGTGGAACGGGCGCCAGTCGAACAAGTGCTCGGCCGGTCTCGCGGCGGGTACGGCGCCGCTGGCGGGGCAGTATCAGATCCGCGCCCGCCTGGGCGGGAAGCTGAGCGCCCCGGTGACGCTCACCCTGACCGCCTGACCGCCTGACCGCTAGACGTAGCGCTCGAGGATCGAGGCCTCGGCCAGCCGGGACAGTCCTTCCCGCACCCCTCGGGCCCGGGCATCGCCCACGCCCTCGACGGCTTGCAGGTCCTCGACCGTCGCGCCGAGCAGGCGTTGCAGGCTGCCGAAGTGGTCCACCAGCCGCTCGACGATCTGGGCCGGCAGCCGGGGCACCTTGGCCAGCAGCCGGAAGCCGCGCGGGCTGACAGCCGCGTCCAGGGCGTCGGACGCGCCCGCGTAGCCGATCGCCTTGGCGACCGCGACCAGGTCGATCATCTCGGTGGCCGTCAGCAGGTCGAGCTCGACCAGGGCCTCGTCGAGGGTGCGGGCCTTGCGGCCGGTCGGCAGGTAGTCGCGGATGACCAGGGTGCGGTCGGCGTCGACGCCGGCCATCAGCTCGTCGAGCTGGAGCGCGAGGAGCCGGCCGTCGGTGCCGAGCTCCACCACGTAGCCGGAGATCTCGTCGGCGATGCGGCGGACCATCTCGAGGCGCTGGACGACCGCCACCGCGTCACGGACGGTCACCAGGTCTTCTATCTCAAGGGCCGAGAGGGTGCCGGAGACCTCGTCGAGGCGCAGCTTGTAGCGCTCGAGGGTGGCGAGGGCCTGGTTGGCGCGGGAGAGGATGGCGGCCGAGTCGTCGAGGACGTGGCGCTGGCCGTTCACGTAGAGGCCGATGATGCGCATCGACTGGCTCACCGAGATGACCGGGAAGCCGGACTGCTTGGCGACCCGTTCGGCGGTGCGGTGCCGGGTGCCGGACTCCTCCGACGGGATGTCCGGGTCGGGCATGAGGTGCACGGCCGCGCGCACGATGCGGGTGCCGTCGCTGGAGAGGACCACCGCACCGTCCATCTTGCACAGCTCGCGCAGGCGGGTGGCCGAGAACTCCACGTCGAGGGGGAAGCCGCCGGTGCAGATGCGCTCCACGACCTCGTCGTGGCCGAGGACGATCAGCGCGCCGGTGCGGCCGCGCAGAATGCGCTCGAGGCCGTCGCGCAGCGCGGTGCCGGGGGCCATCAGGGCGAGGTTGGCGCGCAGCGGGTCACCACTGACCCCGCCGCCGGTCAGGCCGGGCGTCGTCGGGGTCATCGGACGGGCTGCCGATCCGTTGATGCCCGGGGCAGCCCCGTTGGCAGGACGGTTGGTGGAGGCATCGCGGTCGAGCGGCACCTGGACATTCTACGGACTGTCATCCAGGTCAACGAGCCGCGGTTCGGCCGATGCTCCATAGCGTGATCGTTGCTCACGACGAGTAACCGAAACAGGGGCACAGGCGCCGTCACTCCGCCGACGCCCGCGCGGCCCACTGCACCGCCGTCTGGAGGTCGCCGACCTCGACGACGCGCATGCCCTTGGGCGGTGACTCGGGACCGCATCCGGGGGGCACCAGCGCGAACCGGAAGCCCAGCCGAGCCGCCTCCGCCAGCCGCCGCTCCGCCGCGCCGACCCGCCGGACCTCGCCGGTGAGGCCGACCTCGCCGATCGCCACCAGGTGCGGTGCCATCGCGAGATTGAGCGCGCCGGACGCCACCGCGAGGGCCATGGCCAGGTCGGCCGACGGCTCGGTGATCCGGATGCCGCCGACCGTCGCGGCGAAGACCTCGCGGTCGTGCAGCTTGATCTTCTCCATCCGGCGTTGGAGCACGGCCAGCACCATCGCCAGCCGGGCGCTGTCGAGGCCCGAGACAGTACGCCGAGGCGACCCCTGCACCTGCGCCCCGATCAGGGCCTGCACCTCGGTCACCATCGCCCGCCGGCCCTCCATCGCCACCGTGACGCACGTGCCCGGCACCGGCTCGTTGTAGCGGGTCAGGAAGAGCCCCGAGGGATCGGCCAGGCTGACGATGCCACTCTCGTGCATCTCGAAGCAGCCCACCTCGTCCGCCGCGCCGTAGCGGTTCTTGACGCCGCGCACCAGCCGCAGCGAGGAGTGCTTGTCGCCCTCGAAGTGCAGGACGACGTCGACGAGGTGCTCGAGCACGCGGGGGCCGGCCACCGAGCCGTCCTTGGTGACGTGGCCGACCAGGACGGTCGCGACGCCGCGTTCCTTGGCGACGCTGACGAGGGCGGCCGTGACGGCGCGCACCTGGGTCACGCCGCCGGGCACGCCCTCGGTGCCGGGAGCCGAGATGGTCTGCACCGAGTCGATGATGAGCAGGCCCGGCTTGACCGCGTCGAGGTGGCCGATCACCGCGCCCAGATCGCTCTCGGAGGCCAGGTAGAGCCGGTCGTGCAGGGCGCCCAGCCGCTCGGCGCGCAGCCGGACCTGGCTTACCGACTCCTCGCCGCTGACCACGAGGGACGGCGTGCCCGCTCCCGCCGCCCATTGCTGCGCGACGTCGAGGAGGAGGGTGGACTTGCCCACGCCCGGCTCGCCGGCCAGCAGCACGACCGCACCCGGCACCAGGCCACCGCCGAGGACCCGGTCGAGCTCCGTGACGCCGCTGGGCACCGCCTTGGCGGGAGCCGCGCTGATCGTCGCGATCGGACGCGCCGGCTCGGACGGCAGCCGCGAGCTGATCACCCGGCCGGAGATCACCGGGCCGGTCACCGTGGACTCGATGATCGAGCCCCACTCGTTGCACTCCGGGCAGCGCCCGAGCCACTTCGGCGGCTGGTGCCCGCACGCGTCGCACTGGTAGGCCGGGCGCGGTTCCGAACGGGTGCGGGAAGTCGTCACACGGCCACGCTAGCCCGAGGGTGTGACAAAGGGAGGACTACTCCTGCGTGTTCTCCGCCGGGTCGCCCGGGGCGCGTGAGGCCGGCGAGGCCGGCACGCTGACCGGGGCTTGCACGACCAGCGGGTCGGCGCCGTCGCTGAACTCGAAGACCAAGTTCACCGAGTTGCCCGGCATGAGCTTGCCCGTGAGCCCGATCACCTCGAGCTGCTCCCGGTCGCCGGGGAGGAACGTCACCGAGTTCAGCGGGCCGATCTCGATGCGGGCCGGGCGGACCGCCCCGCCGGCCGCCGAGGGGGCGGCGGACGGCGTCTCGCCGGGGCTCGGGTTGCCGCTCGGGTCCGGGATCTGCTCGCCGTTCTGATCGTCCTGGTTGCCGGAGGGGCGGCTGCCGGACGGCTCCGGGATCGCCGTGGCGGGCGCCGACGGCGTGGCGGCGGCACCGCCGACCAGGCCGACCTGCTTCCCGGAGACGACGCCCTGCTTGTCACCCGCGCCGGCGAGGGGCTGGCTGCTCACCAGCACGGTGATCGCCTGCCGGGTCTGGTTGTAGATGCCGAGCTCCAGGGGCGCGTTCTCGCCCGCGGCATAGCCCTCGATGCCCGGATACTGCACCGACAGGTTGCGGATGACCACGCTGCCTTTGGAGTTCCCCACGTTGGCGCCCGGATTGGAGGGCCGCTTGAGCGAGGTCTCGGCGACCTGGCCGGCGCTGCATCCGGCGAGCGCGATCGCGGCCACCGTGGCGACACCCGTGGCCAGGAAGGCGCGGCGGGTTCCCAGTGAGCGCATCACAGTCCTCCAAGAAGCTCGATAATCCTCCGCCGATCAGCCTAGAGGGCCGAGATCCGCGGCGTACGCCGACCCGGCCTTTCACACGACCCGGCCGGTGAACACCAGCAGAGCGACGTCGATCAGCGCCACCACGATCACCGAACGGAACATGGCCACCTGACGCGTACCCCGTTTCAGCGCTTTCTTTCCCGCGTACCAACCGGCCGGAAGAACCACCACGGCGGCCGTGGCGGCCGCGACGCCCTGCCACGACGGCGGTCCGGGCGGTCCGAAGACCAGCGTCAGCGTCGCGGCCAGCAACAATGCCGCGGCCGCGACCTGCGACCAGGCGGCGCCGAGGCGGTGCGGCAGGCCGACCACACCGGTCGCGGCGTCGTCGGCGAGGTCCGGGAGCACGTTGGCGAAGTGCGCGCCCCCGCCGAGCAGCGCGCCGGCCGCGACGAGCCAGACCGGCGGCCACGGATGGCCGGGCAGGGCGAGCACCACGAAGGCCGGCATCAGGCCGAACGCCACCAGGTACGGCACGATGGACAGCGGCGTGGACTTGAGCGGCCAGTCGTAGAGCAGGGCGAAGATGCCCACGATGGTGATGCAGACGGTCGCCGCCGCGCCGAAGGGCAGCCCCAGCAGCGGGATTGCCAGCGAGGCGATCAGACCAGCGATGCCGACGGTACGCCGGGAGACCGCCCCCGAAGCCACGGGTTTGTCGGTCCGTCCCGTGGCGCGGTCCCGGTCGGCGTCCAGCCAGTCGTTGACCCAGCCCACGGAGAGCTGCGTGGCGCCGATCGCCGCGGCCACCCCGGCCACCGCCCACCCGCGATGCCCGACCCCGACGGCGAGCAGCGTCATGGCGAGCGTCACGGCCGCACCGGGTTCGGCGTGCGAGGCTTTGAGCAGGGCGACGGGATCGTGCATGAGTGCAGTGTGGTGGTTGAGCCCCGGTCGTGCCACGCTCGATCACATGCCGCTGCCGCGCAATGATCCCCGTCAGTACGATGACCTGGCCGGCGAATGGTGGCGCCCCGGCGGGGAGTTCGAGTTGCTGCACTGGCTGGCGAAGGCGCGCGGCGCGCTGGTGCCGGCCGCGGCGCGTCCCGGGGCGGTCCTGGTGGACGCGGGGTGCGGCGGCGGGCTGCTCGCCCCGCACGTCGAGCGCCTGGGTTACCGGCACGTCGGTGTCGACCTGCGCCGCTCGGGCCTCGAGCAGTCCGCCGCGCGGGGTGTGTCGGCGATCACCGGTGACGTGACCGCGCTGCCCCTCGCCGACGAATGCGCGGACGTGGTCGTGGCGGGGGAGATCCTCGAGCACGTCCCCGACCTGCCGGCCACCGTGGCGGAGCTCTGCCGCGTGCTGCGGCCGGGCGGCCTGCTGGTGCTGGACACCATCAACGACACCCGGCTCGGCCGCTTCGTGTCCGTCACGCTCGGCGAGCGGTTCGGCGCCGCGCCGGTGGGCATCCATGATCCGGAGCTGTTCGTCGATCCGGGCGACCTGACGGCCCACTGCGCCAAGCACGGCGTACGGCTGCGGGTCCGCGGGATCCGGCCGAGCATCCCGGGGCTGGTCCGCTGGCTGTTCCTGCCGACCGGCCCGCGGATGTACAGCCTGGGCCGGATGGTGCCGACCCGCTCCACGCAGGTGCTCTACCAGGGCATGGGACTCAAGCAGGGTGAGGGGGCGCGGCCATGACGGCCGACGAGGCACGGCGGCTGGCGCCGCGGTTCGCGGCCCGGGCCGCCGAGTGCGACCGTACGGGGTCCTTCCCGGTGGAGGACTTCGCGGATCTGCGCCGCTCGGGCCTGTTCGGGCTGATGGTCCCGGCGCGGCTCGGCGGGAAGGGCGCGGGGTTCGCCGACTATGCGGCGGTCGCGTACGAGCTGGCCCGGGGCAACGGCGCCACGGCGCTCGTGTTCAACATGCACGCCTCTGTCACGGGCGCCCTGAGCGGTGTCACCAACGAGCTCGCCGACGCGCTGGGCCTGCCGCCGGAGGCCCTCGAGGCCCGGGACAGCTATCTGCGCGCCGCCGCGGACGGCAGCTGGTACGCCGTGGCCATGAGCGAGCGGGGCGCCGGCTCGCGGCTGTCGGAGATGACCACCACCTACGAGCGGACGCCCGACGGCTTCCACATCAAGGGCGCCAAGACGTTCTGCTCGGGCGCGGGGCACGCGGACGCCTACCTGGTGGCCGCCCGCAGCGCCGCCGACCCGGCGCAGGTCTCGCAGTTCCTCGTGCCGGCCGGGGACGGGCTGACGGTCGAGCCGACCTGGGACGCGCTGGGTATGCGGGCGACCGGCTCCCACGACGTGCACGTCGACGTGACCGTGGCGGAGGGCGCGCTGCTCGGCGGGGTGGAGGGGCTCGCGCTTGTCGTCGCCCAGCTCGCTCCGCACTGGATGGTTGCCAGTTACGCGGCCGTCTACGTGGGTGTGGCGCGCGCGGCCGTGGACGCCGCCGTGGAGCACGTCAACGCGCGCAAGCTGGGGCACCTGCCCGCCGTACGCGCGCGCATCGGCCGGGCCGACGCCGCGGTGGCGGCCGCCCACCTGGCCGTCATGGAGGCGGCCCGCCGGGTCGACGAGGCGCCGGGCGACACCGAGACCAACCGCTGGGTGTGGCGCGCCAAGCTGCTGGCCGGTACGACCGCGGCCGAGGTCGCCGCATCGATGCTGGAGGCCGCCGGCACCTCGGCGATGCGCCGCGGACACCCGTTGGAGCGGCTCTACCGGGACGCGCGCGCGGGCTCGCTGCAGCCGGCGACCTCGGACGTCTGCGCCGACTGGCTCGGCGTCGAGGCCCTCGGTGGCGACCCGGATTCGGAGGGCACGGCCCCACGTTGGTGATCGGCCTGCGCGGGTATCAAGGGGGTCGGCCTGGGGAGGCACAGTGGGAATCGGTCGTGCGGCGATCGCGGGGCTCGGGGTGGCGTTGCCGCCCTCGGCGGTGCAGGACGAGCTGTGGGAGGGCTACTTCGACCGGCACTACGCGGCGGGCGGGCGGCGCGGCCTGGCCAAGCGGATCTTCGCGAACTCGGGGGTCCGCAGCCGGCAGGCGGCGGTGAACCCGCTGCTGGAGGACGTGTCCGACTGGTCGACCGAGCGCCGGATGCGCCGCTACCAGGTCGAGGCGGTGCCGCTGGGCAAGGAGGCGGTCGGGCGCGCTCTGACCGATGCCGGGGTGGCGGCCGACGAGCTCGGCCTCTTCGCGGTGTGCTCCTGCACCGGCTACGCGACGCCGGGCCTCGACATCCTGCTCGCCCGCGACATGGGCATGTCCCCGCGGCTGCAGCGCCTGTTCGTGGGCCACATGGGCTGTTACGCGGCCCTGCCCGGCCTCGGCACGGCGGCGGACTTCGTGGCTGCCCGGGGCCGTCCGGCGCTGCTGCTTTGCGCCGAGCTGACCAGCCTGCACCTGCAGCCGCCCGACGCCCGCGCCGACATCCAGCAGATCGTCTCGCACGCGCTCTTCTCGGACGCCGCGGCCGCCGTCGTGCTCACCCCGGGCGCCTCCCACGGGTACGCGGTGAGCGACGTCGCCGCCCTCACGGACACGACCACGGCCGGGCACATGACCTGGGACGTCACCGACCTCGGCTTCCGCATGGGGCTCTCGCCGCAGGTCCCGGACGTGCTGTCGGTGCACGTACGGGCGCTGGTCGACGAGCTGCTGGGCCGCAACGGGCTGGCGGTCGCGGAGGTGGACGGCTGGGCGGTGCACCCCGGCGGCCCCAGGATTCTCGACGTGGTGCAGGACCGGCTCGGGCTCACCGACGACGATCTCGCGGCGTCGCGTGCGGTGCTGTCGGCGTACGGGAACTGTTCGTCGCCGACGGTCCTGCTGGTGCTGGAGGAGCTCCGCCGCCGGCCCACCCCGCCGGAACGTGTGGTCATGCTGGCCTTCGGTCCCGGCCTCACTCTGTACGGAGTCCTTCTCGACAAGCTCTAGTCTGGGCGCGTGACGCGGGACCGGGCGCAGGGCGTGACGCTGTACGCGCTCGCCGCCCTGCTCACGGCGGCCGGTGCAGTGTGGTTCCTGCGGGCTGCCCCGGAGCCGGGCGAGGATCCGCAGATCGCTTCCCGCCGCCGTACGGTCGAGCTTCTGCTCCCGGAGGTCCCGCTGCAGGCGCAGGCGGAGACGATGGTGCTCGCCGCCGGCGATCAGGCGGAGCGCAGCACCGCTGTCCGGGGCGGTTCTTACGAGCTCGCGGTGGCTTGTCTGGGCGAAGGCCGGATCCGGGTGCGGCTGAGCACGACGACGGAGGATTCCGGCCGGGCGGTGCCGTGCGCGGCGGAGGCGCCCGAGAAGGTCGAGGTGTCGGTCGCTCTCGCGGACGCCTTCTTCATGGCGGTGTCGGCCGAGACCAAGGGGACGACGGTCTTCCGGTGGCGGCTGACCCGCGTGCGGTCCTACTGACGGCCGGCGGATCCACTGGCGGCCGACCCGCGTGCGGTCCTACGGGCCGGCGGATCCACGCAAAGTCAGATTTCGGACGTTACGGTGCGTCACAGTCGGGCCAGGTCGGGTTGGAAGTCCCCGATACTGGCCGTCCGCGGCACTTTCCGGACGATGTCCCCCTCGTGGTTGACCAGGAGCACCGCCGCCGTGCCGTCCTCGGCCCCGAGGCCGAGGCCGGACCGCAGCTCACCGGTCGGGTCGCGCAGTGCGCGGACCGTCTTGCCCTGGGCCTGAGGGGTCATGTTCGTCGGCGGCACCTGGATCGCCGCGGTCGAGGGGGCCTTGGCGACCACCGTCACGACCGTGATGTCGGGCCGCACCGCCGCGGTCGTGTCCGCGACGAGCTGACGGCAGTCGCAACCGTCGGTGAGCAGGATGACGGCGGGTAACTGCCCGCGAAGCGGGACGGTCTGCCCGTCCGTGCCGATCAGCTCGAGGGCGGGCAGGGTTCCGGGGCCCTCGTCGGTGGTGTTCGCGGTGCGCTGGGTCGCCGGCGAGCGGGCCGGCTGCGGCCACGCGGAGGCGAAGAGGCTGGCGATCGTCACGAGGATCGCCATCGAGATGATGAGCACCGGCGCGCGCAGGCTGGCCGAGCCGAGGCGGCGCAGGACGCGCATGCCCGTGCGGTCGGCGAACCGCTGCCAGCGGGTCTGCTGCTGGGACCGGCGCAGCTCGGTCTGGATGGCCGTGACCTCGTCGGACAGCTCGGAGAGATCGTCCGGGACGACGATGACGCCCCATTCGGCGGGGAGCCCGGGCAGGCCGTCGGGGGAGCCGCCGTCACCCGGCCGGCCACCTCCGTTGTCGCTCAAACTGCCCATGGTCCACCCTCCCCTCTGCCGCAGGGTCTCATGTGCCGCAGGGGCCCTGCACCCAGCCTCCCCCACCCGGGGGCCGGACCGCCAGTAGTCGGGCCGCCGGGTCGCTAGCGATAAGCTTGACCTCACAAACACACCAGGTCGGGAATGTCCGACTCGCTGAGTCTTGTCGTCACGATGTCATCACTCTGGGTCACTGAGGCAGTTCTACGCCCGCATGTCAAGCGGGAGAAAGACGGCTCACAGGCCTCCTGAGCTGCACTAACAGTCACGGCCAGGGTGGGACATCGCTGCCGGAGCGTGTTACCCTAGACACAGCGAAAGGGGTTTCGAACCTATGGTTTTCAGTGTCGGCGAGACCGTTGTTTACCCCCACCACGGGGCCGCACTCATCGAGGCAATCGAGACTAGAACGATCAAGGGCGTGGAGAAGAAGTACCTCGTCCTTCGGGTCGCCCAGGGTGACCTGACAGTCCGCGTGCCCGCTGAGAACGCCGAGATCGTCGGCGTGCGCGAAGTGGTCGGCGAGGAAGGCCTGGGCAAGGTCTTCGACGTCCTCCGCGCTCCGCACACCGAGGAGCCGACCAACTGGTCGCGGCGTTACAAGGCCAATCTCGAGAAGCTCGCCTCCGGCAACCCGCTCAAGGTTGCCGAGGTTGTTCGTGACCTCTGGCGTCGCGAGCGCGAGCGTGGTCTCTCGGCCGGGGAGAAGCGCATGCTCGCCAAGGCCCGCGACATCCTCGTCGGCGAGGTGGCCCTCGCCGAGAAGAGCACCAAGGACGAGGCGGAAGTCCTCCTCGACAAGGTGCTCACCGAGGCCTGACGTTTCCACCACCTCTCTGCACCACCTGTCGAACGCAAGGACCGCGACGTGACCGCGCAGCTCAATGCTCGCGGTGACGTCGCGGTCCTCGTTCCGGCGGCGGGTTCGGGCGTACGCCTCGGCCCGGGTGCGCCCAAGGCCCTTCGCCTCCTCGCCGGCGAACCCCTGCTCGTCCACGCGGTACGCCGGGTCGCCGCCGCCCCGTCGGTCCGCATGATCGTGGTGGCCGCGCCCGCCGCCGAGGTGGCCGCCGTCCGCGCGCTGCTCGAGCCGGTCGCGCCCGTCGTGGTCCTCGCGGGCGGGGCCGAGCGGCAGGACTCGGTCGCCGCCATGCTGGCTGCCGTGCCGGCGGACGTCGAGATCGTGCTGGTGCACGACGCGGCCCGCGCCCTGACCCCGCCCGAGCTGGTGGAGTCGGTGGCGACCGCCGTGCGGGACGGCCACCCGGCGGTGATCCCGGTGCTCCCGATCGTCGACACCGTCAAGGAGGTCGGCCCGGACGAGACCGTCGTGGGCACCGTCGACCGCTCGGTCCTGCGCAGCGTGCAGACGCCGCAGGGCTTCCGGCACGACGTCCTCGCCGCCGCCCACCGGGCCGGGCTCGACGCGCACACCGACGACGCCGGGATGGTCGAGAAGGCTGGCACGCCGGTGCTGTGCGTACCCGGGTCCGACCTCGCTTTGAAGATCACTCGTCCGCTGGACCTCGTGATCGCCGAGGCCCTGCTCCGCGTAGCCTGACGCCGTGGATCAGCGCATCGGCATCGGTACGGACGTGCACGCCTTCGACCCGTCGCGGGTGTGCTGGGTCGCCGGCCTGATGTGGCCGGGCGAATCCGGCCTCGCCGGCCACTCCGACGCCGACGTCGCCGCGCACGCCGCCTGCGACGCCCTGCTGAGCGCCGCCGGCCTCGGCGACCTCGGCAGCAACTTCGGCACCGCAGAGCCGCAATGGGCCGGCGCTCCCGGCGTCGAGCTGCTGAGCGAGACCGTGCGCCGGGTGCGTGCCCACGGCTACGAGGTCGGCAACGTGGCCATCCAGGTCATCGGCAACAAACCGAAGATCGGCATGCGCCGCGAGGAGGCGCAGAAGGTCCTCTCCGACGCGGTGGGCGCCCCGGTCACGGTGTCCGGAACCACCACCGACGGCCTCGGCCTTACCGGACGCGGGGAGGGCCTGGCGGCGATCGCCACCGCCCTCATCCACGCGGCGGGGGCATGATCGCTTCGTGACTACTTCGCTCCCCGACGACGTCCGCCGGCTCCTGGACGGCACGACCTTCGCCGTCGTCTCCACGATCAATCCGGACGGCAGCCCGCAGTCCACCGTCATCTGGGTCAAGCGGGACGGCGACGACGTGCTGTTCTCCACCGTCCGGGGGCGCCGGAAGACCCGCAACATGGAGCGCGACCCGCGCGTGTCGATCTGCGCGTACGACCCGGCGCAGCCGTACTCGTACTTCACCGTGGACGGCACCGTGACCCTCGTCGAGGAGGGCGGCCCGGAGCTCATCAACGAGCTGAGCCTCAAGTACGACGACCGGCCGTACACGTTCGATCTGCCCGGGACGGTCCGGGTGGTCTGCCGGCTCACCCCGAACAAGGTGATCTCGCAGTAGACGACCTACGCTCGGTGGGTGTCGAGCGAGCCCACCTCCCAGTCCGAGCCCGAGACGACTCCCGAGGAATACCGCAGACGCGCGATGCTGCTCGCCGATCTGGGCCGCTACGACGAGGCCGCCGGGGAGATCGCGGCGGGCCTGACGTCCGCGCCGGCCGATCCCGGACTGCTGGTCACGCTCGCCCGGCTGCACGTGGCGGCCGGGCAGGCGGAGGCGGCGCTGGAGGCGGCCGAGCGGGCGGTGGCGTCCGCGCCCGGCACGATCGAGCCCCTCGTGGTGCGGGCCATGGCCCTCATCGACGACCGCAGGTTCACCGAGGCGGCCCAGGTCGCGACCGACATCCTGACCCGCTGGCCGGAGGACGCGTTCGCGCAGCGTACGGGCGCCGGCCTGCTCAGCGAGTCGCGCAACGGGCAGGAGGCGCTGAACGCCGCCTGGAACGGCGTACGGCTGGCCCCGCGCGAGGCCGAGGCGCACCTGGTGCTGGCCGTGGTCGCTGCCCGGCTGCGCCTGTTCGACCTGGCGCAGCGCGGGTACGGCGAAGCCTTGGACCTGGACTCGGCAGTCGGCGATGCCCAGCGTGACGTCGGCGTCGTCCGGCTGGAGCGACGCCGGTGGGCCGTCGCGCTGGAGGCCCTCGCGGACGAGGCGACGTTGCCGCCGGTGGCCGACCCCGTCGAGACGCCGCCGCCCCCGTCCCCGGTAGTCGAGGTGAGCCGGCCGGCGGGACCGGTGCTCGATCGTTCCGCGGCAATGGCGGACGCCGTCCGGCATGCCGTCCTACTGGGCGCCAACGGCGTGATCGTCACGGCGGTGCTCAGCGCCGTGATGACCCTCGCCAGCCCGGGCGTGGCCCGGATGTGGGCGGCGGTGATCGGCGTGGCGATCCTGGCCGGGGTCGCCGGATGGCTGGCCCGTCAGGTCCGCCCCGAGTCGCTGGGCACGGTGCTTCGCCGGCTCGGGCCGAGGCTGACCTCGGCGGTGTACGCGACCGCGCCGGCTCCCCTGCTCCTCGTCCTGTACGCGGTGCTCGGCGGCCTGGTCCCCCTGGTGGCGGCCATGGTGCTGGCCGCCACCGCGGAACTGATCGTCCTCACCCACCGCCCCTGAACGGGCTCACCCGGCGTTCTCGATGGCCACGGCCGGGACCGCCGTCGTGGGCGAGGCGCTTCGCATCGCGGCGCGCAGGCGTTGCTCCGCGGCCGGGGAGTGCCCGAGCGCGTCCAGTGCCAGCAGGGCAGCCCCCACCGCCGGCGGAGCATCGAGCACGCTGATCTCCACCAGGGGTGCCTGTGCCCGGGCGCCGGCCACCACCTGGTCGTGCAGGACGGCGTGCCGGGCGTAGAGGACGCCGCCGCCCAGCACCAGCGCGTGGCGGGCGTCGAGCAGCCCGAGGCGCCCCGCCGCGACCCGGTGCTGGGCGAGAATCTCCTCGGCCTGCCGGCGGACCAGCCCGGCCGCGACGGCATCGCCCTCGGTCGCCGCGGCGAAGAGCAGCGGTGTCAGCTCCCGGATCCTCAGCAGGTCGATCTCGCCGAGGTGCAGGCCGATGCTGACGTCCTCCACTGTGGCCCGGCCGAAGTAGCCGGCGACCGCCGCGGACAGCACGGTGGCGTCGCCGCGGCCGTCCTCGCCCCTGGCGGCGAGGCGCAGGGTGTGCTCGGCGAGGTCGTGGCCGCCGCCCCAGTCGCCGGAGATCGGGCCGAGGGCGACGAACCGGGCCGTCCGGCCGTCCGCCGCCCGGCCCACGCAGTTGTTGCCCGCGCCGCACACCACGGCGACGGCGTCCGGCAGCGACGTGCCCGCGCGCATCAGCGCGAAGCAGTCGTTGTCCACCAGGGTGGCGCGGCTCCATCCGCGCGCCGTGATCGCCGCCTGCAACCGTTCCACCTCGATCGGCAGGTCCGCCCCGGCGAGATACACCGCGGCCAGGTCGATCGGGGTGGCGGCGGCCAGGCCGGCTTCCTCGCGTACGGCGGTGATCAGGGAAACCAGGACCTTGAGGGTGCCGGGAAGCCCGATGGTGTGCGGGGAGGTGGTGGGCCCGCGGACGAAGCCGAGCACCTCGCCGTCCGCCGTGCCGAGGAGGACGTCGGTCTTCGAGTTGCCGCCGTCCACGGCCAGGTAGAGCGCTCTCATCGGGCCCAGGCCAGGTGCTGGGCACCCGCGGCGAGCAGCTTGTCGGTGAGCGCCTCCGCGTAGTCGTGCTGGCCGATCAGCGGGTGGGCCAACAACGCCCGGTACACCCGCTGCCGGCCGCCGTGCAGTGCGGCATCGAGCGCCAGTTCCTCGTACCCGGAGACGTGCGCGACCAGTCCGGCCAGGTCGGGCGCGAGGGGGGTGACCGGCAGCGGTGCCGGGCCGTCCTTGCCGGCGTGGGCGGACACCTCGATGACGGCCCGGTCGTGCAGGAAGGGCAGCACGCCGTCGTTGCGGATGTTGACGGAGTGGACCCCGTCCGGGTCGTGGCCGTAGAGCGCCGCGATGAGGCCGACCGCCGCCTCCGAGTAGTACGCCCCGCCGCGTTCGCCCAGCAGAGCGGGCTTTTCGTCCAGCGCCGGATCGCGGTACATCTCCAGCAGGGTCGCCTCGATCTCAGCCACCCGCTGTCCCCGCGTGGGCGCGCCCGCGGCGTCCCGGACGTGACGGTCGTGCGCGTAGAAGTAGCTGAGGTAGTAGGACGGCACGTTCCCGAGCGTGGTCAGGATCCCGGGATCGAGGTCCACCTCCTCGGCGAGCTCCGCGAGGTGATTCTCGATCAGGTACGGCAGCCGGTCGACGCCGTCCACATAGGCCGCGCGCTCCCAGGTGAGGTGGTTCAGGCCGACGTGGTCCAGCACCACCGCCGCCGGGTCGACGCCGAGCATCCGGGCGAAGCGGCGCTGGAAGCCGATCGCCACGTTGCAGAGCCCCACCGCCCGGTGCCCCGCGTCGAGCAGGGCCCGGGTCACGATGCCGACCGGGTTGGTGAAGTCGACGATCCACGCGCCGGGTCTGGCGCGCGCCCGGATCCGCTCGGCGACGTCGAGCACGACCGGGACCGTACGCAAAGCTTTGCCCAGCCCGCCCGCCCCGGTGGTCTCCTGGCCCACACAGCCGCAGTCCAGCGGGAAGGTCTCGTCACTGATCCGCGCGGCCTGCCCGCCGACCCGGAGCTGGATCACCGCGGCGTCGGCGTCGGTGACGCCGGCGTCGAGGTCGGTGGTCCAGGTGACCTTCCCGGGGTGGCCGTAGTGCTGGAAGATCCGCGCGGAGAAGGCGCCGACCACGTCGAGCCGGTCCCCCGCGGGATCGATCAGGACCAGCTCCGACACCATCGACCCGAGCCGCGCGAACCCGTCCACCAGCTCCGGCGTGTACGTGGACCCGCCGCCGACGACAGCGATCTTCACCCTTTGACTCCCGTGAGTGTGACGCCCTGGACGAATGCCTTCTGGGCGAAGAAGAACACGACGACGATCGGGGCCATGGCCAGCACCGTGGCGGCGGTGACCAGGTTCCAGTCGACGTGATGGACACCGTGGAACGAGGCGAGGCCCAGGGACAGCGTCCAGGAGTTCTCGTTCTCGCTCGTGTAGAGCAGCGGCCCGTAGTAGTCGTTCCAGGCATAGAAGAACTGGAACAGGCCGGCCGCCGCGATGCCCGGCCGGGCCATCGGGAGCACGACCCGGATGAGGGTGCGCCACTCGCCGCATCCGTCGACCCGGGCCGCGTCCAGATAGTCGGACGGGATGGTGAGCAGGAACTGCCGCAACAGGAAGATGCAGAACGCGTCGCCGAAGAGCATCGGGATGACCAGCGGCGCGAGCGAGCCGGTGAGGCCGTACCGGGCCCACATGAGGTAGAGCGGCACGGTCACCACCTGCGGGGGCAGCATCATCACGCAGATCACGCCGAGGAACATCGCGTTGCGGCCGCGGAACCTCAGCTTGGCCAGGGCGTACGCGGCAGGCACGCTGGACAGCAGCATGAACAGAGTGGCCAGCACGGCGTAGATCACCGTGTTGAGCAGGTAGCGCGGCAGCGGGGTGACCTCGAAGACGCGTACGTAGTTCTCGAAGTGCCAGGTGTTGGGCCAGTAGTCGCTGGTCAGCGCCTGGTTGCTGGTCATGACGGAGATCAGGAGCAGGTAGACCACCGGGGTCAGGAACATGATGGCCAGCACGATCGCGATGCTGTGCCGGGCGATCCACGCGAGCCGGTTCTGGCGGCGTACCTGTCGATCGGTGACCGCGGCGGTGACCGGCGGCCGTTCCAGCAGGGTTGTCATTGGTCCTCCCCGGAGAAGGCCTTGGAGCGGCGGAGCAGGATCACCGTCACCGCGAGCGCGACCACGAACAGCGCGACGGCCATGGCGTTGGCGTAGCCGAGCGCGTTGTAGCGGAAGCCGACCGTGTAGAGCCAGAGCGGGTAGGTGAAGGTGGAGCCCTCGGGGAAGCCGAAGGACGAGGAGATGCCGGCGCCGGTGGCCGCCTGCCCGCTGGCGATCGAGCCGGCGACCGCGGCCTGGTCGAAGTACTGCAGCGTGTAGATCACGCCGGTGACCGCCGCGAAGAGGATCACCGGGCGGATCGTCGGCACGGTGATGTAGCGGAAGCGGTGCCAGGCGTTGGCGCCGTCGAGCGACGCCGCCTCGTAGAGGCTGGGTGAGACGCCCAGCACCGCCGCCAGGAAGATGATCATCAGGTCGCCGATGCCCCAGAGCCCGAGCAGCACCAGCGACGGCTTGGACCAGTCCGGCGAGTTGAACCAGAGCGGGCCCTCGATGCCCAGGTGGCCCAGGAACGTGTTGACCGGGCCCGTGCCGGGCTTGAGCAGGTAGACGAAGGCGATGGTGGCGGCCACCGGGGGCGCCAGCGCGGGCAGGTAGAAGATCGTCCGGAAGAAGCCGGCGCCCCGCTTGATCTGGGTGAGCAGCATCGACAGGCCGATCGCGCTGATGATGCGTACCGGGACGAAGACCACGACCATCCACAGCGTGTTGCGGATCGACTGGAGCAGGAAGGGGTCCTCGGCCATCCGCCGGTAGTTCGCCAGCCCGACCCACTGCGGCACGGTCAGCAGGTCGAACTTGGTGAACGAGAAGTAGATCGCGGACAGCAGCGGGTAGACGAAGAACACCAGGATGCCGACCAGCGCGGGGGCCAGGAAGGACAGGGTGGTCAGGTTCCGGCGCAGCCGCATGGTCAGCCGCCCAGCGTCATCACGCTGTTGATCTGCTTGTCGGCGTCGGCGAGGCCGGCATCGAGGTCCTTGACCTTGCCGGACTGCCAGTTCGTCGCGAACGTCCCGAACGTCTCCTGGTACGCCGGCCCGGACGCGGACGGCGGCGTGGTGGACGAGTTCGGGCTGGCGAAGATGTCCATGAACGTCTTGAACTCGGGCTCCACCTGCAGGCCCGGGTCGCTGATCGCCTTGGTGGTCGTCGGCAGGTTCTTCAGCGAGTTGGCCAGCTTGACGATCGTCGCGTCGTTCGTGGTCAGGTACTTGATGAGCTCCCAGGCCGCCTCGGGATTCTTGGCGTTCTTGGAGATGCCGACGATGTTGCCGGTGACGTAGCCGCCGCCGTACCGGGCCGGGTCGCCGGCGGGGATGGGTGCGACGCCGTACTTCAGCTTGGGTGCCTGGTCCTTGACGAAGGCGAGCCGGTACTCGGCGTCGATGTTGATCGCCACCTGGCCCTTCTGGAACGCGTTGTCCGCGCTGAACTCGTCGCCCAGGCCCGCCCGGAACTTCTGCAGGTTCTCGTAGCCGTACCAGTCGACCAGGTTCTTCTGCCAGGTCATCAGGGTCTTCCAGGCGGGGTCGGTGCCGACGGCGGACTTGCCGTCGTCGGTCAGCCACTTCGCGCCGACGGCCGGGGCAAGGTGGGCGGCCGCGTTCTCGTAGAAGTCGAAGAGCGGGAGGAACCCGACGGTCTTCAGCGACCCGTCGGCGTTCTTGACCGTGAGCTTCTTGGCGTCCTCGGTCAGCTCGTCCAGGGTCTTCGGCGGCGCGGCGATGCCGGCCTTGGCGAACAGGTCCTTGTTGTAGAACATCCCGTACGCGTCCGCGAGGAACGGCATCGCGCAGCGCTTGCCGTCGAACTCGGTGTACTGCCGGGTGGTGGCGTTCAGCTGGCCGAGGTCGATGTTGTCGCGCTTGACGTATGGCGCCAGGTCCACCCACGCACCGGACGAGCAGAACTTGCCGACGATGTCCGTGGAGTACGACAGCCCGATGTCCGGCCCGTTGCCGGCGCCGATGGCCTGGGTCATCTTCGCGTCGTCCTGACCGGACTTCACGGTCACCTTGATCTTCGGGTGGCTGTCCTGGAACTCCTTGACCACCGTATCGATGGCGGTGGCTTCCCGCTCGGTGAAGAAGTGCCACAGCTCGACCGTGCCGGACACCTCCGTACCCGGGTCGGCGATCTTCTGTTCCTTGGGGGCGGGGGTGCAGGCGGCGGTCAGCAGCAGCGCGGCCGCGGCCGCGATGATGGATTTTTGGGCAGGGGGTATCCGCTTGTTCACTCGAGGGGTCCTCTCGGCAAAAAAAGGTGCGGGAAATCAGGCCTGGTTGTCGCGGATCTCGGCGATCAGCGCCTCGCGGACGGCGGTGAGCCCGGCGTCGAGGGCGCCGAGCAGCACGGCGTCGTCGTCGATCGTGGTGACGGCGATGGTGCTCTCCAGCGGGGCCGCCCGGCGGGAGGCGGCGGTGACCGCGGCGAGCAGGGTCTCGCCGCCGGCCTGCGCGACCGGGCCCGCGAGGACGACGAGCGACGGGTCGAGCACGGCGATCACCGCGGCGAGCCCGACCGCGATCCGGTCGGCGAGCTGGGTGAAGAACTCCCCGGAGCGGCCGGGATCGCTCGCGGCGGCGGTGACCACCTCGAGCGGGGTACGCCCCGGCACGCCGTGGTCCTGGCCGAGCGCCAGCAGCGCGGCGCCGCCGACGAGGTCCTGGAGGTCCACTTTGCGGTGGGTGGAGTCGGGGGCGTACAGCGGCATGTAGCCGATCTCGCCGGCGCCACCGCGGGCGCCGCGCATCAGCGTGCCGCCGATGTCGATGGCGAGACCGAGGCCCTCCTGGCCGAGCCACAGCAGGGCGAAGCCGTCGACGGCGCGGCCCACACCGCGGCGGCGCTCGGCCACCGCGGCGAGGTTGACGTCGTTGTCGACGCCGACGTGGGTGCCGAGCGCCGCGGCGATCTCCGGCACCAGGCCGGGGCGGGCGAAGCCGGGAACGTCGACGTGCCGGATGGTCTCGGCTCGGGAGTCGTACGAGCCCGCGACGCCGAGCTGGACGTGGTGCACGGCCTCGGCCGCGACGCCCGCCTCTTCCCGCAGGTCGGCGACCACGTCGACCAAGGCGGTTTTGGGGTCGGCGTGCAGGAAGTCGATCTGCCGCTCGATGCGGGCCCGTTCCGCGCCGGTGAGGTCGCAGAGGGCGGCGACGACCGACGGAGTTCGACTGGCGCCTATGTCGCGGACCGACACCGCCGCGGCGTACGCTGCGTCCGGGTTGGCCGCGTAGATCTCCGCGTTGGGTCCGGGACGGCCGCTGTCGTAGCCGACGATCGTCACGAGTCCGGCATCGGTGAGGCGGCGCAGCACCTCGGAGATCGTCGGCGTCGAGAGTTCGGTGAGCTTGCGCAGGTCGGCCCGGGTGAGCCCGCCCCGCTCGAGCAGGTGGGCGAGCGCCGCGCTCGCGTTCATGGCGCGCAGCAGCTTGGACGAACCCGCCAGGCGTGTCACCGGGCCTCCGAAGTGATTGGCAATCTGGCTAACAATTAGCTGGACCGTAGAACCGCCCCGGTCCGAAGTCAAGGGTTGTCACGCTGTGCCATCGGTCTGAGGTTTCCCGATCACCGGCACGCCGGGAAACTCGGTATTGATAAAACACTTTTACTGACCTAGCGTCACCAGTCATCGCCATCGATGACGGGTATCCCAGCGCCCGTCGTCGATGGCCCTCCTGTGCGCCCACCCCTCCATCCCCCCACGAGGAGCGCCATGATCCGCAAACGAACGCTGGCCTATGCCCTCGGCGGCGTGCTCGTCCCCGCAACCGCCGTCGTGTACGGGCTCCTGCCGGCGGAAGCAGCCACCGCCGGGCCGATCACGGGACTCGGCGGCAAGTGCGTCGACGTCGCCGCCGCCAACTCCGCCAACGGCACCGCGATCCAGCTCTACGACTGCAACGGCACCAATGCTCAGGCCTGGACCGTCGGCAACAGCGACGGGTCGATCCGAGCGCTGGGCAAGTGCCTGGACGTCACGGACGGATCGACCGCCGGCGGCGCGAAGATCCAGCTCTACTCATGCAACGGCACCGGCGCCCAGAAGTGGACCGCCGGCTCCGGCGGCACCCTGGTCAACACCGGCTCGAGCAAGTGCCTGGACGTACCCGGGCAGAGCACGGCCAACGGCACCCGCCTGCAGATCTGGGCCTGCAACACGGGCGCCAACCAGAAGTGGACCCTGCCCGGCGGCACCCCCACGCCGACCACGCCGACCACCGCGCCGCCCGGCAGCGGCGTGAACCTCGACAACCCGGCGAAGAAGGACGTGGCGATGCAGATCGTCTCGGCCGCCGAGAACTCGTCGCTGGACTGGCGGGCCCAGTTCTCGTACATCGAGGACATCGACGACGGCCGCGGCTACACCGCCGGCATCATCGGCTTCTGCTCCGGTACGGGCGACATGCTCGAGCTGGTCGAGGCGTACACAGCCACCAAGCCGAACAACGTGCTGGCGAAGTACCTGCCGGCGCTGCGCAACGTCAACGGCACCGACTCGCACGCCGGTCTCGACCCCAACTTCCCCCGCGACTGGCGTACGGCCGCGAACGACTCGGTGTTCCGGGCCGCTCAGGAGGCGGAGCGTGACCGCGTCTACTTCAACCCGTCGGTACGCGACGGCAAGAACGACGGCGTACGCGCCCTCGGCCAGTTCGCCTACTACGACGCGGCGGTCATGCACGGCTACGAGGGCATGCGCGACATCCGGAGCCGGGCTCTGCGCAAGGCGAAGCCGCCGGCGCAGGGCGGCAACGAGACGACCTGGCTCAACGCGTTCCTCGACGAGCGCGTGATCGAGATGAACAAGGAGGAGGCCCACTCGGACACCTCCCGGGTGGACACCGCCCAGCGCGTCTTTCTCCGCAACGGCAACTTCGACCTGAACACCCCGCTCGACTTCGCCGTGTACGGCGAGCCCTTCCACATCAGCTGAGCTCCGCGAACGGGGGAGGCGGGGAGCCATCGGCTCCCCGCCTTCTTTCCTGCCATCACCGAGTCCATTAGGTTCAGAATCGTGTCAACGCTGGTGCCGCCGCTCTTCGCCGGGCTCGTGGACGATGCGTCCGTGCTGCCCCCCGGCGTCGCCGGTGTCAGCGAGGCCGTCGCCGTCCACCGCAAGCACCGGAGCGCCTGGTATGCCCCGTTGCTCGGCGCTCTGCTCGTACCCTCGTCGCTCGTCCATCTCGACTCGCCGCCCCGCGAGCTGACCGTCGGCGTCGTCAACGACGCCGCCATCTCGGCCCTGCCCGCCGCCGTGGCGAAGCTGCGCGCTGCCGGCGCGATCGTGACCCAGGTGGAGGCCCTGGTGTCCCGGCGCGGCGAGGATCCCCAGCCCGGCCTCGGCGCCCTGCGCCGCCTCGCCGCCGAGGAGCAGGACCTCCAGGTGTACGCCGAGATCCCGCTGAGCTGGGGTCTGCTCGCCGCCCTGGACACGGTCGCCGAGGCGCGGGCCGGGGGGCTGGCCATCCGCCCGAAGTTCCGGGTCGGCGGGCTGGCGGCCGAGCTCTTCCCGACCCCGGTGGAGTTCGCCGCCGTCATCTGCGCCTGCCGGGACCGTGAGCTGTCGTTCAAGCTCGCCGCCGGCCTGCGCCACGCGCTGCGACACACCGACCCGGAGACCGGCTTCACCCACCACGGCTTCCTCAACGTGCTGGTCGCGTGTGCGCTTGCGGTCGAGGGCGGCGAGGTGGCCGAGGTGGCGGAGGTCCTCGCGGCGACCCACCCGATGCCGCTCATCGAGCCCGCGCGCGCCCGGCGCGAGGACGACCGGCCGTTGTGGGTCGGATTCGGGGCGGTCAACGTGCTCGAGCCGCTGACGGAGCTGGTCCGCCTCGGCCTGATCAGCGGCGGATTCGAGTGACACCCCGAACCGTCTGTCCTTGAAGCGCCACTCGCCGTACGGTGAGGGTTATGTCCACGGTCGCGGTGACACGGCTGGTCGAGGCGCCGGTCGTCGAGGTGTGGCGGGTCTTCACCGACCTGCAGCGCCGCTGCGAGTGGCTGTCCACCGTCATCCGCGTCGAGATGCTCAGCTCCGGCCCGTTCGACGCCGGCACGGCGTGGCGCGAAACCCGGACGATGGCGGACGGTGGCGAGGTCACCGAGGAGTTCCGGGTGCAGGAGTGCGCCGTCCCGGAACGGTTCGTGGTCGCCTCGCCGGGCATCGGCGCCGACTACCGGATGACCTACTCGTTCGTGCCCGTCATCGAGGGCCGGCACCGCGGCGGCACGATGGTGACCGTCGTCCAGGACGGCACCCCGACGGCGCCGGCCGGGCGGTTCCTGGCGCTCGTCTTCGGCGGGCTGGCCGCCCGTACGGTCGAGGGAGCTCTCCGCCGCGACCTGGACGATCTCGCCGCCGCGGCCTGAATTACTGTGCCGGGGGTGACCCGGAAGCCGCTCTCCGCCCTCGCCGCGATCGTCGCGCTGGCCGTTGCCGGCCTGATCGGCTGGCGGGTGCTCGGGCCCGCCGAGGTGATCAAGCCGGCCACCGAGCCGTACCCGGCCGCGGCGGTGCGGCCCGCGGGCATCCTGGGCAAGCTGACGATGGCGCCGCTGATCGTCGACGACCGGATCCGGGTGTACGCCGGCACGCGCCTCGTGAAGGCCGACGGCCCGGTGGACGCCGACATGATGACTACGCCGCGGTGGTCGTACCGGCGCTGGCCGGCGCGGGTGAGCGGCCTGGTGGCGGTCGGCACGACGGTGGTGAGCCGGTGGACCGACGGCGCCCTGGTCGCCCTCGACGCGCGGACCGGCAAGGTCGCCTGGCGTGCCGACGGTCCGGACGGTCCGGCCTTCGCCGGGCGCACCGGGGCCGACGCGGTCTGGGCGCCGCCGGGCCTGTTCACGGCCGGCACGAGTGTCCTGGTCGCCGCGGGACGCAAGGTGGAGGCCCGCTCGAGCCAGGACGGGTCCGTGCGCTGGACCGCCGCCCTGCCGCTCGGCTGCGCCGCCGAGTCCTTCGTCACGGCGGGCGGCCGGTTCGTGTGCGGGGAGGGCGCCTGGGACGTCATCTCCGGCGCGCCGGTGCTCGGCTGGCCGGTCGGCCCGTCGGCCCCGCTGGGCTGTGACGTGGCGCGATCCCGATGCGGCGGGCTGCGGGACGCCTCCGGGCACGGCTGGCTCGTGCACGCCCGTCGCCCCGAACGGGCCCCGGCCCTCGACGCCTCCAGCGCCACCGCCGTGGACGGTCTGATCCTCGCCGCGGAGGGTGGAGCGGTGACCGCTTCCGGTGCGGCGACGTGGCGGTGGGCGGGGGACGCGCAGGTGCTGGGCGTACGCGCCGGCAAGGTGGTGCTGCTGACCGCCGCGTACGAGGTGGTGACCCTGGACGCGCGGAACGGGACGCCGCTCGCGCGCTTCCCGGCGTACGCGAAGAAGGAGCGGGTCGAGCCGTGGAAGCCGGACCTGTGGCAGGTGACCGACACGGTCGTGACCGTCGAGCGGCTGTTCCCCGGCGCGGGCACCGACCCCGGCGAGCCGCACCACTACTACACGATCGACCCCGCGATCATCGCCGCGATCTAGACGAGGGTCGCCAGCAGGGCGGTCCAGGCCTCCTCGGCGGCCCCGGCGAGCGGACCGTCGTCGCCGAGGCGCGCCGGGAGCACCGGCGGCGGCGCCGCGCGACGGAAACCCATCAGGCCCGCCCGGTACGCCTCGTCGACCCGTTCCGGCGCCGCGGCCAGCAGGTCCACGCCCAGCCCGCCCAGCGTCACGAGATCGGGGTCGAGCCCGTTGACCAGCCCCGCGATGCCCCGGCCCAGGGCGGTCGCCACGGTGGCCGTCGCGGCGGCCGGCGCGGGCTCGGTGGACGTGATGATGCGGCGGGCGTACGAGACCGGGTCCGGGGGCGGCTCGTGGCCCAGGAGGCGGGCCAGGGCCGAACCGTCGACGGCGGTGCCCCAGCAGCCGTACGCGCCGCACGGGCAGGCCACCGCCGGATCGCCGAACGGCATGTGCCCGAACTCGCCGGCCGCGCCGAGGGCGCCGACCAGGACCTGACCGCCGTTGACCACCGCGCCGCCGAGGCCCGCTTCGATGCGCAGGTGCAGGGCGACCGAGGCGCCCACGGCCACACCGCGGTGCGACTCCGCCGAGGCGGCCAGTGTCGCGTCGTTGCCGGCGACGAAGATCTCCCCGCCCGGCCAGGCCGCGGCCAGGTCGACGTCGTGCCAGCCGAGGTTGCTGGCGTCGAGCATGAGGTCGCGGGAGACGGTGCCCGGGGCGGATATCCCGATGCCCCGGATGCGCCCGCCGTACTGTCGGCGCAGCTCCGCCACCGCCGCCCCGATCGCCGCGACCACCTGGTCGCCGCCCCGCCCGTTCAGCTCCTCGGTCACGGTGGCGAGGATGCCGCCGCCCAGCTCCACCACGTCGACCCGCCACGCCTCGTGGGTGATGGACGCGGCGGCGATGAGCGGGCCCCGGGGGTGCGGGATCAGCGCGGTCGTGGGGCGGCCGCGGGTGCCGCTGGGCGCCGCGGGCCCCTCGGCAAGCAGCTCGGCCTGTCCGAGCCGGCCGACGAGCTCGGTGGTCGCGCCCGTGCCGACCCCGATCAGCCGGGCGGCGTCAGCCCTGGTCACGCCGGGGCGGGCATGCACCACCCGGAGCAGTTCGGTCGCGCGCGTCGTCACACCGTTCCCCCTCTACGGCTCCGCTTCCTCCCCATCCTCGCGCCGTCCCGGCTGATCCGTGCGGTGGCGCACGGCGTGTTCCGGGCCACGATCGTGCCGGTCGGCTAGAGCGCCGCTTCCGCCGCCGCGAGGAAGGCGTCGTTCTCCTCCGGCGTACCGATGGTGACGCGCACCCCGTCGCCTTGGAACGGGCGGACGATGACCCCGCGCTTCTCGCAGGCCGCGCCGAACGCCGCCGCCTGGTCGCCCAGCGGCAGCCAGACGAAGTTGGCCTGGCTCGACGGCACATCCGGGAGCAGCTTGCGCAGCGCCTCGGTGACCCGCTCCCGCTCGGCGATGACGATGGTGCAGCGGCGCTTCACCTCGTCCTCGGCGTCGAGGGCTGCCAGCGCCGCGGCCTGTGCCACGAGGCTGGTCGAGAACGGGGTCAGGACCTTGCGGATCGCGCCGGCCACCTCGGGCTGCGCCACGAGGAAGCCCACCCGCAGGCCCGCCAGGCCCCACGCCTTGCTCATGGTCCGCAGCACCACGACGTTCGGGCGGTCACCGTACGCGGCCAGCCCGTCCGGAACCTCGTCGTCGGTGACGAACTCGCGGTAGGCCTCGTCCAGCACCACCAGCACGTCGTCCGGCACGGCGTCGAGGAAGCGGTCCAGCTCGGCCCGGCGCACGCTGGTGCCGGTCGGGTTGTTCGGATTGCAGACGATCACCAGCCGGGTCCGGTCGGTGATCGCGTCCGCCATGGCCGCCAGGTCGTGCCCGTGCCCCGGGGTGTTCGGGACACGCACGCTGGTCGCACCCACGCCGGCCGAGATGATCGGGTACGCCTCGAACGAGCGCCACGAGTACACGATCTCGTCGCCCGGCAGGCAGGTGGCCTTCGCCAGGTGCTCGGCCAGCGCCACCGAGCCGCAGCCCGTGACGATGCGATCCGGGCTGACGCCGTACCGTGCGGCGAGCTTGTCCCGCAGCTGCACCACGCCCATGTCCGGGTAGCGGTGCGACTGGGTGACCGCGTCCGCCACCGCCTCGGGCACGCCGGGCAGCGGGCCGAACGGCACCTCGTTGCTGGCCAGCTTGATCGCCTCGGCGATGCCGAGCTCGCGGGCCAGGTCAGCGACGTTGCGGCCGGGCACGTACGCGGGCAGCGCGTCCAGATCGGCGCGGGTCAGCCTGGTCATCGTTCTCCTCCGGTGGTTTTGTCGGCCCCCGGCACGGCCGGGACGGACTGCTGGGGACGCCCGGGCGGCATCGCGACCACAACGGTGCCGGCGGACTTGTCGTGCAACGCCTGGTGCAGCCGCTGGTCGAACAGCGCGTACCCGCAGTCGATGAGCTGGGCCAGGAAGCCGATGCCGTAGCAGTTCCACAGCGGCGTCCACATGCCGAGCCGGCCCCAGCGGCGGAACGCGCGGCCGAAACCGATCGCGGTGGTGTCCTCGAGCTTGACGACCTTCACCTGCAGCAGCCGCTTGCCCAGGGTCTGGCCGCTGTTCGCGACGGCCGGCACCTCGTAGGCGAACCAGAGCGCCGTCGCCACGAACAGCATGGTCAGCATCAGGTAGGTGGACCGCGCCGAGGCGGGCTGCGGGGAGCTGAAGGGTTCCGTCATCGCGGCTCGGAAGATCGGTTCGACCTCGAGCCACCATTGGTACGCGAGCCAGCCGTTGACGAGCACGTTGAGGATCAGCACCGCGGCGAAGTCGACGAGGCGCGCGACCAGGCGGCGGCCGAGGCCGGCGAGGGCCATGCCGTGCGGGCGGGCCTGCACGGGGTAGGGGTACATCACGCCCGGCGGCGGGGTCCAGCCGGGCGGTGGCTGCCAGCCCGGCGGGGGTACGGGGTAGCCCGGCGGCGGCATGGGATAACCCGGCGGCGGGGTCGGGTAGCCCGGCGGCGTGGGATAGCCCGGCGGCGGCAGGGGGTGGCCCGGGGCCTGCTGTCCCGGCGGCGGCACGGGATAGCCCGGGGGCGGCGTGGGGTAGCCCGGGGGCTGCGTCGGGTAGCCGGGCGGCGGTCCCCAGGTCGCGGGCGGGGGTGCGACCGGGCCGGGCTCCGGCGCGGCCGGCTTTGCTTGCGCCTGTGGCTCCTCGGCGGGCGGTCCGGCCGGCGGTTCCTGGTCCGCCGGGAGCGCCTTGCCCAGCCAGCCCTCGCCGTCCCACCAACGCTGGGTCGACGGGTCGGCCGGGTCCTTGTACCAACCGGCGGGCAGCGAACTCATGGCGCAACCTTTACCACGACGGTCTTGGCGACCTTGTCGTGCAGAGTCTGCTGATAGGGCTTGTCCCACAGCTGCCAGAACCCGTCCAGGTAGCTGAAGAAGGGGACGAACATCCCGCCGACGAACTCGATGAGGTAGCGCTTGGCGGCCATGCCCCGGGTCAGCGTCGCACCCGGTTCGAGCGGGACCACCCGTACCTTGATCAGCTTTTTGCCCAGCGTCTGGCCGCTGCGGAACATCATCTCGACGGAATAGATGTAGTAGGCGACCAGGAGGAACACGAACAAGCCCAGTTCCATCAGCAGGAACGGCACGAAGAACTCACCGACCATCCGGTCGGACGCCGCGAAGGGGTCGGTCCCGCTGTAGGGATCGCTCAGCTCGGCCATGTCGGAGGTCCATTTGAAGACGAACCACAGCAGGAACGGCAGGGAGACGACCATCGTGATGGCGGTGAGGATCGCCACGTCGATGAAGTACGCCAGCAGCCGCGAGCCGAAGTCGGCGAGCGGACGGCCGTCCGGGCTCAGCGGCACGGGCTGCGGCCGCCACCCGGGCGGGCCGTACTGCGGCGGCGGCCCGTAGTACGGCGGGTAGCCCGGCGGCGGCGTCCCTTGTCCGGCGGCCGGCGGGGGCGCAGCGGATCCGCCCTGGCCCGGCCAGGGCGCGGCCCCACCGGCGGCCGGCGTAGGCGCAGCGCCGGGGGCGCCGGCGGGTTGCGGCGCCGGGGCACGGACCGGCCCGGGGGTGGGGCGGCCCGCGTCCGGGGCGTCGTCGTTCACTTCGGTCACGGGAACAGTGTTACAGGTTCCCGCGCAGCTCTTGCTCCCGCTCGATGGCTTCGAAGAGGGCCTTGAAATTGCCCTTGCCGAAACCGAGCGAGCCGTGCCATGCCGGTGATCGAAAACCGGGCCGATCCGCAGACCAGCACGTACTCGGCGTGGTCGCGGTGGCCGTGCTCCGGGCCGCGGTACGCGACGCAGGTCTGCGCATTCGGTAGGGTCGGAACCCATCATGTCTGTACAAGATGTTCACCTCGACACCCTCGACGGACGGCTGCTCGCGATGCTCGCCGACGAGCCCCGCATCGGCGTCCTCGAGCTGTCCCGGCGCCTCGCGGTCGCCCGGGGCACGGTGCAGGCGCGCCTCGACAAGCTGATCGCCCGCGGCGCGATCCGCGGCTTCGGTCCCGACGTCTCGCCCGCGGCCATCGGCTTCGGCGTGATGAGCTTCGTGACCCTGGAGATCTCCCAGCGGTACGGCCACAGCGCCGTCACCGAGCACCTCGCGGACATCCCCGAGGTGCTGGAGGCGCACACCATCACCGGCAGCGGCGACCTGATGTGCCGGATCGTGGCCCGCTCGAACGCCGACCTCCAGCGGGTGATCGACCACATCCTGGCGTACGAGGGGATCATGCGCGCCTCGACGATCATCGCGCTGGCGGAGCAGATCCCGTATCGCACGATGCCGCTGGTCAGGGCCGCGAGCGGGACGTAAGCCGTCGACACGGGCTTTTCGGGCTAACCGTCGGGCTGTGTTGATCTGGTTACCGTGTCCGGCGTGGCTTCCGGCGGTCCGACACCCAAGGGCGTCGCCCTGGTGGGCCTCGTCACCGTCATCGTGCTGGCCACCACCGGCGTGTGGAACCCGTTCCCCGGCATCTGGTCCTGGATCACCCGCAGCGACCCCATCGCCGAGGGCGTCTCGGTCTGGCAGACGGCGATCGGCGGATCACCGCAGAGCGTCACCATCACCGGAGGCGCGGTCGTCGTCGAATACCGCACCTCGATCGAGGCGTACGGGCTGACCGCCGGCGTACGGCTGTGGAAGTCCGACGCCGACTGGGCCGGGGTGGCCGGCGGTGACTCCGACGCCGTGGTGGTCGTGGGGCGGCTGCTGACCAAGGGCTACGAGGTGCTCGACCCGGCGACCGGGGCGGTACGGCGCAAGGACAGCGCGGCCACGGCCGTGTGGACGTACGCCGACGCGATCCTCGACCTGCGCTGCCCCGAGGCCGGCGAATGCGAGCTCAGCGCCTGGGAGCCGCGCGGCAGCAAGCCGTTGTGGACGGTCGCCACGCCCGGCATCGGCTTCGTGCTCAACGCGTCGAACCCCGACCTGCCCGACACCCGGCCGATCGGTGCCGACCGGGTCGACGGGCGCGCCGCCGGGCCGCAGCCGCTCCCGGCGCTCCTCGGGCTGCCCGGCGACGGCAAGGTGCAGATCATCGACACCGCCCAGGGCCGGGTGGTGCAGACCCGCACGCCCGGGCGCCACCAGCGGGTCGCCGTCGCCGGTGGCCGGGTGCTCACAGTGACCGGCGAGGCCCGCGACGGCACCTGCTACTACGACGTGGTCGCCCACGACCCGCCGTCGGGCCGGGCGGTGTGGCAGCGGGCCGGGCTCAACCTGCGTACCGCCGACAACGGTTCCGACTGCAAGCAGGAACGCGACCCGGCCGGCGGCTCCGACGTCGTGCTCGGCGTCGACCCGGTCGGGCGGCAGGAGCTGATCGCCGCGCACGACGGCCGCGACCTCTGGCACGGGCAGGCGGGGCAGAGCGTCCTCGCCGTCGACAACGCGTACGCCCTCATCCGCAGCGCCGACAAGAAGACGGTCAGCGCCCGGTCCTTCAGCCGCGGGTCCGTGGTCTGGCGGCGTACGGTCGGCTCCGGGGCGTCGGCGGCGCTCACCCCGTACACGGCGATCATCGCTGAGGCGAAACCCAGCAGGATCGTCGCACTCAGCCCGCGCACCGGGGGTGTGCTGACCGAGGCCCGCACGACCGCGAAGGTCTTCGCGGCCGGTCCGGGCGGCCTGATCCTGGTCTCCGGCCGGGACATGGCCTACCTCCCGTACGGATCTTCGCCCGCACGGTGATCGAACCGGTATGCCGGCGTGCCGCTGCCGGTTCGCACAGCCGGCATGCGCTGGCCTAGGCTTGCCCGTCATGAGCAGAGCCGCCGCTTTCTCGTACTCGCCGCTGTTGCCGATCGGTGACGACACGGCGGAGTACCGACTGCTCTCGGACGAGGGCGTGGACGTGGTCAACGGGCCCGGCGGACGGCGGTTCCTGACCGTCGACCCCGGCGTGCTCACGCTGCTGACCGCCGAGGCCATGCACGACATCGCGCACTTCCTGCGCCCCGCCCACCTCGCCCAGCTGCGATCCATCATCGAGGACCCGAAGGCGTCGCCGAACGACCGGTTCGTCGCCCTCGACCTGCTGCGCAACGCCAACATCGCCGCCGGCGGCGTGCTGCCGATGTGCCAGGACACCGGCACGGCGATCGTGATGGGCAAGCGCGGGCGGCACGTGCTCACCGACGGTACGGACGAGCAGGCCATCGCGCTCGGCGTCTACCAGGCGTACACGCGGCTGAACCTGAGGTATTCGCAGCTCGCCCCGCTGACGATGTGGGACGAGAAGAACACCGGGTCCAACCTCCCCGCGCAGATCGAGTTGTACGCGGAGGACCCGGGCGGCCAGCCGGACGCGTACAAGTTCCTGTTCATGGCCAAGGGCGGCGGCTCGGCCAACAAGTCGTATCTCTACCAGGAGACCAAGGCGCTGCTGAACCCGGCGCGGATGATGGAGTTCCTGGACGAGAAACTGCGGCTGATCGGTACGTCGGCCTGCCCGCCGTACCACCTCGCCGTGGTGATCGGCGGCACCAGCGGCGAGCACGCGCTGAAGACGGCGAAGCTGGCCAGTGCGAAGTACCTGGACAACCTCCCGCGCGAGGGCTCGATGACCGGCCACGGCTTCCGCGACGTCGAGCTCGAGGCGGCGGTCCTCGAGCTGACCCGCGACTTCGGCATCGGCGCCCAGTTCGGCGGGCGGTACTTCTGTCACGACGTACGCGTCATCCGCCTGCCCCGGCACGGCGCCTCCTGCCCGGTGGCCATCGCGGTCTCCTGCTCGGCCGACCGGCAGGCCCTCGCCAAGATCACACCGTCCGGCGTCTGGCTGGAACGGCTCGAGCCGGACCCGGCCCGCTTCCTGCCGGACGTGACCGACGAGAACCTGGAGACCGACGAGGTCGTCCGCGTCGACCTCAATCAGCCGATGGAGGCGATCCGGGCCCAGCTCGCCAAGTACCCGGTGAAGACCCGCCTGTCCCTGTCCGGCCCGCTGGTGGTGGCCCGCGACATTGCCCACGCCAAGATCGCCGAACGCCTCGACGCCGGCGAGCCGATGCCGCAGTACCTGCGCGACCACGCGGTCTACTACGCCGGCCCCGCCAAGACGCCGGAGGGCTACGCGTCGGGCTCCTTCGGCCCGACCACGGCCGGCCGCATGGACGCGTACGTGGAGAAGTTCCAGGCCGCGGGCGGCTCGCTGGTGATGCTGGCGAAGGGCAACCGGTCGGCGCAGGTGACCCACGCCTGCCACAGCCACGGCGGGTTCTACCTGGGCTCGATCGGCGGCCCGGCGGCGCGGCTGGCGCAGGACTGCATCCGGCACGTCGAGGTGCTGGAGTATCCGGAGCTCGGCATGGAGGCCGTGTGGCGGATCGAGGTGGAGGACTTCCCGGCCTTCATCGTCGTCGACGACAAGGGCAACGACTTCTTCGCCGAGGTGACGAAGCCGGTCCTGAGCATCGGCCGCCGCTGAGCACGCCCCGCCGCGGCCGTCAGGCGCAGTAGCCGGCGACCGGGGTGAGCCAGTTGGTCATCTCGGTCTCGAGGATCCGGTCGAGGTCCTTCGTGGACTTGATCCGGTCGAAGAACTTGGCGTCCGCGGCGCTCTTGGTGAACTTGGTGGCCGAGGCCGCTCCCGCCGCCTTGAGCTCCGGGTCTTGAGCGACGGTCGTCTCCTTGCGGACCCGCGCGCCGACGTCGCGCAGCTGTTTGGCCGCCGCCTTCTCCGCCTTCTCGGCGTTGTCGGCCTGCTTGGCCTCCTTGTACGCGATCATCTTGCCGATCTCCGTACCGAAGTCCTCGAGCTCGGTGTCGAAGATCTTGTCGAGGCTGTCGCAGATCTTCTTGGTGTTCGCGGAGTAGTCCGGCGCCGGCGAGGCGGCCGGCGCGGACGATGCCACGACCTGGGCCGGAGCGGCGCCGTCCTCGGTGTCGCCGCCGTCGCTGCACCCCGCTCCGGTGAGCAGGATGCCGCCGAGGGCCGCGGTGAGGAGGGCGCGTCGCATGACAAAGATCCTGTTCGTCGGGGACGTCCAAACCCTCGGGACGATACTTCCGCCGTCCCCCGCCGTCCAAACGGCGGTTGCCCGAGGGCTGACAGAGTGGCGGGGATCAACTGCGTGCCGCTCGCCGCGGGGGCAGGATGGAACGGTGACGACTGACGAGAGCGAATTTCGGATCGAGCGCGACACCATGGGTGAGGTGCGGGTGCCGGCCGCCGCCCTGTGGCGGGCGCAGACGCAGCGCGCCGTGGAGAATTTCCCGATCTCCGGGCGGGGGCTCGAGCCCTCGCACATCCGGGCGCTGGCTCACATCAAGGGGGCGGCTGCGCAGGTCAACGCCGCTCTCGGGGTGCTCGACGACGACATCGCCAAGGCGATCGCCACCGCGGCGGCGCACGTGGCGGACGGCGGCTACGACGACCAGTTCCCGATCGACGTGTTCCAGACCGGGTCCGGCACGTCGTCGAACATGAACACCAACGAGGTCATCGCCACGCTGGCCTCGCGGGAGCTGGACCGGCCGGTGCACCCGAACGACCACGTCAACGCGTCGCAGTCCAGCAACGACGTCTTCCCGTCCTCGATCCACCTCGCCGCCACCGAGGCCGTCACCCACGATCTCGTCCCGGCCCTGGAGCATCTCGCCGCGGCGCTCGAGGCCAAGGCCTCGACCTGGGCCGAGGTCGTCAAGTCCGGCCGGACGCACCTCATGGACGCGACGCCGGTCACCCTGGGTCAGGAGTTCTCCGGGTACGCGGCTCAGGTGCGCAACGGCATCGACCGGGTCCAGGCCTGCCTGCCCCGGCTCGCCGAGCTGCCGCTGGGTGGCACTGCCGTGGGCACGGGGGTGAACACGCCGCCCGGGTTCGCCGCCGCGGTGATCGAGCGGCTGCGGGAGACCACCGGGCTGCCGCTCACCGAGGCTCGCAACCACTTCGAGGCGCAGGGGGCGCGGGACGGCCTGGTCGAGGCCTCCGGGCAGCTGCGGGTGGTGGCGGTCGGCTTCTACAAGATCGTCAATGACATCCGGTGGATGGGCTCGGGGCCCCGGGCCGGCCTGCGCGAGCTGCGCCTGCCCGACCTGCAGCCGGGCTCGTCGATCATGCCGGGCAAGGTGAACCCTGTCGTGCCCGAGTCGGTGCGCCAGGTGGTCGCCCAGGTCATCGGCAACGACGCCGCCGTCGCCTTCGCGGGCACCCAGGGTGACTTCGAGCTCAACGTCATGCTGCCGGTGATGGCGCGCAACCTGCTCGAGTCGATCAAACTGCTGGCCGCGGCGGCCTGGATGCTCGCCGACCGCTGCATCGACGGGCTGGAGGCCGACGAGGACGTCACCCGGGCGTACGCCGAGGGGTCGCCCTCGATCGTCACGCCGCTGAACCGCTACCTCGGGTACGACGAGGCGGCCGCGATCGCCAAGCAGGCCCTCAAAGAAGACAAGACCATCCGGGCGGTAGTCATCGAACGCGGACATGTCGCCGGCGGCACTTTGACCGAGGAACAGCTGGATTCGGCGCTCGACGTCCTCCGGATGACCCGCCCCTGAACGATCGGCGGCCGAAGGAGACGATCAACCCTTGTGAATGATCGTCTCCTTCGATGGAATGCGAGGATGAGAAGACGCCTGACGGCCGGGGCCGTCGCCACCGCGACGAGCCTCGCCGCCCTCCTCGTCGGACTGCCTACCGCGCCGGCGAGCGCCGCCACCGCCCTCGAATACACCGTCGTCGCCGACGACGGGATCTCCACCGCCGACGCCATCGCCGCGATCACCGCGGCCGGCGGCACGGTGCTCTCCAGCAACACCGCCGTGGGGACATACAAGGTCACTTCGTCCGTTGCCGACTTCAAGGCCCGCGCCGCGCGGTCCGACGCGCTGATCGGTGCCTCGGCCAGCAAGGCGATCGGGTACGCGCCCACGGCCTCGCCGGCCGTCGAGAAGCCGGTCACCGAGGCGCTGCGCGGCAGAGGCCCGCACGGGGTGACGACGCCTGACCCGCTCGACGACAAGCTCTGGGGCCTCAAGATGGTCAAGGCCGACAAGGCCCGCGCCATCGAGAAGGGCGAGCGCGGCGTCACCGTGGGCGTGCTCGACACCGGCCTCGACGCGTCCAACCCCGACCTGGCGCCCAACTTCAGCACCCGGCTCTCCCGCAACTTCGCCCCGGACCTGGTGGACATCGACGGCGCCTGTGAGGTGGAAGGCTGCGTCGACCCGGTCGGCACCGACGACGGCGGGCACGGCACCCACGTGGCCGGCACGATCGCCGCCGCCGCGAACGGCTCCGGCGTGTCCGGCGTCGCGCCGAGCGTCACCCTCGTCGAGCTCAAGGGCGGCCAGGACTCCGGCTTCTTCTTCCTCGACCCGGTGGTCAACGCCCTCACGTACGCGGGTGACGCCGGTCTCGACGTGGTCAACATGTCCTTCTACGTCGACCCGTGGCTCTACAACTGCAAGGCGAACCCGGCCGACGCCCCCGAGGCGCAGGCCGAGCAGCAGGCGATCATCACTGGCATGAAGCGGGCGCTGAACTACGCCCACAGCCACGGCGTCACACTGGTCGGCGCGCTGGGCAACCAGCACGACAACCTGAACGACCCGCAGCAGGACGCGAGCAGCCCCGACTACGGTTCCGCCCCGTACGACCGGACGATCGACAACCAGAGCTGCTTCTCGCTGCCCGCCGAGGGCCCGCACGTCATCGGCGTCTCGGCGGTCGGCCCGTCGAAGTCGAAGTCGCAGTACTCCAACTACGGCACGGAGCAGATCGGCGTCGCGGCGCCGGGCGGCTTCACCCGTGACTTCTTCGGTACGCCGCAGTACAACAGCGCGGCGAACAACATTCTGTCGACGTACCCGCTGAAGGTTCTGCAGGCGAGCGGGGCGGTCGACGCCGCCGGCAATCCGGTCAGCCCGACGGTGTTCAAGGACTGCACGCCGAGCGGCGAGTGCGGCTACTACACCTACCTGGCCGGCACGTCGATGGCCTCACCGCATGCGGCGGGCGTCGCGGCGCTGATCGTCAGCCGGTACGGCCACCACGACTGGTGGCGGGGCGGCCTGACGATGAACCCGGACCTGGTCGAGGCCCAGCTGTACCGTACGGCCGAGAAGACCGCGTGCCCCGAGCCGCGCCTGCGCAGCTACACCACCGAGGGCTACACCACCGAGTTCGACGCGTACTGTGCCGGGCCGAAGGCCTTCAACGGCTTCTACGGTCACGGCATCGTCGACGCTTACAAGGCGGTCGGCGGCCGCTGACCGGTAGTGGATCACCGCCCCGGCCGGGCACTCGGACGGGGCGGTTATCTGCTTTCGGGGGTCGGTACCCTTGTACGGTGACCCTCAGGCTGCATGACACCGCGACCCGATCCGTCCGGGACTTCGTCCCGATGACGCCCGGTCAGGCCGGTATCTACCTCTGTGGTCTCACTGTCCAGTCGGTGCCGCACATCGGCCACCTGCGCAGCGCCGTCAGCTACGACGTGCTGCGGCGCTGGCTGGTCCACTCCGGCTACGAGGTCACCTTCGTCCGCAACGTCACCGACGTGGACGACAAGATCCTGGTCAAGTCGCTGGAGACGGGCCGGCCCTTCTGGGCCATCGCGTACGCGAACAAGCTCGTCCTCGACGCCGACTACAGCGCGCTCAACGTGCTGCCGCCGACGTACGAGCCGCTCGCCACCGGCCACATCCCCGAGATGCATGAGCTGATCGAGACGCTGATCGCGGACGGGCACGCGTACGAGTCGTCCGAGGCCAATGGCGACGTCTACTTCGACGTGCCCAGCTACGCCGACTACGGCGCACTCTCGGGGCAGAAGCCCGAGGACATGCTCTCGGCCGGCGAGGCGCCCGAGCGGGGCAAGCGCCACCCCGAGGACTTCGCCGTCTGGAAGGGCCTGAAGCCCGACGAGCCCGCCGACGCCACCTGGCCCTCGCCGTGGGGCCGCGGCCGTCCGGGCTGGCACATCGAGTGCTCCGCGATGGCACGCCGCTACCTCGGCGACGAGTTCGACATCCACGGCGGCGGCCTGGACCTGACGTTCCCGCACCACGAGAACGAGATCGCCCAGTCCCGCGCGGCCGGGCTGCCGTTCGCCCGCTACTGGGTGCACCACGCGCTGCTCAACCTCGGCGAGGCCAAGATGAGCAAGTCGCTGGGCAACGTCATCGACGTCGAGGCCGTACGAGCCATGGGCATCCGGCCGGTCGAGCTGCGCTACTACCTCGGCGTGCCGCACTACCGGTCGCGCATCGACTACTCCGACGACGCGCTGCGTGAGGCGGCCACGGCGTACAAGCGCATCGAGGGATTCGTGCAGCGGGCCGTCGAGGTGGTCGGCTCCGGCCGCCCCAAGGACGTGCCGCCCGCGTTCGCCGCGGCGATGAACGACGACCTCAACACCTCGGCGGCGCTCGCGGTGGTGCACGACACGATCCGCGAGGGCAACACCGCGCTGGCGGCCGCCGACGAGACCGGCGTACGCGCGGCGCTGACCGAGGTCCGGGCCATGCTCGGGGTGCTCGGGCTCGACCCGCTCGACGGGGCCTGGGGCGGCGGCGAGACCGGCGGCGACCTCAAGACGGTGGTGGACTCGCTGGTCAAGCTCGCCCTGGAGCAGCGGGCGCAGGCGCGGGCACGCAAGGACTGGGCGGCGGCCGACTCGGTTCGCGACCAGCTCAAGAACGCGGGAATTCAGGTGGAGGACACTCCGACCGGGCCGCGCTGGACGGTAGGAGAGCAGCACTGATGCCAGGAAACTCCCGTAACGCGAGCAAGCGCGTCACCTCGAAGAAGGGCGCCTCGGCCGGCTCCGGCGGCAAGAACCGGGCGAGCCTCAAGGGCCGCGGCAAGACCCTGCCCGCCGACGAGCGGCCGTGGCACAAGGGCTACTCAGGCACCGAGAAGCTGCCCGACAAGACCGCCCGCAAGCAGGACAAGGAACGCCGCGCGGCGGCGGCCCAGGGGCGCGCCCCCAAGGTCGGCGTCCCCGGGTCCAAGGACACCACCTGGGGCCGCGGCGGTGGCCGTGGCACCACCGGACGCCCCGCCCAGCAGCGCGGTGCGCGGATGCAGAGCCGCGGTCCCCGGATCGCGCCCGGCCGCCGCTCCAACCCGACCAAGGAAGGTCCGGAGCTGCTGCTCGGCCGGAACCCGGTGGTCGAGGCGCTGCGCGCGCTGGTCCCGGCCACCGCGCTGTACGTCGCGCAGGGCATCGACATCGACGAGCGGATCACCGAGATCGCCCGTACGGCCGGCGACCGGGGCATCCCGATCCTCGAGGTCAGCCGCAACGAGCTCGACCGGATGACCGGCGGCGTGCTGCACCAGGGCGTCGGCCTCCAGGTGCCGCCGTTCGCGTACGAGAACTTCGACGACCTCGTGGCCGCGTCGCTGGAGCAGACCGCCCCGCTCCTGGTGGCCCTCGACGGCGTGACCGACCCGCGCAACCTGGGCGCGGTCATCCGTTCGGTGGCCGCCTTCGGCGCGCACGGCGTCTTCATGCCCGAGCGCCGCGCGGCGGGCATCACCGCGACGGCCTGGCGCACCAGCGCGGGCGCGGCGGCCCGGGTTCCGGTCGCCCAGGTGGTCAACCTGACCCGAGCGATCAAGGCGGCCCAGCAGGCGGGCTTCACGGCGATCGGCCTGGACGCGGACGGCGAGACGGACCTCTACCAGCTCGAGGCGGCGGTCGGGCCGCTGATCGTGGTGGTCGGCTCGGAGGGCCGCGGACTGTCCCGGCTGGTCGGCGAGACGTGCGACCTGCGGGTCAGCATCCCGATGGCCTCCACGGTGGAGTCGCTCAACGCGAGCGTCGCCGCCGCGGTGACCCTCGCCGAGGTGTCGCGCCGCCGCCTGTACGGCTGACGCCATTTCGGCTGACGCCTTTCGGATGACGCCTTTCGGATGACGCTGGCCGGCTCGGGCCGGCGCCGCTTGAGTCACGTTGGCTCGGGCCGCGCCGGCTTGGGCGGGGTGGTCGGCCGGATGGCTGACGGAGCGCCGGATCCTTGGGTGGTCGTACCCGCCCTGTAACGTGGCGGGCCGAGTGGTCCGTTGGCGGAGGGGCAGCACATGCTCGGTGTTGACCTGGGCACATCCCACACCGTCGCCATGCTCCGCTGGCCCGACGGGCGGGTGCGTCCGCTGCTCTTCGACGGCCGGCCACTGCTGCCGTCGGCGGTCTACCTCGACGCGACCGGCCGCCTGCACGTGGGGCATGACGCGGTCCGCCTCGGATACGCCGAGCCCGGCCGCCTCGAACCCAACCCGAAACGGCACGTCGACGCGGCGACCGTACTGCTCGGCGGGGCGGACGTGCCGGTGCCCGACCTGCTGGCCGCGCTGCTCGAGGCGGTGGCGCGGGAGGCCGTGGCGGCCACCGGGTTCCTGCCACCGGCCGTCGTGACCTACCCCGCCGCATGGGGTACGGAACGCCGGAAGGTGCTCACCCAGGCCCTGGCGCTGGCGGGCTGGCCCCCGGCGACGCAGCTCGTCCCGGAGCCGGTGGCGGCGGCCCGCTACTTCGCCGAGGTGCTGCGGCGCCCGGTGCCCGTGGGTGCGGCGCTCGGGGTGTTCGACTTCGGCGGCGGCACGCTGGACATCGCCGTGGTCCGCAACGAGGGCGCCGGACCGGACGGCCGGGCGCGCTTCGAGGTGATCTCCTCCGGCGGCCTCGACGACCTCGGCGGCCTCGACATCGACGCGGCGCTGGTCGGTCACCTCGGGATGGCGTTGGCCTCGTCGGAGCCGGCTGCCTGGTCCGCACTGCGCGAACCGGTGACACTTCCCCAATGGCGCGCCCGCCGCCAGTTTTGGGACGACGTCCGCGGCGCCAAGGAGATGCTGTCGCGGACCGCACAGGCGCCCGTCGCCGTGCCGGGCGTCGAACATGCGGTGCACCTCACCCGCGACGAGTTGGAGCTGGTGGCGGCCCCGCTGGTGCGCCGCGGCGTGGCGGAGGCCGACGCGGTGGTGAAGGCGGCGGGGCTGAGCCCGGCCGACCTGGCGGGCCTGTTCCTGGTCGGCGGCTCGTCCCGGGTCCCGCTCGCGGCGCGGCTGCTGCACAGCGAGCTGGGCGTTGCGCCGACGGTGCTGGAGCAGCCCGAACTCCCGGTGGCGGAGGGAGCGATCCTGGCCGCGGTTCCGGTCGACCACGGCAGTTCCACGCCGGCGAAACCGCTTCGAGCGGCAGCGGTGGAGCCCATGGTGGATACCGTCGCCCACAGCGGGCCGACGCCGACCGGCACCGGCTTGCACACCGAAGCCGCCGGCCCGCTCACCGAGGAGACCAGCGCCTCCATCGAGGCCGCCGCCCCCGGCCCGTTCACCGCGGCGTTCGGCCCGTCGACCTCGACCGCTGCCGGCCCAGTGACCTCAGCCGACCCGGCCGCCGACCCACCCGCCGCCGACCCGCCCGCCGCCGGCCCGCCCGCCGCCGGCCCGTCGACCCCGGCCGACGCCGGCGAGACCCCGGCTGGTCGGCCGGTTTCGGGCCCGCCCGCCGATGGCCGGTCCGCCGATGGCCGGTCCGCCCCGGGCCGATCGGCCGCGGGGCAGCCGGGAGAGGGCAGCGCGGAACCGCAGTATGCCGAGCCCGTCGACCCGTGGGCCACCGGTGAAGCGGCCGCGATCGCCGCCGGTAGTGGTGCCCCATTTGTGCTGCCGACTTCGGGCGCTCCAGCCCCGGCCGAGCCCTGGCTCGCGTCGTCCGCCCTTGCGGCGGAACGGAAGCTCCCGGCGTACCGGAGGAAGGGCTTCTGGATCATCGCCGCCGTGACCGTCGTCGTGCTGGGGGTGGCCGCGACCGCCGCCGTGCTGCTCTGGCCGGGCTATGCCGCGCTGGACTATCAGCCGCTGAGCGACGCGCGGCGGGTGAAGCCGGTCGTGCCGGTGACCTCGGCCTTCTCCGCCGCCGCCCTGCGGGACGACCGTGCCTACTTCGCGAGCGCCGACGATAACGGGCAGCTCGGCGTCGTGGCCGCCGACGCCGGCACCGGGAAGTCGCAGTGGAGCAGCACGGAGGCCGGGGTCGCCGCTCGCTGGGAGTTCTTCTTCACGTTGCCGCACGCCGTCGTTGCCATCAGCGCCACCGACAGCGACACCGGTGGCCGCCGCATGGTGCTGCTCGATCCCGGCAAGGGCCACAAGATGTGGGAGCGGCGGATCGCGAGCAACGACGACATGCTCTTCGCCGGCGACACCGCGGTCCTCGTCGACCGCACCGAGAACCGGGTCGTCGGGCTCGAGGTCCGCGGCCAGGGCAAGGTCGCGTGGGAGGACAAGAGCCCCAAATCCGAGTACGCCGTGAGCACCAAGGTCGTCACGGCCACCACCGGCGACGACCTGGCCGTGGCCGCCACCACCGGCGGGGTGCCGTTCGCCGAGCCGATGGAGGACGACCAGCGGCTCGTGCAGATCAGCGCCGACCGGTCCGCCCGGGTCATCGACGCGCGCAGCGGGGACGTGGTGGCCGGGCCGCGGCAGAGCGTGGCCGACCCGGACGACGAGGTGGTCGCGCACAACGGGCGGCTGATCGTGGCCGAGTCCGGCAACACCCGGCGGATCGTCGCGTACGACCTGGGCAAGCTCGGTGAGCCCGAGGTGCCGTACACGGTTCCTGACGACAGCCAGGTCGAGCACCTGACCGCCTGCGGTGACGACCGGGTCTGCTTCGTGCAGAAGACCGGGTACGACTCCAAGACGGCCAAGGTCGTGGCGGTCGACGTCGCCAACGGCGGGGTGCTGTGGTCGCGGGCCGTGGCGGAGGCCGACAACCTGGTGCCGGTGGGGGATTCCGTGCTCGTCGCGCAGAACACTTCGCCCGGTCAGACGACGCTCCTCGACGGCAGCGGCCGCGTCTCGTGGGCCCGGGCCGGTACGGCCGCCCGGCTGGACGGCGGCAACGTGCTGCTCTTCTCCAAGGCACTGTCCACGTCGGCCGACGACCCGGCGCTCTCCGGCGAGCATCTCGGTGACCCCGCGGTGCCGCTCGGCTCGCTGGCGGACGTCCGGTCGGCGACCTGCGCCTGGGATCAGAAGCACCTGGCCTGCGTCGCCGCCGAGGACTTCATCCTGCACACGTTCGCCTCCTGAGGTTCGTGACTCAGGCCTCCGGAAGTGCGTGACGCGAAAGGGCGGCTCCCCGGAGGGAACCGCCCTTCGTCACGAGGTCGCCGTCAGATGCGCTCGCCCGTGGTCGCGTTGAACACGTGCACCTGCTCGGCCTGCGGCTTGATGAACACGGTCTCGCCCATGGTCGGCATGCTGCGCCGGTCGGTGCGGACCACGAACCGCTCCGAGCCGCCGTCGAGGGCCGCGTGGCCGTAGACGTTGGCGTCCGAGCCGAGGTCCTCGACCAGGTCGACGACGACCGGCAGGCCGCCCGCCGTCGGGGAGACCAGGTCGGTGGACTCCGGGCGGAAGCCGATGGTGACCTTGCCGCCACCCGACTGCGCGGCGGCGACCTGCTCGCGGGTCAGCGGCACGGCCAGCTCGGCGAAGGCCGCGCCCGCCTCGTGCAGCGGCACCGTCTTGATGTTCATGGCCGGCGAGCCGATGAAGCCGGCGACGAAGACGTTCCCGGGGGTGTCGTAGAGCGCCCGCGGGGTGTCGCACTGCTGGAGCACACCGTCGAGCATGACCGCGACCCGGTGGCCCATCGTCATGGCCTCGACCTGGTCGTGCGTGACGTAGACGGTGGTGATGCCGAGCTTGGCCTGCAGCGTGGCGATCTGCGAACGGGTCTGCACGCGCAGCTTCGCGTCGAGGTTCGACAGGGGCTCGTCCATGAGGAACACCTGCGGCTCGCGGACGATGGCCCGGCCCATGGCTACCCGCTGACGCTGACCACCGGAGAGCGCCTTCGGCTTGCGCGAGAGGTACTCCTCGAGCTGGAGCAGCTGTGCGGCCTCCTTGACCCGGCGGTCGATCTCCGACTTCGGGGTCTTCCGCAGCTTCAGGGCGAACGCCATGTTCTCGTACACCGACATGTGCGGGTACAGGGCGTAGTTCTGGAAGACCATCGCGATGTCGCGGGACTTCGGGGGCAGGTTGGTGACGTCCTTGCCCTCGATGAGGATCCGGCCGCGGTCGACGTCCTCGAGGCCGGCGAGCATGCGCAGGCTGGTGGACTTGCCACAACCCGAGGGGCCGACCAGGACGAGGAATTCGCCGTCGCCGATCTCGAGGTTCAGCTCGTTGACGGCGGGACGGTCGGAGCCCGGGTAGATCCGGGAGGCCTTGTCATAGGTGACGGTAGCCATGGTGAATCGACTTCCTTTCCACCGGCAGGAACGTGCCGGACGATCCGAGTGGGAGGAACATGGTGTGGCGGGCCACACGCCCCGCCACCGTAAACTTTTTTTCATGTTCTGCCAAGGTGGGACGCTGCCCCGGGCGTTTCGGCCCGTCGAGAGGCCAGCGGCTATGCTGATGCCCTTGCCCCTGTAGCTCAGTTGGCCAGAGCACCTGTCTTGTAAACAGGATGTCGTCGGTTCGATTCCGACCGGGGGCTCCACGGTTCAGGCTGGTCGGGCCATGATCAGTCGGCTGTTCATCGGAATCATTCGATCGGCTGGTCGATTGGTAGGGATCTTCTCTGGCTACTCTGCCTGCCGCAGGGGAGCCACGGCCGCTACCGCGTCGGCGGCGGCCTTGCCCACGGATCCGATCAGGTGACCGTGGGTCTCACCGGTTAAGCCGATCTTGGTTTGACCGAGGCGCTTTTGACCTCGAAGTCACGGTCGAGGTTCACGCGGTGAAGCGCAGGTCAGCCCAGACGCGTTTCCCGGTTTCGGCGTGGTGGCGGTAGATGCCCCAGCGGTCGGCTATGGCTTGGATCAGGTGCATGCCGCGCCCGTTGGGCTGGTCAGGGCGCCGCGCCCGCAGTGCGGGACCGCGTGGATCGTTGTCAGCGGCCACGAGGCGTAGGTGCTCACCGGTGTTGACCAGTTGCGCCTCGCGTAGTCCTCCACCGTGGCGGACGGCGTTGCTGAGCAGTTCGGTGAAGACGAGGTCGATGTCGTCGTACAGTTCGCGCCGGGGTGGGCGGGTGAGAAGTTCGGGCAGTGTGCGCCTGGCCCAGTTGCGGCCATCGGTGCTGGTGCTGGCGTCGTGTGGGTGTGGTGGTCGCCAGGTGGCGGTCCGCTGAGCATCGACATCAGGCGCCGTGGGTTCGGCGGTGACCGTCGCGATGCGGGAAGCGTCGAGCGCTTCGGCGGCTGACCGGGCGAGCCGTTCGGCGGTTTGGACGTCGCGTTGCGTGAATGCTTCTCGGGCGTCGAGCTCGCGCAGCAGCGTCATGGCGCCCAAAAGTGCGCCGGTCGAGGTGTACAGCGGCACCACGATGGAGCTGCCGATACCCAGTTCCTTGAATTGAGCCCGTTGCTGTGCGGTTGCCGCCGTGGCATCGAGCATGGCCGGCCCCACGTGAGGCAGGTAGCGAGTGATCCCGGTGGCAGTCACCCGTCCAGCCCCGTAGGCGTCACCCGCGCGCACCGGTACCTCGGCAGCCCACAGCCGGACCACCGGCTCACGCCCGGCGTCGCGGTGCCGCAACGTCACCATTTCCAACGGCTCACCGTCGACCGGCCGCGTCAGGTCCAGCTCGGCCAGCGAAACAGCTGATCCCGCGCGCAAAGCTTCGACGACTGACGCACGGACATGCACGGCGCACCAGTCCGCCCACGCGGGCACCAGCTCATCGCCCAGAACATCGGCGGTGGCGAACCAGTCGGAGGTAGCCCGTAGCCGTTCCTCGACGGGCCAGCTCTCTGGCGTCTCCGGCGGTACCGGAGATGCTGCGTCAAAGGAGTTCACGCCATGCCTTTTCGGCCAGGCGGCCGGGCTTTGCAGGCAGACGCCGGTCGCGGTTCGGCATCCATGCTGACAGGTGTTACCCAGAAGAGGCCAGCAAGATGCAGCCGGACCTGTCGGACCTGACTGCCCCGTATGCCGCGGCGCCTGGTGCCGCACGCAACGCCGCACGGGACCACAGGGTCATGACCCCAGATGCGCGCGCTGCCCAGGTGCACTGACCGACGGCTCCAGCTACGGGAGGTGGGAAGGACGCGGGCGGGGGCGAGGATCTTGCTGTTGTGGCCGCGCGGTGGCCCGGCCCGGATATCCGTATGCTGCCCGGCATGGACCCCGCGGTGGAGGTTGTGCTGTCCGAAATGCTGGCCGCGGCTGAGGAAGCGGCGCCGGTGGAAGCTGTCGGGGCCGTCACCCGCGAGCTCGGCGCGGCGCTTCACGCACGCAGCGTCTCCTTCCTCGTCGCCGACCTCAGCGGCCGGGCACTGGTCCGGCTGGCACACACCCCGCTGACCTC